>NZ_LAJC01000009.1 GCF_000981225.1 Allosalinactinospora lopnorensis
GGGCCGGGGGCGCGCCCCGGCCCGGGGCGGCGTCGACCACGCGTATGTCCCCGGACGGCCTCTCTAATCCTTTCGCGGGTATGTCGCGAGGATTCACCCGAATTCGTGTGAGTTAACACACGCTTAAAATTTGCTGCGAAAGCCCTATCTTGTGGGGTTGGGGGACCGGGTGTTCTCCGGGCGGCGCCCCCGTTGGCGCCTTGGCGTGTACCCCCGGTAGCTGTCCTGAATCCCCTGGTGAGTAAGGCGTGCGTGGCGGTCCCGCGGGCGGCGGTCTGAACCCCCGTTTTGGCCACGTAAGGTGACGACCGGCGCTAAATGAACGAGTCGTACCCTCTGAAACAGGCATGAAACATCCGTCATGATCGCACGAAACACGCTGCTCAGGAACGTTCGCTATGTTCCATCGACGTGCCTCATCAACAAACCGAACCTGAAACTCCCGACCGGTCTGGCGCCGCGCGTAACCCCTCAGTAGTCGCGGGCAGTCCGGGCAGCGGCGACGCGCGCTTGGCGTCGCCGTCGCTCGATGATGGACGGCACCTGTGGCGCCTCGCGGGCGAGGCGGGACTCGACGTCAACTCTCCCTACGCCTACCTGTTGTGGTGCAGGGACTTCGCGAAGACGAGCGTCGTCGCCCACGATGACCAACACGAGCTGCGCGGATTCGTCATCGGCTACGTGCGGCCGGACCGGCCCGACACCTACTTCCTCTGGCAGGTGGCGGTCGACCCGTCCTTCCAGGGGCGGCGTCTGGCCCGCCGGATGCTGGACCACATCGGTGAGCGCATCGCCTCCCGCGGAATCGCTCATCTGGAGGCTACGGTCACCCCGGACAACACGGCTTCCAGGGCGCTGTTCGCCTCCTTCGCCCGTGACCGCGGCGCACCACTGGAGTGGACGCCGCTGTTCGAACACGAGCACTTTCCACGGGAGGGCTCCGAGGGCCACGAGCCCGAGGAGCTCGTCCGGATCGGCCCGCTGTCCTGACCTGCAACGACCCGCAACGCCCCGACCGCACACCCGATCCTGACCACCCCGTCGTCAAAGCCACGAGCCCACGAACCTGGGGAAAGGAACCAAGGAACACACGATGGAGATCTTCGACCGCCTCGAATCGGAAGTCCGCAGCTATTGCCGCAGTTGGCCGGTCGTCTTCAACGAGGCGCGGGGCAGCTATATCTACGACGAATCGGGGCGTCCTTACCTCGACTTCTTCGCGGGTGCCGGTTCCCTCAACTACGGACACAACCATCCGAAACTGAAATCCGAACTCATCGAGTACCTCATGAGCGACTCGATCGTGCACAGCCTGGACGCCTACAGCACCGCCAAACGGGAGTTCCTGCGGACGTTCGACGAGACCGTCCTCCGCCCGCGCGGCCTCAACTACAAGGTCCAGTTCCCCGGTCCCGCCGGGAACAACGCGGTCGAGGCCGCGCTGAAACTCGCCCGGAAGTACACCGGCCGCGAGACCATCATCAGCTTCACCAAGGGCTTCCACGGCATGACGCTGGGCGCGCTCGCCGTTACCGGCAACTCGATGAAGCGCGGCGGGGCCGGGGTGCCGCTGAGCCACGCCGCGACCATGCCGTTCGACAACTACATGGACGGCCAGACCCCGGACTTCCTCTGGCTGCGCAGTCTGCTGGAGGACAGCGGCAGCGGCCTGGACAAGCCTGCCGCGGTCATCGTGGAGACCGTGCAGGGCGAGGGCGGGATCAACGTGGCCAGCGCGGAGTGGCTGCGCGGTCTCGCCGAACTCTGCGAGGAGTACGAGCTCCTGCTGATCGTGGACGACATCCAGATGGGGTGCGGTCGCACCGGACCGTTCTTCAGCTTCGAAGAGGCCGGGATCAGACCGGACATCGTCACGCTGTCGAAGTCGATCAGCGGGTACGGGATCCCGATGGCCCTCACACTCCTCAAGGAGGAGCTGGACGTCTGGGAGCCCGGTGAGCACAACGGGACCTTCCGCGGCCCCAACCCCGCCTTCGTCACCGGCACCGCCGCGCTCGACACCTTCTGGCGCGACGACGAGCTGCAGAAGGGAACCCTGGCCAAGGGCAGGCTCATCGAAACCCGGCTGAGCGCCATAGCCGAGGAGCACCCCGGCACCGGCGCGCACGTCCGCGGCCGGGGAATGGCCCGCGGGCTCGCCTTCGAGGACGAGACGATCGCGAGCCTGGTCAGCAAGGAGGCGTTCGACCGCGGGCTGCTCATCGAGACCTCCGGTCCCGAGGACGAGGTCGCCAAGCTGCTTCCGCCGCTCACCACCACGGAGGAGGAGCTGGAGCGCGGCCTCGACATCATCGCCGAGGCGGCTCGCGCTGCGGTCAAGGTCACCCAGTCAGCCTGATACACAGGGGTTGCATAATCAGGAACACCTGGCGCGGGTCCCGGAGGCACTCCGGGGCCCGCCGTTCCGCAGGAGCACCACCGACAGGCAGAGGAGTACACCGTGATCGTTCGCAGCCTGGACGAGGTCGACGGCACCGACCGCGACATCCAGACCGAGAACTGGCGCAGCCGGCGGATCATCCTGGCCAAGGAAGGCGTCGGCTTCTCGTTCCATGAGACCGTGCTGTACGCGGGCACCGAGACCCGCATGTGGTACGCCAACCACGTTGAACTGGTCCACTGCATCGAAGGCGAGGCGGAGCTGGTCAACGAGGAGACCGGTGAGACCCACCTGATCACCCCCGGGACGCTTTACCTCCTCGACGGGCACGAGCACCACATCGTCCGCCCGAAGACCGACTTCCGCGTGCTGTGCGTCTTCAACCCTCCGGTGACCGGGCGCGAGGTGCACGACGAGAACGGCGTGTACCCGCTGCTGACCGATGAGGACGACGCGGCGGCGACGCCCGCCAAGTGACCATCTGCGGGCGGGGCGCGGAACGCCGTGCCCCGCACGTCGCGTTTACCGGAAGGCGGCGTTTGCCGCGCTTTTCCGCACTTTGCACGAAGAGACCGGCGAGCCGTACGAGGAGCCGCCGGGCACCGACCGAGAAGGGAGCGAATCCCCCAGGGGTATGGCCATGAGTGTGTTGACGAGCGATTTCGAGCAGCCGACCATGGACGACTACCCGACCCGCAAGGACACCACTCCGGCACTGCTGTACCGCAGGGACGCGACGGTCTGGGGTGAGGCCGACGGCGGCCCCATCGACCAGGCCGGCCTCGACCAGTACGACGATCGGGGCTACCTGCAGATCGGGTCCCTCATCAGCACCGAGGAGCTGGAGAAGTACCGCGCCGAGCTGCGGCGCCTCACCGAGGACCCGGAACTGAAGAACGACGAGCGCGTCGTCGTCGAGCGGTCGTCCGACGAAGTGCGCTCCGTCTTCGAGGTCCACAAGGTCAGCGAGGTCTTCGCCGACCTGGTGCGCGACCCGCGCGTCGTCGGCCGGGCCCGCCAGATCCTGGGCTCCGACGTCTACGTGCACCAGAGCCGCGTCAACTACAAGCCCGGTTTCGGCGGCGGAGACTTCTTCTGGCACTCGGACTTCGAAACCTGGCACGCCGAGGACGGGATGCCCCGGATGCGTGCGGTGAGCATCTCCATCGCCCTCACCGACAACTACGTACACAATGGCGCCCTGATGATCATGCCCGGCTCGCACACGACCTTCGTGTCGTGCGTCGGGGAGACGCCCGAGGAGCACTACCGGGCGTCGCTGAGGCACCAGGAGATCGGGACACCCGACCAGAGCAGCCTGTCGATCCTGGCCGGGAAGCACGGCATCGACGTGCTGACCGGGCCCGCCGGCGGCGCCACGATGTTCGACTCCAACTGCATGCACGGCTCCGGCGGCAACATCACGCCGTTCCCGCGGTCGAACGTCTTCATCGTGTTCAACAGTGTCGAGAACACCTGTGTGGAGCCCTACGCCGCTCCCGCGCGGCGCCCCACGTTCATCGCGTCGCGCGACTTCACCCCGGTGCGATAGGGCGGCGCGGATCCCGGAATCCGTTTCCTGATCGTTATTTTTCGGACTCGAACGTAACCAGTGGGTAACGCCCCGTTTCGCCGATCGTTGGCGACCGGACATGGCGGGCAATCACCGGACATGGTGTTCGTTCCGCATACAGCCGGGGCCGCTCACGCGACCTGGAACGGCGCGCATGAAGAGCATATGACCCGGGGTATCACTCTGAACACAACGAATATCCCCGCACTGCACACGGCGCTCCCTCCGTCGCGGAGGGAGCGCCGTGCTGGTTCGTCGAGGAGTACCGATGACGAGAATCAGAGGCGGCGGCATGGACCGGCGCCGGTTCCTGACCGGGGTGGGGGGTGTCGGCCTGGCTGTGGTGGCGGGGCCCACGCTGTTGGGCGCGTGTTCGCGTGTCGGAACCGGAAACACGATGGACCGCATCCGGGAGCAGGGCTACATCAGCGTCGGGTTCGCCAACGAAGCCCCGTACGGCTACACCGACGTCGAAACCGGTGAGCTGACCGGACAGGCCCCCGAGCTGGCCAGGGCCATCTTCGGTGAACTGGGCATCGACGCGCTCCGGGGGGTCCCCGTCCAGTTCGACGGCCTGATCCCGGGGCTGCTCGGCGGCCAGTTCGACATGGTCGCCGCCGGCATGGCGATCACACCAGAGCGCTGCCAGGAGGTCGCGTTCACCAACCCGGACTACCTGGCCAGGACGGCCTTCCTGGTTCCCGAGGGAAACCCCGAGGGGATCGAGAGTTTCGGAGCGTTCGTGGAGAACCAGGACCTGACCCTGGGGGTCATGAACGCCACCGTTGAGCAGCAGACCGCGGAGGACGCGGGCGTTCCCGGCGATCAGGTCCAGACCGCGGCCGACCCCTCCAGCCTTTTCGAACTGCTGGAGACCGGCCGGATCGACGCGGTCTCCCTGACCGCGATCTCGCTGCGCTGGATGCTCGACGTCCGCGGGGGGCCGTTCGAGGTGACCGAGGCGTTCTTCCCCGTGATCGACGGCGAGGAGCAGGTCGGAGGCGGCGGGTTCGCCGTTCGCCAGGAGGACGGTGACCTGCGTGAAGCCTTCAACACGCAGTTGGAGGAGTTCAAGGAGAGCGGGCGGCTCCTGGAGATCATCGAACCGTTCGGGTTCTCCGCCGATGAGCTTCCCGGTGATCTGACGGCCGCTGATCTGTGCGAAGCCTGAGCTCTGGGGAGTCTCGATGACATTCTTCACCGACTCGCTGCCGATATATCTCAACGGCGCGTGGTACACGCTGATGATCACCGTCGGCGGCTGCGCGCTCGCGTTCGTGATCTCGATGATCTTCGGGATCCTCGGTACGATGCGCAGCCTCGTGGCGCGCGCGATCGCCACCGTCTACGTCGAGATCTTCCGCGGGGTCGCGGCCCTGGTCCTGATGTTCTGGCTGTTCTACGCGATGCCGCTGCTCATCGGGTACCGGCTGGAGCCGGTGGTCGCCGCGATCCTGGCGCTGGGCCTCAACGTCGGAGCCTATGGCGCGGAGAACGTGCGCGGCGCCATCAACGCCGTGCCGCGCGCGCAGTACGAGGCCACCGTCGCGCTCAACTTCGAACCGCTGCAGCGCATGCGTCTGGTGATCCTGCCCCAGGCGTGGGCGCAGATGCTGCCGACGTTCGGCAACCTGGTCATCGAGCTGATGAAGGGCAGCGCCGTCGTCTCGCTGATCGCGGTGTCGGACCTGACGTTCGTGGCCCAGCAGATGCGCACCTTCACCGGCGAGACGCTGCTGGCGTTCCTCGCCGCCCTGATCATGTACTTCATCCTCGCCCAGATCTTCCTGTTCCTCACGCGCATGGCGGAGCGGCGGGCGAACCGGCGCCTGGGCCGCCTCCCGGACAGGCCCGCGAAGAAGAGGGCGATTCCCAGCATGGCCGGCGTGGCGAGAGGCGGTGAGTCGTGATGGACTGGGACTTCATCGTCGAGGCGATGCCCGCCCTGCTGGCCGGGCTGCGCTACACCGTCCTGGCGACGGTCATGGGGTACGCGCTGGCGCTCGTGCTCGGGCTGGTGGTGGCCATGGTCCGGAAGGGGGCGCCGCCGACGGTCGCCAAGACGGTCTTCTGGATCATGGAGTTCATCCGCTGCACCCCGCTCCTCGTGCAGCTGTTCTTCGTGTTCTACGTGCTGCCATCGGCCGGCATCGCACTCACTCCACTGACAGCAGGCGTCATCGCGCTCGGCGTGCACTACGCGGCCTATACCGCGGAGGTGTACCGCTCGGGACTCGACGGGGTGCCGAAGGGGCAGTGGGAGGCGGCCAGGGCACTGAGCCTGCCCGGCGTCCGTACCTGGACCTCGGTGATCCTGCCGCAGGCCATCCGCCGGGTCATTCCGGCTCTGGGCAACTACCTGATCGCGATGTTCAAGGACACGCCCCTGCTGTTCGCCATAACCGTGCCCGAGCTGCTGTTCGAGGCCAACCGGCTCGGCGGCGAGAACTTCAAGTACCTCGAAACGATCTCCGCGGTCGGTGTGCTCTTCATCGTCGTGAGCGTGCTCTCCGCGATTGGTATCCGATTCCTGGAGCGACGCTATGCCGCAGTCTGAGCAGAACATTCAGGACACGATCCGTCCCGATGCCTCCCCGGACGTCCCCGGGCCGGGGGACGCGGTCCAACAGCCGCTGATCAGGTTCGAGAAGGTCGTCAAGCAGTACGGTGACAACGTTGTGCTGCGCGAGCTCGATTTCACCGTGCAGCCGGGGCAGCGCGTGACGCTCATCGGTCCCAGCGGGTCGGGGAAGACGACGATCCTCCGGCTGCTGATGACCCTGGAGCAGATCGACGGCGGTGTCATCTGGGTCAACGGCGATCCGCTGAGCCACATGTACAAGGGCGACCATCTGGTGCCGGCCAACGAGAAGTACCAGCGGGCCGTGCGCAAGAAGATCGGGATGGTCTTCCAGCAGTTCAACCTGTTCCCGAACATGACCGTGCGGCGGAACATCACCGAGGCGCCCATCCACAGCCTGGGGGTCCCCAGGGGGGAGGCCGACGAGAGGGCCGCCGAACTGCTGGACATGGTCGGGCTCAAGGAGAGGATCGACGAGCACCCGACCCGCCTCTCCGGAGGCCAGCAGCAGCGGGTCGCGATCGCCCGGGCGCTGGCCATGCGCCCGGAGATCCTGCTGCTGGACGAGGTGACCTCGGCCCTCGACCCGGAACTGGTCGCGGGGGTGCTCGACGTCCTCCGGGAGATCGCGCGGACGACCGACATCACCATGCTGGCGGTCACCCACGAGATGGGGTTCGCCAGGGACGTGTCGCACCGCGTGCTCATGTTCGACCACGGGCGGATCCTGGAGGACGGCCCGCCCGACCAGATCTTCGGTGAACCGCGTGAGGAGCGTACGAAGTCGTTCCTGCACGCCGTGCTGGAATCCGGGTGAACCCGGGCCGGTGATGGCGGAGGCGGCCCGCAACGGCCGCTCCGGGCCGCCTCCGCCATCACCGGCCGCGCCGTGCGACCCTGACCCCATGGCACGACTGCTGATCGTTCACCACACGCCTTCGCCGTCGGCCCAGTCGATGCTGGAGTCGGTTCTGGAGGGGGCCCGCAACGAGGACATCGAGGGGGTCGAGGTCGCAACACGGCCGGCGCTGGGCGCGGCGGCTCCGGACGTGCTCGCCGCGGACGCCGTCATCCTCGGTACCCCCGCGAACATCGGATACATGTCCGGTGCCCTGAAGCATTTCTTCGACACGGTCTACTACCCGTGCCTGACCGACACCACGGGCCTGCCGTACGCCCTGTACGTGCACGGGAACAGCGACACCACCGGCGCGGTGCGCGCCGTCGAGTCCATCGCCAAGGGTATGGGGTGGGAACGCCACCGCCCGCCGGTCACGGCCGTCGGGGAGATCGGCCGTGCCGAGGGCGAGGCCTGCTGGGAGTTGGGGGCGGTGACCGCGCTGGCCGCGTTGGAGCAGGCCGAGCGCGCGGGTAAAGGATAACGACATACCGTAGTTATTGAGTCACAACTGGTTTCTCCCGGGTCAGACTGGAGTTTCCGAATCCAGGGGAGAAATCGGGGACGAGCGTGTTCAGATGGGTGCTTTGGGGAAGCCTTGCCGCCTATGCGGTGGCTCTGGTGGCCGCGCTGCTGGCCCATCCGGCACTGCCGGTCGAGGTGGCGTGGCACGGGGCGAACCCGCTGTGGACGGTGTGGCTTCCCGCGATCACCGGGATCGTTCTGACCCGGGCCATCGTCACACGTCGCCGGCGGCGGAAGCTGGACGAGCGGACCCGGAACGCTCTGGAGGAGCATCCGATCAGAGCCGAACTGTGCTGGCTGCTCCTCTTCCTGCTGTGTTTCGTCAGCGGGACGGTCGCTCTGCCGCGTCTGCTCGGCGCGGCGTTCCCGCCCGACGTGTATGTCACGGTCGTCCCCGCACTCCGGGTGCTCTTCCTCCTCGTGCTGCCGATCCTCTTCGTGGACCGGGCGGGTAGCACGCTGAGCGGGAACGCCCCAGCCATGTCCGCGCTGGTGATGCGGGTGACCGAGAGTTGGCGCTGGCTCGGCGCCCTTCCCGTCCTGGTCTGCATCGGCCTGGTGGGACTGGGGCTGCGCGGCGAGCCGTTCCCCCCGCCCGGCGTTTTCCTGTTCGTCATGCTGCTCGCCTTCGTCGCGATCACCGTGCCCGAGGAGGTCTTCTTCCGCGGCATGGTGCAGACCCGACTGGAGAGGGCGGTCGGACGCTGGGGCGGGATCACCGTGACCTCGCTGCTGTTCGCCCTGACCTACGCGGCCATGGACGGCTACGGCGAGATCACCGCCCTCTCCGCGGAAGGGGCCCTGCACCGGCTGGGATGCGCGCTGCTGATCTACGGCGTGATCGGCGTGCTGCTGGGCTACGTGTGGTCGCACTACCGCAACATCTGGTTGAGCGTCCTGCTGCGCGGGGGGATGCTTACGCTGGTCATTGCCCCCACTGTGCGCATAGTTGGGTAAACCCGCCCAAAGGTCAGCTTGCTCTTTCCGCTGGGTAAAGTGGTATGAAAGCTTCCCGCAGCAGGTAGGGTCACGGCAGCCCCCCGAGCCGGAGAGTCAGGTCGCGGGAACCGACGGTCCGGGACGCCTTCCCGGGCGCGGAAGGGGGGACATGTTCGGCACGGCCGTTCGGCGCAGGGTGCTCTGCGCGGGGGCCGTGGTCTTCGCCGCGGTCGTGCTCCTGCTCTTCGGAACCGGAGAGACCCGCGTCCTCACCACCGGGGATCACATGCCGGGCGAGGCCTGGACGCTCTGGATGCCGGTGGCCCTGGGCATGCTGCTCATCCGGTGGATCCCCCCGTGGGTTCCGGAGCGGGAGATGGCCGAGCGGCTGCACGCCACCATGAAAGGGCGCGCGCCGGGTCCGGAGACGGTGGTCCTGGTGGCGTGCCTGGCCGGTTTCCTGGTATCGAAGCTGCTGCTGGACCCGGTCTTCGGTGCGATGGATCCCGGACTGGCGCCGTTGTCGTACCACACCTCGAAGTTCCTCTTCCTGCTCTTCGTCCCGCTGATGTTGATCGGCGCTTCCGGGGTCATGCGGAACTCGCAGGACTTCACCCTGCCGAAGCTGGCCGTCCGGGTCTTCGAGCCGTGGCGCTGGGCCGGCCTGGTCCCCGTCGTCGGCTACCTCGTGTTCGTACTGATCCCCTGGGCCGAGCACCCGCCCGAAATGGGGTCGGTACCCGAGCACTACGACGTTCTGGCCGCCCTGGCGATCGGCTACATCGCCACCGCCCTGCTGGAGGTGGTCTTCTTCCAGGGGTTCCTGCAGACCCGGCTGGAAGTGCTGTTCGGGCGCTGGCCGGCCATTGTGCTGGTGGCCCTGGTCTACGCGCTGACGAGCCTCGTGGGCGCCACCTTCCCCAGCGGGGTGCTGAACGCGGTAGCGTCCGCGATCGCCGTGCAGGGGGCCGCCGCGCTGCTCTACGGCTACCTGTGGTCCCGCTACCGTAATATCTGGCTCAACTTCCTGCTGCAGTTCGGTGTCGTCACGCTCATCGTGCTCCCGGTGGCCGCAGTGCTGTGGTCGTAGCCCTTCCGGGAAGGGGCCGTCTCCGCCCGCGCGCCGGCGGAAACGTCACGTCTCCGGAATATCCGGAAAACCGGGTGGTCCGTCGAGGCCGGAAGGGTATGGAATCGGACTACACATCGCTGTAAGGGCACGGTCGCCGTGTGGCCCTTGCTGGTTCATGTGGATGGGGGACCCTGCGAGCCGTGAGTGTGGAACCGGTGCATATAGGGCAGAGCGCTGAGAGCGCCGACCGTCTTCCGGCCGATCGGTTCATGGACCGGGAGGAAGGATGGCTGCGTTTCAACCAGCGTGTGCTCGAACTCGCCGAGGACACCGACATCCCGCTCCTGGAACGGGCCCGGTTCCTCGCCATCTTCTCCAGCAACCTCGACGAGTTCTTCATGGTCCGGGTGGCCGGACTGAAACGTCGCCTGGCGACCGGGCTGTCCGTGGCCTCCCCGAGCGGGCACCATCCTCGCGACCTCCTGGAACGCATCGCCGAGGTCACCCACGAACTGATGCTGCGGCACGCCGGATGCTTCGACCGTTCAGTGGCGCCGGCGCTGGTCGAGGCCGGGATCCGGATCGTGCGCTGGGACGGGCTCGACGAAACCGAGCGCCACCGCATGCGGCGGTTCTTCCAGCGCGCCGTCTATCCCGTACTCACCCCGTTCGCGGTGGATCCGGCGCACCCGTTCCCCTACATCTCCGGGCGTTCCCTCAACCTCGCGGTCACCGTCCGCGATCCGCAGTCCGGGCGGCGCATGTTCGCCCGGATCAAGGTGCCTTCCGTGCTGCCGCGGTTCATCGAGCTCGGCGATGACCGCTTCGTTCCGGTGGAGGACGTCATCGCCGGCCATCTCCAGCAGCTCTTCGAGGGCATGGAGGTGCTGGAGCACCATGCCTTCCGGGTCACCCGCAACGCCGACCTGGAGGTCGACGAGGACGAGACCGACGACCTCATCCAGTCGCTGGAGAACGAGCTGCTGCGCCGCCGCTTCGGCCCGCTCGTGCGGCTGGAGGTGGAGCAGACGATCTCTGACGCGGTGCTGGAGATCCTGCGCGAGGAGCTCGGCGCCGAGCGTGGGGAGATCTACCGGGTCCCCGGGCCGCTCAACCTGGCGGGCCTGAACCAGATCGCCGACCTGGACCGGCCGGAGCTGAAGTTCGCGCCGATGGTGCCGGTGGAGCCGCGCGCGCTGCAGGGGGAGCAGAGCCTCTTCGAGGCGATCCGCGAGCGCGAGCTGCTGGTGCACCACCCCTACGAGTCGTTCGCGGCGACCACCGAGCGGTTCCTGGAGCTCGCGGCGGCGGATCCCCGGGTCGTGGCAGTCAAGCAGACGCTCTACCGCACCAGCGGCGACTCCCCGATCGTGGAGTCCCTGATCGAGGCGGCCCGGGCGGGCAAGGAGGTCGTGGTACTCGTCGAGGTCAAGGCGCGCTTCGACGAGCAGAACAACATCCAGTGGGCGCGCAAGCTGGAAGAGGCCGGCTGCCACGTCGTCTACGGCCTGGTCGGCCTGAAGACCCACTGCAAACTCGCCCTGATCGTGCGGCGGGACGAGGACGGCACGCTGCGCCGCTACGGCCATATCGGTACCGGCAACTACAACCCCTCCACGGCCGGGGTCTACGAGGACTTCGGCCTGTTCAGCGCCGACCCCGAGGTCGGGGAGGACCTCAGTGACCTGTTCAACCACCTCACCGGCTTCTCCCGGAAGAAGCGGTACCGCCGGCTGCTCGTGGCGCCGGGCGGGCTGCGCGAGGCGCTCATGTCGCTGATCCGGAAGGAGATGGAGAACGCGGCCCGGTCCGAACCGGCGCGCATCCGGATCAAGATCAACTCCCTGGTGGACGAGGACATCATCGACGCGCTGTACGAGGCGTCGCGGGCCGGCGTCCCCATCGACCTGTGGGTGCGCGGCAGTTGCGTGCTGCGCCCGGGAGTGCCGGGACTCTCCGAGACGATCCGGGTGCGCAGTATCCTTGGGCGGTTCCTGGAACACTCCCGGATCTTCGTCTTTGAGAACGGGGGAGAGCCGCACGTGTGGCTGGGCAGCGCCGATCTCATGCCGCGCAACCTGGACCGCCGGGTCGAGGCGCTCGTCGGGGTGGCCGACCCCGACCACCGGGTGCGCCTGGTCCGGCTGATGGATCTGGCCATGGCCGACAACACGGCCTCCTGGCGGCTCGCCCCGGACGGAACGTGGAGCCGTGTCACGCACGGCGCCGGAGGAGAGCCGTTGCCGGACCTGCAGACCACCCTGCGCGGGGACCGCCATCTCCGAGTCGTCGATGCCTGAGTACGGCAGCGGGGAGATTTCCGTCACCAGCGCCTTCCCGCCCCGCGACACGGCGCCGGGCGGCTACATGGAACCCATCCGAGCGGCGGGGGCCGTGCTGTGGCGGGACACCGGCGCAGAGGAGAACGAGGTCGCGCTCATCCACCGGCCCGACCGCGGCGACTGGACGCTGCCCAAAGGCAAGGTGAAGAACGGGGAGCACCTGCTCACCGCGGCGGTACGCGAGGTCACCGAGGAGACCGGGTTGCGGCCGGTGCTGGGGCGGCGCATACCGCCGCAGCGCTACCTCCGGAGCGGCTGGCCCAAACAGGTGGAATGGTGGGCGGCCACCCCGCTGGGGGCCTCCTCCTTCGCTCCCAACGACGAGGTCGACGTCATGGAGTGGGTGCCGCTGTCCGAGGCGCGCACGCGGCTCAACTACCAGCACGACGTCCAGGTACTGGACAACTTCGCCTGCGGCCCGCTGGATACGTTCCCGGTGATTCTGCTCCGGCACGCCTCCGCGGGCGAGAAACGCAACTGGGACGACAACGACCTGCTCCGCCCGCTCGATGAGGTCGGCCGCGCCGACGCCCTGGAGGTCGCCGATCTCCTCGCCGCCTACGGCGCTCCCCGTGCGGTCACCTCCGCGGCCGCGCGCTGCACCGAAACCGTGCTGCCGTACTCGGTGGCCCACAACGTCGAAGTCCGCACCGAGCGCGCGTTCACCGCGCAGCCGGTGAGCCGGTCGCGGACCACGTTCGACCGCCTCGGCGCGCACGCCGCGTTCGCCCGCCTGCTGGACGAGGGGGAGCCCACTGTGGTGTGCACGCATGGGGAACTCGTCGCCGAGCTGATGACCGCCGCGCTGGAGCGGCTGGGCGCGCCGGTCTCGCAGCAGCTTCCACTGCGCAAGGGCGCGTTCTGGGTGATGCACGTTTCGGTGGCCGACCGCACCCTGGCGGCCATCGAGCGCCACCTGGTCCGGGGGTAGGGCGCCGGTGCGGCCGCGGCCTGAGATGATGCGCGCATGGCCAAGAACCAGGTTGCGCGCAGCGTCGTGATCGACGCCCCGGCGGAGCGGATCTTCGGCATCATCGCCGCCCCGCACCGCCACCCCGACTTCGACGGCTCCGGATCCGTGCACGGGCTGATCGAGGGCCCGGAGCGTCTCGGCCCCGGGGACCGGTTCGGGATGCGCATGCGGATAGGCCTGCCGTATCGCATGAGCAACCGCGTAGTGGAGTTCGAGGAGAACCGGGTGCTCGCGTGGCGGCATTTCGGCAGGCACCGCTGGCGCTGGGAGCTGCAGCCGTTGGCCGACGGCGCTACGCGGGTGACCGAGACCTTCGACTACTCCTATGCGGTCCCGTTCCTCTACCGGCTGGCCGGATGGCCGGCCCGCAACGCCCGGGCCATCGAGGAGACCCTGGTCCGCCTCAAGGCGCTGGCCGAGGACCGGTAGCCGGGACCGGTCCGTCCGCGCGTCCCCCTCCTATGCGCGGACGGACCGGGTGAGCACCGGGGCGCGAGACGGGCGGCGGTCCCCGCCCGGTCTCGTTCGCCGGTGCGCGCGGGGCGGGCCGGGTCGTGGTGGCCCGCGGCGCGGTGCGCAGGTGTTCGTGGAGGTGTATTTTCCGAACGCAGTTAGATAACTACTGCTAGTAATTATTGTACCGTGGGTCACTGCTGGCCACTGCCGATTTCGACGAACAGATGAGCACGAGGTGAACGGTCTCGGTCCGGCCGGCCCGGCGAATCCCCGGCCCGCGCCGGTGCGCGTACTTTTGCGTCTCCGCGGGTGTGCCAGCACTACCCGCCGCTGTTGTGCTGCCGCCATAGCGGGTGTGACGTCCGAAGCCTAGGTTTGAGGAGAGGGGAGACGAACGAGAGTAGGCGGGAATGGCGGGCACCCTCATCGTCAAGGCCAGGGCCCGGGCGGTCGGCGTCGGGGCGGAGATCGCCGCCGAGCGGCCGTGGCGGGAGCGGCTGGTCGCACTGTTCCACCTGCTCACCTCGTTCGCCCTCTCGCTCGGGTACCTGGTTCCGGCCGCCATGCTGATCGGCTCCGCGGTATGGCTGGGAACGGTGGTCGCGGTCCCGCTGTCGGAGGGCCCGGCCCTCCCGCCCGGCCACTTCCTCGCCGGCGCCGTCCTGTTCCTGGTGCTCTTCCCGGCCGCCGCCACGCTTCTGGCCCGGCTGGCCTGCCACATCCAGCGCAGCCGGCTGGAGAACGTCTTCGGCGTCGTCGAGACCCGCGCTCCCGACCCCACGGCGCCGAGTACCGGCCCGGCCCGGCTGGCCGGCTACGTCTTCGGTAGGGAGGCGTGGTCCGCGCTGCTCTACAGCACCGTCGCCGCGGTCCAGGGGATCTTCTCCGGCGGGCTTATCCTCGGCCTGATCGGGTTCGGCATCGGCGGCGCCGTCGGCTCCCTGATCGGGCTCGGCTACGCCGCGGCCGAGGGGGCGCTCTACGAGGCGCTGAACACGAGCCCGGCGCCGCTCGCCTGGATCGTCCTCGGCCCGGTCGCCGGTGTGCTGGGGATCTGGCTGGTCCTGCCCCTGGTCCGGCTGGAGGTCGTGGTGACCCGGCGACTGCTGTTCGACGCCCCCGAGGCGCGGGTCCGGCGCCGCCTGGTCCAGTTGCGGGACAGCCGGTCGCGGATGGTCGACGCCGCCGAGGCCGAGCGCCGCCGGATCGAACGCGACCTGCACGACGGCGCCCAGCAGCGCCTGCTCTCGGTGACCATGACGCTGAGCCGGGCGCGGGCGAAGTTCGAGCGCGACCCGGCCGCCGCCCGCGCGCTCCTGGAGGAGGCGCACTCCGAGGCCCGGGCGGTCATGGCCGAGCTGCGCGAGGTCGCACGAGGGCTGCACCCCGGGGTCCTCACCGACCACGGCCTGGAGGCGGCGCTGCCGGTCGCCGCGGGCCGCTGCCCGCTGCCGGTCCGCCTCGATGTGGACCTGGCGGAGCGGCCCTCGCGCCGGGCCGAGGGGGTCGCCTACTACGTGACGTGCGAAGCGCTCAGCAATGTCGCCAAACACGCCGATGCCCGAAGCGTCACCGTGCGCGCCGAGCGGGTCGCGGGCACCGGCGGGGACCTGCTGCGGCTCACCGTGACCGACGACGGCGCGGGCGGCGCCGACCCCGAGACCGGTACCGGCCTCTACGGCCTCTGGGACCGGGTCGACGCGGTGGACGGCGAGCTGCGGCTGTACAGCCCCGAAGGCGGGGGGACCGTCCTCACCGCCGACATCCCCTGGGAGGCCTGACCGTGCGGATCATCATCGCCGAGGACTCGGTTCTGCTGCGCAGCGGGATATCGAAGCTGCTCGAGGACGAGGGCATCGAGATCGTGGCGCACGCCGACGACGCCGACGAGCTGCTCGCGGCCGTCGCCGAGCACGACGGGGTCGACCTGTGCATCGTGGACATCCGCATGCCCCCTGGCTACTCCGAGGAGGGGATGCACGCCGCGATCCGGATCCGGCGCGAGTACCCGGACGTGGCCGTTCTGCTGCTGTCCCAGCACGTGGTCGGCAGGTATGCGGCGGAGCTGCTCGGCGGCGGCTCCGCCAAGGTCGGGTACCTGCTGAAGGACCGCGTCGCCGATGTGGACGAGTTCCTGGAGACGCTGCGCCGGGTCGCCGCCGGCGGGGCGGCCATCGACCCCGAGGTCGTCTCCCAGCTGCTGAGCCGCAAGCACGACAGCGCGCTCGACCTCCTCAGCCCGCGCGAGAACGAGGTCCTGGGCGTGATGGCGGAGGGAGCGAACAACGTGGGGATCGCGGAGCGCCTGTTCATCACCGAGCGCGCGGTCGAGAAGCACATCCGCGCGATCTTCAGCAAGCTCGGCCTGGGACGGCACGAGCACGACCACCGCCGGGTGCTGGCGGTCCTGGAGTACCTGCGCGGTACCGGGCCGAACGCGGCCGGAGCCGGCTCAGTGACGGGGACGACGACGGGGGCCAATCACCCCGGAGAGGAAAGGGCATGACGTTCAGTGGCAGGGGCCTCTACGCCTCATCGAGCAAGGAACCGCGCCAGCGGCACTTCGGCTGGCTGGTCATCGGGGTCTGCGTCGCGATCGCGGCGCTGGTCGTCGGCGGGCTGAGCGCCGTGGGCGGGGTGGCCACCAGCTCCGAGTCCCGCGGCGACACGTTCGACGGGGCCGAACGGCTCGTGGTGGACAACCAGACATCGGGGGGGACCCGGATCACGGGCACCGACGGGGACACGGTCACCGTCGAGCGCACGTTGCGCGGCAACCCGCTGCACTCCGTCGAGGAGGACGTCCGGCTGGACGGCGACAGCACGGTGAACGCCGAGGCCAGGTGCACCGGAATGCTGATCTTCGGTGGCTTCGGCGGCTGCAGCGCGGACTACGAGATCGGCGTTCCGGAGGGCACCGAGATCACGGTGGAGACCGCCTCCGGCGCGGTGGGCGTCCGGGCCGTCGAGGGCGGGGCACCGCTGTCGGTGTCCACCAAGTCGGGGCAGGTGGAGACCACGGACGTGACCGCCGACACGTCGGTACGGACCTCATCAGGAGCCATACGGCTCCACGGGGCCGAGGGCGACATGGATCTGGAGTCCACCTCCGGAGCGATCCAGGCGAGCGGATCCGGAGAGAACATCAAGGCCACCGCGACATCCGGAAGCGTCGGTCTCAACGGGATCAGCGCCACCGACCTCACGGTCGAGACCACGTCGGGCGCGGTGCGGGTCGACGGCGGATTCGGCACCGCCGACTTCGCCGCCACGTCCGGTTCCCTGGACGTCAACGCCGCCGAACCGTTCCAGCGCATCACGGCCGACACCACCTCCGGCGCGATCGACCTGCGGGTACCCGGCGGTTCCTACGACGTGATGGGCAGCTCCACCAGCGGCAGCCGCGACATCGCGGTCGACCGGGACAGTGGAGCCGAAGCGGAGATCGACGCCAGCACGACCAGCGGCTCCCTCAGCATCACACCGACCGGCTAACTCCGCGCGGGCGGTGCGCCGCCCGGGCTCCTCCCTGAGGGCATCCGGCACGCGTGTCGGGTGCCCTCACGCATGGCCTACGCTTCGCCTAGCGTTGCTGATCGGAAAGGGAAGCGGTGGCCGTGACTCCGCTCCCCCGCCTGAAGGAGGGGGCTTCCAGCCCGAAGGCTACGGTCCAGCCCGAACCGGTCCCTTGCGGGACGAAGAGAAAGTACCACAGGTCAGGGAAGCGATTCCCCACCGGCTGAAGCCGGCGGTCCCCTCGCTAGGAGACGGATGGAAGGAACCACACTCACAGAGGTCTGGCAGGACGTTCTCACGATCCAGCCGGCACCTCCGCAGTGGCTGATCATCGGGGCCGGAGTGGGTGCCCTGCTCGTAGTGCTCACCCGCGATCCGTGGCGCCTCGCCCGCAACGTGGTGACCATCGCCCACGAGGGGGGCCACGCCCTGGTCGCCCTCCTCAGCGGCAGGCAGCTCACGGGCATCCGGCTGCACTCCGACACCTCCGGAGTCACCGTCTCGCGGGGCAAGCCCACCGGGATCGGGATGATCCTCACCGTGTTCGCCGGCTACGTGGCGCCGTCGCTGGTGGGACTCGCCGGGATCCTGCTGCTGCTCGGAAACCGGATCACCGCGCTGCTGTGGATCAGCATCCTGCTGCTGGCCGCGATGCTGCTGCTGATCCGCAACGTCTACGGCGTCGTGTCCGTTGTCGGTACCGGCACGCTGGTCTTCCTGGTCTCCTGGTTCACCCCAGCCGAGGTGCAGGCCGGCTTCGCCTACCTGTTCACCTGGTTCATGCTCCTCGCCGGCGTGCGGCCGGTGTTCGAGATGCAGGCGCAGCGCCGGCGGCAGCCCACACCGCAGTCCGACGCCGACCAGCTCCACCGGCTGACCGGGCTGCCCGCAGCCTTCTGGGTGTTCGTCTTCTTCCTGGTGAACGCGTCCGTACTGGCGCTGGGGATATGGCTACTGCTGGTCTGAACGGCCCTGTGAGGGCGCCGTGCACGGAAAGCGTGCGGTGCCCTCGCTCACCGGCGGCCGTCCGACTCAGTTCGCGCTGGGGGTCTCCAGGGGCGCGGCGAGCGCCGACTCGACCGTCGGGAAGACCGGGATCCGGGTGTCGATTCCGGTGACACGCAGGATCTGGGCCAGCCGCTCGGTGACGCAGGCGATGAAGAGCGTCCCCCGGCGTTCCCTGGCGGCCTTGTAGGACTGGATGAGAACCCGCAGTCCACTGGAGTCGATGAAGTCCAGCCGGGTGCAGTCCAGAACGACGCGTTGCCGCGGCCACTCTGCCAGGGAGTGTAGAACAGCCTGGTGGAACTGCTCCTCTGTGGCCATGTCGATCTCTCCGACGAGGACGAGGACCACACCCCCGTCGTCGTTGCGGACGGTGATTTTCAGCGCGGGCATACTCGCTCCGGGGTGAGACGGCGCTCTCAAAGCCCGACCCGGTAGCACATCGATTCGCGCGTCTCCTGGTCGGGAGCGGGCGTCGGACACGCCCGTCGACGCGCAGGTGATCGCGCCGTTAGGGCGGAAGTGCTGATTCATCGGTAGCTATACCCCTCATGCCGACATCGAGGGCGTGTCAGGCATCTGGATGGTGGTCGTCGTGCGCCCAGGGCTGCGACGTCGGCTCGGGCTGCTCCGACCGGGACTCCGGCTCACTTCGGTCGGGTGCGCCCTGGTGGACGGCCTGCGGACTGCAGGCGACGCGCCCGCTCATTGCTAGGACGCTTGATATCCGGCGTCCGCAGGACACTACCACATGACTGTGGCCTATTCGTGACTTCAGTGACGCGAGCGTGTGTTCAGGGGCCATGTCCGTTTCGGAATCCTCCCGCTCGCGGGTGTCGCCTTCGTCTCACACATCAGGCTAGCCGCGGGGGAAGTCAGCGGGAGCCTCCTCCATGGAACCACTTCCCGTGGGAGTGGTCCCAGAGGATTCCGTGGCCGGTTCCGGCCCTTCCTGCTGCAGCACCCATATGCAGGCCGAAAGCGTCAGGGGGACCGCCACGGTGAGCGCGAGGGCCGGGATGGCGATCCCGGAGTCGTTGAAGGCGAACCCGGCCACCGCCGTGACCAGCGACCCGGTGAGCCCGGCACGCAGCATCGGCGCGTACTCGTAGGCGCGCTGCAGCGTGCCCACCCGCCAGTTGGTGGGCTTGTTCAGCACCGCGAACAGGAAGAGCAGCGCACACGCCGACAGAAGGGTCAGCTGCCAGTTCCCCAGTGTGCCGAGCATCCCGCTCAGCTTGCGGGTGATCAACGTCATCGCCTCGCCGCCGAGGACCTCCCCGGCGAAGTACCCGAAGTGGGTGCGCTCGTTCGCCGGGCGCAGGTAGTCCAGGTACGACATCAGCGCGATGACGACGAACGCGATGCCGAGGACGGCGACCATGCGCGCCGCCGTCACCCGCCGGCTGGCGATCATCAGCACCGTCACCGCCAGCCCGGGGATGATCCCGAGCACACCGCCGAAGTCGGTGCCCAGGCCCGGCCAGCCGATGACGAACAGCGCGGAGACGCCGACCACCAGCGCCGCGACCATGGCGCTGGTGCGCCGCCCTCTGGCCAGTAGCAGGTGTGCGATCCCCGCGACGGTCATGAGCATCCCGGTCGCGAACGTGGCGAACGCGATGTTGCCCAGCCCGTAGAAGCGCCCGGCCACGATCGGCGTGTAGCCGGTGGGCGAGTTCATCTGCAGGTTGGCGCCGGTGCACATGTCGACGAAGAGGACCACGGTGGTGATGCCCGCGACAACGGTCATCGGACCGAGAATGGTGCGCCGCCACGGCCCGGCCATCGCCAGGGCGACCACGGCGGCGTCGGCCAGCAGCACACTGCACAGCAGGGCGAGCTGCGGAACGTTCGCCGACCACCACGGAAGCAGGTTGGCCAGGTAGCTGGAGACGGGGAACGCGGCGCCCCCCAGCGCCACGACCCGCGTCACCGACAGCACGTGCACGCGTTTTCGGAGGTTCCGGTGGCCGTAGCGGTGCAGCGCGTAGGCGGCGGCCGCGTAGATGAGCAGCTGTACGGCGACGAGGCCGCTGAAGAACCCGGGCGTGTGCGACTCCACGACCTTCGCGGCCGTGTTGAACTTCACCAGTTCCTCGACCGCCTCGCCGGTGGTGGGCGGGCGCTCCACCTGCGCCATCGTCCGGCCGACCATGCCGGGCTCGGTCTGCAGCGCAGACGTGCGCAGCAGCGTGGTGCTGACGTCGGTCAGCGCGACCAGACCGTCGTGCCGGGTGGACTCCGACGTCAGGTAGCCGCCGTCGTAGTGGTCGCCGCCGGAGCCGGGACCGCGCAGCATTACGGCGTTCAGCTCGGAGGCGCCGGCCTCCACCGAGACGCCGGCCACCATCAGGACGGAGTCCTCCGGCAGCACCTCCAGCACGTCGCCGAGCTGGTCGTCGATCGCGGCGAGACGGTCGATCCGGTCGGTGTCCTCGATCGGGTCGGGCTCCGGCTCCTCCTCCTCGGGCTTCTCGTCCTCGTCGTCGATCTCGGCGTCGGGGTCCTCGGGCGGTTCGAGGTAGAGGTCGGCCAGGTCGTCGAGCTCGATGACGGACAGCCGGGCGGCCTCCAGGTCCCGGCTGTCCAGCTCGCCGACACCGCCGAGGTAGCGGTCGACGCGGCCCTTCTCATCGGCCGCGGCCAGCGCGGCACCGGGCCCGACGGCCAGCGTGGAACCGCCGGCGTCGTGGACGGCCTGGCCCAGCAGGCCGGTCCGGGCGGCGTAGGAGGAGGCGGCGTTGGCGTCGACGTGGTCGGTGAAATCGGGGACGACCGCGCCTCGCCATCGGGCTCGGGCGGGACGGGAAGTTCGCAGATGAAGTACTGCTGGCGCTCGCTGAAGGCGCGCTGGCCCGCTGATACGGTCAGCCAGCCGTCGACCGGGCAGGTGCGGGAGGTCGCCGCGCGGATCGACATGTTGCCGATCGCGCTCTCCCCGGCGAGCTCCCACAGGCGCGGGGTGGTGTCGGGGTCGATCTCCTCCCACATGAGCCCGGGCACACCGACCAGGACCACGGAGCCGGCCGGACGCTCGGGCGCGGGCGCGTCGGGCGAGGCGGCCGCGGGACCCGCCGTGACCACGATCAGCGCGAACAGGGCCGCCGCGGCGGCGACGCCCCGCGACAGCACCCCCCGCAGCGCCAACGCGCCAACCCCCCTTGAGCCTAGACCGCCTGAACCGGCTCCATCTGCTCACCCTAACCACCGCACGTCCGCGTACGAGGGAGACGCACGGGAGCCCGCGGCGTGCGTGGGCAGGGCCGTTAGGCGCGCAGGCCGCTAAAGGCGACGGTGGCCACGGTGTCGGCGAGTTCGGGCGCGTCGATGCCGTGCCCGGGCCGGTACCATTCGGCGATCGAGTTGACCATGCCGAAGAGCAGGCGGACGGCCACGGCGGGGTCGATGTCGGGGCGGACGTCGCCCGCCGCCACGCCTTCGCGGACCAGGTCGCCGACGAAGTGGTCGAATTCGCGCCGCCGCTCTAGGGCGTGCTGTTCGACGTCGGTGTTCCCGCGGACCCGCAGCAGCAGCGTGACGTGCGGGAGCTGGTCGGCCAGGACGTGCACGCTGCGGCGCAGCACGTGTTCGAGGCGGTCGATAGCGGGGCCGCTGGTCGCCGCGGGTTCGCGGGTGACGGCGAACAGGGCGTCCAGGGCGCGGTCGAGCGACTGCCGCAGCAGTTCCGACTTCCCCGCGAAGTGGTGGTAGATGGCGGACTTGGTCACGCCGAGGGCCCGCGCGAGGTCCTCCATGCTGGTGCCGTCGTAGCCGCGCTCGTTGAACACCTGCACGGCCACGCGCAGCACGGATTCCGCGTCGTAGCCCGGGCGCCCGGCGCGCCGCCGGGCCGGGGCCGGTTCGTCGGATACGGGCGTACTGGGCACAGTCGTCGAATCTACCGGTGTCGGGTCCATTCACGCCCCCGGATCGCTTCCCTTCCGCGCAACGGTGCGCAAGGCCACAGCCGCTACGCCGGGCGCTCGTCGACGATGCGCCTGATCTTGCCGACGGAGCGCTCCAGTGTTCCGGGCGCCGTCACCTCGACGGTGCCGCTCACACCGGTGTGCTCCTTGACCGCCTCCCGCAGGCGCTCCCCGGCCTCCTCGACCGCCGTGGCCGTGGCCTCCGGCCGGTGCTCCACCCGGACGGTGAGCTCGTCGAGCCGCCCGGGCCTGCGCAGCACGAGCTGGAAGTGCGGGGACAGCGCCGCGATGCGCAGCACCTGCTCCTCCACCTGGGTGGGGAAGAGGTTCGCTCCGCGGATGACGACCATGTCGTCGCTGCGTCCGCTCACCTTGGCCATCCGGCGGAACGCGGGCCGGGCCGTGCCGGGCAGCAGCCGCGACAGGTCGCGGGTGCGGTACCGGACGACCGGCAGCGCCTCCTTGGTCAGCGAGGTGAAGACGAGCTCGCCTTCGGTGCCCTCGGGAAGGACGCCGCCGTCGACCGGGTCCACGATCTCGGGCAGGAAATGGTCCTCGAACACGTGCAGGCCGTCCTTGGCCTCGACGCACTCGTTTGCCACGCCCGGCCCCATGACCTCGGAGATCCCGTAGATGTCGACGGCGTGCAGGTCGAATGTCCCCTCGATCTCGGCGCGCATCGCCTCGGTCCACGGCTCCGCCCCGAGGATCGCGGTGCGCAAGGAGGTGTCCCGAGGGTCGAAGCCCTGGGCGCGGAACTCGTCGGCGATGGCGAGCAGGTAGGACGGCGTCACCATGATCGTCTCGGGCCGCAGGTCCCGGATCAGTTGCACCTGCCGCGCCGTCTGGCCGCCGGACACGGGGATGACGGTGCAGCCGAGCCGCTCGGCCCCGTAGTGAGCGCCGAGCCCGCCGGTGAACAGGCCGTACCCGTAGGCCACGTGCACCTTTTCGCCGGGCCGCCCTCCGGAGGCGCGGATGCAGCGGGCGACCAGGTCGGACCAGATGTCCAGGTCGCCGCGCGTGTAACCGGCGACGGTGGCGTGGCCGGTGGTGCCGCTGGAGGCGTGCAGGCGCAGGACGCGGTCCATGGGGACCGCCATGGCCCCGTACGGGTAGGCGTCGCGGAGGTCCTGCTTGGTGGTGAAGGGGAAGCGGGCCAGGTCGGCCAGTTCGGTGAGGTCCTCCGGAACGACTCCCGCCGCCTCGCATTTGCGCCGGTAGAACGGCTGGTGCTCGTAGGCCTGCCGGAGGGTCCACCTGAGCCTGCGGAGCTGGTGCTCCTCCAGCGTGTCGCGCGAGGCGCGTTCCATGGGATCCAGGTCGTCGGGCGCGGGGGCCCGGCCCAGCCGCCGCGGGGTGCGCACGCGCCCGTGGCGGGGGGAAGCCTGTTCGGTCACCGCTCGTCCTTCCGTCGCTCTCCCGCCCGCCCGACACTGCCCCTTGCGTACTGAACGAACGGTCGGTTAGTAATACCTCAAGAGAAGCACCACCGGCGGGCCACCTGTCAAGAGGGCCGGCACCCGCACAGCACACGTTGGGAGAACGGACCCGTGGCCACAGTCAGCGCGGACCCCGCGGAGCTCTTCGAACGGCACCGAGACACCCTGGAACAGGCGGTCACGGCGATCCACGAGCGGCACTGCTGGACGCCCTACCCCGAATCGCCCAGACCGAAGGTCTACGGGGAGGAGGCGGCGCCCGCGGGCGAGGCCGCGTTCCAGGGCTACCTCGGCCAGGACTTCCCGCTCGACCAGCCGGGCGGGAAGGACCGCGTCGTCACCGAGCGCTCGCCCTACGGGATCACGCTCGGCGTGGGCTACCCGCACGTCGACCCCGACACCCTGGTCGCCGCGGCCCGGGACGCGCTGCCGTCCTGGCGCGACGCCGGCCCCCGGGCGCGCGCCGGCGTGTGCCTGGAAGCGCTGCACCGGCTGAACCGGCGCAGTTTCGAGATGGCCCACGCGGTGCAGCACACCAGTGGCCAGGCGTTCGTCATGGCGTTCCAGGCCGGCGGGCCGGAGGCCCAGGCGCGCGGCCTGGAGGCACTGGCCTACGGCTACGACACGACCACCCGCTACGCCGGCTCCGTGCGCTGGGAGAAACCGCAGCGCAAGGGGGACCCGCTGGTGATGGAGAAGAGCTTCCACGCCGCGCCCCGCGGGGTGGCGCTGCTCATCGGCTGCAACACCTTCCCCACCTGGAACGCCTACCCGGGGCTGTTCGCCAGCCTGGTCACCGGCAACCCGGTGATCGCCAAACCGCACCCGCGCGCCGTCCTGCCCATGGCCATCACCGTCTCGGTACTCCGTGAGGTCCTGGCCGAGGCCGGGCTCGACCCCAACACCGTGCTGCTCGCCGCAGAACGGAATGACGAAGGGCTCGCCGCGACACTGGCCACCCGGCCCGAGGTGCGGATCGTGGACTTCACCGGCTCCACCGGGTTCGGCGACTGGCTGGAGAACAACGCGCGCCAGGCGTTCGTCAGCACCGAGAAGGCCGGGGTGAACGCCGTCGTCGTGGACTCCACCGACGCCTACCGGCAGATGCTCGGCAACCTTGCCTTCTCGCTCTCGCTGTACAGCGGGCAGATGTGCACGACACCGCAGAACATCTTCCTGCCCGGCGGCGGGATCGACACCGACGAGGGGCACAAGAGCGCCGAGCAGGTGGGCGCGGACCTCGCGGCGGCGGTGTCCAAGCTGCTGGGCGAGCCCAAGCGGGCCACCGGCGTCCTCGGCGCGATCGCCAACGACGGCGTGCTGCGCCGCATCGAGGAGGCGGGCGGGCTCGGCGAGGTCGTCCTGGAGTCCACCGAGGTGGCACACCCGGAGTTCACCGAGGCCGCCGTGCGCACCCCCCTCATCGTCAAGCTCGGCGCCGACCGCCGCGACGTGTACGGCCGCGAACACTTCGGCCCGATCTCCTTCCTCGTCAGCACCGGGGACACCGACGAGGCGGTGCGGCTGATGCGCGAGACGATCACCGAAGGCGGGGCCCTGACGGCGGCGGTGTACTCCACCCGGGAGGACGTCCTCGACGCGGCCGAACGGGCCGCGCTCGACGCGGGCGTGAACATCTCGGCCAACCTGACCGGCCAGGTCTTCGTCAACCAGTCGGCCGCCTTCAGCGACTACCACGGCAGCGGCGCCAACCCGGCCGCCACCGCCGCCCTCACCGACCCCGGCTACGTCGCCGGCCGATTCCACTTCGTCCAGTCCCGCCGCCCGGCCTGACCTCTCCTCGAATCCTGGCCGGGTCGGCGCCTCCCGGCGAGGACGGTGCCGACGCGGCCAGGATCAGCCCAGCAGCCGCCGCACCCTTTTGGTGAGGGGGTGGTCGGGGCCCAGGACGCGCGCGGCGTCGTCATGAAGGTCGCGCAGGTGGCTCCAGGCGTTGTCGAGCTCGCCGAGAGCCGCATGGCCGCGGGCGATCCCAAAGCGGACCTCAAGGGCCTCCTCCGTGTCCTCCTCGCCGAGCGCGCGGTAGCCGTCCAGCAGGTCGAGCAGCACCTCGATGGCCTCGGAATGCCGGTCCAGGTCGACCAGGCAGCCGGCCAGGCCATCCCGGCAGTCGAGGACGTCGGCGCTTCCCTCCCCGTGGTGCTCGATGAGCAGCGGGAGGAGCCGCCGGTACTCCCGCTCGGCCTGGTCGAAGCGGCGGGCGTAAAACCAGGCGTCGGCCCGCAGGTACATGAACAGCAGCCGGACGTCACCGGGCAGCTCTTCCGCGTTGGCGAGCGCGTCGGAGAGGAGGTCACCGGCCTGGGTAAACCGCTGTTCGCCCACGAGGTGGTCCACCTCGGCGCGCACCTGCTCCGGGTCGATCGGCCCGGTCGGCTGCGGCGCGGGGAAGGGAGGCGTGGCCGTTCCCGCCTTTTCACCGGCGCGGGAACGGGGTGCGAACGGGTACCGGAACGGGCGGGTCGGGTCGTGCTCCCCACTCGTGTCAAGGGTTCCCGCCGGCCGCGGCGCCGGAAGGAAGGGGGCCAGCCGGGTGAGGACCTCGTCGGCGTGGGCCGGGCGGTCGGCCGGCTCCTTGCTGAGGAGGTCGGCCAGGAGGGCGGCGAGCGGTGCGGGCACGTTGTCGCGGAACTCGCTCGGTGAGGGCGGGGCGGTGTTCACGTGCTGGTACAGCAGCGCCTCGGGGAGGGAACCGGTGAACGGGGGGCGGCCGGTGAGCATCTCGAACAGCAGGCAGCCCAGCGCGTACAGGTCGGTGCGTGCGGTGACGTCCTTGCCGGTGCACAGCTCGGGGGCTACGTAGGGCGCGCTGCCGAGCGCCTTGTGGCTGCGGGTGAGCCGGGAGACGCTCGGATCGAGCAGGATCGCTATACCGAAGTCGAGAAGCTTGACGGTGCCGTCAGGGCCCACCATGATGTTGGCGGGTTTGATGTCGCGGTGCACCAGGAAGCCGGAGTGCGCGGCGGTGAGAACGGAGGCGAGCTGCGCCCCGATGGCGGCCGCGCTCTCCACGGGCAGCGGACCCCGCTGCGCGAGGAAATCACCGAGGTCCCGCCCCTCCACGAGCTGCATGACGAGGTACAGCTCCCCGTCCTCGGTTCCGGCGTCGTAGACGGCCGGAACGCCCGGGTGCTCGACCCGGGCGGTCATCCTCGTCTCCCGCAGGAAGCGCTCGACCAGCACGTCGGCCTCCGTGCCGGAGACACTCAGGTGCTGCCTGCTCATGAGTTTCACGGCGATCCGCCGGTCGAGCCGGCGGTCGTAGCCGCGGAGCACCACGCCCATGCCGCCCTGGCCGATCGGCGCGGTCAGCTCGTAGCGGTCGGCGATGACGCGCTGCTGGAACATCGGAGGGCCCAATCAAGCCGGGGGAGGGGCGGGTCAGGCGGCGTCGCGGCGCAGCCGCCGGTAGGCGCGTCCGCGGGCCCTGCGCACGAACTCCTCCCGGAATTCGTCGTTGTCGCTGAACATTCGGAGGAACGCGGTCCTGTTCTCGGCGCTCTCGTACACCTTGTCCTCGAAGGCGGTGTCGAAGACCAGGCCGAAGTCCTCCTCACTGTTGGCGTCGGCGGCGTTGGCCATCCCGGGTTTTTCCTCCACGAGGGCGTTGATGGGGTCGCCCATGTCCCCCGGCTGTATGTTCCCGCCGTACTTCTTGTTGAGCTCGTCGATGAGGTCCTGCAGGGAGCCCATTTCCGGCTCTTGCGCGGTGCCGCTCCCGCCTTCGGCGAAACCGGGCAGCACCTGCTCGCCCTCGGCGGTCAGACGCTCGTCGTGCACGCCGGTACGGGTGAGCCGGAACCGCTCGATGTAGGTCCCCGACAGGTCGACGTCGGACTCCTCCTTGCGGTCGGGCAGCCGGTTCAGCAGCAGCTTGCCGTACTGGAACAGCCGCTCCAGCCCGGCGTCGGTGAACGGCACTATCTGGGCGAGGAACGCGTACATCCGGACGAAGTCCCGCAGGGCACCGCGGAAGGACTCCGCGGTCTCGGGGTCCTCCTCCTGCAGCCGGACGAACCGTTTCAGGGCGGGATCGGTGTGCCGGTTCATCTCCGTGTGCAGGTGCTGCCATTCGCGGCCCTCGGCGCGGGAGCGGTCGGCGGCGGCGAACGCCTCGGCGAAGTCGGCGAGCTCGTGCTCGACCAGGAGTTGGTGCTCCATGACCTCGCGCTCGGCCGCGTAGAGCAGGTTGGGGTCGGTGGGGGTGGTCAGGGTGGTCTCGTAGTACGGCTGGAAGGACTTGCGGATCTCCTCGGCATCGTTGGCGAAGTCGAGGACGAACAGGTCGTCTTGGCTCTTGGCCGGGTGGGTGCGGTTCAGCCGGGACAGGGTCTGCACCGCCTGCACGCCGGTGAGCTTGCGGTCCACGAACATCGTGGTGAGCAGCGGCTGGTCGAAGCCGGTCTGGTACTTGTCGGCCACGACGAGGATGCGGTGCTCGGGTTTGCCGTTCGCCGGGGCGTCCGGGTCGTCGGCGCGCGTGTAGCCGAACCGGTCCGGCAGCTCCCTTTCGCCGAACCCGTTGATCCTGGTCTCGGTGACCCGGTCGTCAGGGTTGCCGCCGACCTCCAGCTCCCCGGAGAACGCGACGAGCGCCCCGCAGTCGCCGTAGCCCAGCGTCTCCGCGTACTCGGTGATGGCCCGGTGGAGCTTCACGGCGTGGTTGCGCGACCCGGTCACGACCATCGCCTTGGCGCGGCCGCCCATGCGGCGCCGGGTGTCCCGGTGCACGTGCTCCACGATGACCTCGGCGCGCTGCTGCATGCTCTCCGGACTGAGCAGAGCGAACCGCACCAGCGCCGAACGGGCCTTCTTGGTGTCCACCTCGTGGTCGGCGGCGTCGGGCCCGGCCAGCCGGAAGTAGTTGGCGTAGGTGATGTAGTTGCCGAGCACGTCGAGGATGAAGCCCTCCTCGATGGCCTGGCGCATCGAGTAGATGTGGAACGCCTCGGGGGTGCCGGTGACCGGGTCGGGGGTGCCGAACAGCTCCAGGGTCTTGTGTTTCGGGGTGGCGGTGAACGCGAAGAACGACAGCTCCGGGTGGCGGCCGCGCGCCAGCGCCGAGGCGGTCAGCGGGTCGCCGTCGGCGTCGATGTCGTCGCTGCCGAGCTTGCGCAGCGCCCGCTTCATCGCCGAGGCCGAGTCGCCGGACTGAGAGGAGTGCGCCTCGTCGGCGACGATCGCGTACCGGTTCCCGCGCAGCGACGTGACCTGCTCCAGCACGTAGGGGAAGGTCTGCAGGGTCACGATGACGATCTTCGTGGTGGCGTCGGCGAGCGCCGCCGCGAGCTGGCCGGACTTGCTGCCGTCGGTCGTGGTGATGCGCTTGACCACGCCGGGAGTGTGGTCGAACTGGTAGATGGTGTCGCCGAGCTGCTTGTCCAGCACCGACCGGTCGGTGACCACGATGGTCTTGTCGAACACCAGATGGTCGGGGCCCAGCACGGCGCCGGGGGCGAGGCCCGCGGGGTCGGGCACCGTGTGCAGGGTGGACAGCCGGTGCGCCAGCCAGGCGATGGTGTTGGACTTGCCGGACCCGGCGGAGTGCTGGATCAGGTAGTTGTGCCCGCTGCCGTGCCGGGCGACGTGGTCGGTGATCCGGTCCACGGCGTGCCACTGGTGGTAGCGCGGGAAGACGAGCCGCCGCTCGTGCGGTTGGGCCTTGCTGCCCTTCTCCGGCAGCTCCAGGTGCA
The DNA here is from genome assembly GCF_000981225.1 of Allosalinactinospora lopnorensis. GTDB lineage: Bacteria > Actinomycetota > Actinomycetes > Streptosporangiales > Streptosporangiaceae > Allosalinactinospora > Allosalinactinospora lopnorensis. The sequence continues at coordinate 29,367 of NZ_LAJC01000009.1, forward strand.
GGAACCGGCGCAGCAGGTCCAGCCAGGTGTCGCGCTGCCAGATCTGTTCCCACAGGTAGCCGGTGGCGTACCCGGAGGGTCCCGCGGGCGGGTTGCCCCTGCCGCCGGAGACGCCGGGCCCGCCGGAGCCGGTGTTGAACGGCAGGAAGGCGGTGGCCTGCCCGTTCAACCGTGTGGTCAGGTGCACCTCGTCGGGGTCGACCGCGAAGTGCACCAGGGCGCGTTTGCGCAGCAGCGGTTCGCGGGGGTCGCGGTCGGTGCGGTACTGCCGCTTGGCGTGCTCCACGGTCTGCCCGGTGAGGGGGTTCTTCAGCTCGGCGGTGGCCACCGGCACCCCGTTGCAGAACAGCACCAGGTCGAGGGACTTCTCCGGGGTCTTCGCGGAGTAGTGCAGTTGCCGGGTGACGCTGAGGACGGTGGCGTCGTACTCGGCGAGGGCGTCGGCGGCGCCCGCGCCGGCCGGTTTGAAGAACGCGAGCCGCACCTGCACCCCGCGGTCCTTGACCGGGTGCCGCAGCACGTCGAGCGCCCCGCGCCGGTCGATCTCGCGGGCGACGTGCTCGGCGAAGCGCCGCCGGAACTCCGCGGTGTCGCCGCCGTAGAGCTCGGTGAGCCGCTCGCACTCCTCGGGCTGGGTGCGCCCGAGGAACTCGAACAGCCGCCGGGTGTCGAGCGCGAGCCGCCGGTCGTAGTCCTTCTGGAGCCCTTCCACCCATCCGCCGGCCCCGGTGAGCGAATCGACGATGACCGTCTCGAACGCCGCTTCGTGGTGCGCGGGCTTCGGCGAGGGCATGGGGGCGACTCCTTCGGCGCGCGAGGCTCCTTCCGACGCCCCAGTATGGTCGAGATCACCGACCCTCGGCGGCGAAACGGGGTGAACCGGGCATACATCCGCCTGGTCGGATTCCGCCATTCGTGGGGCCTGGGCTGTCCAGCGGTCAGGCGGCCAGCCGGGCGGTCGCGCTGTGTAACGATCTACGGGGCGGGCATGGTTGTTGGCCCGAGTAGTTCCACCCCGAGGAGTCCCCATGGAGCGTCCCTGGGACGTGAACCCGGCAGCGCGGTTCAAGCGGCGGCTGGGCAAGACCGCCGCCGAGCTGGGCGACAGCCGGATCGGAAAGGACTGCCCTGAATTCTGGGAACTCGATGACGGCGATGTGGCGATCATCGGACGCGACGCCACCCGGCTGCTCGCCGACCGGATACCCCCGCAGGTGAGCATGGCACCGGACGAACGCATCGTGGTCGTCCCGGGAAACCAGTTCCGATCCACCGTCGCGGACGTTGTCGATGAGTGAGCAGATCTTCCACCGGATCCGCCAGGCGCGGGGGCGGGTACTCGACCGGCCCACCTACCACGCGGACAGCGACCAGGAGCAGGCGCGGCTTACCGGCGGCGTGATCTGGAAACTCGAACGCTCCCAAGTGTTCAACGAGGTCGGAGACCCCGCATGGGAGGCCATGCTGGCCGGTGACTGGGCGCGGGTCATGGAGATCTTCGAAAGCGAGCGCGAGGCGATCAGCCAAGAGTTGCGCGACAACGCCGAGCAGGGACTGGAGTTCCGCCGGCTGCGGATCGTGGAAAGCCCGCCGACGCCGTACCTGCGTTGGGAGTCGCACAGCCACCGGATCTTCGTGGAGTGCGGCCACCCGATCCGGGCTCTGGACGCCGCGGAGGTGGCCCATCTCGAAACGGTGGGCCCGCTGCCCGAACTGATGGTGTACGGGGATCGCGTGCTGTACCAGGTGCGCTACGACGAGGCGTGGACCCCCATCGGAGCCAAACGCGTCGACGATCCCGAACTCGTGTCCGGGGCGGTGGAGGCGATCGCCCGCCTGTGGCGGTACGGCGAGCCGTTCCCGGACTACTTCGAGCGTGAGATCGCCGGACTTCCCGCTCCTACGGTCTTCCACCCGGGGTGAGCCGATCGGTTATCCGCGTGGCCGGATTCCGCCATACGTAGGGTGTTGAGTGTCCAACGCGCCGGGGCGGGAACGTACCCTTATCCCGCCCCTGAACACGGGAGGATCCCAGTGGAACGTCTGTGGGACGTGAAGCCCGACGCCCAGTTCAAGCAGCGTCTCGGAAAGACAGCCGCCGAACTGGAAAAGAGCCGCACTAATGATGACTGCCCGGAGATCTGGGAACTCGACAACGGTGATGTGGCGATCGTGGGGCGCGACGTCACGGAGCGCTTCAGCGACCGCCTTCCGGCCGGGCTGAGCATAGGTGCTGACGAGCGATTGGTGGTTATTCCCGGGGAGATGCTGCGAGCCGCGAAGCCGGACATCGCTGATGTTTGACACCATACGCGCGGCTGAGGGCGCGGTTATGGACCGCCGCGCCTACCACGCGGACGCCGCCGCCCTGCGCGCGAGCCCGGCCATGACCGGTGATGTCTGGAAGCTGGAGCGGTCGCAGGTTTTCTCCGAGTCGGGAGATCCGGCCTGGGAGGCGTTCCGCTCCGGTGACTGGGACCGGGTCCTGGAGATCTTCGAAGGCGAACGCGAGGACATTCGCGCGGAACGACAGGACTACGAGCGGTTGGGGCTGCGGCTGCGGCGGCTGCGCATCGTCGAGCTTCCGCCCACGCCCTACCTGCTGTGGGAGGCGCACAGCCACCGAATATTCGTCGAGTGCGGCTTCGAGATCCGCGTGATCGACGCCGGGCACATCCGCCACTTCGAAAGTGAGTACCCGCTTCCGGAACTCATGGTGTACGGCGGGCAGGCTCTCTACCACATCCGTTACGACGAGAACGGGGTTCCGGCCGGGGCGAAGCGGATCGATGATCCCGCGCTGGCGCACGCCGCCGCGCGAACCGTGTCAGAGTTGTATGGGCAGGCAGAAGCGTTTGTGGACTTCTTCGAACGGGAGATCGCACCAAGAGCACCGGTCTACACCGCAACCTGAACCGGGGCGGCGAACACCCAGGCCGCCCTCCACTGCCGAGCGCGGAAGTACCCGGCCGCTGACCGTTGCTACGATTCTGCTGCTCATCGTGGTGGCGGTCGTGCTCGTCGGCGTCTCCCCACTGGGGCTGCGGGTCTTCGACGGTGCCGACGGGGAGTGGGAGCGGCTGAGCCTCATCGGGCAGACCTATGGCGCGGTCTCCGCGCTGATCGCGGTTCTGGCGCTGGTCGGCGTGGCGGTGACACTTGTCTTCCAGGCGCGGGAGACCAGGAGGGCGATCGAGGAAACCCGGCGCCAGGCCATGAGTGAACTGCTGCGGATGGCCATGGACGATCCCGACCTCGACGAGTGCTGGGGACCGGTCCCCGACGGGGAAGACCCCAAGACGCGCAAGCAGCAGCTCTACACGAACATGATCATCTCGCAGTGGGCCAGCGCTTTCGAGATCGGTGCGCTTCCAGAGGAGCGGTTGCGCGCGGTGGCCCGCGAGATGTTCCAAGGCGCGGTCGGCTACGCCTACTGGACACGGGCGCGCGACATGTCCTCTATGACCGAGGGAACCCGGCGGGAACGGCGGTTCGTGGCGATCCTCGACGAGGAGTACCAGAAGGCCGAGCCCGCCGAGCCCGCGCGGCGTGAGGACGAGGAGGGCAGGGAGCGCACCCGCCACGGTGTGGGGCGTCTGCTGCTCGCTTTCGCTGCGGGCACGGCAGCGGTCGGGGCCGCCGCCGGGGTCGTTCGGCGCCTGCGCCGGGACACCCCTCCCTCGTCGATCTTGAGCATTCCGTTCCTTCGTGCGTTCGTGAAGAAACGCTTCCCTCAAGAGCCCTGAGGGAGGGGAAGAGGTTACAGGTGGGCTCGCCGCACCGCCGAGAGAAACGCCGACCACTCGGCCCCGGGGAAGGACAGGTGCCCCGCGCGGGGACGCTTGGAATCCCGCACGGCGACGGAGGAGGGGAGCTGGGCGTACTCGACGCAATTGGCGTTCGATCCGCTGTGGGAGGACACGTGCCAGGCGGTGCTGGAGCATTCGAGGCAGTCTGCGTTCGACCCGCTGTAGGAGCTCTTACGCCAGGTTGCCGCTGAGAGTCGAGCGCTCATGGGGGACGCCTTCATTCGTGATCGAGTTCCTTTGCAATGGCCGCAACAGTATCCACGGACTCCTGCTGCGTCAGCGCGACTGACTTCAGCCTATCGGCCTCGCTTCGGAAGAAGGCGACCTGTTCCGGCTTCTCCAGGAAAAGCCCGGAGATCTTGTGGTCCAGGTAGACCACGGGCCCGTCCTTGGCGAAGTCGAACAGGGCGAAGGCGCCGTCCAGGCCGGTGTGCGCGCCTACGGAGTAGCGCAACACCCACAGGTTCACGTTGGGACGCTCGGTGGCCTCGATGAGGTGCCGGAGTTGACGTGCCATGGTCTTCGGGCTGCCGACGATTCGCCGGAGCGCGCACTCGTCCAAGATCACGTCGAAGGCCGGTGGCTTCTCCCGGCTGAGGATCGCCTGCCGGCTCATCCGCGCGGCCACCCGGATCTCGGCGTCCTCCTCTGAGACACCGCACGCCTTCATAACCACCCGGGTGTAGTCCGGTGTCTGCAACAGGCCGGGGATAAGTAGCGGCTGGAAGTTGAGGATGCTGGTCGCGGCGGGCTCGATCTGGATGAGGGTCCTCGATTCTTGGGACAGCGGCCCCTGGACCTCCCACAGGTTCGGCTCGTCGGCCCGCTCGGTCTTGGCCAGCAGGCGCTCGCGTTCCTCACCGGTGACGCCGTAGATGACCAGAAGCGAGGCCACGTCCTCGGTGGTGATGCCCTGCTTGCCGGTTTCGATCCGGGACAGCCGGGAGGGCTGCCAGCCGAGCTGTGTTGCGACGTGGCGGAGGCTGAGATGCCGCGTGTTGCGCAACGATCGCAACTCCGCGCCCAAGCCGCGACCGGCGATGGTGCTCTGACGTGCTTGGGGCATGTTCTCCTCCGCGATCGGATTCCAGGTCTGGCTAGGCGGCTGGCGCGATGATCCGCACTGGACGTGAATGTGTTGTCCGTGTCCTCAGTTTTTCTGTGGAAAGCGTGCCATGTTGCCGGTATGTTGAGCTAATGTTGCGAATAGCTTAGCAACACCTCAACAGTGAAGGGGAACAGTATGCCCATGTCTTCGCATAACCGGCCTATAGGTGCTGTGCGCCGTTCGCTGCTGGCTCGGCTGCAGCAGGAGGTGCACAGGTTCGGCAGGTCGGCGCTGGTGGCGCTGGCCGGCTCGGATCACCCGGTGCTCTACACCGTCGGGCCTGACGGTCGTCGGGTCGCGGTGGTGGCGCTGTGGCTCGGGGACTCCTGGTGGTTCGTCTGGAGCCACAGCAGCCAGGTCCGCGCCGACTGTGTGGGTGAGGCCGCCGCTGCCCTGGCCGGGCACGGCCCGGCGGGCAACGCGGGAAACGTCCGTGCCCGCGTGCGTGGTGAGCGGTCCACCCACGTCGCTTCGGGCGCCCTGGCGGGGGTGGCGTGATGGAGGCCGCTTCCCTGTTCACGCTCAGTGCCTACCGGTCCTTTCCCGGGCTGGCCGAGCAGTGCCGCGAGGCTCGCATCTGGGTCCGGGCCCTGGTGCGGGATTTTTACGACGTGGCCGATGCCGTGGAAGTGGTGGCCAGCGAGTTCTTCAGCAACGCCCTGCGCCACACCGCCTCCGGCCGACCCGAGGGCGAGGTGGACGTGGGCCTGGTCGGCCTGATCACCGGCACCATCCACCTGGAGGTGATCGACCAGGGTGAGGCCACCACCACAGCCGAACTCCAGCCGTTTGATCCGCTGCGCCCCGGCGGCTGCGGCCTGGTCCTGGCCGAAGCCCTCTCCTGTACCTGGGGCCGCGCTCCCACCGACGTTGATCCGTGCTTTGGCGTTCGCACCCCCGCCCCCGACCACTACACCGGCCCGATGGTCACCTGGGCCCACTTCCACACCGCTACCCGACCCTGACTCTCGAATCCGCTTCGTCTGGCACGGCGGCCGTCGATCCACGCCCAGCCGTCACCCCACGGCCGCCCGCCCCGCCGTCGTCACATCCATCTGCCCAGTGACAGCCGCAGTGATGAGCGCCTGCCGCCGCTCAGCAAGGAGAGAGATTTGCCGCTCGATCCCGTCTTTGGCCTCTCTGGTGCTCCCTAGGGACTTGTGAACGATGGCGATCAGCTCCCGCTGTCGAGAGAGTTTGGGGAGTGGAATGGGAAACGCGAGAACTTTGGTGCTATTAGTCGAAGCGAGATTGGTGCTGCGCACACCGGTGCTTTCAAAGTAGCAACGTCCGTGCAAGGACTGTGTAAGGAGTGCCAGGTACTCAGGATCGAGGCGATTCTTGTCTGGGCGCAGCGCGAATATGTGGTTCTGGTGCAGTGCGCCGGGGATTTCTCCACGCCAAACTGTGCCGCGCCCCAACTTATCGATGTCACCTCCTTCTGTCATCAGGACATCGCCCGGTCGCAATGCGGAACGGGCGGCAACTGGGAGTGGAACGGTGATCTCCGATACGGAAGACAGATCTACGTGGTCTGCCTGTACATTAGCGACACGCAAGTAGGGGCGAGTGACGCTCTTATCGTCGATCTCCCTGGTCCCGTCGAGTGTAACGCCACCTTGGATTCTGCATACATATCCGAGTCGGACTAATGGAGTGGAAGAGTCTAGCTTTGGGAGCCATCTCCACGGATAATCGCCAAGTGGCGAGGCGAGGATGCCTGGGAAGAAGCGTTCCGATACTTCTGCGGATGCGCGCTCGGTTAGCGCGCTGAACTGCTGTTCGCGGAGGAAAATAAGGCGATCGATTCGCCCTGTCTCGGCGTCGAGGAAGTCAGATATACGCCACTGCTCATCCAGCGGTGGCATAATTCCAGGGGAGTTGGAGAGACCATCATTGCTCAGCTCAATTTGGTTTGTAGAGCCAACTACAAGGTTTGAATTCATGTAGTCAGAGAAGAGGGAACTGCCAAGGTAGTAAAACGCGAACCGTTCATCCCATGCGCTTCTATCGACGCGTGCGACTGTGACATGCGTATCCGCTATGCATGGTTTATTGTCTGGGCATCCTGTGAAGCGTCCAACGCGGCCGAGTGTTCCACGGCCGGTTGAGTTTATGAGTATATCGCCGTGTTGAATATGCCCTTTAAGGTTACGTGGGTCACCCGGGTAGTCATGAAATCGAGTGCGTTCCCAGTCTAGCCCTGTTAATTGGTTTGATGCTTGGCTCACGACCCGAATAGGTCCATGATCTACGTAAGCAGGTACGGACCCCCTTCGGAGAGTTGTTGTTAGGTGCTTAAGAGGTGACCATCGCCATCCGGACGGAAGCGGGACGTCTTCCAACATCACTCCGTCACCTCCCCCAACAACCTCTGGATCTCGGCCTCAAGCTCCTTCAACTCCGCGTCAATCTCCTCCAACGGCCTTGGCGGAGTGTACTCATAAAAATGCCTGGTGAAGGGGATCTCATATCCCACCTTGGTCTTGGTCTCGTCGATCCAGGCGTCGGGGACGTGTGGCAGGACCTCGCGCTCCAAGTAGGCGTGGATGTCCTCGTCCAGCGGGACGTTCTCGTAGTCGCGGAGGTCCGGGTCCGGAAGGACGTTTCCTTTCTTGTCCTTCTGCGGTTCGCCTTCGGGGTCGCTGACGCTGACCGCGTTCCATACCTGCTTGGTGACGGGGGTCGGGATGCCGGTGAGGCCCGCGTCGGCGTAGGCGGCCTTCAGCTTGGCGTCGAAGTCGGCCTTGCCGTAGGTCGGCTCCCGGCCCGCCAGGGGGCGCAGGGCGGTGAGGATCTTGTCCCGCAGGTCGGTGTCCTTGGCGAGGGTCTTGTTGGCCTCCAGCTCGGCCAGCGTCTCCTCGGTGACCTCGAAGCGCAGCCGCAGCGGGCGTTCGACGGTGATCCGCCGGTAGCCGAAGTCGCTCGGCTGGAACACCTTCACCCGGGGATCCGACTCGGCCTCGGACAGGGCGTTCACGTACAGCTTCGTCAGTTCCGCGATCCGGTCGTCCGGGATGTACTTGCGTTTGTCGCCGAGGCTCTTGCGCATCTTCTCCCACTCGCCGCGGGCGTCCAGCAGGATCACCCTGCCTTGTGGGCCGGGTCCTTCTTGTTCGACAGGATCCAGAAGTAGGTGGAGATCCCCGTGTTGTAGAAGAGCTGGTCCGGCAGGGCGACGATGCCCTCAAGCCAGTCGTTCTCCAGGATCCATCGGCGGATGTCGGACTCGCCCGACCCCGCGCCGCCCGTGAACAGCGGGGAGCCATTGAACACGATGGCCACACGCGCGCCTTCCTTCTCGGGTGGGCGCATGTGGTGGATCATGTGCTGCAGGAACAGCAGCGAGCCGTCGTTGATCCGGGGCAGCCCGGCGCCGAACCGGCCCCGGTAGCCCTTGTTCTCGTGCTCGGCCTCGACCTCGCCGCGGGCCTGCCTCCACTCCACCCCGAACGGCGGGTTGGCCAGCAGGTAGCTGAACGACCATGAGGCGTGCCGGTCGTCGGTGAAGGAGTTGCCGAGTTTGATGTTGTCGGCCTGCTCGCCCTTGATCAGCATGTCCGAGCGGCTGATCGCGTAGGACTCCGGGTTGACCTCCTGGCCGAACAGCTTCACGGTCGCGTCCGGGTTGTGCTCGGTGATGAAGTCCTCGGCGGCGGTGAGCATGCCCCCGGTCCCGCACGCCGGGTCCAGCACGGTGAAGACCTTGTTCTCTCTGAGGAGATCGGCCTTGTCCGGCGACAGCAGCAGCTTCACCATCAGGTTGATGACCTCGCGCGGGGTGAAGTGCTCACCGGCGGTCTCGTTGGAGATCTCGGAGAACCTGCGGATCAGCTCCTCGAACAGGTAGCCCATCTGGTGGTTGGACACCCGCTCCGGGTTCAGGTCCACCTCGGCGAACTTGCCCGCCACCAGGTACAGCAGCTTCGACTTCTCCAGCCGGGCGATCTGGTTCAAAAAGTCGTAGTTTTCGAAGATGTCCGCGGCCGTCGAGGAGAAACCGCCGATATAGGTGCGCAGGTTCTTCGCCATGACGTGCTGGTCGGTCTCGGCTTCTACGATCTTCTCCAAGCTCAGGTTCGACTCGTTGAAGAAGCTCAGCCCCTGCGACCTGGCGAACGACAGGAGTTGGCGTTCCCGGTTCTCGAAGCCATTGGCCTTGAGCTCGTCGCGTTTTTCGATGATGGCGGCCTTGTGCGGCTCCAGCACGCACTCCAGCCGCCGCAGCACGGTGAACGGCAGCACCACCCTGCCGTACTCCGACTGCTTGTAGCTGCCGCGGAGCAGGTCGGCCACCGACCAGAGGAAACCGGCGAGCCGCTGGTGTTCAGAACTCATAGGGGGTTTTCCTTACCAAGAACGAAGAGGGGTCAGGGAAAGTCTGCGACGCGGCTACGACAGGCGCGACCGGTTCGGCCGAGCCGGCGCCGCTTATCTGTCGGGGATGTCGTCCGGCTCGTCCGCGACCGGGCGGAGGGCGCCGTGGACCAGGCCGTCGACCATCGTGCGCCGCGCGTCGTCACCCGCCCGGTACAGCCGGTCGAGGGTGGCGCGGAACTCCTCCAAGTGGCGGAAGGCCGCACCGATCCGCTGTTGGTCGGGCAGCGGCAGGCGCGGCAGCTCCACCCGCCGGACGTCGACGAGGGAGGAACGGTGCAGCGAAGAGGAGCGCCGCGCCACCTCGGAGCCGCTGAACACGATGGCCAGGAACCACGGGTCGAGTGTCTCGGTGTCCGGGCGTACGACCACTACGTTGCCCGCGACGGGAGTGCCCGCCTCGGTGTCGCCGACCACCCGGGCGGCCGGGCGGGGGATGGGCGCGCGCGGCACCAGGACGTCACCGGCCCGGACCCACACCGTGTCCACGCCCTCCGGTACCCGTTGCGATGGCGGCCCCCCGGACAACACGTCCGCCACCGTGAACGCGAGAAGGGCTTCCGGCCCGGCGGCGTCCTCCTCCCCGCGGCGGTGAAACGGTGTCCAGAGCAGTTCGACCTGCCCGCGGCGCACCAGGTCGTGAACGGTCACCGTGGCCCTTGAGCCCGGCGGCGTCTCGGCGACCTCCGGCAGCAGCTCGGAGAGCCGCCCGGCGAGCGCGGCCAGGGTCTCCCGGGCCTCACCGAGCCCGGAGACGTCGGGGGCGGCGGGGGTGAGGTGCCGGGCCGGGGTGAGGTCCACGTCCTCGCCGAGAAGGTCGACCACCGGAACCGTCCGCCAGTGCCCCGACTCCTCCCCCGTGCCCGATCGCCCGGCCGCGAACGGCTCGTAGGCCTCCAGCACCGCCTCGCGCACCTCCGGCCAGGCGGGTTCGGCGACCGCCGCGGCGGCGTCCACCATCAGCACATCGGAGGGCGCGGCCTCCCCCTCGGCGGGGCGCCGCAGCACCCACAGCGTGAGGGGGATGCCCATCGGGGGTGCCAGGCCCGGCGGGCAGGGCGATCACCGCGCGCAGCGCGCCCCGGCGCAGCAGCTCCGCCCGGATCCGGCGGCCGGAGCGCCGCGAGGCCACCCCCGGCGGGAGGACCATGACGACCGCGCCGCCGGGCCGGGCGCGGGCGAGCGCGTGCTGCACCCAGGCGAGCTCCGAGTCCCCTTTCGCCGGGAGTCCGTACTCCCAGCGGGCGTCGAACTCCAACTCCTCAACACCCCAGTCCCGCTGGTTGAACGGCGGGTTCACCAGCACGGCGTCGGCGTGCAGGTCGGGGAAGGCGTCCTCGCGCAGCGAGTCGCCCGCGCGGATGTCGGGTTCGGCCCCGGCCAGCGCCAGCCGCACCCCGCCGAGCCGCGCCGGCCCCGCGTTCAGCTCCTGCCCGACTGGCCGCACGCCCTGCCCGCGCAGGAGCGCGGTCCGCAGCAGGGTGGCCGCGCCGCACGCCGGGTCGAACACGGTGCCGCCGGGGCGGCCCGCGAGCTCCACCATCAGCTCGGCGAGTTCCTCGGGGGTGGCCGTGAACTGGCGGGTGACCGAGGTGAGGAAGCGCCCGTAGAGCCGTTCGAACGTCTCCTGCGGGCCGCCCTCCTCGCGGGCCAGTTCGGCGATCCCGTCCAGCGTCGCCCGGAACGTGTGAACAGGGGGGAGCGCCGGGGGCCCGGTGTCGGGAACGGCTGTGAACACCGCCCGGATACGGTCGTCCAGCTCGGCGTCCGCCATGCCCGCCGTGCCGCTCGCCGATGCCGCGACCAGCAGGGCCGCACCCGCGAACGCCACCGCGTCGGCGGTGTCGAGCCGCCCCCGCGCGGCGTCCATGAGCTGCCACACCGACTCCACGCTCGGCGCCTGGGTGAGCTTGCCCTGCCGCTCCAGCCAGCCGCGCACCTCACGCAGGTCGAACGAGGGGCTGGTGTCCGTGCCGCCCACCGGTTCCGGGAAGTCGCCGTGCCTGCGCCGCCAGTTGCTCACCGCGGCGCGCCCCACCCCGGCCAGGCGGGCGATCTCGGCTGCGCTGACGGTCGCGGCGTCGCCGTCGTTGGTGTCCGGCACCGACCTTGCCATGGCGTTGACCTTATCGCAGCCGCATATGCAAGGGAACGCTCGTACACAGAAATTTGCTTGTTGACTACGTTCACAGCCGTCATTTACATTGACGGAGTCGCCATGAAGATCTGATGTGGCGACGCGTTCACGACACGTATCCCGTTACTTCCCCCGGGAGATCGCAATGACCCGAACGGCACTTTCCAGCCCGGAGCCGTCCCGATCCGCCCCCCGCGTCCGCGAGGTCACGCTGTACCGGCTGACCGATGTGAAAGCGAACGAGCACAGCATGCGCGCGGTCTTCGACGAGGCCGGAACCGCCCGCCGGCAGCTCCACCTCAGGACGACCCGCATCAACGGCATGCCCGCGGTGGTGCTGTACGGGATGCGCGGCGGCGAGCGCCCGCCCGACTGGCAGGCTGACGCGGTCCGGACCACCGCGGTCGACCTGGACCTGCGCAAGACCTCCCCGGTCGCCGCCGTCATCGTCGCGGTGGACGATGCCGTCTACGCGTTCAGCTACGGGGGCGGCCACCACCTCATCCCGAGAGACCTCAGGGACCCGGAGTTCGGGCGCACGTTCGCCGCCTGCGCACTCGACCCGGCGACGGTGGCCACGGTCAACACCCGCGACATGGACACCGTGAACCGGTACGGCAGCATCCACATACCGCGCGGCCAGGCGGTGCGCACCTTCGGGCTCCGGCACGAAAGGGAGCTGGTGAACCGGCTCAAAGCCAGGTGCGGGCTGAGCGAGCTCACGGCCGCGCGCGGCGGTGAGAAGGCGCGTTTCGCCGAATGCGGGGACGGCATCCGCACCCATCTCGGTGTCGACCAGGCCGACCTCGTCAACGACATCCGTTTCATCGCCGCGACCGTGGAGGAGCGCTACGTGCAGGAGGAGATGCGGTTCCTGGAGGACCGCAAGGAGGTCCGCTCCCACGAGAAGACCGAGGTGCTCTGGTCGCTGGTCGAGGACGGCCTGCGCGACCCGGACTCCATCGGACTGGCGATCGCCCCGCCGCTGGACGTCTTCGATCAGCTCGACGAGGCGCGCTCATTCCAGGTCCGCATCGGGGTGACGTGCGCGCCGCGTACCGAATTCCGGGTGGAGGACCTGGTGGCGCGGCTGCGCCACCTGAGGAAGGGAACGCTCGCCCAGGCGCTCAAGAAGGGGTGGATCCGGCTGTTCGAGGACAGCAACGGCCAGCGGGAGCTCGCTCACCACCGCAACCTGTGCCACTGGATCGAGGCCACGGTGTCGCCGGGCAGCGAGATGTACGTGCTGCGGGACGGGCGCTGGTACGAGTACGGCCCCCGCTACCTGGAGGAGGTGCGCCGCGAGGTCGCGGACCTCCTCGCGAAGGGGGCGTCGGTGGACCTCCCCGACTGGCCGGAGGTGCTCCCGTACCGGCGCGCAAAGGAGTCGCCCGAAGCGGCGTACAACCGGCACGTCGGCGATACGCAGCCCGGATACCTCCGCCTGGACAAGAACCTCGCCCGCACCGAGGTCCACTTCGGCAACGGAGTGGAGCTGTGCGACCTCCTCGGGCCGGGAAACGAGCTGGTCCACGTCAAGCAGGCGTCCTCGGCCGCGGGCCTGAGCCACCTGTTCAACCAGGCAAAATCCGCCGTGGAGAGCCTGCACTACGAGAAGCGGGCCCGCGAGTGGTTCACCGGGATCGTGGCCCGCATGAACCCCGAACGCGACCTCACCGGTTTCCAGCCGAAGACCGTCGTGTTCGGCATCCGGCTGGCCAGGCACTCCAAGGTCACAATCGAGAACCTCTACCCGCTGGCGCAGGTCGAGCTGTACCGCACCGCCGTGGCGCTGCGCCGGTGCGGAATCAACGTCGAGGTCGCCGCCATCAGGCACGGCGGCTGACTGGGGGCGCGGGCTCCATACCCCGCGCCCTGCCGTCCCCACCCCCGCGGACGCCGTCCGCTCTGTTCAGGCTGTCCGGAACCGCTGAACAGCCCCGCACAAAAAGGAGAGAACCCATGGCCGAGCCCGCATTCCCCCAGTATCCGCCGCCGCAGCCGCGGAAGAAGCGCGGCTGCCTCTGGGCGGCCCTGATCGCCGCCGGCGCCTTCCTCCTCTTCGGGTTCGCCGGCTGTGTCGCCCTCGTCGCCGGCGTGGACGGGGAGGGCGCCGACCCCGGTTCCGGCGGCTCAGAGGAGGCCGGCGGCGCCGGCGCGGAGGGCGGCGAGGACGACGAGGTCGGCGAGGAGGAAGAGGCCGCCGGGATCGGCGACACGGTGAAGGACGGCGAACTCGCGTTCACCGTCACCGATGTGGAGACCGGCGTGGAGAGCATCGGCGACGAGTTCGTCCGGGAGACCCCGCAGGGGCAGTACGTCATCGTCAGCCTGACCGTGCAGAACACCGGAACGGAATCCGAGACGTTCGACGGCTTCGAGCAGAAGCTGGTCGACAGCGACGGTTCCGAGCACAGCCACGAGGACGTGGCCGAGCTCTACCTTGAGGACGCCGATTCGTTCTTCGAGAACGTCAACCCCGGCAACGAGCTCGAAGCGAAGCTCGTCTTCGACGTCCCGGAAAGTGCCGAGCCCGCCTCGATCGAGCTGCGCGGATCGGTATTCAGCAGCGGCGGCGCCACGGTGAACCTGGGCTGAGCTGGGCTAACCCCACCGGTCCGCAGGAGAATCGGGCCCTCCAGGCTCCGGGAGGGCCCGATTCGCTCGGGATCGGTGCCGGGCGCGGGTCAGATCCGGATCCGCAGCCGGACGGTGGTGCCCGACGCGCCGGCCCGCACCTGCACGATGTCGCACAGCATCCGGACCCCCCACAGCCCGAACCCGCTGTCCGAGGCCGACTCCGGCGGCGTGTAGCTCATGATGCCGTCCGGGTGCCAGTGGCCGGAGTTGGTGACCTCGCACACTAGGTCGCCGCTGTCGCTCCACATGCGCAGCTCTATGGGCGGCAGGCCGTGGCGGATGGCGTTGGTCGCCACCTCGGTCACCGAGACCAGGAGACTGTGCAGCAGATCGGGCGGCAGCCCGTGGCGCCGGGCGTGCTCGGCGGCGAAGCCTCGCACGGCCTGCAGGTCCGTCGCCGTGACCCGCATGGATACCGCCGACCGCGGCGGAGGAGGCAGCGGTTCCCGGTCGCACAGGGCGCTGAAGGTGCCGGGAGCCATGTACTCGTCGCTCTTCACCAGGTCCCGGCCGTCGAAGAGCTCCGGGTGGGTCTGGCGTGCCTGGTCGATCACCTCGGGCGGCGCGGTCGCACTGTTGTAGGTGCAGATGCCCCGGGCGCCCGACCGGGCGAAGGCCACGTTGACCAGGGACTCGTAGCGGTACCACTCCACGAGCTCCAGGGGCGTGCTCCCATCCCACCAGACGGATTCGGCGACCAGCCGGATTCTGCGCGACCCCTGCGCCTTGATGAAGGCGTCGTAGGCGGTGAGCGCCCGCACCGGATGCCGGTACCAGTTGCTCGCGTCCGCGAACTGCACCATCGCGGCGTCCCGCCCGAGGGACTCCCGCAGCGCCTCATTGTTCTCCCGGGTGTTGACGACGGCGACGACGTCGTCCGCCTCGAAGCCCTGGTGCAGGAAGGGGACGGTCACCTCCAGGAACTCGTCCAGGTTCTGGTAGACGAGCCCCTTGTGCTCAAGCGCGCGGTCGTCGCTGCTCGACTCCTGCGCTGTCGTGCCGTTGGCATTCATGAGAACCCCTCCTCGCCGTGGACGAGCCCGGGCAGCCGCTCCCACCCGATCGTCTCGATGAGCTGCCGTATGTCGGGCGAGAGGTTGTGCAGCACGAACCGGACCCCACCACCGTTACCCGCCGCGTGCGTTGTGAGCAGGTTCAGCGCACCGAGGTCGATGAAGCGGAGCCCGGCGAGGTCGAAGTGGATCTCGCCGCTGTCGGCCGTCATCGACGAGAGCGCGTCGGCGAGCAGCTCATGCCGCGTGAGGTCGAGTTCCCCCTCAAGACGGAGTGTCGGAGGATCATCGGTCCGGACAATCCGCAGAATTTCGCCGTCGAGTTCGGGCTTGACTTCCATGAGGACCTCGCGGGTGTTCCTATGGACGGACAAGGCTGGTTTCAGCCTCGCACACCAATTGCCAGCGTATGGCGTTTATCAGGGGATTCGTGTGGTCGGGCCGAAAATCCGCGGAGGCTGTCACAGCCGGGTGCGCCCGGCCGGCGCACCGGCCGCTCCCGGTTCGCCGGACAACGGCTCCAGGCACCACGCCTCCGGTTCCGTCGGCGGATTGAGCCGCAGCAACCCCTGCGAGGGGGACGCGAGTCCGGGCCGCCAGGCGATCATCCCGTTCGCCCGGTACTCGGCCCAGGCGACGGGCGTGCGGGCACCCCAGTGCGAGGATCCCTCGAAACTCAGCGATACCCGACTGAGCTGCCCCCACGCATACACCTCGGAGTTGGCGACGGCTCCCAGAGCCGCCTCGATGCAGGCGCGTGCGGTGGCCTCGGATCTGCAGGCGCCGCAGGGACCCCCGTCCCACACACCGTGCGAGGCCTGGTAGGTGTCCCACCAGTACACGGTCGGCTGTTTACCGGAATGGGGCTGTTCATCCGCGTCGTTCATTCGGACTCCCTGAAGCACTGCGCGTTGGGCGGTGATGACCACAGCATGCGGCGGGAGACCCTAGCGGCGGTCGACTGGCGGTATAGCCGCAGGTCAGATCAGGGGCTGCGGGGTCGGGGCTCCGGGCCGACGTGCAGCCTGACGCAGGTGGGGAAGAGCGCGCTCCAGGTGTATCCGCGCCATTTCGCCGCCGCGCCGGGCCGGGTCCACACCGGCAGCGCCTGCGTCATGTGCTCCCAGGCCTCCTCGAAGCACCCCTGTTCCATACGGACGACGCCGGTCTCGTAGAGCGCGAACCCCTCCAGGTCGGCGTCGCCGATCCGGCGAGCGTGCTCCAGGCTCTCGCCGAAGCAGTCGAGGGCTTCCTCGGTGCGGCCGAGGCCCCGGTAACTCCGGCCGAGATTGCCCAGGCCAACCACTTCGGCCTTCCGGTCGCCGGTCGCGCGCGCGTTGGCGAGCTGGCCCTTCTGCGTCCGGACGGACTCCTCGTAGTGCCCCTGCTCCGTCAGGGCGTCCGCGAGGTTGCACAGGGAACGCTGCTCGCCTTCGCGGTCGCCGGTCGCGCGCCAGATCGCGAGCGCGGAGTCCAGGCACGCCCGCATCTCGCCGTACTCGCGGCGCAGCCAGTGCACCGCGGACAGGTGGTCGAGCGCCCACGCCTCGCCGGTGCGGTCGCCGAGCCGGCGGGCGGTGCTCAGCGCCGCCCCGTTGACGGCCCGCAGGTCCTGTATGTGCGCGCGCGGGTAGAGGAACCACTGCAGCGCGCGCGCCAACCGCACGGAAAGGCGGGCGGGAGCGGGGCACTCGGCCCACGCGGCGGCCCCCGTGACGGCCGCGACGAGGTTCGCCCGCTCGGTCTCCAGCCATGCCTCGGCTTCGCGGTGGGTGGTGAGGGGGATGGAGCCGCCGGGCGCCGTGTCGCCGGGAGGGTGGATATCAGGGTTGAGCAGCGGCAGTGCGCGCAGCGTGGTGTCGAGATAGCAGCGCAGCACGCGTTCCAGCGCCGCGCTGCACTCGGCCTTTTCCTGGTGCGCCTGTTCCCGGGCGAACAGGCGCACCAGGTCGTGCATCCGGTACCGGTCCGGGTGCGGGGCGTGCAGCAGATGCGCGTCCGTCAGGCGCTCCAGCGCGTCCGCGGTCCGCTCGGCGGGAAGGTCGAGCAGCGCCGCGGCCACCGGCGGGCTGACGTCCTCTCCGGGCAGCACCCCGAACAGCCGGAGTGCGCGCGCCGCGTGCTGGTCGACGCCGTGCCCGCTGTGGCGCAGGCTGTCGTAGCCGGCGTGGAAACTCGCCCGGACGGCGAGGTCGCCCACCTGGAGCTCGTCCAGCCGGGTGCGCGTGTCGACCAGCCGGTCCACGAGGGAGCGCAGGGGCCAGCGCGGGCGTGCGGCCAGCCGCGCGCCGACGATTCGCAGCGCGAGCGGAAGACCACCGCAGATCCGGATGATCTCGTCGACGGCGTCCGGCTCGGCCGCGGTCCGCTCGCGGCCGACGAGCCGGTCCAGCAGGATGCGCGCCTGGTCGCGCGGAAGCTCTCCCAGGCGCAGGTGGTCGGCGCCTTCGAGCGTGGTGAGCATCTCGCGGCTGGTGATCAGCACACCGCACCCGGTACCGGCGGGCAGCAGCGGGCGGACCTGTTCCACGCTGGCCGCGTTGTCGAGGACGACGAGCAGCCGGCGGTCGGCGGTGAGGGAGCGGAACATGGCCGCCGCCTCGTCGGTGTCCGCCGGTACCGCTGTGCCGTCCACTCCCAGCGCGCTGAGGAACCGGCCGAGCACCGCCGCGGGCGCCAGCGGGGTCACCCCCGCGGCGGAGCCCCGCAGGTCGACGTAGAGCTGGCCGTCCGGGAACCGGTCGGCGAACCGGTGGGCGGTCTGGATCGCCAGGGACGACTTGCCCACGCCGCCGATGCCGTCGATCGCCGAGATCACCATGGAGGTGTCCCGCCCGCTGTCGAGGAGCGTCTCTATGACGGAGGCTTCGCTGCCGCGGCCGATGAAGGTGGTGCTCGCGGGGGGAAGCTGCCGGGGTATGAGAGCGGGGGCGGGCGCGGGCGGCCTCGGCCGCCGCTCCGGGGGAGCCTCCGGGGCGAGCAGCGCGGTGTCGGCGGTGAGGAGCTGCTGGTGCAGCCGCTGCAGCGACGGTCCCGGCTCCACTCCGAGCTCCTCGGTCAGGCGGCACCGCAGATCCCGGTAGGTCGCCAGCGCGTCGGCCCGCCGCCCGGCACGGTAGAGCGCCACCATGAACTGCCCCCGCGGGCCTTCGCGCAGCGGGTGCGCGTTCACCAGCCTTCCACCTCGCTCAGCACGGCGTCGTGCCGACCGCACCGCAGCTCCGCCTCGATGCGGGCCTCGATCGCGTTCGAGTGGCACTCCTCCAGTCGCGTCGTCTCCGTCTCCACCGCGAGGCTCGGCGGAACGCTGGCGAAGGGCGGGCCGTGCCAGAGTTCCAGTGCCTCGCTCAGCCAGCGGGCGGCCGCCTTCGGTTCGCCCTGGTCCAGATCACGCCTGCCCTGTTCGACCAGGTGCTCGAACAGGCCGGCGTCGGTCTCGCAGGGGTGCCCCGCCAACCGGTACCCCTGCGCCCGGTACCCGTGGACATGGGTCTTCAGCAACTGTCCGGACTCGTCCGAGAGCAGGCGCCGCAGTTGGGACACATAGCCCTGGAGCAGTTTCCCCGCGCTCCGCGGCGGGGTCTCCCCCCACAGCTCCTCAAGGAGCCGGTCCGTGGAGACCACCTGGTTCACGTGGCACAGCAGCACTGCCAGCAGTGTCCGCCACTTCGCCGGGCCGGGCGCGACCCACTGGTGGCCGTTCCACACTTCCAACGACCCCAGGATCCGGTATCGAACGCTCGTGCCCTCCGCGGCCGTCATCATGTCCACCTCGAAGCCGTTACGGAGTAGCCATACGTTACCTCGCGTTCTGTCCGGATTGGGGCCTTCGTCGGGTCGTCGAAGAGCGGGCGGTTGTGTGGCATCGACCGGCGGCGCCGCCGGCGAACGAGCGGTCGTGTGGCATTGACCGGCGGTCGGCCGCCGCAGTATTTTCTAACTGAACGTTCGGTAGGGATCTGCCGCCGCTGGCGGCGGTGCCGGGGAGGACCAGGGATGACCAGCGCCGAGAATCCGCTGCGCACGGAACCGGAGGGGGAGCGCGCGTGGTTCGACGCGATGATCGCCGCCGACGAGCGGACCGAACCCCGCGACTGGATGCCCGATGACTACCGCACGACCCTGATACGCCAGATCGCGCAGCACGCGCACTCCGAGATCATCGGTATGCAGCCCGAGGCCAACTGGATCACCCGGCTCCCAGCCTCAAGCGCAAGGCCGTCCTCATCGCCAAGGTGCAGGACGAAGCGGGGCACGGGCTCTACCTGTACAGCGCGGCGGAGACGCTCGGTGCCGACCGCGCCGAGCTGCTGGACCTGCTGCACCAGGGCCGGCAGAGGTATTCGTCGATCTTCAATTACCCCACGCTGAACTGGGCCGACGTCGGTGCGATCGGCTGGCTGGTGGACGGGGCCGCCATAACCAACCAGGTCCCCCTGTGCCGCTGCTCCTACGGCCCCTACGCCCGCGCCATGGTGCGCATCTGCAAGGAGGAGAGCTTCCACCAGCGCCAGGGGTTCGAGATCCTGCACGTGCTCGCGCACGGTACGAGCGCCCAGCGCGCCATGGCGCAGAACGCGGTGGACCGCTGGTACTGGCCCTCGCTGATGATGTTCGGCCCGCCCGACGCGGAGTCCGCGCACTCCGAACAGTCCATGGCCTACAAGATCAAGCGCTTCTCCAACGACGACCTGCGCCAGCGCTTCGTCGACATGATCGTGCCCCAGGCCGACGCGCTCGGGCTCACCCTGCCAGACCCCGACCTGCGGTGGAACGCCGAACGCGGCCACTACGACTTCGGCCCGATCGACTGGGCGGAGTTCAAGCAGGTCCTCAAGGGCAACGGGCCGTGCAACCGGCAGCGGCTGGCCCACCGCAGGGCCGCGCACGCCGAAGGCGCCTGGGTCCGCGAGGCCGCCCGGGCGCACGCCGCGAAGCGGGCGGCGCGCGAGGAGCGCGAAGGGAGCGCGGCATGAGCGAGCGGATGGACGACTGGCCGCTGTGGGAGGTGTTCGTGCGTGCCCGCCGCGGCCTCTCCCACGTGCATGTGGGCAGCCTGCACGCCGCCGACGCCGAACACGCCCTGCGCAACGCCCGCGACCTCTACACCCGGCGCCAGGAGGGCGTGAGCGTGTGGGTCGTTCCGGCGGCGCGGATCACCGCGTCGGCGCCGGAGGAGAAGGGCGCCTTCTTCGACCCGGCGGACGACAAGGTGTACCGGCACCCGACGTTCTACACCGTCCCCGAAGGGGTCGAGCATCTGTGAGCGGGGGATAGGGATGCGAGACGAGACGGGATCCCCGGCCGCGGCCGTCGACACCGCGGTGGCGGCGTACGCGCTGCGGCTGGGCGACGACGCGCTCATCGCGAGCCACCGGCTCGCCGAGCTGGTGGCCCGCGCCCCGCAGCTCGAAGAGGACGTCGCGCTCTCCAACATCTCCCTCGACCTGCTGGGCCAGGCCCGCTCGCTGCTGAGCTACGCGGGGCGCACGGAGGAGCAGCTCACCGGGGTACTGCGCACCGAGGACGATCTGGCCTACCTGCGCGACGAGGCCCAGTTCGTCAACTGCCGGCTGGTGGAGCTGCCCAACACTGACTTCGCGTACACCGTCGTCCGCCAGATGCTGTTCTCGGGCTACGCCTTCGAGCTGTACTCGGCGCTCACACGGTCGGCCGACGAGACGTTCGCGGGTATCGCGGGCAAGGCGGTCAAGGAGGTCTCCTACCACCGCGACCACGCAGCGCAGTGGGCGGTCCGGCTCGGTGACGGGACCGGCGAGAGCAGCGGGCGCATGGCGTCGGCCCTGGAGGCGGCGTGGCCCTATGTCGACGAACTGTTCGCCGGCGACGACGTCACCCGGATCATCGCCGGAGCCGGGATCGGCCCCGACCCGGCCGATCTCCGCCCGGCCTGGGACGCGTTCGTGGACGGGGCGCTCGCCGAGGCCGAGCTGCGGCGCCCCCAGGTCCCGGCGGTCACCGGCCTCGCCGGCATGGGCGGCCGCGACGGCGTGCACACCGAGGCGTTCGGTTACCTGCTCGCCGAGATGCAGCACCTGCACCGGTCCCACCCGGGAGCGGCGTGGTGACGCGGCAGGCGGGGCCGCTGCAGGTCGAGGAGATCCGGGAGCTCGTCGCCGGGGTGCCCGATCCCGAGATGCCCATGGTGAACCTGGCGGACCTGGGCATCCTCCGGGACGTGGGCCGCGACGACGCGGGGGCGGTCACGGTCACGATCACCCCCACCTACTCGGGGTGCCCGGCGCTGGACACGATCCGCGACGACATCCGCGCGCGGCTCGCCGAGCACGGGGAGACCCGCGTCGCCGTGCGGACCGAGCTCTCCCCGGCGTGGTCGACCGACCGGATCAGCGCCGAGGGGCGGCGCAAGCTGGCCGCGCACGGTATCGCGCCGCCGCCGGAGCGGGCACCCCGGCCCGGCGCGGGACACACGTTCGTCCCGTTGTCCGTGCGCTGCCCGAACTGCGGAGCGCTGGAGACCCGGGAGCTGAGCCCGTTCGGGTCCACCGCGTGCAAGGCGCTCTACGTCTGCACCGCCTGCAGGGAGCCGTTCGACCGCGTCAAGCCGCTATGAGAGCAGCAGGGGAGCCATGCGCGCACAGACCCAGGACCGCCCCGCCCCGCCGCGGCGCCGCGGCGCCCACCGGTTCCACCGGCTGGCCGTGGCGGCCGTGGACCGCCTCACCGACGACGCGGTGGCGGTGACGTTCCAGGTTCCCGAGGAGCTGGCAGAGGACTTCCGCTTCGTCCAGGGCCAGCACCTGACGATCCGCTGGCGCGCGGCAGGCGAGCAGATCCGGCGGAACTACTCCATCTGCTCAGCGGCGCCCGACGGGTCGCTGCGAATCGCCGTCAAACGCCTGGAAGGCGGTACGTTCTCCGGTCACGCCAACGAGTCGCTGCGGCCCGGTGACGTTCTCGACGTCATGCCGCCGCTCGGAGGGTTCCACGTCCCGCTGGAACCGCAACGGGCGCGCGCGCACGTCGCGGTCGCGGCGGGCAGCGGGATCACCCCGGTTCTGTCCCTGGTCCTGACCACGCTGGCGGCCGAGCCGGACAGCTCCTTCACGCTGGTCTACGGCAACCGCACCACGCGCGACGTGATGTTCCTGGAGGAGCTGCAGGACGTCAAGGACCGCTACCCGGAGCGGTTCCAACTGCTCAACGTACTCAGCCGGGAGTCCACCGAGGCTCCCGTGTGCAGCGGCCGGATCGACGCCGCGAAACTCGATGTGCTCTTCTCCGCCCTCGTCCCGCCGGCGGGGGTCGACCAGTGGTACCTGTGCGGTCCGTTCGACCTGGTGCAGACGGTGCGCACGGCGCTGGCGGAGCGGGGGGTACCGGCGGACCGCGTGCACTTCGAGTTGTTCCACACCGGGGACACCGAGCCGCCGCGCCGCCGGCCGGAGGGCAGCGGCGCGGAACGCGTCGGCCGCGTGGTGTTCACCCTGGACGGGCGGACCAGCAGTGCCGACATCGGCGCGGACGAGACGGTGCTCGGCGCGGCACTGCGGGTGCGCGGCGACGCGCCCTACGCCTGCCGCGGCGGTGTGTGCGGAACCTGCCGGGCCAGAGTGTGCGACGGGGAGGTGGACCTGGCGCGCAACTACGCGCTGGAGGCCGACGAGATCGCGGCCGGCTACGTGCTCACCTGCCAGTCCCGCCCCGTCACCCCGGAGGTCGTCGTCGACTACGACGCCTGATCCGCCGTCCACACTGGGAAGACCTCCGTGGCGCGCTGGCGGTGTTCCGGGGTGGACTGGAATAAGGGGGCTCCCCCCAGTGCCGGGCCGCCTCCGTCTTCGATGCGGGCCGGCCCGTCGGTCGTGCCCCTTCTCCGCGAGCGGTGCGGCGGCCGCGGACGGTTCCTCACTCCCAGTCGATGCGGGTCTGGGCGTCGGGGTCGTAGCCGCGGTAGCGGCCTCCGTGCCTGCGCGTCGGGTAGCCGTTCAGCGCGTCGCGGTACCCGCTGCTGTAGCCGGTGCGGGGGTAGCTCACGTCGTCGTAGGCGGGAAGTTCGGTGGACCGCTGGGAAGGGCGCATGAGGCGCCCGCGCCGGTGCTGCTGAGCAGAGTGAGTATGGCGACACCAGCGACCAGGTTGATGAGGGCCGTCGCGACCTGGCTCTCCAGCGCGGCCTGCTGGGTGAGCGGGCTCACCGTGGCGACGATGGTGGCCAGGCCCACGATCCAGCCGAAGAACGCCAGCGGGCGGGGCGCACCCACCATCAGCAGGTGCAGCAGTCCGGTGGCGAGCAGGGCCGCGGTCGCGGCCATCGCCGCGTAGACGCCGGTCCCGGCGTCACCGAAATAGCCGGCCTCTTCGGGCGCGAGCACCGGAATCCGCAGGACGCCCCGGGCGACGAGCACCCCGGCCAGGATGATGAGCCCGGCGACCACGGCCGTGGCCAGTCCCCCTGACCATAACCGGGCGACGTTGAGCTGCTGGTCCCCATATTCGTTCATGCCGTTCCCCCCGATACGGCCGAACACGGTCGTAGCCGACATACCCGCAGGTCATTCCCGATAATCTCACGGCCGAATTAGCACGGTGATGCGGCCCTTCGGCGTACCCCCGCGAGCGTGCGTCGCCTGCTTTCCGGACCGGAGGGCTCTTAAACATTCGGTGCGGCCGGGCGGACCGCTTCGGCGATGTCGGAAGCCAGAGGCGGCATATCGTCGACGGTCAGTGCCGAAACCGTGACCCGGATGCCGGGACCGGAGCTCATGCGGAACCGGGCCCCCGGCGTTGTGGCCCAGCCGCGGGCGAGGAGCCGGGTGACGGTGCCCGCTTCGTCGGTGACCGGAACCCATACGTTCATACCGGAGCGCCCATGCGCGGTCGTGCCATGGCGTGCCAACTCCGAGACGAGGGCGCCGCGGCGCTCGGCGTAGCGGCGGCCGACCCGCTCCGGGGACACCTGCCCGCGCCGCTGGAGCTCCACGAACGTCTCCTGCAGCACTCTGCTGACCCAACCCGGCCCCGACTGCTGCTGGGCACGGACCCGGTCGACGGTGACCACGTCCCCGGCGAGCATGGCCAGGCGCAGGTCGGGGCCGTGGCTCTTGGCGACGGAACGTATGACCGTCCACCGTTCCGTGGCCCCGCGGACACTGTGGAAAGGAGCGTCCGCGAACCCGAAGCCGTAGTCGTCCTCGACGGTCAGGACGTTCGGGTACCCGGACAGGACCGACCTCAGCCGCGCTGCGCGCTCGCTCCCGAACGCCGCTCCGGTGGGGTTCTGCGCCCGGTTGGTGAGGATGACCGCCCGCGCCCCGGAGCGCAGAGCGGCGGCCAGATCGCCGGGGAGCGGGCCCGCGCCGTCGAGCCCGAGCGGGATCCGTTTCAGCCCGAGCGTGGCGGCCAGCGCGTACTCGCTCGGCCAGCCGGGATCCTCCAGCGCGATGGAGTCGCCGGGACGCAGGTACGAGCGCAGCACGCGGTCGATTCCGTCGAGAGCGCCGGAGGTGATGGTCATCGATTCGGCGGGCACGGCATCGGCGGCGAAGATCTCCCGCGCCACATCCGCTGTCTCGGCGGTGACCGGCGGCTCCCCGTACATCGGGTGCCGGCCGTCGCGCCGCGCGGCCACAGCGGACAGCGCCGCGGTGAGGTCGGGCAGCAGCCGGGGGATCGGGGTTGCCGCTCGCGGCGTCGCGCGCTCCGGGTGGCAGGGCACCGGGGTCGGTCTCCCGCGGGACGCCCGGTGGCCGGGTCCTGATCCGCGTGCCGCGGCGTCCGGCGGCCTCGACCAGCCCGCGGTCGCGGAGCAGGCGGTAGGCCGCGGCGACGGTGTTCGGGTTGACCCCCAGATCACCGGCGAGGTCGCGGATCGGGGGGAGGGCGGCACCGGCACCGAACTCACCGTGGACGACCGCGCGTTCGACGCTGTCGGCGATCTCGTACGAGCCGCGTCCGGTGATGGCCATGGGCCGCATTATCCAGCAGCGCGGCCGATCGGCGATACACGGCATGCCCGGCGCGGCAGGGCGGGAAACGGTACGGGCGGGGCCCGCGACACGCGCGGGGCAGGGGGTAGGAGAGAGAATTATAGCGGAGTGGTGAATCCAGAAGATTAGCCGGGGGGTGTTTTTCTTGTGGTGCGCAATCCGCAATGTG
Source organism: Allosalinactinospora lopnorensis (assembly GCF_000981225.1). Lineage (GTDB taxonomy): Bacteria > Actinomycetota > Actinomycetes > Streptosporangiales > Streptosporangiaceae > Allosalinactinospora > Allosalinactinospora lopnorensis. Next base: position 54,591 of record NZ_LAJC01000009.1, read on the forward strand.
TTGCGCTATGCGGTTCAAATCGGGTGATGAAAATCTCCACCGAGAAGGTTAGGGGTGAAATCTTGGCAGAACATACAAGGGGTGTCGATAGGTTACCCAGTGAATTTTTTGCGCTGTGACCTGCTAATACGTGCTGCGCACGGCTGTGCGCACTTGAAATTAGGTGGGGTACATGCTTTTCAATGGGGATACGCGAAGTTTCACCCTCGGCGTCGTGTGCTGTCTGCGAGAGAGGGTGTTTCGAGTGTGAGGAGTCGACCTATTAAAGGGCAGGATCAGCAGCGATTCGGGGATGACCCGCTCGCCGTTCGCGACACCGACCACTACAAAGAAGAATACGTCACCGGCTTCGTCGATAAGTGGGACGAGCTGATCGACTGGAAGCGCAGGTACCTCAGCGAGGGCGGCTTCTTCGTCGAGCAGATGAAGGCCCGTGGCGTGCGGGAAGTGCTCGATGTCGCCACCGGGACGGGTTTCCACTCGGTGCGTCTACTTGAGGAAGGGTTCGACACCGTCAGCGCCGACGGCAGTCCGGAGATGCTCGCCAAGCGTTCGCCAACGGCCTGAGCTACGGTGGCCACATCCTGCGCGTGGTGCACGCCGACTGGAGGTGGCTCAACCGGGATGTCCACGGTACCTACGACGCCATCATCTGTCTGGGCAACTCCTTCACCCACCTGTTCTCCGAGCGCGACCGTCGCAAGGCGCTGGCCGAGTTCTACGCGATGCTCAACCACAACGGTGTGTTGATCATCGACCAGCGCAACTACGACGCGCTGCTCGACGGCAAGTACGGCAACAAGCACACCTACTACTACTGCGGCGAAGAGGTCTCCGCCGAGCCGGAGCACGTCGACGAGGGGCTGGCGCGGTTCGTCTACCGCTTCCCCGACAAATCGGAGTACCACCTCAACATGTTCCCGCTGCGTAAGGACTACACGCGGCGGCTCCTCCGCGAGGTGGGGTTCCAGCAGGTCGACACCTACGGCGACTTCCAGGAGACCTACCAGGCGACGAGCCCGACTTCTACATCCACATCGCCGAGAAGGCCTACCACCCCGACGACCAGCTCACCGAGATCTACTCGACGGCTGTTCAGACGGCTCGGGAGTACTACAACTCCAGTGACGCCGACACCTTCTACCACACGATCTGGGGCGGCACCGACATCCACGTCGGACTGTATCGGTCGGACGATGACGACATCGCCGAGGCCAGCCGGCGCACCGTTGAGCGCATGGCCGACAAGCTGGAGCTGACGGCGGACACCGACATCATCGACATCGGGGCCGGCTACGGCGGCTCCGCCCGGTTCCTGGCCCGCACATACGGGTGCAAGGTCACCTGCCTCAACCTCAGTGAGGTCGAGAACGAGCGCAACCGGGAGATGAACCGCGAAGCCGGCCTGGACCACCTCATCACCGTCGTGGACGGGTCCTTCGAGGACATCCCCGTCCAGGACAACGGGTTCGACGTGGTGTGGTCCCAGGACGCGCTGCTGCACAGCGGTGACCGCGGCAGGGTCCTCGAAGAGGTCATGCGCGTCATGCGCACCGGCGGCCACTTCGTCTTCACCGACCCGATGGCCACCGACAACGCCTCCCCCGAGGCGCTGCGGCCGATCCTCGACCGGCTCCACCTGGACACCATGGGGACACCGGGCTTCTACGACCGCGAGGCGAAGCGGCTCGGCCTGAACAAGGTGGAGTTCGACGACCTCAGCCCGCAGCTGCCCGCGCACTACGGGCGGGTGCTGGCCGAGACCGAGAGCCGCGAGCACGAGCTCGAAGGCAAGATCAGCAAGGAATACCTGGAGCGGATGAAGACCGGCCTGCGCAACTGGGTCAACGGCGGCAAGTCCGGCGACCTGGCGTGGGGCATCCTGCACTACCGCGGCTAGTGAACCTTCAGTAACGGGTACCCCCCGATGATCCGGCCCCGCGGGACACCCGCGGGGCCGGATCATTGCGTGGGGCGGGGTCCGGCTCCCGCCGGAGGCTAGAGGTCCCGTTCCCAGACCTCGCCGACCAGATCGCGGCCGAAACTGTGGTGCTTCTCGGAGCGGACCGGCCGGAAACCGGTGCGCCGGTAGATGTGCCGGGCGGCGTCCAGGCAGTTGTTGGTCCACAGTGTCATGCGTGCGTAGCCGGCGGAACGCGCGAAAGACAGGCACTCGTCCACCAGGCGCCTGCCGATCCCGTGGCCGCGCGCGGAGGGCTCGACGAGGAGCAGCCGGAGCTTGGCCACCGCCTCGCCCTCGCGTGTGCAGAACACGCTGCCGACCCGCTCCCCGTCGACCTCCGCGATCCACGCGCTCTCCGTACGGGGGTCGTGCGAGCGGCCGTAGTCGGCGGCGATCCCGGCCACCAGGGCCTCGAAGGTCTGGTCCCATCCGTACTCCTCGGCGTAGAGCGCGCCGTGGCGCTCGACCACCCACCCCAGGTCGCCCGGCCGGAGCGGGCGCAGCACCACTGTCGAAGGGCGGCGCTCCCCGGGGTCCTCCATCAGGTGCCGGACGGTGGTCATCGCCGCGACCAGGCGGCGGCGCTCGCCCGCGGACAGGTGCCGGACCAGCGCGCGGATCTGGGCGCTGGAGCGATCGTCCAGTATCGACGCGGCACGGCCGCCGGCGGCGGTCAGCGTTATCACCTGGCGGCGCCCGTCCTCGGGGGAGGGCGACCGCGTGAGCAGCCCGTTGTCCTCCAGCTTCGCGAGCACCCGGCTGAGCTGGCCGGCGTCCATGGCGAGCTCGCGGCGCAGTTCGGCCGCCTGGGCGTGTTCGCGGCGCAGCAGCTCGTAGAGGATCCGCACTTCGGTCAGCGACCACGGCGAGTCGAGGAGCCCGGTGCGGAGTACCCCGACCCTGCGGGTGAAGAACCTGTTGAACGACCGCACGGCCGCGACATCCTCCGGCGGAACGTGCGCGGAGACCTGGGAATCCATGACGACCTCACCGAAATGATTGACTTTGACAATCAATTTAGCTTGGGACGCCGGAAACCGGAAGGGGGCACCCGGCCCGCGTCCAGGAACGGGATACCGATCGGGAGGGGCGGATGGTGCGGGCAGGAGAACGCGGGTACCTCCGGCCGGCGGGCCTTTACGGGGCCACGTGCGCCCGTTCCGCCGCGGCCGAACCGTCCGGGCGGAGTCCGGCGCCTTCGGAGCCGTCCCGGTGGAGCATGCGGCCCGCACCCGCGATGGCGACGATGGCGGCCGCCATCTCCGCGCCCTCCTCCGACGCGTTCAGCAGTACGTAGAGCTCGGTGCCCGCGTCGGCGTATTTGACCAGCCCTGAGACGCCTTCCAGCACGACCGCTCCGAACACGTAGAGCAGCACGGCGAAGCGCAGAGGCGAACGCACATCCGCCGGCAGCCCGCGCGTCCAGAGCATGAGCGACACAGCGCCGCCCGCCGCGATGATCGAGCCGGGCACGAGCCACGCATAGGTCGGGACGTCCAGTGCCAGGGTCTCCAGGTGGTCATGCATCCAAGGCCCCAGACGTTCATGAAGCTCAAGGGATTCGTCGATGGTCATCGCCAACGCGGCCAGGGCGCACACCGACCAGGGCAGCGCGGCGCGCGGCCCGGGGCCGCGCGCCTGTTCCCGGGCCACGAGCGCCGCCACGACGGCGACGCCGAGCAGCAGCGCGGCGTTCCACGCCGTGGGGATGTTGCGTTCCGCGCCGGTGTCGACGAGGGGAACGATATGCGCTACCTCGGCGATGTAGGCGTGGTAGGCCTTCACCGCGAGATTGGCCGCGATGACCAGCACTGTGAGGCCCATCAACCACTGGATCAGCCGGTTCGGGATCATGCCGCCCCTCTCACCGTCGCGGAGTCGGGAGAGGGGCGGGCGCCGGTAGGCGCCCGCCCCGGTTTGATGTACGCCCCGGCGGGCCGACGCGTTCCGCGTCAGGACTCCTCGACGGATTCGTCCTGGCTCTTCCGCTTGCGGGCGAGGAACATGGCCGCACCGCCACCGCCGAGGGCGGTGGCAGCCGCCGCCACCAGCCCGGCGAGTGCCGCACCGGTCACCGGGAGGTCGCTACTGGCCTCGTCCTTGCCGACCGCGCTCTCGTCGGCCTCCTCGGACTCACCTGCCGGCTCGGGCGAAGGAGACTCCTCGGATGCTTCCGCCTCCTCTTCGGACTCTTCCGGCGCCGCCTTCTCGGGCGGGGCCTGTTCGTCCGTCTCCTTCTCATCGTCGTCGGGCTTCTGGCCCTCCTCGGGAGCCTCCTCGGCGGGGGTGTCCGGTTCCGGGCTCTCCTCGTCGCAGTCGACCCAGAAGACCTTGTGCTTGGCCGCGCCCTTCTCTCCGTCGAAATTCCAGAAGAGTTTGTAGTGCCCGTCGGGCAGGGTGTGGTCCTCAGTGACCCCGTGGCCGTCCTCGTCGAGCGTCAGCTCGCCCTCCAGGACGACCGGGCGGTCCTGAGCGTCCTCCCCCGGAGGCCAGGCGCGGATCTTCCACCAGACCTCCTGCTCCCCGTCGAACTTGGAGCCGACTAGGTTGAACACGCAGACATGCGGCTCGTTGCGCATGTCCTCCGGAGAGGTCTCGGTGTCGTGGACCTTGACCGTCCCGTTGTCGCCGGGCGGGCCGTTCAGTTTCTCCTTCTCCTCCTTGAGGTCGGCCGGGCCGGCAGCGGGGGCGCTGAAACCGGCCGGGACCGGTGCGGCCGACGCGGCGGCGCCGGTGACGGCCAAAGGCGCCGCGGCGAGGAGCAGGGCTCCGCCGAGCAGGCGCGATACACGGGTGTGCCACGGATTGGGGTGCAAGAGAGTGCTCCCTAAGGGGGAAATCAGGAACATGAATGAGGATGAGGGACGCGATTCCCGCGTTCTCGAAGAAAGCCTCAGTTGTATCAGCTTCCGCGACCCCTTGCGGTAACGGCCGGGTAACACGTCATGGGGTTTTCCGGGGAGGCCGCTGAAGGGGCGTATTGCGGCACACTACCCACCCGCGCGGTGCGACGGGGGCCTTTTCCCGGTTCACTCTTCCTCCGGGGTGAACGCCGCCGTCCGCCGCAGTCCGGCGGCTCGCCCCTTCCCGGCGACCACCAGAGCCATCTTGCGCGAGGCCTCGTCGAGCATCTCGTCACCGAGCATCACGGCTCCCTGGTGCCGCACCTTCGTGGCGTGCTCGTAGGCGTCCAGGATCAGTTCGGCGTGGTCGTAGTCCGCTTGGCTCGGCGTGTAGACCTCGTTGGCGGCGTCGACCTGGGCGGGGTGCAGGACCCACTTGCCGTCGAAGCCCAGCGCGGCCGTGCGCCCGGCCGAGCGGCGGAACGCCTCGACGTCCCGGATCTGCAGGTAGGGGCCGTCGATGGCCTGCAGGTCGTTGGCGCGGGCCGCCATCAGGATGCGCATCAGCACATAGTGATAGGCGTCCCCGGTGTCGTAGCCGGGCGGCTGCTCGCCGACCACCAGTGTCCTCATGTTGATCGAGGCCATGAAATCGGCCGGCCCGTAGACGAGGGTCTCCAGGCGGGGGGAGGCGGCCGCGATCTCGTCCACGGCGACCAGGCCGCGGGCGTCCTCGATCTGCGCCTCGATGCCGATACGGCCGCGCTCCAGACCCACGGCGCTCTCGATCTGGGTGAGCAGGATGTCCAGCCATCGCACCTGGGCGGCTTCGGTGACCTTCGGCAGGACCAGGCAGTCCAGGTTCGCCCCCGCCCGCTCCACCACCGTGATCACGTCGCGGTAGGTCCATTCCGTGGTCAGGTCGTTAACCCGGACCGTGCGGATCCTGCCCTCCCAGCCGCCCTCGTTCAGCGCGGCGGCGACGGTGTCGCGGGCCCTCTCCTTCTCGGAAGGGGCGACCGCGTCCTCCAGGTCCAGGAAGAAGGCGTCCACCGGCAGGCCGCGCGCCTTCTCGACGAACCGCGGGTTCGACCCGGGAACCGCCAGAACCGACCGGCGCGATCGTGACGTCACCGCACTCATGTCTCCTCCCCACGCTCGTCGGGTACCGCGGCGATCATCCTGCCAAACGCCGCGCGCTTCACCTCACCCCGGCCGCGGTTGCGGCGTGGCAACGGGCCTGGCGGCGGTCGTAGGGTGCCTACCGGGACACCGGAACGCAGAGGAGTCGAAGACCAGCCATGGACCGGTCGAACGCGGACGCCACGGCCCGCCCGGCCAGCGCGCACTGGGGGGCCTACCAGGTGCTGGTGGCCGGCGACCGGGTCGTGGGCGCGCGCCCCGACCCGGACGACCCCGCCCCTTCCCCGATCATCGGCAACACGCCCGGGGCGCAGCACCACGCCACGCGCGTCGCGCTCCCCGCGGTGCGCCGCCGCTGGCTGGAGAACGGGCCGGGCCCCGACGACCGCCGCGGCGCCCCCGACGACGAGTACGTCGCCGTGGAGTGGGAGACGGTTCTGGACCTGCTCGCCCGCGAACTCGACCGGGTCCGCGGCGAGTACGGCAACGCCGCCATCTACGGCGGCTCCTACGGTTGGGCGAGCGCGGGGCGCTTCCACCACTCGCAGAGCCAGCTGCACCGCTTCCTGAACAGCATCGGCGGCTACACCCGCAGCAGGGACACCTACAGCCACGCCGCCGTCGAGGTGCTGGTTCCGCACGTCCTCGGTGACCGCGGCGCCCACGACCTGCTGGAGCGGCCTCCCGCATGGGAGGCCGTCGCCGAGCACACCGACCTGGTCGTGTCGTTCGGCGGGCTGCGCGTCTCCAACACGTGGAACTCATCGGGCGGCCGCGCCGCGCAGACCGCCGAGCCGGCCATGCGGGCCGCGGCCAAGAACGGAGTGCGCTCCGTCTCCGTCAGCCCATTGCGCGACGACACCCTCGGCGACATCGGCGCCGAATGGCTGCCCGCCGCACCCGGCAGCGACACGGCGATCCTGCTCGCCCTGATCCATGTGCTCTTCGACGAGGGGCTGGCGGACACCGGCTTCCTGGACCGCTACACCGTGGGTGCCGCGGCGCTGCGGCGCTACGTCCGGGGAGAGGCCGACGGCATCGCCAAGGACCCGGAATGGGCGGCGGAGCTGTGCGGTCTGCCCTCCGCGGCGCTGCGCGATCTGGCCCGGCGGATGGCGGCCGGGCGGACGCTGCTGAACGTCGGCTGGTCGGTGCAGCGCGCCCGGTACGGCGAGCAGCCGCTGTGGGCGGGGATCGCGCTGGCCGCCTGCCTCGGCCAGATCGGCCTGCCCGGCGGCGGCTTCGCCTCCGGCTACGGGTCGACCGGCCGCTACGGCGGCGGCGCCACCCCGGGCGGGCTGCCCAGGTTCCCGCGGGGCGGGAACCCGATCGACTCGTTCATCCCGGTGGCGCGCGTCGCCGACATGCTGCTGAACCCCGGACGGCCCTACGACTACAACGGGGAACGCCGGAACTACCCCGACATCAGGCTGGTCGCCTGGTCCGGCGGGAACCCCTTCCACCACCACCAGGACCTGGCCCGGTTGAGCCGCGCGTTCGGCCGCCCCGACACCGTCCTCGCCGCCGAGACGCACTGGACCGCGACCGCGCGGCACGCCGACATCGTGCTGCCGTCCACGACCGCCCTGGAACGCGACGACATCGCCGCCAGTCAAGGCGACCTGCGGTTGCGCAGCATGCCCCAGGCCGTGACCCCGCGCGGTCAGGCGCGCGACGAGTACGACACGTACGCGGCCCTGGCCCGGCGGCTGGGGGCGGAACGCGCGTTCACCGAGGGGCGGAGCTCCGGCGCGTGGCTGCGGCACATCTACGAGGAGTGGCGCGGCGGCCAGGACGCGGATCTGCCGGACTTCGACGGGTTCTGGGCGGCGGGCGCGGTGGACATCCCGGGGCGGGTGCGCGACCGCGCCCTCCTCGCGGAGTTCCGGCGGGACCCGGACGCCGCGCCGCTGCGAACCCCGAGCGGCCGGATCGAGCTGTTCTCCGAGACGATCGCCGGCTTCGGCTACGCCGACTGCCCGGGACACCCGGTCTGGCTGCCCCCGGAGGAGCGGCTCGGGTCGCAGCGTTCCCGCCGGTGGCCGCTGCTGCTCATCGCCAACCAGCCCAGCGGGCGGCTGCACAGCCAGCAGGACATGGGGGCGCACAGCCGGTCCGAGAAGATCGGCGGCCGCGCCCCGCTCCGGTTGCACCCCGACGACGCGAGGGCGCGCGGGCTCGTCCCGGGAGACCTCGTCCGGGTCCGCAACGACCGCGGTTCCTGCCTGGCCGGGCTGCGGGTCAGCGAGGAGCTGCGGCCGGGGGTGGCCCAGTTGTCCACCGGCGCCTGGTTCGACCCGTCAGCGGCCGACGCGACCTGCGCCCACGGCAACCCCAACGTGCTCACCGCGGACGTTGGCACCTCCCGGCTCAGCCAGGGCTGCACCGGGCAGCACGTGCTCGTCGAGGTGGAGGGGTACCGGGGCGAGCCGCCCCCCGTCCGGGCGTTCGAGCCGCCGCGTATCAGCCCTGGCGGGACTCAGGGGACGCGGCCCAGACCGGCGTAGACGTCCAGGGGACGGGGGGAGCCGATGTCGGTGGAGTCCGGGCGCCACAGCGGGGTCGACACCACGCCGGGTTCCACGAGTTCGGTCCCGGCGAAGAGCTGCTCGAACTCTTGCGGAGTGCGGTTGCGGCGCGGGTTGGAACTGGTCTCGTTCCACAGCCGTATGGTCTTGCTGTACGCCTCTCGCGTCTCGCTGCCGGCGACGTCGGCGCCGTCAGAGATGGCGATGTAGCTGCCGGAGGGCAGGGACTCCCGCAGCCGGGCCAGGATCGCGTGCGCCTCGTCGTTGTCGGGGATGTGGGCCATAATTCCCAGCAGCGTGAGCGCGATGGGCCGGCTGAAGTCCAGCGTCCGGGCGGCCTCCCGCAGGATGGTCTCCGGGTCGCGCAGGTCGGCGTCGACGTAGTCGGTGGCGCCCTCGGGCGTGCCGACCAGCAGGGCGCGGGCGTGCGCCAGGACGAGGGGGTCGTGGTCGACGTAGACGATCCTCGACTCCGGAGCGAGGGCCTGGGCGGCCTCGTGGGTGTTGTTGTAGGTGGGCAGCCCGGTGCCGATGTCGAGGAACTGGCGTATCCCCGCCTCGCGGACGAGGTAGGTCACGGCGCGGACGAGGAACGCCCGCTGGGCGCGGGCGAGGTCCACGATGCCGGGGAAAAACGCCTGGATCTGGTCGCCGACCTCGCGGTCGATCGGATAGTAGTCCTTGCTGCCCAGCCAGTAGTTGTAGATCCGGGCCGAGTGCGGGACAGAGGTGTCGATCTCGGGCGGCCGCCGGCCCGGGCCGGCGGAAGAAGGAACGTCTGCCATGGGAATCCTCCGGATCGTGAAGGTGCTGCGCTGTGAAGAGGTGTGAGGATGCGAGGCCCTACCCGCCACTGGCGTGCCGGTCGGCCATCGCCGCATGGCCGGCGCCGCGTGGGGCGCTCTGGGAACCTGGTGGGCAGCCGGACGGGCGGGGACAGTCGCCGCGTGGGAGGCGCATCGTCCGCCAGCATGGCCATAACGGCATTCTAGAAGGTACGGGCGGCGCCCACGATCCCTTGAGCGCCGGCCCCTGCGCGGAACGTCCCCGCTCGACGAGCGCACCCTACCGGGCGCGGTCGGGCGCCGGCCCCGCGACGAAGCAGCGAACCGCAAGGGAGCGAGAGAGTGAGCGCAGTGGAGTACAGCCCGGGGGAGACGAGGATCGGGTTCGTCGGTCTCGGGATCATGGGCGAACCGATGGCGCGCAACCTGATGGCGGCCGGATTCGACGTGACCGTGCACAACCGGAGCAGGGAGGCGGTCGACCGGCTCGTCACCGCGGGAGCGAAGCCCGCGGGCAGCCCGGCGGCGGCCGCGGCCGCCGCCGACGTCGTCATCGTGATGCTCCCCGACGCCGCTGATGTTCGCGCGGTGGTCCTGGGGGAGAACGGCGTCGCCACCGCCCTGCGCGAGGGCGGGCTGCTCATCGACATGAGCACGATCTCGGCGGGGGTGACCCGGGAACTGGCCGAGACGCTGGAGCGGCAGGGCGTGCGGATGCTCGACGCCCCCGTCAGCGGCGGGCAGCAGGGAGCCGTGGACGCCGCGCTGACGATCATGGTCGGTGGTCGGGAGCCCGACTTCGAACGCGCCCGGCCGATCCTCTCCATGCTGGGGGCGAAGGTGACCCTGATCGGGGAATGTGGAGCGGGGCAGGTCGCCAAGGCGTGCAACCAGGTGATCGTAGCCGGCACCATCCAGGCGGTGGCCGAGGCGCTGACCCTGGCGCGGCACAGCGGGGTCGACCCCGAGCATGTCCGCGACGCGCTGCTCGGCGGGCTGGCGGGCAGCAAGATCCTCGAGGTGCACGGCCGGCGCATGCTCGACGACACCTTCGAGCCCGGATTCAAGACCCGGCTGCACCACAAGGATCTCGGTATCGCCCTGGAGGCCGCGACCGAGGCGGGCGTTCCGCTGTCCACAACGGCGCTGGTGCGGCAGTTCCTCGGCTCGCTGATCGCCACGGGCGACGGCGACGCCGACCACGCCGCGCTTGCCCGGGTGGTCGAACGCCTCTCCGGTTCGGACGAGGCTCGGGAGAGCCGGTGACCGCGCCGGAACTTCGGGGCGGACGGATCCGGCGTCCTCCGAAAAGGAAGTTTTTGAGCGGAAAAAAGCTTATCCTGTATAGCGAGGCCGGACATTGGGGCTGCGCCCGTCCTGAGCCGGCGCTGAGGGCGGTGCTACCGGTCGGCGATGGCACCCCGTGACTGGCCAGCGTCCAGACCTCGCGCGGCTGAAGGTGTCCCACGGCGGCACCGCGATGTTCCACAACGATGTCTTCCGCGCTGCGCCCCGGGCCGATCGTCGGCCCCTCACTAGCATCGTCCTCTTGGGACGGCATGTCGTAGTCAAGCCCTGGGGCGAGCGCGGGAGCTGCGTGCCGAGGGAGGCGACCAGCGGTGCATCTGGCTCTCAGCGCCTGGTGGCGTGGCCGCGATCTCGTGGTCGAGATGAACGGGGAGCTCGACATGGCCAGTGCCCCGCTGCTGCGCCGCCGTGTGACAGCGGTGAACGCGGCGCAGCCGCGGCATGTGCTGGTGGTGTGCGCCCGTCTGAGGTTCTGCGACGCCGCCGGACTTGGGGCCCTGGTAGGCCTGCGGCAGGAACTCCTCCAGATGGGATCCCACCTGGTGCTGGTGGCCCCCAGCCACCGGTTGCGCCAGGTGCTGAAGGTGACCTACATGGAGTCCCACTTCGCCGTCGCCGCAGACCTGGACACGGGCGGGATCGCCGGCGGGGCCGTCGAGGACGTCGACGGGGGTGCGTCCCCCTCCGGTCACGGCGACCCGGTCCACCGCATGGCCGAGGAGGACCGGCTCAACGATCCCCCCGGTGGCCACCCCGGCACCTCCTCGGAGGGAAGCCGTGAGCCCCCGCAACGCTGAGCGGGTACTCGACGTACCCAGGGACATTTCGGTGGCGCGGGCCTTCGTCTACGCCCGGATGCGGCACTGGGGCGGACGCCGGCTCCATCGCCACGGCGCGGCTGCTGGTCAGCGAACTGGTCACCAATGCTCTCGCGCACCCCGCCGGCCCGGCTCATCCTTGATGGGATCCTCGCGGGGGCGCTGCGTATCGAGGTCAGCGTTCCCTCCGCCGCCCTCGCCCGTCGCCGCGACGGCGTGCGGCCCACCGACACCTCCGGACGCGGCCTGCTCATCGTCGAGGCCCTCGCCGACGGCTGGGGCTGCCTGCCCACCGCTGAGCCCGGGCTCGCCAAGACCATCTGGTGCGAACTGCCCGACCGTGACCTCTCCCTGGCCTGAAGACCGAGCTTCATTGTTTTCGCCTACCAGCCTCGAAGGGAGACGCCGCCTGACACCGCAGCACCTGCCAGTCCCCGGAGAAGTTGTCGACAATGGGGTTGTCAACAACGACAATCGGCGCCGGCGCCCGGGCGGCGCGGTTCTCCAAGGGAATGCAGATGCGGCTGGTGTTCGTGCGTTCCCTGCTGAACCGGCACGATCTGCTGTTCCCGGACGAGCCCACCTCCGGGTTGGACCCGCGCAACGCGCGCATCGTCAAGGACCTCGTGCTCGACCTGAAGAGCCAGGGCCGCACGGTGTTCCTGACCACGCACGACACGGCCACCGCCGAGGAGCTGTGCGATCGGGTGGCGTTCGGGCCGCTGCCCAGTTAATGGCCCAACAAGGTCTACTGGCCGGCCGCCGAAGGCGCGGACTTCTGACCCCGCGCGGCGGCCGGCCTGGTCTGCAACGCGCTGCTCCTGCTGCTGGCGATTCGGGTCTTCAACCGCCATGCGGCCTGGAGGAACGACCCCCGCCAGGATCATTGCCGGGGCGCGTCGAGGGAGTCGAGGTGTTTTTGGACGCGGGCGGCCTCCGCGGTGCGGTGGTGGGTCTGGTAGAGGTCAAGGGCCTGCTGCCAAAACTCGTAAGCTGTAGCGTTCTCGCCCAAAGCAAAGTGGACGTCGCCGAGACGCTCCAAGGGTTCGGCCTCGTTCCAGACGTGGCCGATCTCTCTGCTCAGGGCGAGCGCCTGGTGGTGGTAGTCGAGGGCGTGGCGGTGCTGGCCGCTGTGGTGGGCGATGTAGCCCAGGCTGCCCAAGGCGTCGGCCTCGCCGCGGCGGTCGCCTTCGGCCCGGGAGAGGGCGAGGGCCTGCTCGCAGTAGCGGTGCGCCTGGTCGTGGTCGCCGAGTTGGGCGTGGCACCCGCCGACCGCGCTGAGGCTCTTGGCCTCCCACAGCCTCTGGCCGGCCAAGCGGTACAGCTCCAGGGCGCGCTCGGCGTGCCACAGCGCCCGATGGTGGTCGCCTTGGCGTTCCCAAGTCTTGGCGAGCCGGTAGTGCGCCTGGCCCTGGCCTTCGGCGTCGCCGGTCCGGTCGAACAGGGCGGCGGCCCGCTCCAGGTGAGTCTGCCCCTCGGTGAAGTGGCCCGCCGCGCTGGAGGACATCCCCAACCCGAGGCGGGCCAGGGCCTGCACGGCCGGATCGCCGAGCTGTCCGGCGGTCTCCAGGGCGGCCTGCCACATGCCGACATCCTCCCCGAGGCGGCCCCGCATCCCGCTGAAGTCCAGCAGGACCCCGGGCAGTCGCCAGACCAGGCCGTGCCAGCCCAGCTCGCAGGCGATCTGGTGGGCGGCCAGCAGGCAGGGCAGTTCGGTCTCGAACCACTGCCGGGCCGCTGTCGCGCCGGCGAACCGGTGCGGGGTGCAGCCCTCGGTCGGCTCCTCCAGTTCCAGGCGGACCGTCCAGGCGTTGTCGCCGCGGCCCGGCTGGTAGGGGTCGAACATGCGGCGGGCCTGGTCGGCGGTGTGCAGGTAGAAGTCGACCAGGCGGCGCAGTGCGGCATCGCGCTCGGCCTGGTCCTGCTCCCGGTGGGCGCATTCGGCGGCATACAGGCGGACCAGGTCGTGCAGTTGGTAGCGGCCGGGCGTGTGCTGGCGGATGAGGTGGGCGGCCTCCAGAGTGCGCAGCAGGGCGCGGGTGGCCGGCAGGGTCCGGGCGGTCAGGGCGGCGGCGGCCGCCAGGCTGATGTCGGGGCCTGGGGCCAGCCCCAGCAGGGCGAACACCAGCGCGGCCTTCGGTTCCAGGGCCTGGTAGGAGGCGGAGAACACCGCGCGCACATCGGCGCTCAGATCGCCGGCGTCCAACGCATCCAGGCGGTCGGCCCTCTCCTCCAGCTCCGCGGCCAGCACGGCGAGCGGGAAGTCGGGCTGGGCGGCGGCGCGGGCGGCCACGATGGTCAGGGCCAGCGGCAGCCCGGCGCAACGCTGCAGGATCTGGGCCACCGCTTCGGGTTCCTGGGCGATGCGGGCCTCGCCGAGTCGGCGGGCGAGCAGTTGACGGGCCTCGCTCTGGTTCAGCATCCCCAGGGCCAGCGGAGTGGCCGCGTGTTCGGTGACCAGGCCGGCCATCTGGTGGCGGCTGGTGATCAGCACGGTGCAGCCGGAGTTGCCCGGCAGCAGCGGACTCACCTGGGCGGTTTCGCGGGCGTTGTCCAGCACGATCAGCATCTGCCTGTCGGCGACCAGGCTGCGGTACAGCCCGGTCTGGGCCTCCACCTCGCGCGGGATGGCCGCCGGCTCCACCCCCAGAGCGTCCAGGAAGCCGCGCAGCGCCTCCGCCGGTGGCACCGGCGGCCCGGAGGGGTCGAAGCCGCGCAGGTTCACATACAGCTCCCCGTCGGTGAACCACTGGCGGTGCTCGTGGGCCCAGCGCAGCGCCAGATAGGTCTTGCCGGTACCGCCGATACCGCCGACCGCCGCTATCACCACCGTCCCGCCCTCCTCATCGCGGGGGGCCAGCGCCTCGGAGAGGCGGGCCAGCTCCTGGCCGCGGCCGGTGAACAACGCCGGCGGGGTGGGCAGTTGGCGCGGCACCACCGACGGCACGGCCGCTGCGGGGACCGCCGCCGCGGGGGCGGCCGGAGCGGGGTCGAGGTTCGGGTCCGCGGTCAGGATCTGCTGGTGCATCTGCTGCAACGCGGGACCGGGCTCGATGCCGAGTTCCTCGATCAGCCGGAGCCTGGTGTACCGGTAGTGCTCCAGGGCATCGGCGGTGCGGCCGCAACGGTGCAGAGCGAGTATGAACTGGCCTGCGAGGCGCTCGTCCAGCGGGTGCTCCGCCGCCAGGTCCGTCAGCGGCGCGAGCATCTGGGTGTGCCGGCCGCGGCGCAACTGGACGTCGTTGCGGTCCAACTCGGCCGCGAGCCGTTCCCGCCGCAGGCCGCTGCGCAGGGAGTTGATCCACGGGGTGTCCAGGGTGGCGAAGGGCTCCCCCCGCCACAGGCGGAACGCCTGCTCGAACAGGGCCGCGGCGTGGTCGTCCTCGTCGGCCGCGCGGGCCCGGCTGACCAGGTGGCGGAACCGGTGCAGGTCCACCGCCTCGGCGTCAGCGGTCAGCACATAGCCGCCCGCCTGCCGCGTGATGGCGACGCCTTCCGCCGGCAGTACCCGACGCAGGCGGGACAGGTAGGTGTAGAGCGTCTTGCGGTTCCGGGACGCGCCGTGGTCCTCCTCCCACACGCGGTCGAGGAGCTGGTCGACGGAGACGACGCGGTTGACGTCCACCAGCAGCGCCACCAGTACCAGCCGCTGCCGCGGATGACCCACGTCGATGGGGTGGCCCTCCCACCACACCTCGACGCTGCCCAGGACACCGAGTTCCACCGCCACCGGAGCACCCCCCTTCCCGGACGGGATCCGTCCCTTCGGATTCCCGGCCTGACGAGCCGGTTCAAGGTTTCCTCAACCTTGTCCTCATACCTGATCGGCCATCCTAGGGCTGCTGCCGCCCATAAGGGGCCCAAGCAGTCGAATGCGTTCATTCCGCCTGAAGCTGACGGGATGGCGGGGGCTGGACGCATGAATCGGAAGGGGGGACGAGGACAGTGCGGCTCCACCGTATGGACCTGTGCGTCCGAACAATGGACCGGCAGGACATGGTCTCCCCTCGAAGAACCGGGGGACAGGTGCGGGTGGACGGTCCGCTTGCCCTGTTCCTGCTGCAGTGGCCGCCGTGCCCGTGCCGGCTTCGCTGATCGCGATTCTCCCGGCGCCGTGCCGCCTTCTACGACCGGAACGACGATGGTCGTCCGCCGCGGCTCGCACTCGACGCGGCCGTGAACACACCTTCCCTCTGCCCACGCAGAACACGGTGCGCGGACGCCTCCGCGGAAACAGCCGCAGTCCACCGCTTGGCAGTCATTACCGGATTCACAGCCGAGGAATTCATATGCAGGTCGCCTCAAGTGATAAGAGCACGACATCGCTGTTGTCGTATTTCGGTAGTGAAGTACGCCGCTACCGACTCGCGGCCGGGCTCAGCCAGGAGCGCCTGGGCAAGCTCACCCACTACACCGCCGGGATGGTCGGACACATCGAAAACGCCAAGCGTATCCCCTCGCCGGATTTCGCCGAGCAGGCCGACCAGGTACTCCACGCCAACGGCGCTCTGGCCAAACTCTGGCCCCTGCTGACCGACTCCGCCCGCCCGAACTGGTTCCGGCCCATGCTCGAGCTCGAACAGAGCGCCGTCGTCATCCACGAGTTCGAGACGATCACAATCCCTGGACCGCTCCAGACGGAGGGCTATGCGCGCGCTCTCTTCGCCTGTACCCACCCGACGGTCTCCGATGAGGAGATCGGCGAGCTCATAGAGGCGCACACCTACCGCCAGCGACTGCTCACCAAGCGGACCCCGTCGCATCTGGTCTTCACCCTGGACGAGGGGGTCATCCGGCGCCGGATCGGCGGGAACAGCGTCATGGCCGAGCAGCTCAGGCACCTGGTCGCGGTAGCCGAACTGCCGAACGTGCATCTGCAGGTCATCCCGTTCAGCACCCAGGAGCACCCCGGGGGGCTGCGGCCGTTCCGGATCATGGGGTTCGGCGAGGGGGCGGACGTCCTGTACTCGGAGGCGTTCGTCAACGGCCACATGACCAGCGACTCCGAGCAGTTGCGCAGGCACCGGCTGGCCTTCGACCTCATCCTGGCCAAGTCGCTCTCCCAGGACGACTCCCGGATGCTCATCCAGCGCGTGCAGCAGGAGATCCGACCCTGATCAGAGGTCAAGGGGCAACCAGATCCTCAACGGTCAGGGCTGCGCGCCGGGCGGTGAGTTCGGCGCGGAGGACCTCCAACAGCCGCCCGTTCCGTTGCTGTCCTGCTCGCCGTCGCGGCACCAGAAGGCCGAGTCGAGGCCGCGGTAGGTGGTGGGGGCGTCAAGGCAGCTCTCTGATCATGCCCTCGACCAGTTCGATCGACGCGGACGGTTCCAACGCCACGTGGAGTAGGCACCGGACGGTTTCCTGGTAGGTGGCGATTTCCCGCGGGTCTTCGAGGAAGACGGAGGAGAGCTTGCCCTCCACGTGGACGGCCCCCGGCCCGTTGTGGAACTCGAACAGCGTGCACGGACCTTCGGCGCTCGCGTGGTGCCCGGCGGCGAAGGGAATCACCCGGAAGGTGATGTTCGGTCGCGATGCCGCATCGACGAGTTGGTGGAGCTGCCGGCGCATGATCTGCGGATCGCGGAACCGGCGAAGGGCCCCTTCGTCGATGATCGCCCGCAGTTCCGGGGGATCGGGGCGCGTAAGGACCGATTGCCGTGCCATGCGTACCGCGACCTTGGCCTCGATGTCGCGAGGCTGATCGTCGAACCTGCTCGCCCGGATGATGTCGCGAGCGTACTCGGCCGTCTGCAGCAGGCCGGGGACGAGGACCAGCTCGAAGTTCGTGATCGTGGCCGCTTCCTCCTCAAGCGCGATCATCGTCTGCGCTTCGGTGCTGAGCCGCCCCGCGTACGCCTGCCACCAGCCGGGTTCGTTGGCGCGTTCGGCCAGTTCCAACAGCTCGCGCCGCCGGGGCGGCGGCACCTCGTATAAATCGAGCAGCCGTTCCGTCTCATCCACGCTTATACCGCGTTTACCATTTTCGATACGGCTGATCGTAGGGCCGGACATGTCGACTCGTTCGCCGACGGCGTCCGTGCTCAGTCCAGCCGTGTTCCGAAGCTGCTTCAGCTCGCGGCGCAAACGGCGCGCGGGTCCTGTCGAGTTCAGCTTCTGTGTCATCAACGACATCCTCCTCGTCGAGCCCTTATCGGGGTTTCGGGGCGTCACCGGTCGCATACGCATGGCATAGAATGAAGCGCTTCTATTGTTCTGAAGCGCTTCGCAATTTACCGGATCTCTTCTGTCTTGGAGACGTTGTTTCACGCTCCGTCGCGGAGCGGAATCATGGAGTGCCCCCTACTCATCTTTCAGGAGAGCGCTATGCCTTCCCTCGCTACTCTCGGTTCCGACCGGCCGACCTCCTTCCAGGCCAAGCGCCGTTACCTCGCCGCCCTCGCCGAAGCCCTGTTCTGTCTGGGCGTCCGGGCGCTGCTGCCGGTAGGGCACAAGGACGCACCGGTCCTCTATGTACGGACCGGTGGGCGTACCGTCGCCGTCCTCGTCGCCGAGAGTCCGGACGGCTGGACCTTCCTCGCCCCTGGTGTGCGGCTCGACATCGTCGATCCCGGAAACGCCGCGCGGCGGCTGGCCACCGCTTTCCATCCGCCACCGCCGGACGTGGACTCCACCCCGGTCGCCCCGCGACGGCAGCGCTTGCGGGCGGTGGGGTGACCATGGGCATGTTCGTCGTCAACGAGGAGTGCCGCTTCCCGGGTGACCACGAAGGGCTGCGGCAGAGCCGCCGCCGCACCCGTCGCGCGCTGGTCCCCATTTACCCCCAGATCCTCGACGACGCCGAACTGTGCGTGGACGAGGCGTTCACCAACGCGCTGGTCCACACGCGCAGCGGCACGCCGGGCGGCCGCGTCACGCTGCGGCTGTACGCCCTGTGGTGCGGCCCGCTCTACATCGACGTCCTCGACGAGGGCCCGCTGAAGGAGGACGACCGGCCGGCCGTCGACCCGTACGCCCTCGATCTCGGTGCCGAACGCGGCCGCGGCCTGTTCCTGATCTCCCGGCTCACCCATTACTGGTCCTACGTCCCGGGGGCCCATGGCGGCTGCCTGTGCCTCGCCTTCAACGTCCCGGCCCTGGAAGCCGCCGGCCGCGCCGCATCCGGTTGAGTGGAGCGGTTCCGTGCCAGGCGGGCGACCGGCCCCGGCCGCGCCTCCCACTCTGCAGGCGCGGCCGGGACCGCCCCTATTCGCGGTCGCTCCCCGCAACCGCGGCACGAGCGCGGACGCTCCGGCCGTCCGCTCAGATCACCACGGTTATGCCTGGTAGTGCAGGATGACCGCGCCGGACTTCTCGAACGCCGTGACATCCACAAGGCGAAGGTCTCGCTGGCGGTCGGACGCCCCGAACAGCGACTGGCCGGCGCCCAGCAGGACGGGATGCACAGCGAGGTGGTACTGGTCGACCAGATCCAGCTCCATCAGGCTCTGGACCGTCCGGGCGCCGCCGAACACGACGACGTCCCTGCCGGTTCTCCGCTTCAGTTCCGCCACCCCGTCCGCGACGTCGCCGCCGATCCGGGTCGCCGGCATCCAGTCGAGCGGCACCGGAGTCGTCGAGACGACGACCTTTGGAATGGTGTTCAGCAGCCGGGCGTTCTCGGCATCGGGGCCTGTCGCCTGCCCCTCCGCTGTTGGCCAGTAGCTTCCCAGCAGCTCGTAGGTCACGCGCCCGAGCAGTATGGCGTCGACGCCGCGCAGGACGCCCGTCATGTGGCCGTCGACCTCCGGGTCGGCGGCATCGGTGAACCACTCCATCTCCCCGTTCGGCCCGGCCGTGTACCCGTCAAGCGTCACGAACATCGACGCGATGAGCTTTCCCATGAGTCCCCCAAGCCGTCTCCGTGGACAGGTGTACCTCTACGGACCGTCCCGGCGGGCGGAACTCATCGGTGCGCCCCGGCCGCGGCCGGCGGTGCCGCGCCCCCGCATTCCGGGTGCGGTCGCCGCCCAGTAGCCTCGACCAGGGCGGAAGACAGTCCGTTCCCGGTCGCGAAGCACATCGAGGAGAGCACATGCCCGAGTCGTCGCGGTTGTGGGGGGAAAACCTCACCCTGGCCTACGACCAGAGCGTCATCTCCCGGGATCTCGGTATCAGCATCCCGGACAACTCCTTCACCGTGATCGTCGGCCCGAACGCCTGCGGCAAGTCGACGCTGCTGCGCGCGCTGTCGCGGATGCTGAAACCCGCCGCGGGCGCCGTCCACCTCGACGGCCGGCTGATCGGCTCCTACCCCTCCAAGGAGGTCGCGCGGCGGCTCGGCCTGCTGCCGCAGTCCTCCATCGCCCCGGACGGCATCACCGTCGCCGACCTGGTGTCGCGCGGGCGCTACCCGCACCAGAAGCTCCTCAAGCAGTGGTCGCGCACCGACGAGCGCGTCATCGACGAGGCCATGGACGCCACGGGCGTGCGCGAGCTGGCCGACCGGATGGTCGACGAGCTCTCCGGCGGCCAGCGCCAGCGGGTGTGGCTGGCGATGGTGCTGGCCCAGCAGACGCCGCTGCTACTGCTGGACGAACCGACCACCTACCTCGACATCGCCCACCAGATGGACGTGCTCGACCTGTGCGCGCAGATGCACAGGGAAAGGGAGTACACGCTGGTGGCGGTACTGCACGACCTGAACCACGCCTGCCGGTACGCCACCCACCTGATCGCGATGAAGGACGGCCGGGTCGCGGCAGAGGGGAACCCGCGCGACATCGTCACCGCCGACCTGGTGGAGGAGGTCTTCGGGCTTCCGGTGCGGGTCATCCCCGACCCGGAGACGGGCACCCCTCTCGTCGTCCCGGCCGACCGCCGGAGCAGGGGGGAGCGGCACGGCTGTCGGGAGGCCGGGCCGGAGCTCGACGCGGCCGGAACCGAGGCCCGCCGGACCGCCTGATCCTCCGGCGCGCCGCCGGCGTCCTCACGGGTCGCCGGTCGCGAACGCCGGGCCGCCCCGCCATATCCGCTCGGCCTCCTCCAAGAGCGCCTGCCCGGTGACCTGCTCGATTCCCATCAGGCGCCGAGGGTGACCAGCATGGCGTTGTGCTCCTTCGGCATGGCCCGGACCAGCTGCCGCCCGTAGGTCTGCAGGTAGCCCATTGCCGCCACGCTGTCCTGGTTGTCGCCGAGCACCTCCTGCAGCCGCGCCGCCCACGAGCGGATCCGCGTGGCGGGTTCGCCCAGGGCGGGTTCGGCGAGTGTCGCGGCGTAGCGGGCGCGCTTGGCCGCCTTGCGGACGTCGTGCCAGGCGACCACGCGGGTCTCGGTGTCCTCCGCGGTCCGTGCTTGCTCGTGATCGCTGGCCAACTGCCGAAGCGCCCGGTCCAGGTCGTCGCTCAGCACAGGGCCCGCCGCCTGCCAGGCCCGCCTGTGCAGGGGAGGGGAGACGCGCAGCTCATCGAGGGCGCTGAGCAGGGCGAAGTAGCGTTCGCTGGACAGTTCGCGCGAGACCTGGGAGCGCGTGCGCCGCTGCTGCTTGTCGAGCAGGTCCAGCCAGCCGTCGGTGACGTTCTCACCCGCGACCTGGGGCGGCAGGACGGCGATCCGGCCGGCGAACCGGTGCCGCAGGACCTCCAGGTCGCGCGGGGCGCTCAGCGCGTTCGCGAAGCGGCGCAGGCTGTCGGCGATCGGGTACACTTGCCGCCGGTCGATGACCGAGGGGAAGGTCTGCAGAACGGTGCGGATCCTGCGGGTGGTCACCCGCATCTGGTGGATCGAGTCCTCCTCGGCCAGCCGTACCTGCAGGTCGTGGTTCAGCATCTGTTCGATCTGGTCCCACAGGTAGCCGAGCACGACATCGCCCGCGCTCGTCCCCTCCGGCCGGAGGGGCGGTGCCGGTACCCGGTCGCCGAGGAGGTACAGCAGCTTGGTGCCCACACCGGACGGGCGCGCGCCGGCCGCGGCCAGCAGGCCGCCGGTCCGCACGAGCAGATCCTGCGACCCGCCGGCCAGTTCGACCTCGATCTCCCGCCAGGACAGTTTTACCGTCTCGTTCTCCGTGGCGATCAGCACCTCACCGGTGACGCGGTCGTCGGCGACCAGCGCATCCGGGGATTCGCCGTCCTTGCCGAGCAGAGCGTGCTCGGTGCGGTCCGTCAGGATGCGGGCCACCGGGAACAGCGCCGCGCCGCGCGAGGCGGAGGCCACGAGACGGGCCAGCCGCGCCGGAACGCGGCGGGCGTGCGTCCCCAATGGGGCGTGGAACTCCCGCTTGCCGTTGCTCCCCCACGGGAGTTTCAGATGCCACCCGGCGTCGGTTCCCCCGGTGCGGCGGCGCAGCGTGATGCGGCGCGCGGCCAGGCGAAGGTCCTGCGTGTCGAAGTAGGTGGCGGTGAGGCGGTGCGCACGGGTCTCGATTCCGCCGGGTGCCAGCTCCCGCAGGTCCGGCAGTTGGAAGTCCGCGCTGACCCGATAGGTCGCCTCGATCTTGGTGGACTCGGTCACCGGCTGCTCCCACAGTGCGGGCGTGTCCGGGGCCGGACAGTGGCCGGACGCACATCCATTTCATCACAGCAGGTGAGGCCGAGGACAGGTCCAGTGGTCCCATACCCGGGGGTCTAACGGTGCTCCTCGTGTCCTCTTACCGTCGACTAACCCGGGTAGGAAAGGATGGTCACATGAGCTCAGCAAGCCGCGTGCTCGTCGCCGATGACGACCGTGCCATCCGGGACTCCCTCGAACGCGCCCTGGAACTGGAAGGCTACGAGGTTCGAACGGCCCACGACGGCGTCCAGGCGCTGGCCACCGCCCACTCCGAACCGGTGGACCTGCTCGTTCTCGACGTCATGATGCCCGGGGTCGACGGGCTCGGGGTGTGCCGGGTCCTGCGCGCGGAGGGGGACCGGACCCCCATCCTGATGCTCACCGCGCGGGTCGAGACCGCGGACCGGGTGGCCGGTCTCGACGCCGGGGCCGACGACTACCTGCCCAAGCCCTTCGAGCTCGACGAGCTGTTCGCCCGGCTGCGGGCCCTGCTGCGCCGCGCCGTGCCGGTCACCGACGACGGCCGCCCCGAACCCCCGCTCCAGGTCGGCGACCTGCGGTTGGACCCCGGCGCGCGCCGCGTGTGGCGGGGTGGGCACGAGGCGGAGCTCTCCAAGACCGAGTTCGACCTGCTGGAGCTGCTGGTCCGGAACGCGGGCATCGTGCTCGACCACGCGACGATCTACGACCGCATCTGGGGCTACGACTTCGGCCCCGAGTCCAAGAACCTCGCCGTGTACATCAGCTACCTGCGCCGCAAGCTCGAACCCGAGGGGACTCCGCCGCTGATCCAGACGGTGCGCGGCGTGGGGTACACGCTGCGGCCCCAGACGCCGCGATGAGCGCGATGGTACGGCGGCCGAGATGACAGGGGAGACGCGGGGGGCGTCCGTGCGGCGGTGGCGGATCCCGTCCTGGGGCGAATGGCGGCTGGGCACCAAGTTCGCGGTGTCCTTCGCGCTCGTCGCGGCGGTCGTCATCGCCCTTGTGGGCTCCCTGGCCTACAACACCGCGGCTCTCATGGTGCGCACCGACGCCCAGCAGGAGTTCGACGCCACTGTTGAGAGTCTCGCCGGCCCCCTGCGCGATCCGCCTTCCGGTCAGGGGGGGTACAGCAGCGACACGCTCAGGTTCCTGCATTCGGACACGTTCACCTTCCAGGGGATCCGGTCGGACGGCGGCGTCTCCGTCCCACTCAGGGAGCCCGACCGGATCGAGGTGCTGCCGGTCGTCGCCGCGGACCGCGACATCGCGGCGGAGCGTGAGCCGGGCGTGGTCCACACCCGTGAGGACGCGGCCAACGGCGAGGAGTACCGCATCGCCACCGTTTCCCTCGGCGGCGGCGAAGGCGCGATCCAGGTCGGCCAGCGCCTGTCGCCGACCGAGCGGATGCTAGACCGGCTCGCTCTGCAGATGTCCGGTGTGGCGCTGACGGTGCTGGCGGGCGCCGGGTTCGCCGGATGGCTCGTGGGCCGGCGGGTCACCGGCCGGCTGGTGCGGCTCACCGAGGCCGCGGAGTACGTGAGTTCCACGGGGCGGCTCGACCTCCTCGCCCAGGACGGTGAAACGGGGGGCAAGGACGAGGTCGGGCGGCTCGGCAAGGCGTTCGACGCGATGCTGGTCCGTCTCGCGGCGGCCAAGGAGGAGCAGCACCGCCTCGTGCAGAACGCCTCGCACGAGCTGCGCACCCCCCTGACCAGCCTGCGCACCAACGTCAGCGTCATGCGGCGGTTCGACCGGCTCTCCCCCGGCGCCCGCGACCGACTGATCGAGGACCTGCAGGGCGAGACGCGTGAGCTGACCGACCTGGTCAACGAGCTGGTGGAGCTGGCCACCGAGAGGCGGGAGGACGAGCCGTGGCAGCAGGTGGGGCTGCGCGAGGTCGCTGAGAACGTGGCGGAGCGCACGCGCCGGCGCACCGGACGGGACATCGTCGTCGACGCCGACGACAGCGTTGTCTACGGCCGCCCGCAGGCCCTGGAGCGCGCGGTGGCCAACCCGGTGGAGAACGCGGCCAAGTTCGGCCCCGAGAGCGCGGAACCGATCGAGATCGTCGTCCGGCAAGGGCGGATGGAGGTCCGCGACCGCGGGCCGGGGATCGACCCCGGCGAACTGGAGCACGTGTTCGAGCGGTTCTACCGGGCGACCTCGGCGCGCAGCCTGCCCGGTTCCGGGCTGGGGCTGTCCATGGTGCACGACATCGCCGAGGCGCACGGGGGCGAGGTGTTCGCGCGCAACCGCGAGGGCGGCGGCGCCGTTGTCGGCTTCGTACTGCCGGTGTCTCCGACCGGGGGCGGCGGACCGCCGCCGGAGGGGCCCGCCTCCTCCGGCCCGGAGTGAGGCGGCCCGGGGCGCTTCCGGCGGCGGTGCCGGCCCGCGTGTCTCCTCCGGATCACCCGGTGCTCGCCGTTGGGCTCCCGGTCAGGTCGTGGTAGATCTGCTCGAAGCGCACCAGCGACCTCTGGTACCGGTGCCGGGAGGCGATCGCGCGTCCCGCGGCGCCCATCTCGGCGCGCTCCTCCGGGGAGGCGAGAAGGCGGCTCAGTCGCGCGGCGAGACCGTCTATGTCGCCCGGCCGGTACAGGTACCCGTTGTGCCCCTCCTCGATCAGGTGCGGCAGCGCCATCGCGTCGGCGGCGACCACCGGCAGGCCACTGGCCAGCGCTTCCAGGGTGGCGATGCTCTGGAGCTCCGCGGTTCCTGCGATGGCGAAGACATCCGCCGCGCGGTAGACGAGGGGGAGGTCGTCGTCGGACACGAAGCCCAGGAAGTGCACCCGGTCGGCCACCCCCTCGTCAGCGGCCAGCCGCTCCAGCCGCCTCCGCTGCGCCCCGGTGCCGGCCAGGAGCAGTTGGGCACCGTCGACGGTGATCCGCGCCACGGCGGAGACGAGGTCCTCGATGTGCTTCTCCTCGTCCAGCCGGCCGACGAAGGCGAACGTGGGCCGGTCCGGCACGCCGAAGTGGGCGCGGAACCGGGCGCGTGACGTCAGGATGGATCCGTCGGCCTCCTCCCACATAGGACGGAACCGGTACGTGTCGATCCCGCAGGAGACCGCCTCCACCGGCCGCTGGAGCCCCTGGTCGACCAGCAGTTGGGCCGCGGTGCGCGTCGGCGTCGTCACGTGGTCGGTCTCGGCCAGCACCCGGGCGAAGTCGCGCCACGCCAGCCGGCCGATCCGGTTCCGCAGTGGCACGGGGACGTGCAGGTAGTTGAACATGTTCTCCGGCATGAAGTGGTTGGTGGCCACGACCGGGACGCCGTGCCGGCGCGCGGCCCTCAGGAGCAGGCGGCCCACGACGAAGTGGTTCTGGAGATGGACGACGTCGGGGCGCAGCCGCGCCAGCAGCCGGTCGACGTGTCCCGGGACCCCGAGCGGGACGGCCAGCCGGACCGTGTCGTGCACCAGGGACGGCACTGAGCGCAACCGGTGTTCGAGAACGTCGCCGTGCCGCACCGCCCGGGGGCGGCCGTCCGGTGCGGGGCAGAGGAGGTGCACATCGGAGCCGCGTTCGGCGAGCCCGGCGGCGAGCCGGGCGGTGAAGAACGAGGCGCCGTTGACATCCGGCGGGTACGTGTCGGTCCCGATGAGTACCCGCAGGCACGCGGACCCGGCGCGCGACGGGGTGGCGGTACGTGCTCGGGCGCCGCTCGAAGGAGCGGAAGGGATGGTCACGGACATGGTCAGATCTCCCGGTGAATGCGCGAGGTGCGGCGCGCACCACGATTGTGGCCCCCCGTTGCCTGCCGTCGTCCGCACGGTGACGGCAAGGAGTCCGCTGAGTACCACGCGGTGTCCAGAACGATACTCCCGCAGCGGTTGGTTACACACGGTGCGGATACGTGTGTCTTCGGATGCGGAGCAGAAATGGCGCGGACGGTCGGCGGCGCAAGAGGGGAGAAAGCGCGGCCGACCGCCTGCGCGCGAGGAAGGAACGCGCAGGCGGCCGGCCGCGGCCGGTATGCGGCGCCCCGCGCCCGGAACGGTGCCGGGCGGTGCCGGATACGAAGGCGTTAACGGCGGGCCGTCCCCGTCCTGGTTCTCCGGGCGGGCCGTGCGCCGTGGTCGCGGCCGGGTGCCGTTCGAGCCGCGACCGCGCAGCGACGGCGGCCTGCCGATGGGTCGCCGGGACCCGTGGAACGGGGAGTGTGCTCGCGCTCCGGCGATCACGGCGCGAACACCCTTCCGCACCTTCGGCCGGGAACCACCCGCTGCCCGTGCACGCCCTTCCCGCCCGGTCCGACGGCGAAGGGCCCGCGGTTAACGCCGTTCTTGGCGGATCGGATTCCCGCGATTTCGGCGTTCATGCGTCGATCGGGGGACGGATTCCATCACGATCACGCAACCGTGCCCGCCTCGCGTCCCCCGGGCGAGGCGGGCACGGCGCCGCCGCGAGGACATGGACGGTGGCCCTCGCGGTGGTCCCGGCGCTATTCGCCGATGCTCTCGGCGGACTGGGCGGAGAGGGTCAGCTCGGTCTCCGCGGAGTTCCCGCCGCGCTCGTAGCCGATGGTCACCGTCTCACCGGGCTGGTGGGAGCGCACCGTCGCGATCAACTCGTCGGGATTGGTGACCTCCTCGTCGTTGACCGAGGTGATGATGTCGCCCTCCTGGAGGCCGGCCTCGCCCGCGGCGCCTTCCCCGCTGACCTCCACGAGCTCGACGCCGCCGTCGGCCGTCGCGGTGATGGTGGCGTCGATGGCCGCGTAGTTGGCCCGCCCGTCCTCCAGCAGTTGCTCGGCGATCGGCTGCGCCTGGTTGATCGGGATGGCGAAGCCCAGGCCGATCGACCCGACCTCGCCTGCTGCGCCGCCGGTGCCGGCGATGGCCGTGTTGATCCCGACGACCTCACCGTTCATGTTCATCAGCGGCCCGCCGGAGTTGCCGGGGTTGATCGGGGCGTCGGTCTGGATGGCGTTGATGACCGTCGAGGTCTGCGCCTGCGGCTGCGATTCGGGCTCCTCCGGCGGCTGGAACGGGAAGTCCGGCTGCTGCTGCCCCTCCTGCTCCGGCCGCTCCTGCTCGACCACGCCGGTGTTCACCGGCCGGTCGAGCGCGCTGACCACACCGGAGGTCACGGTCCCCGTGAGGCCCAGCGGCGAGCCGATGGCGACGACGTCCGCCCCCACCTCGACCTTCTCGGAGTCACCGAACACCGCGGGAGTGAGGTCGTTCTGCCCTTCGGCCTGCAGCACCGCGAGGTCGGAGACCGGGTCGGCGCCGACCACCTCCGCATCGGCCTCCTCGCTGTCGTGGAAGCGCACCCGCGTCGTGTCGCCCTCGGCCTGGGCGACGACGTGGGCGTTGGTCAGGATCTGGCCGTCGGAGCTGATGACGACCCCGCTTCCGGTGCCCTGGCCGGCCTGGATGGAGACCACGCTGGGCAGGGTCTTGTCGGCGACCTCGCTGACGCTTCCGGTGGACACCGAGCTCGCCTGCCCGTCGGTGAGCGAACTGAGCGGCCGTCCACCGAGCCCCGGGGCGAACTCCATGGTGATGAGCGTCGCGGCCGGGCCCACGATGAGACTGGTGACCAACGCGGTGACCGCCGCCACGATCAGGACCCTGCCGCGCCCCCGGCGTCCGCCGTGGCCGGGTTGCGGAGCCGGCAGACCGGAGGCCGACTCCGGCGGAGGACCGAAACCGGAATCGCCGCCGCCGTACCCGCCGGCGCCGTGCCCTCCCATGCCCGGCTGCGGACCGCTCGAATGCGCGCCGAACGCGTACGGGTCGCCGCCGACCGCGCCCCACGGGGGCTGCGGCCCTGTAGGGG
This sequence comes from Allosalinactinospora lopnorensis, assembly GCF_000981225.1. Lineage (GTDB taxonomy): Bacteria > Actinomycetota > Actinomycetes > Streptosporangiales > Streptosporangiaceae > Allosalinactinospora > Allosalinactinospora lopnorensis. Next base: position 82,244 of record NZ_LAJC01000009.1, read on the forward strand.
GGTGGCCGGCGGACCCGGTGTACTCACCGGGAGCGGAGCGCCGGTTGTGCATCAGGTTCGCGATGAAGGGGCGCTGCGCGGCGGGTCCTCCGGGGCCCTGCGGCGCGTCGAACGGGGACTGCGTGGAGCCTCCCTGCCACGTCTGCCTGGGCGGCCGTGCCGGATCCGACTGCTGTCCGGGAACGTCGGGGCCGGCCGGGCCGGCTGTCGGCGGGCCACTGGCCGGGGTCAGAGGATTGGTCGGCGCCGTCTCGTCGCGCCTGGAGCCCTCCAGCTTCGTCGCGGCCACCGCCGGTGTGGTCGCTCGCGCTCATGTGCTCCTCCGGGAATGGTCGCCCGCCGTGTTCGCGGTTTCACGTTCTTACCTATGAATACCCATGATGCGTGCGGCGAGTAAGAACGCGGTGAGACATCGGATAGGCGGGGTTTCGAGACAGTCTGCCATTGCGGGGGCAGTAGCGCCCGGAAGGGAGAGTTTCCTCCCTGTGAGAGCGCTAATCGGCGCGTCGTAGCTGTGCACGAGGCGATGTGCCGGATCATGGACGCGTGCCCCCGCCCCTCTCACCTGGTCCGCCGCGTGGCCGCCCACCAACCCGAGGTCCGCAGGCCACGCGGTGTTCAAACAACAGGAACGCAGGAGAGCAGCGCCGAGCATACAACGGAGGTGCCCTGGCCCGCCGGGAGCGGCCGGTCTAGTATCCGCGCCATCCCTGCTGGTGGTAGCCGATGATGTGCGGGTGCAGCAGAGTGGAGGCCTTGGGGTCCTCAGGGCGCCGGTCCTTCGGGAAGACGAGCGCGGCCCGCAGCACATCGCTGTCGAGGAACCGCAGTCTGGGGTGGTCTTCGGGGAGTTCGACATCGGGGGCCCCGCCAGAGGTGGCGAGAAAGAAACCCCAGTTGCCGAAGCTGGGCACGTCCACGTTGTAGGGGGTGTTGGGCAAGCCCGCCTCTTCCAGCGCCCGGCCCACGCTCCAGTAGGCAGCGGAGGCGAAGTACGGCGAGCCGCCCTGGATGGCGGCGCGTCCGCCGTCGGAGAGGGCTTCGCGCACCAGGGAGTAGAACTCCACGGTGTACAGCTTCGAGGTTCCGACGTCCTGACCGTCGGGGAGGTCGCCGATGACGACGTCGAACCGCTGCCTGTTCTCGCGCAGCCAGGTGAACGCGTCGGCGTTGACCACATCGACACGGGGGTCCTCGAACGCTCCGTCGTTCAGCTCGCGGATCACCGGGTCGGTCCGGGAGAGCCGGACCACCTCCGGGTCCAGATCGACCAGCGTGACATTCTCGACGTCGTCGTAGCGCAGGATCTCACGCACTCCGAGGCCGTCGCCGCCGCCGAGCAGCAGTACATCCTCGCGCTCCCCGGCCATGGCCGGGTGGACCAGCGACTCGTGGTAGCGGTACTCGTCGAGGGAGGAGAACTGCAGGTCCCCGTTCAGAAAGAGCCGGACGTCCCTGCCGTCCAGCGACTCGGTGACGACGATCTCCTGGTAGTCGGTGCGTTCCGCGTAGACGACGGGATCGCGGTAGAGGGCCTGGCGCGCAGTGAGTTCGAACCGGTCCGAAGCGAACAGTGTCAGCGTGAGCAGCACCAGCACCACGCTGAGCCCGCCGCCCAGCAGCAGCCGCGCCCTGCCGCTCAGGTCCTCGCGGAACAGCCACAGCACGACGGCCACACCCACGACCGCGTTGAGCGCACCGACCATGAGGGCGCCTTTCGGCAGCCCGAACAGCGGCAGCAGCAGGAACGGGAAGGCCAGGCCGCCGAGGAGGCCGCCCACGTAGTCGGCCGCGAACAGGTCGGCGACCGCGTGGGAGGCGTCCTGTTTCCGGATGCGCTGGATCAGGGTCATCAGCAGCGGGATCTCCGCCCCGATAAGCGCCCCGATCGCGAACGCCAGGAGGACCAGCGCCGGCTGGTACATCGAGAACCACGCGAAGGCCGCGTACAACAGGAGCACCGAAAGGCCGCCGATGAGCGACAGCAGCCCTTCGATCACCGCGAAGGAGAAGGCGGGCCGGGCCTGCAGCCGCTTGGAGGCAAGGGAGCCGATTCCCATCGCGAACACCATGACCGACAGCACGATCGAGGCCTGGGTGATGGTGTCGCCGAGCAGGTAGCTGCCGATCGAGACCAGCGCGAGTTCGTAGACGAGGCCGCACGCGGCGCAGACGAAGACCGCGAACAGCACCAGGAAGCGGGCCGGCCGCGGCGGGACGGGGAGTCTCAGCCGGGTCTGGCCCGCTTCCTCGGATACGGTGACCGGATCGGTCATCAGGAGATCGCCGCTGCCATGACCAGCGCGATGGAGAAGTGCGTGGCGGCGTTGACCCAGGCCGCCGGGTGCAGCTCGGAGTCGCTGAGGACGTCGCCCAGCTTGGCGGGGGTCAGCAGGTCGATGATCAGGAACGAGGCCGTCATCATGAACAGGCCGACCAGGCCGTAGACGACGGTGGTGAACAGGCCGGTCACCAGCCCCACCTCGCTCGCGTAGATCGCCGAAACGACGACGATCGCCACGCCGAGGGTGTTGGCCGAGAGGATGAGGGTCGCGTTCCGGTTCCGCTCCTCCCAGATGAGCTTGTGCAGCCGGCCGGGGGTGATGAGGTCCACCAACAGGTAACCGAGGATCATGATCAGCAGGCCGACGGCGCCGTAGGCGAGCGCCGCACCGACGTTGAACAGGGTTTCCATATGTTCCTCGTCATTCTTGGGGTGAGGGGTCAGGGGCCATTCGGTTGTTCTCCGGAGCCGCTGGCGTCGCGGCGCCGGCCTCAACGGGGAGGCCGGGGGCCGGAGTGCGTCTCGTCTGTCCGGTACCGCCGACCGGACCGGGAGGCGGTCGTCCTGGTGCCGGAGGCGGCGGGCGGCGCCAGACCGCCCTCCCGCTCACCTGGGACCGGGCGCGCGCGAAGGGGTCACTTGCCGAAGCCGGGGCCGCCGCCGCGGTAGTCGCTTCCGCCGCCGCCGGTGGTGCTGGTGTTTCCACCGCCCATGCCGCCGAAGAAGAAGAATCCTCCTCCGCCTCCGCCACCGCCACCGCCGCCGCTGCTGTCGCCACTGCTGCTGGAGCAGCTGCCGAGCAGGATGAGGAGCAGGAAGAGCGCGGCGACCACGGCCACAGCCGTGATGATCTTCCTCTGGGCCTCGTTCAGGTTGTCATCCATTGGTCTGTCCTCTGCTGCGGGGATGTGGCCGCCCGAGGGCGATAGAGGTCGTGGTCGTGACCAGCTCGCCGCTTTGGGGGTAGGCGTGCCAGGTGCGCCAGGAGAGCGGTTCCCTCTCCGCCGGGCCGGCGATCACCGCCATGGCGGTGATCGCGAGGAGGTCGCCGGGGAACGTGGCGAGCAACCCGTCCGGGTGCGCGGATATCGCCCTGCTCAGGCGGGTTACACGCGCGGTGAACTCGCCGGGAGCGAGAGTCTCGACAGTGGAGGCGAACAGGTAGCGGGAGGCGCCGTCGACATCGGCGGTGGCCCGCTCCGGCAGGGCGCCGCTCGCCCCCGGCAGGCAAGCGACGGTCTCCAGCAGCGTTTCCGGGCCGTCGTCGCTGATCCCGGCCCGCACCTGGTGGGAGGCGCCGAGCACCCGGAGCTCGGCGAAGGCGGGGCCGGCGCGCACCACCCGTGTCGCGAGAGGGGCGATGGGCGCGTGTCCAAGCGTCCAGGTGAGATCGGCGGCACGGGTGTCGACGAACGGCGCGCGGATTCCGGCGCGCACGGTTCAGCCTCCCGGGTAGATCGTGAAACTGCCGTTGGGCACCGTGGTGCCGATGGCCACCTCCCAGCGGCCGTGGTCGAACCGCTCGAATGCCAGGTGGCTTCCGTCAGGCGCTTCGTAGTCCACGTAGTCCATCCCGCCCTGGGCCGGGAGGCCCGTGGTGCCCTCGGAGCGGTAGGCGGCGGAGCCGCGCTCGACCATCCGGTACCGGGCGCCTTCGAAGTCGATCGTGTCGCTGTAGGGGGTGAGGTCCAGCTCGGGGCGGCCGGTCCACATCGCCATCTGGACGTCGGGGTCGGCCTCGACCGACAGCCAGCGCTTGCCCTCGGGTATCTCCAGGAAGTGCTCGGCCCACGCATAGCCGCCCTCGGACAATCGCAGCGTGCCGCGGATCCAGGTGCGTTCGACGCCGAAGTCCAGCATGTCCCCGGCCTTGAGCGAGCGGGGGTCGCCCTGCAGGTCGTGCGTCTGGGCGAACGGGTCCTGCGGTGGGGGCGGCGGGGGAGGGGCGGCGTGGGGTGACGATGGGCGGTTGGGGCGCCAGAGGTAGATCACGAAGGCGATCAGTGCGCCGATGATCAACAACAGCAGTAGTTTCTCCACTGCCACGCCTCGCTTCCCGGTCGGCCCGATCCCGTGACGCGGACACGGTTCATATCAGCTCATATCGGCGCATAGAGCCTACCGATCCTGCGCCGTGTGAAGACCACCTGGGCCGATGCCGGTCACCTGGGAACCCGCGAGGTGCGGCGTGCGTCCAATGACAGGAGGCGCTGCTCTTACCGGTGGAGCCGCGGTCAGCCCGTGGTGCCTGTCCCGGTTTCGGCGGGAAGTTCCGGGTCGGAGGCCCACGCCCCCCAGGAGCCGGGGTAGAGGCGGGCGCCGGTGAGACCCGCATGCTCCATGGCCAGCAGGTCGAGGCAGGAGGTCACACCGGAACCGCAGTAGGCGGTGACGGTTCGGGCGGAGTCGGCGCCCAGCGCGGAGAACCGTTCCCGCAGGCGCTCCGGCGCGGCGAGGCGGCCGTCCTCGGTGAGGTTGTCCTGCCACGGGGCGCTGCGCGCTCCCGGGATGTGGCCGGGGCGGGGATCGACCGGGGCCGGCGCCTCACCCGTGTAGCGGCCGTGTACCCGCGCGTCCAGCAGCATCCTGGAGGGGTCGCCGAGCTCGGCGTGCACGGTGGCGGTGTCCACGACGCGGTCGCCGGGCCAGGGGACCGGGGTTCGGCGCTGTGGTTTCAGCGTCACCTGCCCGGTTTCCAGGGGACCGGTCCACGCCTGGATACCGCCGTCGAGCAGTGCCGCGGGCGAGCCGATCAGCCGCAGCATCCACACCAGCCGTGCCGCGGTGGATCCTCCGGAGTCGTCGTAGGCGATGACGGTCGTGTCGTCTCCGATGCCGAGCTCGCCGAGAGCGGTGGCGAAGATCTGCGGGTCGGGAAGCGGGTGGCGCCCGACCTCGGCCGTCGCGGGCCCCGCGAGGTCGGTGTCCACGTCGACGAACACCGCGTCAGGCAGATGCCCTCTGAGATAGGCGGCGTGCCCGGACCTGCCGTCGAGGTACCAGCGGACGTCGGCCACCACGATCCGGCTCCCCTCGACCCGATTCTCGTTCAGCCACTCGGGAGTGACCGCGACGGGGAACGGGGAGGGGGTTTCCTGCTGTGCCATAGCCGCCAGGCTATACCAGCCCGGTTCCGCTGGTCAGGAGGATTCGCCAGTAACAGCGCCGGAAACCCGCGTCCGGCCGAGCCGCTCCACGTGGCGCAGCCACAGCAGGCCCAGCACCGGGAGGACCAGCGGGATGAAAAAGTACCCGCTGCCGAAGCGGGACCAGACGGTGTCGTCGGGGAAGGCCGCCGGATCGAGCAGGCTGAGCGCGCCGATGATCAGCACACCGAGCAGTTCCACCGTGCAGGAGACCGCGGCGACACGGTGCGATGTGCGGTCGGCGCGGGCGATGCCCACCGTGGCGACGATGTAGACGCCCCCGGCGAGGGCCGAGAGGAGGTAGGCGAGGGGCGCCTCTTCGAACCGGGTGAGGATCTGCACGGTGGCGCGGGCGGTGGCGGCCAGCGCGAAGAGGGCGTATACCGCGACCAGGAGCCGGCCCGGGCCGCTGCGCGTAGCGGGGTTCTCAGGCAAGAGCAGGGCTCCATGTCTGCTCGAGCCGGACCATCAGGACCGGGAGGATGAAGCAGGCGAAGGCGATCACCGCGGGCCCCCAGCGGCTGCGCTCCATGAACCCCCAGACGGCGCACGCCGGCGGCAGCAGGATGACGGTGGCCAAGTAGCCGATGAAGACGACCCTCTCAGCGGGCTGCTCGCCGTTCGCCATCAGCAGGCCGGAGACCACCCCCTGACCGAGAAGCAGCAGCCACAGCACGCCGATTCCGATCAGGTGCGGCACGAACATCGGTTGGCCGCGGAAAGCGGAGATCAGGCACCATACCGCCATGGCCAGCGATGCGAGCTGGATGGTGGTGGTCAGCCCGTCGATCACGAGTACCTCCGCCCTGCCGTTCGAGCTGCCGTGTGAACCGTTCCGGCGCGCATTGTACCGGCGGTGTGCCAAAGTGCACTACATAGCGTAGTACTTGCTTCCGTGCACACGAAATCCGGGCGGCCGCGGAACCGTCCGCCGCCCCCGGGCTCGGCGCCGTGCGGCTTCTAGATCATCTCCTGCGCCAGAGTGCCGAGAACGCCGCCGATAATGCCGCCGATGATCGGGCCGACAACCGGAATCCAGGAGTAGTTCCAGTCCGACCTGCCTTTGCCCTTGATCGGCAGCAGTTGGTGCATGATGCGAGGGCCGAGGTCGCGCGCGGGGTTGATCGCGTACCCGGTGGGGCCACCGAGCGATATACCGATTCCGGCGACCGCCAGGGCCACGATCAGGATTCCCAGTCCGGACAGCGCCAGGGCCTCGTTCTGGCCGGTCGCCACCACGGTGAAAAGCAGGGCGGCGGTGGCGATGATCTCCGTCGCCAGGTTCATCCACGGATTGCGGACTTCCGGTTCGGTGGAGAAGATGCCGAGAAATGGACCGTACGAGGCGCGGAACTGGCCCAGGAAAGCCAGCCAGGCGAGCCCGGCACCGACCATCGCGCCGAGTAGTTGTGCGATGAGATAGACGGGGACGTTCACCCATTCGCCGGTGGACGCGGCGAGGCCGAGGGTCACGGCGGGGTTGATGTGCCCGCCCGAGAGCGGGAGGGCGAAGTAGGCTCCGACCATAACGCCGAAACCCCAGCCGAACGCGATGAGGAGCCAGCCGGTTCCCTGTGCCTTGCTCTTGTTCAGCACGTGGGCGGCCACACAGCCGCACCCGAACAGGAGCAGGAGCATCGTTCCGAAGAACTCTCCCACGAAGATCGTTGCCGGTGTCACTAGTGCCTCCGAATCACCAAGGCAGAAATACCGGTCGCATACCCGTGTCAGACACTGTTCATGAATGTTCTTCGGAGACGATTGGCTGTTTACTCGACCGTGACAGGAGAATAGCGTGAAACGTGCTGTTCTTAATGTTTCCGACGGCTTCACGGGGGGAACGGAAGAACGGAGAATTAAGAGAGGGAAAGGCGATTGCCGTACGGACGGTAGCGGTTTAGGGCGCACGCTCTAATGCGGTGTCGATCGTGTTGGTACGTAAGGGATGCCGTGCTCCGGCGAACACGGCCGTGGTCACCCGACCGGACGATCGGCCCGCCATTATCCGCGCCTTTCCAGCCGCGGAGGGAAGCGCTGCCAGGTGAGAAGGCGCGAGAGCAGGTCCTCCTCCACCGGGTGGGCCGGAAGGAGATCGCCGCCGGCTCCCGCCGCCCGGTGGTGCGTCCCCGCTCGGATGGGGGCGAAGCGGACGGGCAGCCCGGTGAGGCATTGGGAGAACAGTGCCGGACGCGGGACCAGCGCCTGCTCGGAGACGGCGCGCCATGTCGGGAAGCCGGTCCAGGAGGAACTCGGCCCCGGCGGTGACGATCCGCGCGGCGATCTCCTGTCCGGGGCAGTGGCGCGCTCCGGCCCCCCAAGCCAGGTGTGCCCGGCTGTCGGCGATCCCATAGGAGGAGGTGCGATTCATGTGGCGCATCGCCGGATCGGAGTGCGCCGCCGTCCAGCAGAGCACCAGGGCGTCGCCGCTCCGGGCCGGCGCACCACCGAGCACGACGTCGCGCTCGGCATAGCGGGCCGCCGGCATGCCGAGCGGAGGATCGGTCCAGAACACGTGGTCGAGCGGTTCCTCGATCGGCAGGCTCGACGCGGCGTGGTCGGAGCGCAGCCGCGGATTCGTCAGCAGCGCGCGCAGGGTGCCGGCCATGGTGGCGACGGTGGATTCGTAGCCGGCCTCCATCACACCCGGTACAGGACACTCGGGGATCCGCCCCGCCTGCTGCGCCCGCCATTGGCGCGGGGCACTGGCGAAGCTGCCGGAGTCCCGAATCACCCGCGGGTTCTCGGCGTATCCGAGCGGCAGCCACGCCGTGATGCCGGGTTCGAACTCGATGGGCGCGATCGTCCCGAACCTGCGGCGCGGTCCGCTCCAGCCGGACATCGTGTTGGCGCGTGCCGCCTGCGCGTCCATGGGAACGGCATGCATAGGGCAACAGCCGGATGCCGGTCGCGAGGTCCCGCCGTCGGCATCAGACATGACCCCTCGCACGGCGTATTCGCAGGTCCTTTGAGATTTCGAGAGGTTGCACCAGATATCCGCGTGTGAGAATCCCCACATTCGGTGGGCCGGCGCATCCGCGTCCCGATCAGCGGTTCGCCCCTGGTCACGACGAAGGTCGGAGCGCACGGCGCCCATTGCCTCCCGGGCGACTCAGCGGCTGAGACGCCCGGGAAGGAGGACCGCAAGGGGGCGGGAAAGGCCGACTGCGCCCACTGGCCGTGCTCAGTCCCGACACTGGCATGGCGAGTGACTCCGCGGTGAGCAATGCGCGGCAGGCGAAGGAGGGAACCCGGGATGGAGAGGGCGTCTGAGCCTCGCTGGGTGATCGTTGGTGTGGACGGTTCCGATTCCAGCCGGTACGCCCTCGAATGGTCGGCATACCAGGCGTCGCTGCACGACTTGGGGCTGCGGATCGTCGCCGCCGCGTCGCCGGCCGAGCCGCACAGGTCTTTCGGTGGCCTCGTGCGTTACGGCAGCACCGCGGGTGCGATCGAGCCCGACGAGGCCCGGTCGCTGCTGGAGTACGCGCGTGACCGGGTCCGGCGGATCTTTCCCGATCTGGCTGTCGAGACACGGCTGGCCCGGCGGCGCGCGGGCCGGGCGCTGCTTTCGGAGGCCTCGCGGCCGGAGGCGGCGCTCGTCGTCGTCGGTTCGCGCGGCCTGAGCGGGCTGGCCGCGGCGTTCTTCGGATCGGTGGGCGTCGAACTCGCCGCGCACTCTCCCGTGCCCGTCGTGGTCCTGCCGAAGACGCATGAGGTGGCCGAGGGGATCAAGGGGCGGATCATCGCGGGTGTCGACGGGTCCGGGCCGGGACGCCGCGTCGCCGAGTTCGCGTTCGCCCAGGCGTCGAGGCGCGGTACCGAGGTCGTCGCGGTGTGTGCCTGGCAGCCCATGGCGGCGTTCGGTTCGTCGATGGGGCCGGTTCCGCCCGAGGTGTTCGACGACGGAGCCGTGGCGTCCGCGGCTCGGCGGCTGCTCGACTCCGAGCTCGCCGACCTGCGCCCGCGCTACCCCGATGTCGCCGTCGCGGTTCGGGCTGTCCGGGCCCATCCTGTTGTGGCGCTGCTGGAGGAGAGCACACCGGCGGATCTGATCGTCGTCGGTTCCCGGGGCCGGGGTGGGGTCACCGGCCTGCTGCTCGGTTCGGTCAGCCAGTCCGTCCTGCACAACGCGCACAGCCCGGTCGCCGTCGTGCACTGACCGGGAGTGCCCCGCCTTGGGCGCGGGCCCGTACCCGGGGCGGGGAGGGGTGTTAGGATCTACCGACCGGTTGGTATCCGAGGAGTGGAGGCGGAAATGCACGCGTTTCGGGTCCATGAGGTGGGCGAGCCAGGAGAGGTGCTGCGGCTCGAATCGGTCGATCCCCCGCGCCCAGGGCCGGGCCAGGTGCTGGTACGGGTCCGCGCCGCCGCGGTGAACTTCCCCGACGCCCTGCTGTGTCGGGGGACGTACCAGTCGAAACCGCCGCTGCCGTTCACCCCCGGCCTGGAACTGAGCGCGGAGGTCGCCGAACTCGGCGACGGCGTCACCGGTGTCGGTGTCGGCGACCGGGTGCTCGGCACCACCGAGCTCCCGACGGGCGCGTTCGCCGAGTACGCCCTTATGAGCGCCGACACCCTCTTCCCGGCTCCGGCGTCGCTCAGCGACGAGGAAGCGGCCTCGCTGTTCATCGGCTACCAGACCGGATGGTTCGCGCTGCACCGCAGGGCCGGCCTGCGCTCCGGCGAGACCGTGCTGGTGCACGCCGCCGCGGGCGGGGTCGGCAGCGCCGCTGTCCAGCTCGCCAAGGCGGCCGGGGCCCGGGTCATCGGCGTCGTGGGCGGTCCGGAGAAGGCGAAGGTGGCCGCCGGCCTCGGTGCGGACACCGTCGTCGACCGGAACACCGAGGATTTCGTGGCGGTGACCAAGGAGCTGACCGAGGGACGCGGCGCCGACATCGTGTTCGACCCTGTCGGGGGCGACTCCTTCACGCGGTCGACCAAGTGCATCGCCTTCGAGGGGCGCATCGTCATCATCGGCTTCGCGAGCGGGACCATCCCCCAACCGGCTCTCAACCACGCCCTGGTCAAGAACTACTCGCTACTGGGCCTGCACTGGGGCCTGTACCGGCAGCGCGCGCCGGAGCTCATCGGGCAGGCGCACCTGCGGCTGACCGAACTCGCCGAGCAGGGGCTCGTGAAGCCGCTGGTGAGCGAACGCCTTGGCCGGGCCGAGCTGGCGGATGGAGTCCAGCGGCTGGCGGACGGGGCGACGGTCGGCCGGCTGGTCTTCCTGCCCGCGCGCTGAGCCGCGAGCCCGTCCCCCGCCCCGAACCGCAGAGGCCGCAGAGAAAATAAGGAGTCGCACATGGCCGGACCGTTCTCCGTCCCCGGTACCACGATCGTTGTCACGGGTGGAGCAAGAGGCATCGGGAGGGCGATGGCCGAACGGTTTCTCCAAGACGGCGCCGCGTGTGTGGTGGTCGCCGACCGCGACGCGGAGGAGGCCCGCAGTGCCGCCTCCGCTCTGGGGGAGCGCGCGCACCCGATGGCCTTCGACGCGGCCGACGAGGCCGCCGTCGCCGACACGGTCGCCCGGATAGAGGAGGAACACGGGCCGATCGACCTGTGGTGCTCCAACGCGGGCGTCGCTTCGGGCGCCGACCTCGGCGGTGACGCCGAGTGGGACCTCTCGTGGCGGATCCACGTCCTCGCGCACGTCTACGCCGTCCGCGCACTGGCCGGCCGCATGGCGGAACGCGGTCGGGGGCACCTCCTCGTCACGTCCTCGGCCGCGGGTCTGCTTACCAATCTCGACAGCGCTCCCTACTCGGCCACCAAGCACGCGGCGGTCGCGCTCGCCGAGTGGATGGCGATCCGCTACGCCGACGACGGCATCGGCGTCTCCTGCCTGTGCCCCCAGGGCGTGAACACCGACATGACCGCCGGGGACGGCCCGGACTCCGCGACCCGTCTGGGCGGCGACTACATCGAACCGGAGGACGTCGCCGAGTCGGTCGCCGTCGCCCTGAGTGAGGGCCGCTTTCTGATCCTGCCGCACCCCGAGGCCGCCGCCTACGAGCTGAGGCGCGTGGAGGACCGCGACCGCTGGATCGGCGGCATGCGCCGCGCCTGGGCCAAGCTCCGGAACGCTGGGACCGGCCGGAGCTGATCACCGTTTTTCGGCGGGGCCCTAACGGCAGGGAGGGCACCGGGTGCCGGACCGCCCCGCGGCGGTCCGGCACCCGGCCACGGCCGGCGCGGGGACGTCTCCGCGACCGTCCCCGGTGCGCTCCACACCCTCGCCGCGGTGACGTTTCCCCTGGCCAGTAAGGAACAGCGGGAGTAACACCGGTCACCTTGAGGGGTGACGTGGCTCCCTTTCGGCGGAGCCGACCGCCTCCTCGGCGTCGATGAGAGGCATCACACAGTGTCACCCGGGGCCGCGCGGCGTCCTGTCCGCCGTTTGCCCTGCGGGGCAGCACATCCACGCTGCTCGACGCCTGTTTTACCTCTGCCGGAGGAAAGATTGTTGCGATGGAATCCCTGATGCTTTCCGTTCTGGCCTTGCGGTGCGGTAAAGGGGCTCCACGCTCCCGGAATCCCAACAGAAACGCTGGTAGTGAACTGTTTTACCGTTCAGTAAGTTTGCATCGTCCCACTTCAGAGGCTCAAAGTCCGTAAGCATTCCTAATGGCGAGATTTCCGGATTTCCTTTACTTCGCCCTGACGCTTCGGCCAGTATGTGCCTGTGCGGCTACAGACCCACTTCCGTAATCACAGAACTACTCTCAGAAACGACCCGGAAGAACAATGGGTGCGATCCCTTTATCAGGAGTTCCGGGTGCCCCTACTGCGCAACGTGTCCCAATTGACCGGAGGAGACCGGCAATGGGCTGAGGACGTCGTGCAGGAAACGGTTCTGCGGGCCTGGCGGCACGCGCGCCGGCTGCGATGGGAACGCGGCTCGCTGTGGGCCTGGCTCATGACGGTGGCCCGGCGCATCGTGATCGACGACTGGCGGTACCGCGGAACCCGCCCCCACGAGGTGGAGGCGGAGCGCGGGGAGGAGCCTCCCGTTCCCGACGTCTCCGAAACGATGCTGTCGTCCCTCGTCGTATCGCAGGCCCTGCTCGGCCTCTCCGATCGGCACCGCGAGGTACTCGTCGAGATCTACCTGCGGGACCGCACGGTCAACGAGGTGGCCGAGTCGCTGGAGGTGCCTCCGGGAACGGTGAAATCCCGCGTCTACTACGCTCTGCGCGCCCTCCGCACCCAGTTGGGGGAGGAGGGAGCGGCCTAGCCGCCCTGCCCGCCCGCCGGCCCCTGCCGGGACGACCTGCCCGCCGGGACAAGAAGAGGGGGTGGCCGGCGGCCACCCCCTGTCGAGACGGATGAAAGACGTCCTGGCCGACCTACCCCCTGTCGAGACGGAGAGCGAGGGCGGGACACATGTGCACCGCCCGCTCGGCGGTCTCCAGGAACTGATCCGGGACCGGGAACGAGGTGTTGTCGGGGTACCCGTTCGGGTCCAGCTGGATCAGCGAGGGCGCCAGGTGCAGGCAGAGTCCGTGGCCGTCGCAGCGGCTCCAGTCCACCATCAGGCGCGCTTCCTGCTTGTTCCTGGACTCGTCCGGCGTGGGAAGCACGTCGTTGGCCGTCGCCCGGCAGGTTCCGGCCAGCGCGTGGACGCTGATGTCGTCGCTGAACGTCTCGATCGCCGACAGAGCCATCCGCCCGGCGCCGTCGGGGTGCGCGCAGGCGCCGCGGCCCGTTCCGATCGCAGCGGCCTGTACGACCGCCTCGCGGTCCCCCTCGCCAGCGGTGAGGTCGGCGAACGCGTTGGCGAGCTCCGGTAGTCCGCGGATGCACGGACCGCACTGCTGGGCGCTCTCAGCCGCCAGGTAGCGCAGCACGCGCGTGCTCTCCTCCAGCGGGCAGCCGTCGCCGATCGGGATGACGATACCGGCCCCGAGCGCGCCGCCGACCTCCTCCATTCCGGCGCGCGACATCGTCGCCTCCGACGCTGCCTCGGGGCCCAACCACCGACCGTGGTATCCGCCGACCAGCACACCCCGGCCCACTGTGGCCCCGCACAGATCGAGCACCTCGCGCAGTGGCACCCCGCTGGGGGCCTCGATCACGGTGTGCGTGCGGGCCGTGCCGGTCACCGTCATCAGGATCGTTCCGGGCTCCGTCGGTAGCCCCACCGAGGAGTACCGGTCGGCGCCGAGCAGGGCGAGCAGGGCGAGCTGGGCGTAGGTCTCGGCGTTGGAGAGCAGCGTAGGTACTCCGGCGACCCCTTTCTCGCTGGCCCGGGTCTTTTGTCCGGGCGGGATCGGCTCCCTGCCGTTGATGCCCTGGATCAGCGCGCCCCCCTCGCCCGAGATGAAGCGCTCGGGCATGCGGAACACGCGCATGCGTATCCTGCCGTCCCGCTCCTTGATCGCCTTGCGCAGCGATTCCTCACGCTGCCCGCCGTTCTCGATGCCGATGGTGATGTCGGAGGCCCCGAGCGCCCGTGCCGCCAGCTCCGCGCCGTCGAGGACGAGGTGCGGCGCGCGTGTCAGGAGCATCGCGTCCTTGGCGCTCGCCGGCTCGCCCTCGGTGGCGTTCACCACGACCCGCACCGGCGACTTGCGCCGTTCCGCCGCGCTCATGACCGCGTTGATCTTCCGGGCGAAGGGGAAGCCGGCGCCGCCCCGGCCGCGGAGGTTGCCCATGCCGGCCAGCGTGACCAGATCGTCAACGGCCAGATCGGGGATATCCCCGTGCAGTGCGCGGTGCGCCACCCAGTCGAGGCGCTCACTCACCGACAAGCCGGCGGTGAGTCGCTGGGGCCCCATGGCGAGCACGGGGGGCACGCCGTCGCGGATGCTCATGGTTAATTCCTCTCCCCGCGGATCGTGGACCAGAACTCCAGGTCGTTCTGGAGCGCCGATCCCTCCGCGGCACTGCCGACGTCAAGGATGTCGTCAGGCACCTTCGGCTGCGGCGTGGTGATCGTCCGGTCGCGGGCCCAGTTGTTCTCCGCACCGAAGGGCCGCTCCCTCTGCTGGCCGGCCTGCATGCCGACGGTGCGCTGCTCCTGGCCGGGTTGGGCGCCGAGGGGTCGCTCCCATTCCTGGCCGGCCTGCACACCGACGGTGCGCTCCTGTTCTCGGTTGGGTTGGGCGCCGCCGAGGGGCTGCTCCCATTCCTGGCCGGCCTGCACACCGACCCTGCGTTCCCGCTCCCGGACGGGCTGCTCGACCGCGGTCTGCTCCGCGCTGTGCTCCCTGCGCCTGCCGGACGCCTCCTCCGCGTTCCTGCGCGGGTTCCCGCCGCGGAGGATCACGGCCATCCGGAGCACAAGGGCGAGCCCCACGGCCAAGAGGCACAGCGCGTAGCCCAGGATCACCCATCCGTTGGGGGCCCTACCCGCGGTGAGGCCGTGCACGATCGCGAACGGCCAGCACAGGTAGGCCGTGGCGTGTATCAGCCGCCAGACTCTCGGGCGGGTGCCCGAGGCGAAGCGTCGACGCATGATCCCGGTGATGATGATCACAAGCATCAGGTCGGACGCGATTACGCCGAACGCCACCGCCACGTTGAGGCCGAAAGGCGAGAGGACGTTGGCGATCCCCGCCTGCCCGAAGGCGATCTGCAGCGTGACATGTGCGAACAGGAACCCCACCGACCCGATGGCGGCCGAGCGGTGGAGCGTCTGGAAGAGGAGCCGGTGCTCCGAGTAGAGCACCAGGCGGTCGGTGGCGATGAGCCCCCCTACCACGGCCCCGGTCAGGCCGAGAAGAGCGAGGACGCCGGAGAGTTCCCAGAGGAAATCCTGCGCCACTCGCATGAATTTCATGTGCTGAGGCGCCGCCACGGCGACCACCGTGGCGGCTAAAAGCAATCCGATCAGGAAAGAAGCTCGCACCCAGGGTTGTTGTACGGGTTTCTGGAGACGCCGGTGCGATGGCGCCGTGGGGTTCATTCGCTCGCGGAACCCGTTGAACACAGCGGACACTGCTCTTGCCCTCCACAACTGTAGGTAGAACCTCCTGGCTGGGCACCGCGAGATGCCTTCGCGGGTCCACGTGAAGAGCTGCGCGCGGTGTGCAGAGTAGCACTCGATCGTGTGGATTGGCGGGACCAAAGTCCTCAGTCGCCGCCCCCGGCGCTGACCCGCGGCGATAGGGATCGCTTGCCTGTTATAGCTGGTCAGGCTCCTCTACGCAAAGGGGGGTCACACCAGAAACTTGACAGAATTTCCGTCACTCGTGTTGAACCAGTGGGGCCCCGGCTGCGTATCTCTAACCAATAACGGCCGCAATGCGGGCCGAAAACTCGACCCACAGTTGAACGGGAGAGGATCTTGGAAGCCCCCAGCAAACGCACCTTGCTCCTGGCAGGAGGGCTTGTCGCGCTGCTGACCGCCACTGGTTGTGGCGGCGGCGGTAGCGAGGTGGGCGGCTATGGTGGCGCTCCCGACAGCCCTGGAGCTCAAGCCGAAGACATCGAAGAGGAGGTCCCGACACCCGAAACCGGATCGGGCGCGGCTTTGACCGTCCAGGAAGGCACACCGTTCGGCGACGTCATCGCTGATGCCAATGGTCAAACGGTCTACGTCTTCACGGAGGACTCCAATGAGCCGCCCACGTCGAACTGCGCAGGCGAGTGCGCCGAGCAATGGCCGCCGGTCTGGGCCAACGGGGAGATCAGCACGAACGGAGTGGACCAGAGCCTCGTTGGCGAGGTCTCGCGGGACAACGATCCCAGAGGTGACTCGCAGCTCACCCTGAACGGGTGGCCGCTTTATACCTACACCGGCGACGGTGGGGCCGGTTTCCTCAACGGCCATGCCTATGCGGCCAAGTGGTTCGCGCTCGCTCCTGACGGCTCGATGATCGACGACGGCGGCGGCGGCGGAGATACCGGTGACGGCCAGGACGACACGGGGGCGCAAGAGGAGCTCGATGACGGCTTCACTGACGATTCCCCATGACCGATTCACGATGACCGAAGGGAGAAGAGGGCTGTGCGCCGGTTGCAGGTCAGGTCCTTCAGATCAATTGAGTACGCCGGAGTCCTGGTATTCCTGATCGTCTCCTCCGTCACCATCTTCATGATCATGCCGAACGGTGCCACCTCGGTACAGGGGGTGTTCTGGCAAGACTGGAGAACGACCAGTTCCGGCCCCCTCGGCCCCGCCGACCGGGAGATCCTGATCAAGGTCAGGCAGGCCGGCCTGTGGGAGATCCCGACGGGCCAGCAAGCCGCGGACCGCGGGCGCAGTGAACGCGTCCGGGAGGTCGGCGCCCTCCTCGCAAGAGACCACATCCTGCTCGACAAACAGACGCGGGATGTTGCGGCGCAGCTCGATGTGGAGCTGCCCAGCCTGCCCAGCTCTCAGCAGCAGCGCTGGATGGATGAGCTCGAAGGACTATCCGGCGATGAGTTCGACCTGGCGTTCGCCAACAGGCTGCGCGCGGCGCACGGCCAGGTCTTCGAACTCCTCGCCGAGGTACGAGCGGGAACCCGCAACGAGCTCGTCCGCTCCTTTGTGCAGCACGGACTGGTCGTGGTTCTGCGGCATATGACGCATCTGGAAAGTACGGGTCTAGTCGAGTTCGAGGAACTCCCCGAACCTCTTCCCCCTGAGCGGCGCCCCAGCCGCTGAACCAGACCGATCCGTTACGCGTGTCCCCTGAGGCACGCATGTCCCCCTGAGAAAGGACAAGGAGATGCCTGATTCCAACCGTTCCACCCGGAGTAGCCGGAAAAGACCTCGCCAGAGGCTTGTCATACCAGTGGTGGCGGCCGCCGCCGCCGGAGTACTGGGGCTGACGTTCCTCGTGACGTCCCCTAGTGGTGACGGAAGCGTCGGACTCCTGACCGGCGGCGGCCAGAACAGCTACGGAGACGACCAGGACAACGACGGCGACAACAACGACGGAGACGACCAGGACAACGACGGCGACAACAACGACGGAGACGACCAGGACAACGACGGCGACGGAGAAGACGGCGAGGTCGTGAACGAAGGCCCCGTCGAGGACGACTTCGTCGACATCGAGGAGATCGAAGCCGACAACGACGAGCTCGACCTGGGCGACACCGGTACCTTCACCGTCGACTGCGGCGTCAACGCGAACGGGCTCTTCAACTCCGAGAACGTGATCGTGAACCCGGGTGCCCCCAACGGCGCCCAGCACGTCCACGACTACGTCGGCAACCAGGACGTCAACAGGTTCAGCGAGGACGTCGACGCGAACAACGAGATCCTGGCGCAGGGCAACACCACCTGCGACAACAACGACCGGTCCATGCACTACTGGCCGGTGTTGCGCGACCGCACCCAGGAAGGGCGTGACGCGAACCAGGAGGGCGGCGGCCTGGACGGCAACGTCGGCCGGATCCTCACTCCGCTGGAGGCCACGATCGAGTTCCGTGGCAACGCCCAGGAAGACGTCGTGCCGATGCCGGAGTTCCTGCAGATCATCACCGGTAACGCCCGCGCGTTCACCACGGACGGCGAGAACGCCAACGCCCAGTGGACCTGCACCGGGTTCGAAGACCAGATCAGCGGGGACAAGTACCCCCTGTGCCCCGAGGGCAGCGATGTGATGCGAATCATGGACTTCCCGAGCTGCTGGGACGGGGAGAACATCGAGAGCGAGGACAACAGGTCGCACATCGTGTTCCCGGATGAGGAAGACGGCTCCTGCCCGGACGACACCCAGCCGGTGCCGCAGCTGCGCCAGACTCTGGTCTATGACGTGCCGGAAGGGCCGAACTTCGCGGTGGACGGCTTCCCTGAGGAGCAGCACGCTCCCATCACCGACCACTCCGACTTCATCAACGTGATGCCGGAGGACGTCATGCAGGAGGCAGTCGACTGCATCAACGAGGGCCAAGACTGCTCGTAGCCCCTCAGTAACAACCCCCTCTCAGGAAACGCCCGGCGGCCGGCCCTTACTCTTCCTCCCGGCCGCCGGGCCGTTACTGTCGAACAAAGAACCCGCATACCGCGCTTGAATAGACCATTGGTCTATACCACCTGTCCAGACCAACTGGCCTTGGGCGGGCATCGTCGTCGATGATGCGGGGACTCGACAGTCTGGGAGGATCCGCTGTGTCTGTCCTGGTACCGGATGAAGGTATCGCCACTAGCAATCAGGAGTTGATCGACTGGGTGCGCGAGATCGCGGCCCTGACCCAGCCGGACAAGGTCGTCTGGTGTGACGGTTCCGAGGCCGAATGGGAGCGCCTGACCGGTCTTCTTGTGGAACAGGGCACTTTCACGCGACTCAACCCCGAACTCCGGCCGAACAGCTTCTACTGCCGTTCCGACCCCGACGACGTCGCACGTGTCGAGGACCGGACGTTCATCTGCTCTGAGCGCGAAGAGGACGCGGGTCCCACCAACAACTGGATCGACCCGGCCGAGATGCGCGCGACGTTCGGCGAGCTCTTCCGCGGCTGCATGCGGGGCCGCACCATGTACGTCGTTCCGTTCTGCATGGGGCCGCTGGGCGGGAACATCTCCCAGCTCGGCGTGGAGATCACCGACTCGCCCTACGTCGTCGTCTCGATGCGCATCATGGCCCGCATGGGCGAGCCCGCGCTGCGGCTGATCGAGGAGCGCGGCTCGTTCGTGAAGGCCGTGCACTCCGTCGGTGCCCCGTTGCAGCCCGGCCAGGCCGACGTACCGTGGCCGTGCAACCCGACCAAGTACATCTCCCACTTCCCGGAGACCCGCGAGATCTGGTCCTACGGGTCCGGCTACGGCGGGAACGCGCTGCTCGGCAAGAAGTGCTACGCGCTGCGTATCGCCTCGGTCATGGCCCGGGACGAGGGGTGGCTGGCCGAGCACATGCTCATCCTCAAGGTCACGCCGCCCGATGGTGATCCTCGTTACATCGCCGCGGCCTTCCCGAGCGCGTGCGGCAAGACCAACCTCGCGATGCTGCAGCCGACCGTCCCCGGATGGAAGATCGAGACGATCGGTGATGACATCGCCTGGATGCGCTTCGGCGAGGACGGCCGGCTGCGGGCCATCAACCCCGAGGCGGGTTTCTTCGGCGTGGCCCCCGGCACAGGCGCGGACACCAACGCCAATGCCGTCGAGACGCTCTGGGGCAACAGCATCTTCACCAACGTCGCGCTCACCGAGGACGGCGACGTCTGGTGGGAGGGGCTCACGGACGAGCAGCCCGAGCGGTTGACCGACTGGAAGGGCCGGCCCTGGACACCGGAGTCGCCCGAACCGGCCGCGCATCCCAACGCCCGCTTCACCACGCCGGCGGGACAGGCGCCGACCATGGCGCCCGAGTGGGAGGATCCGACGGGCGTGCCGATCTCGGCGATCCTCTTCGGGGGACGGCGCGCCAGCGCTGTGCCGTTGGTCACGGAATCCTTCGACTGGCAGCACGGGGTCTTCCTCGGTGCCAACGTCGCGTCGGAGAAGACCGCCGCGGCCGAGGGCACGGTCGGTGAGCTGCGGCGCGACCCGTTCGCGATGCTGCCGTTCTGCGGGTACAACATGGGCGACTACTTCGGCCACTGGCTGAGGATCGGCCAGAGCGCCGACGAGGCGAAACTGCCGCGGATCTTCTACGTCAACTGGTTCCGCAAGGACGACGCGGGCCGTATCGTCTGGCCGGGCTTCGGGGAGAACAGCCGTGTCCTGAAGTGGATCGTCGAGCGGCTGGAGGGCCGCACCGACGTGGAGCCGACCCCGATCGGCAACGTCCCGACCCGGGACTCGCTCGACACCGAGGGGCTGAAGATCGACGAGGACGAACTGGCCTTCCTGCTGTCGGTCGACCGCGACACCTGGACGCAGGAGGCGGCGATGATCCCCGAGTTCTTCAAGATCTTCGGGGACCGCCTGCCCGGCGAGCTCTGGGACGAGTACAACGCCCTGCTGAAGCGGCTGGAGTAGGTCCCGCCGGATCATCAAGAGCCAAGTGATGGCCCGCGAGTCCGGCGCGGGCCATCACTTGTGTCCGGCCGGTGCCCCTTCCGGCGGAACGGCCGCGCCCCTTGGCGCTCCACTCAGGAGGAGACGGCCCCTTCCCCGGCCGCGGTCCTCTCCTCGTCCGCTGCCTTCTCCGAAGGTCCGCGCCCGGCCTCGGCGCCCACGTGGCGCAGCAGAACCGTCCCGACAACGGCGAGCGCGGCCATGGCGACGGCGCTGATACCGCCGGCCAGCGCGAAGCCGTCCGTGAACGCCGCGCGAGCGGCGTCCAGCAGCCCCGGCTCCAGCCGGTCGGCCGCGGCCATCGCACCGTCGATGCCGTCGCGCGCGGGCCCGGCCGCCTCCGGTGGCACATCGGGACCGAGGAGAGGAGCCATCCGGCCGCGGTACACAGCGGCGCTGAGGCTGCCCAGGACCGCGACCCCGAGCGCGATCCCCCAGCTCGGCCGCGGTCTCCTCCATCGCCGAGGCCGATCCGGCCTTCTCCGGCGGTGCCGTGCCGACCACCAGGTCGGCTCCGAGGACGAAAGGCGGACCGAGGCCGAAGAACGCGACGGCGATGCCGATCTGGAGCAGGAGGAAGGACAGGGAGGCGGTGCCGCCCGCGTACGGAGCGGAGAGCTGGGTGAGCAGGGCGAAGCCGGCGGCTGCGGCCACCAGCCCGGAGCTGACCGCGAACGCGGGCCGCATCCAGCGCACGGCCAGCGGGGCCAGCAGCGAGCCGACGAGGAGAGCCGCGGCCGAGGGCGCCATCCACACCCCCGCCCACAACGGCGACAGGCCCGTTATGTGCTGAAGGTACAGCGAGAACAGGAGCTGGTTTCCCGCGAAGGCGAACAGCGTGAGCGTGATCAGGACCAGGGCGGAGCTGAAAGCGCGGTCGCGGAACAGCCGGAGGTCGAGCAGCGGATCGGGCAGCGTGCGCTGCCGCCGCACGAACACGGCCCCGGTGATCAGGCCGATCACCACGGCAAGAGCGGTCGTCCCGGTGAGCCCGTCCGTGGTGAACTGCTTGAGGCCGTAGACCACCGAGAGTATCGAGGCCAACGACAGTGCCACGCTGACCAGATCCAGCGTCCCCGCGTCCGGGGCGCGGTACTCGGGCAGCAGCACCGGCCCGGCCACCAGGAGCAGTGCCAGTACCGGAACGCCGACCAGGAGTGTCGAACCCCACCAGAAGTACTGCAGCAGTACTCCGCTGAGGAGCGGCCCCAGAGCGGTACCGACGGACAGGGTGACCATCCATACGGCGATAGCCGCGGTGCGCTGGCGCGGGTCGGCGAACATGGTGCGCACCAGGGACAACGTGGAGGGCATCAGGGTCGCCCCGGCGATCCCCATCAGCGCGCGGGTGGCGATCAGCATCTCGGCGGTGCCGGAGTAGGCGGCGAGCACCGAGGTGAGACCGAAGGCGGCGGCGCCTACCAGCAGCAGCCGGCGCCGTCCGACCTGGTCGCCCAGCGTGCCCATTGTGATCAGGAAGCCGGCGACCAGGAATCCGTAGATGTCGGTGATCCACAACTGCTGGGGACCGCTGGCCTGGAGATCCGCGCTCAGTTCGGGCAGTGCGAGGAAGAGCACCGTCATGTTGATGGCGACGAGAAGGGTGGGCAGGGCGAGCACCGCGAGTCCCAGCCATTCCCAGGCGGTCGCCCGAGGTGGGGGGTGTTCCGTCATGGCAGGTCCCGTCTCCGATACCACGGTTCTCAGCTCTGGATAGAGCGGTCGTTCTAGAACTCTAGAACGACCGCTCTATCCAGTAAAGTCGGGGTATGGGCGGCAGAACGGCGCGGGCCGGGGGCGACACGCGGACACGGATCGTGGACGCCACCGCTGCGCTGCTGCGGCGCCAGGGATATGAGGGCACCGGCGTCAAGCAGATCGCCCGAGACGCCGGTGCGACGCTCGGGTCCGTCTACCACTTCTTCCCCGAGGGCAAGGAGCAGTTGGCCGCGGAGGCGCTGCGGCGCGACTCGGAACACTACACCGAGCTCCTGCGGGACGGGCTGCGCAGCAGCGACGATCCGGCGGAGGCGGTCGCGGCGTGCGCGCACCTGCTCGCGGACCGGCTGAAGGAGTCGGACTGGCTCGACGGCTGCCTGGTGGCGGCCACCGCCCTGGAGAAAGTCGGCCGCTCGCCGGTAATCCAGCGGACCTGGGAGGAGTCGCTGGCCGCCTGGCAGGAGCAGATCGCGGCCAAGCTCCGCACCTGCGGCATGCCGGCGCGGACCGCCGAGGAGGCCGCGTGCACGGTGCTCAGCGCGCTTGAGGGCGCCGAGGTGCTCAGCCGGATCTCGTCCGACGACGCGTCGCTGCGGACGGCCGCCGTGTACCTGGGTCGGCTCATCGTGGCCCTGCGCTCGGACGGGTGAACGGCGCGCGGACGGGGGCGGCGTTTTCCGTGCCCGCGAGCCGCGCAGAGCGCCCCTATT
>NZ_LAJC01000010.1 GCF_000981225.1 Allosalinactinospora lopnorensis
GGCGCGGCCGCCGGCGGCCGCGGGGCGGGCACGCGGGCTCCGGAAGTGCCGATAGCGTGAACTGTCGTGAGCGAGGGTGTTTCGCCGGCCCGGATCCGGGCCGGCAACATTGACCGGGAGCGCGTCATCGAGGTGCTGCGTTCCGCGGTCGAGGACGGCAGACTCGACATCTCCGAGTTCGAGGAGCGCGCCGATCGCGTCTACCGGGCCCGCACCCTGGGCGACCTTCCCGCGATCACCGAGGATCTGCTCCCTCCCGAGCACCAGCCGATCCGGCTGGAGAGCGAACCGGTCGCGGCCGTCTTCAGCAACGCCGGGCGCTCCGGCCGGTGGGTGGTTCCTGACAGGCTGCCCGTGATCGCCCTGTTCGGCACCGCGGAACTGGACCTGCGCGACTCCCTGCTGCTCCGCAAGCACAGCACGGTGCATGCCTCCGCGCTCTTCGGCCGCATCCACGTCGTGGTGCCCGAAGGGGTGGAGGTCCGGGTGCGCGGATGGGGGTTCCTCGGCCGGCGCACCACGACGGTGCGGCGGTCCCGGTGGAACGATCCACCGGTTCTGGAGTTCGAGGGCTTCTCCATGTTCGGCTCGCTCACCGTGCGGGCTCCCAGGGCCCGGCGGAGCTGGCTGCCGCGGCGCCGGCGGCGCAAAGAGCTGGGGTAGCGGCCGGCGCGGTCGAGGAACACCGGCCCCGCAAGAGACCACCCGGCAGGTTAGGGGTTTCTAGCTTTCAAGTAAGTACCGCCACGGGCGGCACCGGTCCGCATCGTCATCTGCTTTGGTCTATGCCGTTGCCCGCACTCCGCGGCGAACATGGTAAAGAGAAATTGGAAAGACTCTTAACATTTCGTGGTGACCGTGCGATATTCGCGGCAGCAGGAACCAAGTGCGCACTGTTCCGCTCCTCCACCGAGGATCCCCGGGGTGCCCCGCCCCGGCCCGCTCTCCCTGTCTTTCGAGGAGGATCGCACCGTGAGAAAACGACGCACTGTGACCACACTCGCCGCGGTAGGCGGCTTCACCATGCTGTTCTCGGTCTTCGCCGCGGGCTCCGCCCACGCGCACGGGACCATGGCCGACCCCGCGAGCCGGGTCTACCAGTGCCTGCAGGAGGGTCCGGAGTCCCCGCAGTCCGCGGCCTGCCAGGACGCCATCGCCGAAGGCGGCACCCAGCCGATCTACGACTGGAACGAGATCAACATCCCCAACGCCGACGGAAGGCACCGCGAGATCATCCCCGACGGCCGACTGTGCAGCGCCGGACGGGACAAGTACGCGGCGTTCGACGCCCCGCGCGACGACTGGCCCTCGACCGGCCTGCCCTCCGGCGGGACGGCGACCCTGACGTTCCACGCCTCGGCCCCGCACGTGGGGACCTACTACTTCTACCTGACCAACGACGGCTACGACCCGACCGAACCGCTGAACTGGTCGGACCTGGAGAGCGAGCCGCTGGCCGAGGTCACCGACCCGGAGAGCGACGGCCAGGGCATGTGGAGCACCACCGTGGACCTGCCGGAGAGGAGCGGCAAGCACCTGCTCTACGTGATCTGGCAGCGCTCGGACAGCCCTGAGGCGTTCTACTCCTGCTCCGACGTCGATTTCTGACCGCGGTCCCGTTCCGCTGGACGAGCCCGCCGAGCGGTTCCCGGGGTCCCCGGCCCGCCCCCACAGGCCAGGGCCTCCCCCTCCCCAAGGCGCCTCCACGGATCCCACACGGCAGCGGGTACGTCCTGGGAGGTCAGAGCGACAGAGGGCGGGGTGCCCGCCCGATCGCGCATCTGGCAGGCTTGGGCGTACGTTTCCGTGGAGGTGTCTTTCAGCGATGAGTGAATTCCGCATCGAGTACGACTCGATGGGCGAGGTCAAGGTCCCCGCCGACGCCAAGTGGCGGGCGCAGACGCAGCGCGCCGTGGAGAACTTCCCCATTTCGGGTCAGGGGCTGGAGAACGCGCACATCGCCGCTCTCGGCCACATCAAGGCCGCCGCCGCGAAGGTCAACGGCGAGCTGGGCGTGATCCCGGAGGGCCTCGCCAAGGCTATTCGCGAGGCGGCCCTGGAGGTCGCCGAGGGCAGGTGGAACGACCAGTTCCCGATCGACGTGTTCCAGACCGGCTCGGGGACGTCGAGCAACATGAACACGAACGAGGTCGTCGCGACGGTGGCCGGCGACCGCTTGGGCGAGTCCGTGCACCCCAACGACCACGTCAACGCCTCGCAGTCGTCCAACGACGTGTTCCCCTCGTCGATCCATATCGCCGCGACCTCGGCCATCGTCAACGAGCTGATCCCGGCGCTGCAGCACCTTGAAGGGGAGCTCACCCGCAAGGCGGAGGAGTTCCGGACGGTCGTCAAGAGCGGGCGCACCCACCTGATGGACGCCACCCCGGTCACACTGGGCCAGGAGTTCGCCGGCTTCGCCGCACAGGTCCGCTACGGCATCGAGCGGGTGCAGGCGGCACTGCCGCGGGTGGCCGAGCTCCCACTCGGCGGTACCGCTGTGGGTACCGGGATCAACACGCCCGAGGGCTTCGCCGCCAAGGTGATCGCTGAGATCGCGCAGACCACCGGACTCCCGCTGACCGAGGCCCGCGACCACTTCGAGGCGCAGGGCGCCCGCGACGGCCTGGTCGAGCTGTCCGGCCAACTCCGGACGATCGCGGTGAGCTACGCCAAGATCGCCAACGACATCCGGTGGATGGGCTCCGGGCCCCGCACCGGCCTGTCCGAGATCTTCCTGCCCGACCTGCAGCCGGGCTCCTCGATCATGCCCGGCAAGGTCAACCCGGTGCTGTGCGAGACGATGCTGCAGGTGTCCTCCCAGGTCGTCGGGAACGACGCCGCGGTCGCGTTCGGCGGGGCCTCGGGCAACTTCGAGCTCAACGTGCAGCTGCCGATGATCGCCCGCAACGTGCTGGAGTCGATCCGGCTGCTCGGCAACGTGGCCCGGGTCTTCGCCGACCGCTGCGTCGCCGGGATCGAGGCCAACGAGGAGCGCTGCAGCGAGTACGCGAAGTCCTCGCCCTCCATCGTCACGCCACTGAACCGCTACATCGGCTACGAGGAGGCCGCCAAGGTCGCCAAAGAGGCGCTGGCCGAGCGCACGACGATCCGCCAGGTCGTCCTGGAGCGCGGGTACATCGCCGACGGCAAACTCACCGAGGCCCAGCTCGACGAGGCGCTCGACGTCCTGAAGATGACCAACTCCCAGTAGGCGGCAGCACCAGCGAGGCCGGCGCCCGACCGCGGGCGCCGGCCTCGCTGCGGTGGGGGCCGGTTCCGCATCCGGATGGATCCTTTCGCCGCGTCATCGGGTCGTAGTTCTTAGTAATCTGCTGTCGGCTCCCCGAAGCTCCCTGTGCGAGCCCGCTCCGAGCCCGACGGCGAACCTTCTGCCCTCCTTTCGAAAGGCGATGATTGATGACCTCCGGATCGGACACACGGGTCGTGGCCGACCGCTACCATCTGCGGCGCCGGCTCGGGCGCGGCGGAATGGGCGTGGTGTGGCAGGCCTGGGACCCGGAGCTGGAGCGCGAGGTCGCGATCAAGGAGGTCCTCGTCCCCGAAGGGCTCTCGCCCGAGGAACGCGAGGAGGCGCACGCCCGCACCAGGCGCGAGGCCCGATCCGCGGCCCGGCTCAGCCACCGGTCGATCATCACCATCCACGACGTCTTCGACTTCGGCGACCACCCGTGGATCGTGATGGAGCTGATCACCGGGCGCGCGCTGGACACGGCGCTGAAGGAGAACGGGCCGCTGCCGCCCGAGCAGGTCGCCTCGATGGCGTCGTCCCTGCTCGACGCGTTGCTGCTGGCGCACTCCAAGGGGGTCGTCCACCGCGATATCAAGCCGGGCAACGTCATGCTGGCCGACGACAAGCGGGTGATCCTCACCGACTTCGGCATCGCCACCATCGACGGCGAGACCGCCATCACCCGCACCGGCGCGCTCATCGGCTCCCCCGAGTACATGGCGCCGGAACGGCTGCAGCAGGAGAGCTCGGAGACCCCCTCCGACATCTGGAGCCTGGGCGCCACCCTCTTCGCCGCGGTCGAGGGCCAGTCCCCGTTCAAGCGCGAGACCGTCACGGCGTCGATCTCCGCGGTCCTCTCCGCGCCCATCCCGCAGCCGCAGCGCGCCGGTCCTCTCGCCCCGCTCCTCATGGGGATGCTCGACCGCGACGTCACGCGGCGGCTCGGGGCCTCGCAGGCCGCCCAACTGCTCACCGCGGCAACGCCCGCCGCGCCGCACCAGCCCACGGGCGCGAACCCGGCCATGGCCACGCCCGCGGGCGGGATGCTCCCGCCCACCCAGCAGTACCCGCCCTCGCCGCCCATGGGCCCTCCCGGTCACCAGCCGGGTCCGGGAGGCTTTCCGGAACCCGCGAAGACGGGCAACAAGAGGAAGGTCTACACGGTGCTCGCCGCCGCCGGGGCCCTGGTGCTACTGATCGCCATCGGCGCGGTGTGGGCGGCGAAGCGGCCGCTCGACACGGAGTACCGGCTCCACGCTGCCGACCATTTCAGTTTCGAATACCCGGAGGACTGGACGGTCGAGGAGGACGACGACCGCATCACCGTCACCCACCCCGACACCCGCGAGGAGATCTTCTTCGTCATCGACAGCTACAGCCCCGACGAGGACCATCCCGTCGACGAGATCGAGGAGAAGAGCGACGGGGACTGGGAGACGGCGGATCTCGACGGCTACGAGCGGCTGAGCTTGGAGACCGTCGACGGCGACTACCTCCCCGAGAGCTGGTCGGCCGCGACCTGGGAGTACCGGCACACGGACGAGGACCAGGACCACCCCGACCGCCACCGGCTCCGCCATCAGATCCACCGCGAGGGCGCCATCGGACGCGAGGCCGTCTGGTTGTCGTGGGACCTGCCCGAGGGGCAGTACTCCAGGCATAAGCGGATCATCGAGCACGTGAACCGCTCACTGCGGTCGCACGACTCCTTCTGAACTCCGGCCCCACCTCACCACCGGCGCGTGAACGCTCGTTGCGGACCCGCCCGGTAGGAAACGGAACGGGGCCCCGCGATCCGGATGATCGCGGGGCCCGTTCTCTCGCCTGCGGGATCAGTACCAGCCGTTGGCCTGCGAGTGGCTGTGGGCTTCGCAGGGGGACCCGTACCGGTCGTCGATGTAGCCCAACCCCCACTTGATCTGGGTGGCCGGGTTGGTCTGCCAGTCAGACCCCTCGCTGGCCATCTTGCTGCCGGGCAGAGCCTGCGGAATGCCGTACGCACCGGAACTGGGGTTCTCGGCGCTGGGATCCCAGCTGCTCTCCTGCTCCCACAGCGGCTCAAGGCAGTCGAACTCGCTCGCGCTCCACCCGTAGTCGCCGAGTAGCGACTTGGCGATGCTCTTGGGATCGCCGTCGGGGACAGCGGAGTCGTCCGCGGAGTCGCTCTCCGCTTCTTCCTCCTCCTCTTCCTCCTCGGCCTGGGTCATCCCCGCAGCGGCGGCGGCGCCGGCGGCGCTGGCCTGTTTGCGCTGCTCTTCGGCCTGGTCACGCTCGTCGTCGGAGAGAGCCTTCGGGTCCCCGAAGAAGTCGTCGGCGGCCTCGGTCTCCTTCTCCTCGCCGGGCACCGCCGCGGATGACGCCTGCTCAGGCTGCACGCCGCTGTCCGCGAAAGCGGACACGGCGAACGTCGCACCGGCGACCATCGCCGCTGAACCGACCGCTGTGGCAGCCCGCAGCGAGATCCGGTTGAGTAGCAAGAAACGCCCTTTCGCCAGTCGTACGCCCAGCGATGCGCACGAGCGACCTCAGCCCCGGGTCTCACGGGTGTTTTCAGGATCGGGTGACGGACGGGCCGTGCTCGGCACTGTGATCGCTGGCCGCCGTCGTCACCGGAGAATCGCGTGTGGGGTAGTCAGGGGGTGTTGATCAGCGGCACCCATCCCACACGCCCCAGGGGCTCCTTCTGGAACGGCATCCACCCTGCCGCATGATCACGGCGCAATAACACTATTTTGCTTGTTGCTTGGGTCACATCACATATAGCTCCGATGTGTAACTAAATGGACCTGCACAGGCACACGCAGAGTCACCCCTCGCCAGCCATAGGGCAAGTTCGCGTTCCGTTCCAACCAATTGGTTACCAAAAGCCCAAGAAGTGGTCACGCACCGCCGCACCGCGCATGGGCGGCGGCCCATCGCCGACGCGGGCCGTCGTCTGTTCTACTCGGGATCGCGGGGTGACTACCGGCCGAATCTCCCGGAGGATCCCCGAGGGCCGCCCGAGAGACCTCTGCCCCCAGCGAAGGGACGACCCCCCGTGCCCGTCCGAGGACGTCTCGTTCACCGCCTTCTCGTCGCACTCCTGGCCTGCCCCCTGTCCTGCCTCCCGGCACTTCCGGCCTCTGCCGCCGGAGCGGCCCCGCGCGCCGATACGGGGCCGTACCGGATCATGCCGGCGGGGGACTCCATCACCCAGGGCGAGGCCGGTGACCGCACCTGGCGCTACCACCTGTGGACGCACCTCGCCGAGCACGGCGAGGACGTCGAGTTCGTCGGCCCCCACGACGAAACCCTGGAGTGGGGCGGATTCATGAACAACGACGCCGGAGCCTCCGGCTACCACGATCCCGACTTCGACAGGGACCACAACTCCCAATGGGGCCGGACGGTCGCTGAGGCGAAGACCACGATCGAGGGCACCGTCGATGCCTACCGGCCCGACCTGATCATCGTCCAGCTGGGAGTGAACGACCTCTTCTGGCCCGACGCCGACCCCTCGTTGATCGAGCAGGACATGCGGGACTACCTGGCCGCCGCCCGGCGGGCCGGGCCGGACGCCGAATTCGCGATCGTGGAGGTACTGCCCACGCGGCAGGCCGGCGACGACCCCGAGTTCGCCGCCCGCGCCGACGACTTCAACCGGCGCCTCCGCGGCCTCGCCGCGGAACTGTCCACCGAGGAGTCGAGCATCGTCACCGTCGACGTCGCCGCGGAGGGGTTCGCCCCGGACGGCGACACCAAGGACGGGACGCACCCCGATCCCAGCGGCGAACTGAAGATCGCCGCCGCGGTCTCCGACACCCTCGACGAGGAGTTCGCCCTGGGGGCGCGCTTTCCCCGGCCGCTACCGGACCTCGGGGAGGACGAGCAGGACGCTCCGGCCGAGGGGGCCGCGTCGCCGGCCGTGCTGGGGGGCGCGCTGGTACTGGCCGGCGGTGCGACTCTGGCCCTCGTGCTGCTCGCCCGGCGGAGGAGGCGCGAGACCGACCCGGACGGCGCTGAGACGGCCTGAGCCGCCGGCTAAGCGCCGCCCGGGGTCAGGGTGGTCGACCACAGGGAGTCGCCGTTGTGGTCGCGCAGATGGACGGTGAGCTCCTTGCTCCGGCGGTCGATCTCGACTTCGCCGAAGTGCTGGAACCCGCCCAGCGGCGATGTGTTGGCCTCCGGCGGGGTGTTCTGGAACACCACCTCCGGACCGAAGGTCGGATCGAGCTCGTTCGGGCCGAACGCGCCGGCGTGCAGCGGACCGGAGACGAACTCCCAGAAAGGGGTGAACTCCCGGCCGCTCGCGCGGTCCGGGGAGTAGCGGTGCGCGGCGGTGTAGTGGACGTCGGCCGTCACCCAGACGACGTCTCGCGCGCCCCTGCGGTGCAGGTCGTGCAGCACCCGGTCGATCTCGGCCTCCCTGCCGAGCGGCTCGCCCGGACTGCCGTTGGCGACCGCTTCGACATCCTCGTCGCCGTCGGGCACCACCAGTCCCAGCGGCATGTCGGAGGCGATGACCTTCCAGGTCGCCGCGGAGGCCGGGACCTGTTCGATCAACCAGTTCACCTGGGAGTCACCGAGGATCCGCTCGTAGGGGGCGTTCCCAGGCGAGTTGGGGTCCCGGTAGGGCCGCATGTCGATCACGAAGATGTCCAGGTCGGGACCGTAGGACAGCTTGCGGTAGATCTTGCCGTCGACGGCCTCGGCGGGGACGATCGGCTGCCACTCGTGGAAGGCCCGGTGCGCCCGCTCGGCGAGGACGTCGATGTCGGTCTCGGTGTAGCGGTCGTCGTCGAGGATCCGGCCCGGGTACCAGTTGTTGACGACCTCGTGATCGTCCCACTGCACGATCTGCGGAACCCGGGCCGCGAACCCACGCAGCGCGTCGTCGAGGAGGTTGTAGGCGAACTGCCCGCGGAACTGCGCCAGCGACTGGGCGACGTCGGCCTTCTCCTCCGTCACCACGTTCTTCCAGACCCGGCCGTCGGGCAGGGTGACGCTCTCCTCCAGCGGAACGTCCGAGTAGCAGACGTCACCGCTGTTCAGGAAGAAGTCGGGTTCGCGGTCGGCCATGGCGTTGAAGATCGGCATCCCGCCGAGGTCGGGGTTGATTCCCCAGCCCTGGCCCGCGGTGTCGGCTGAGAACAGGAACCGGATGGTGCCGTCGTCCGCGCCGCCCGCGGTGCGGAATCCCCCTTCGACGACCTCGCTGCTGCTCTTGCCGCTTTCGGCGTGCACCCGCAGGTACACCTGCCGGCCGGGGTCGAGTCCGGTGATGCGGACCCGACCGGTCCCGTCGGTCTTGGGAGTCAGCTCGGGCCCGCGGATGGTGCGCGAGTCGCGGAAGTCCGGCCGGCCGGAGACCTCGACGACCATCCGGGCGGAGCGGTCCGCCCTCGTCCACACGACAGCGCCATCGGTGCGGGGGTCGCCCAGCTGGATGCCGTGGGTCAGCACCGGACGGTTCCTTCCCCGGGCGAGGGCGGGTGCGCCGCCTCCGGCGAGAGCGGCGGTTCCCAGCCCTGCCGCGCCGTATCTCAGCAGGGAACGGCGGGAAAGGCGGCTGTCGGACGGCGGCGGAACGGCCATGCGGGGGGGCTCCTCGTCCTCAAGGGGTGATCGCACCGGTTTTCTACCCGCCCGCCGCGTCCCGCTCCCGAACTCGGGGAGAAACCGCCTTGAACACGCCCCGGGACGCGGCCGGGCCCCGCGCCGCGTCCCGGGGCGCGCGTTCAGCCTTCGAGCATCTCGGTGACCAGCGCCGCGATGGGCGAGCGCTCCGAGCGGGTGAGCGTGATGTGCGAGAAGAGCGGGTGCCCCTTGAGCTTCTCCACCACGGCGACTACACCGTCGTAGCGGCCGACACGGAGGTTGTCGCGCTGGGCGACGTCGTGGGTGAGCACGACGCGGGAGTTCTCGCCGAGGCGCGAGAGCACCGTCAGCAGCACGCCGCGCTCCAGCGACTGTGCCTCGTCGACGATGACGAACGCGTCGTGCAGCGACCGGCCGCGGATGTGGGTCAGCGGCAGGACTTCCAGCATCCCCCGGTCGACCACCTCATCGATGACCTCCTGGGAGGCCACCGCGGAGAGGGTGTCGTGCACGGCCTGGGACCACGGCGACATCTTCTCGTTCTCGTTGCCGGGCAGGTAACCGAGGTCCTGACCGCCCACCGCGTACAACGGGCGGAACACCATGATCTTGCGGTGCTGGTTGCGTTCCAGGACCGCCTCAAGGCCGGCGCACAGCGCGAGCGCCGACTTGCCGGTGCCCGCGCGGCCCCCCATGGAGACGATGCCGATCTCGGGATCGGTGAGCAGGTCGAGCGCGATGCGCTGCTCGGCGCTGCGGCCATGCAGGCCGAAGACGTCGCGGTCGCCCTTCACGACCTTTACCGATTTATCGGGTAGCACCCGCCCCAGGGCCTTCCCCCGCTCCGACACCAGTACCAGTCCCGTGTGGCAGGGCAGGTCACGTACCGCCTCGATGTCGGTCGAGCCGTGCTCGAAGAGCTCGGAGATCTCGTGCGCCGGCACGTCGAACTCGGCCATCCCCGTCCACCCGTGCTCGATGGCGAGTTCGGCGCGGTACTCGTCCGAGGTCAGACCGATCGAGGACGCCTTTATCCGCATCGGCAGGTCCTTGCTGACGAGCACGACGTCCCCCTCGGCGCCCTCGATGTCCGCGTCACGCCCCGCCTGCAGGGTGCGCGCGACCGTCAGGATCCGGGTGTCGTTGTCACCGAGCCGGAAACCCGCGGGCAGGATGGTCGGATCGCTGTGGTTGAGCTCCACCCGCAGCGTCCCCCCTTGCTCGTTGACCGGGACATCGACGTCGAGACCGCCATTGGCGATCCGGAGGTCGTCCAGTCTGTGCAGTGCCTCGCGGGCGAAGTACCCCAGTTCCGGGTGGTACCGCTTGCTCTCGAGCTCGGTGATGACCACGATCGGCAGGACCACCTCGTGCTCGGCGAATCGGGTGATCGCCGCTGGATCGGCCAGCAGGACGCTGGTGTCGAGCACGTAGGTTCGCCGCTCGCCCGGCTCCGTCGAGGAAACGGGGGCGACAAGGTCGCGGCGGTGGGTCGAGGAACTAGCCACTCGTTCTCCCCTTGGGCACCGCGAAGGCGCCCTAGACTCACGGGAATACCAAGGACCGGGACCAGCCCCTGAGGGCCGGAACCGGCCCTCTTCACGATGAGTTCCCTCACTGAACAGGACCTCAATGAGCCGGGGCCTCCCGAGTGGACGGGTACGCACCATCCACCGGTTCCGACGGTACCCGGCTCCGTTGAAAGAGCAAGACCCCAGCTCACATCCCGTGTGAAGTTCCGGTTACCGGGCGTGTCCCGACAATGGGTCGGAAAGGACCGGAAACGGGGACGGGCGGTGAGAGGTGCGGGCTCAGGAACCGAACCGCCGGTTGCGCGCGCCGTAGGCACGCAGGGCGCGCAGGAAGTCCACCCTGCGGAAGGCAGGCCAGAAGACCTCGCAGAAGTAGAACTCCGAATGCGCGCTCTGCCAGAGCAGGAAGCCCGAGAGCCGCTGCTCTCCCGAGGTCCGGATGAGGAGATCCGGGTCGGGTTGGCCACGCGTGTAGAGATGCTCCGCGATGTGCTCCGAATCGAGGCGCTCAGCGAGCGCTTCGATACCGGTGCCCTTGGCGGCCTCCGCGTACAGGAGAGCCCGCACCGCATCGGCGATCTCACGTCTACCGCCATACCCGACAGCGACGTTCACAATCAGGCCGGAATCGCCGGATGTGGCCGCACCGGCCTCTTTCATCAGCCGGGCGGTGGAGTCGGGCAGCAGATCGAGAGCTCCCATGGGGTTGACGTTCCACCCCTCGTTGCGCAGCCGCTCCACCGTCTCCTCGATGATCCGCAGCAGCGGTTCGAGCTCCTCGCGGGGCCGGGAGAGGTTGTCGGTCGACAGCAGCCACAGTGTGACCACCTGCACGCCGACCTCGTCGCACCAGCCCAGCAGCTCGAAGATCTTCTCGGCGCCGGCCTGGTGCCCGTGCCTGACGTTGGCGAAACCGCTGGTCTTGGCCCATCTGCGGTTGCCGTCGAGGATGACGCCCACGTGGCGCGGGATGTCATAGCTGCCGAGTTCGCGCTCCAGCCGACGCTCGTATAACCAGTAGAGGGGGTCGCGCAGCCCCATGAGACGCTACCTTTCGCCACCGTTGAGGGGGAACCAGTGGTGTCCTCGCCGCCCACAGTCCGGGCCCGGTCGCGGCGTCCCTGCTCGTGAGGCTGTGAAGACCAGCCCAGCCTAGGGCGCTTGCACCCGTTACGTCACAGCGAGCGACTTCCGTACGTGCTTGCGGCCCTGGTGGATACGGGACTTCACAGTGCCGAGGGCGAGATCCAGTTCCGTGGCGATCTCACCGTAGTCCATCTGGCAGAGGTCGCGGAGCACAACGGGGGCCACCAGGTTGGGGTGGTCCTTTTCGAGCCGATCCAGCGCCTCCAGCAGATCGATGCGGGAACCGGCGATGACGCTTGTGGTACGGGGGTCGTGCTGATGCGGGATGTGTTCGACCTCGGTCGGATACTCGACCGAGCGCCGCTTCATCGACCGGTACGTCTGCCGCGCCGAGTTCGACACCACCGTATACAGCCAGGTGGAGAAGAGCGAGTTCCCCTTGAAACTGCCGATCTTCCTGGCGACCCGCAGCAGCGCGTCCTGACACGCCTCTTCGGCGTCCTGCCGGTACGGCAGGAAACGCGCACACCGCCGAAGCACTTCCGGCTGGATCCGGCGGAGCAGTTCCTCCAGCGCCTGGCTGTCGCCGTCGCGGGCCCGGCGGGCCAGGTCCTCCAGGATCTCGTCGACTTTCGCGGCCGGCTTCCGAACGCTGTGCTCCTGATCCGGTGTGCGCATGGCTGGTCCCTCCCCGCTCGTCAACAGCGGTCCTGCCGTCTGGTAATTACACGCTTGTCCCCTACTGCGAGGTTCACATCCAACTCAGACGCGTAGGGATCTGCCCCGAATCCCGGAGATTAGTCAAGGGGTGCTGCCGAATGTTTGCCGGACACGGTAACGGTTAAGCACCTCCTGTGACACAACCGGAGGCCTTCGGCCGGTACCGCGTCATCCGACATCTGGGCTCCGGGTCGTTCGCCACTGTCTGGCTCGCACACGACGACCGGCTCGACACCCCTGTGGCGGTCAAGGTTCTGGCCGAGAACTGGACGCACCAGCTCGACGTGCAGGAGCGCTTCCTGGAGGAGGCGCGCATCCTGCGCCAGACCGACTCCACCTGGCTGGTGCGGGTGCACGACCTCGACGTGCTCCCCGACGAGCGGCCCTACATGGTCATGACCTACGCCGACCAGGGCAGCGTCGCCGACCTGGTGGCGAAGGGGCCGCTGCCGCTGGACGACGCTCTCCGGCTGCTGACCGAGATCGGCCAGGGCGTCACGGTGCTGCACCGGCACGGCACCATCCACCGGGACATCAAACCCTCCAACGTGCTGCTCCAGTCCTCCCCTGTCGGCCAGCGCGTCCTTGTCGCCGATCTCGGGTTCGCCAAGAGCATCGACCGGGCGTCCGGTTTCACCGCGGCCGCCGGCACCCCCGGCTACATGTCGCCGGAGCAGAGCGCGGTGGGGGGCGACATCGACATCCGCGCCGACGTCTACTCGCTCGGCGCGGTCGCCTACGAACTGGTCACCGGGCGCCGCCCCCCTCCGCCGCCGGCCCGGGTCCGGCCCCGGCGGCTGCGGCCGGGAATACCGCCGGCGCTGGACGAACTGATCATGTCCTCCCTCTCCAAGGACCGCGCCGACCGGCCGCAGGACGCCGCGACCTTCACCGAGCGGGTGCGGGTGATCCGGATGACCCCGGACCTGGTCACGGCGGTTCCGTGGCGGCTGCGCTACCGGTCCGCGTGGGTGCGGGCATGCGGCGCGACCGTGGCCGCGGCCCTGCTGCTGGTCGGGGCCGCCCCGGCCGCCGCGCAGCCGGGTATGTCCTTCACCCGGGTGAGCGACGTGACCGGGGAGATCAGCCTGGCGGTCCCCCATGCCTGGGCGCGGCAGGTGCAGCCCAACGGGTGGTCGCCGCGGGAGCTGGGGCTTACGGGCGGACACGAGCCCGGCCTGCTGGTCGCCACCGATGTCGCGCAGTGGCGCGACAGCGAGGCGCACACCTCCGGCGTCTTCGCCGGCCTGCTGCGTACCCCCGCGGCCGGGAACCGGCTGGACCGGATCATCGACGAGGCCCCCTGCCCGGGCCCCGCGCGGCAATGGCGGGTCACCGGCGAGCACTGGACCGGAGAGGTCCGGCGGTGGGACGGCTGCCCCGGTTTCTTCACCGCCGCGGCGCTGCGCCCGGTCGACGGAGGCGCCACCCTGTACCTGGAGATCCGGCAGCGCACCGACCAGCCGCAGCTCATCGAGCAGGTGATCGACGGAACCCGGGTCAACGAAAGCGGATAGGGCAGCCGGCCTCGCTCAACGCGCGTAACGGGAGAAGTCCAGCGAGCGCACGACCCGCTCGTAGTCCTCCCGCGGGACGTCGTCCGCCATGGCCGCGACGCCGAACTCCACGTCCACCTCGGGGGCGTACCAGATCCTTGTGCCGAACCGGGTGCCGTCGGCGCAGGTGAGCATCCACTCCCCGACCTCGACGCGCTCCCCGCTCACCACGGTGAACCGGTCGCGCTCGACGGGTTCGACCGCGACCGGCTCCGCCTCCTGCTCCAGGCCACCGCCGGACGTGCGGCAGCTCGTTTCCGGCCGCCGCCAGCCGTCCGCGGCGTCGAGGCTCCTTCCCTGGGGGTCGATGTGTCCGCTGCGCGCCGCCTCCGGCCGGATCCTGAGCGCGGCGGGCGGACAGCTGGGATCCTGCGGGTCGGACGCTTCCGACGCCTCCTCTCCCGGGGGTGCCAGGCATGCGCCGGAGACCTGCGCCTGCCATCCGCTCGGCAGGACGAGACTCATGTCGTTGAAGGCGTGCAGGTCGTCGCCTTCGTAGAGGGGGTAGCCGTCGCTGGCGGAGGCCGCCGGATGGGCAATGCCCGGCACAACCTCGGTCTGGCCCGAGCAGGCCGCCAGCACCGCGAGGAGCGGCACGAGCAGTCCGCTGAAAGCACGGACGCCCATGATTCCCCCTCGTGCCGCTCCGCCGGTACCCCCGAGTCAGGACGCTGCCCCGGCGAGGCGCTCGCGCAGCGCCGCCGGCGTGGTCACAGGGAGATCGCAGCTGAATCCGTAACACACGTAGGCGGCCGGCGATCCGTTCACCAGTGTGCGCTCGTCGAGCAGCGGGATCCCGCCGTCGTCCGTTCCGTCGCCCAGGGTGACAGCGGTGCCGACCGGTGCGCTCAGCAGTGCGGTGCGGTGCAGCTCCGCTGTTCCGGGGTCGTCGTCCGGGCCGACCACGGCGACCTCCACCGGCCCGGTCAGCAGCGTCTCGGCGACGGTCAGGCCCCACCCGGCGAACCGGGGCGCCTTCCGGGCGAGCGTGGCCGCAGGCGCCAGGGCCGCCTCGGCGGCCTCCCGGTGCCGCGCCGAACCGGTCAGCCCCGCATAGGTCAGCAGCGCCCCGGCGGCGGCGAACCGGCCGGAGGGGGTCACGTTGTCGGTCGGATCCTGCGGGCGGTTGAACAGTTCCTCCGCGTCGTCCGCGGTGTCGTAGAACCCTCCCTCGCCGTCGGGGAAGTGCCGCAGCACCGCGTCCAGCAGCCGCCCCGCGACCTGCACCCACTCCGGCTCACCGGTCACCGCGTGCAGCGCGAGCAGCCCTTCGGCGACATCGGCGTAGTCCTCCAAGACACCGGCGCTCTCCCCCACACGCCCGTCCCGAGAGGTGCGCCGGATCCGGCCGTGGCTCTCGTGTACCTCGACCAGCAGCCGCGCCGCGTTGCGGGCACGCTCGACCAGGTCGGGGCGCTCGAAGAGCGCGCCCGCCTCGGCCAGTCCGGCGATCGCGAGGCCGTTCCACGCCGCCACCACCTTGTCGTCGCGCTCCGGCGGGA
Source organism: Allosalinactinospora lopnorensis (assembly GCF_000981225.1). Taxonomy (GTDB): domain Bacteria; phylum Actinomycetota; class Actinomycetes; order Streptosporangiales; family Streptosporangiaceae; genus Allosalinactinospora; species Allosalinactinospora lopnorensis. Next base: position 15,227 of record NZ_LAJC01000010.1, read on the forward strand.
CGCGCTGTTCACGTGCGGCGAGCAGCGCCGCGCGGACCCGCTCGTAGCGCTCCCGGTCGTCGGGGTCCTCGCGCAACTGCAGCACGGACGTACCGTGCTCGAAGGTGCCGGAGTCGGTGACGCCGAACAGCCGGGCCGCCCACGCGCCGTCCTCCTCGCCGAGCACCTCGCGCAGCTGGCCGGGGGTCCAGACGTAGTAGCGCCCTTCCTCTCCCTCGCTGTCGGCGTCGAGCGCGGAGGCGAAGCCGCCCTCGGGGGTCAGCAGCCCCCGGACCATCCAGTCGGCCGTCTCCAGGGCCACCCGCCGGGCGAGGTCGCCGCCGGTGGCCCGCCACAGCCGGGTGTAGCCCCGGACCAGTTGGGCGTTGTCGTAGAGCATCTTCTCGAAGTGCGGTACGACCCATTCCGCGTCCACCGAGTAACGGGCGAAACCGCCGCCGATCTGGTCGTACATGCCGCCGCGCGCCATGGCCTCCGCCGTGCCGGCGGCCATGTCCAGACCCTGCCTCTTCTCGACCGTGAGCTCCCGTTCCCCGCTGCGTTCGCGCTCGTGCCGCATGTGCCGGCTGACCAGGAAGGACAGCAGCATCGACGGCGGGAACTTCGGCGCGCTCCCGAAACCGCCGTTCACGGCGTCGTAGTCGCGGGCCAGCCCGCGCACCGCCTCGTCGAGCTCCTCCCGGCCGGGCGCTTTGCCCGCGTCCAGCGACCGCGGGGCGCTCAGCGCCTCGACCACACGACGGCCCTGCTCCACAACGCCCTCGCGCTCCTGCTCCCAGGCGCGGCGAACGCCGAGCAGGAGCCGCTGGAAGTGCTCGCGCGGGAAGTAGGTCCCGCAGTAGAACGGCTCGCCCTCGGGGGTGAGGAACACCGTCATGGGCCAACCGCCCTGGCCGGTCATGGCCTGGGTGGCCTCCATGTGGACGGCGTCGACGTCGGGGCGCTCCTCGCGGTCCACCTTGACGTTCACGAACCCCGCGTTCATCATCTGCGCGGTGGTCTCGTCCTCAAAGGACTCGTGCGCCATGACGTGGCACCAGTGGCAGGCCGAGTAGCCGACCGATAGCAGCACGGGCACGTCCCGCCGTCGCGCTTCGGCGAACGCGGCCTCGCCCCACGGGTACCAGTCCACCGGGTTGTCGGCGTGCTGCAGCAGGTAGGGGCTGGTTGCGTCAACGAGACGATTGCTCATGCCCCCACTCTGCCCGAGTACGGCGAGCCGACACCCTCCGGGGCGTCCGAGCAGGTCAGGAAGGGCCGTTGTTCTCCGGCGTCTTCCCCTCGGTGGTCTCGCCCTGCCCCAGGGTGTCCGCGGACTCCTGGCCGCCGGTTTCCGCGCCGGTTCCGGCCTCCTCGCCGAACTCCCTGCCCTTCACCTCTCTCAGCTTGCCGAGCATGCTCTTCATCAGGAAGTAGAGGACGAGCCCGATCGCCGCGACGACGATGAAACCGAGCACGCCCGGAGTGACGGTGTCGGTGTTGATCTGGGTGTCGGCGAGGATCAGCGCGGCGTTCATACCTCTCATGTTCTCACTGTCTCGCGGACCCCCGCGAACAGGTCGCTTTCGGGAACATCGGTATCGACCAGGGAACGGGCGAGGTGGTAGTCCTCGTAGGGCCAGGCCTCGCTCTGCACGTCCAGCGGCGCGGCGAACCAGACCCCGTTGGGGTCGATCTGGGTGGCGTGCGCGATCAGCGCGCGGTCCCGTGTCTCGAAGTACCCGTCACACTTGACCTGCGTCGTGATCTCCCATTGCGGCCACTTCCGCTCCCGCATCCTCTCAAGCCACTCGGCGAAGGGGTTCTCCAGTCCCCTCGTCTCCATGGCCTCGGCGATGGCCTCGAAGCGGGCACGCGGGAACGAGACGTGGTAGTAGAGCTTGAGCGGCTGCCAGGGCTCGCCGGTGCCGGGGTAGCGCTCCGGGTCGCCGGCGGCGTCGAACGCCTCGACGGAGACCTTGTGCGTCATGATGTGGTCGGGGTGCGGATAGCCGCCCTGCTCGTCGTAGGTGAGCACGACGTGCGGACGGAAGGAGCGCATGGAGCGGACCAGCGGTTCGGACGCGACCTCGATGGGCTGGACCGCGAAGCACCCCTCGGGAAGCGGAGGCAGCGGGTCGCCCTCGGGCAGCCCGGAGTCGACGAACCCGCTGAACTCCTGGTGCACACCGAGGATCTGCCGGGCTTCCGCCATCTCCTTGCGGCGGACCTCCCCGATGTTCTCCCGGATTTCGGGCCGGTCCATGGCGGGATTCAGGATGGAGCCACGCTCCCCGCCGGTCAGCGTGACGACGAGCACCTCGGCGCCCTCGTTGACATAGCGCGCCATAGTGGCCGCGCCCTTACTGGACTCATCATCGGGATGGGCATGGACGGCCATCAGCCGCAAGCGCTCAGACAACGGACAAGTCCCCTTGGTAGTCGTGGAAAGCCAGTACCGACCAGCTCTAACGCGGGCCTCCGCACTTCCCTGGGCCAGGGTCATGCGTAGGGGCGGAGCGGGGGCCACTCAGGACAGAGCTATCTTAGACAACGTAGCCTTGATGTTCGGAGATTCCCGTATGCCCGCCACACCGCACGACCGCGCACCCGAGGCCGCCGAACCGGCCGGGGCCGTGAAGCGCCGCCACGGGAACACACCTATCTTCTTCATCATCGGCCTCGCGGTGGCCGCGGTCTTCACCGTCGGCTGGGGGTACGCGCTGATGAGCTACAACGGCTCCGGGGGCGTGTCCTTCCAGACGGTCGCATGGCGGGTCCTCTCTGAGAACGAGGCGTCGATAACCTTCGAGGTCAGCGGCAGCCGGCCGACGCACTGCGTGATCCTCGCGAAGGACGAGCGGCACGTCGAGGTCGGGCAGACCGATGTCGAGATCGAGCCCGGTAACAGGAACATCACCACATCGGTGGACACGGTTCGTGAGGCTTCGACGGTAGAAGTGGCCTCTTGCAGGGAACAAGGTTCTGCAAAGTAATTACGCCGAGCTGGAACCGCTGGACAGCCCTCGCTCCCCGAACCGAATGCCAGAGGGAATGGCCGCCGATGATCTCCTGGTTCTCTTCCCGTACGAATCCCCGGGTATCTGTCCTGGAGAGAGCCGGGTTTCACGGCCATACCGCCCTGACGGCTCGGTGATAATCTCGTAAGTTCAGCTGCGGCCGGGTGCATGGTTCGCAGTCGCTCGATAGACCAAGGGAGTTCCCGTGACCGAGACCCGCGATGACAACGTCACCTGGCTCACCCAGGAGGCGTATGACCGGCTCCAGGCAGAGCTGGAGCACCTCTCGGGGCCTGGTCGCATCGAGATCGCCGACAAGATCGAAGCCGCCCGCGAAGAGGGGGACCTGAAGGAGAACGGCGGGTACCACGCCGCCAAGGAGGAGCAGGGCAAGATCGAGGCCCGCATCTCCCAGATCCAGAACATCCTTCAGAACGCGCGTGTGGGCGATGCCCCGCGCACTGCGGGCACCGTCGGCCCCGGTATGACCGTGACCATCAAGTTCGAGGGCGACGACGAAGAGATCACATTCCTGCTCGCCTCCCGCGAGGAGAGCGGCGCGCCGATAGACGTCTACTCTCCGAAGTCACCTCTGGGCAGTGCGATCAACGGGAAGAAGATCGGCGAAACGACCAGCTACACCCTGCCGAACGGGAAGAGCCTATCCGTCGAGATCATCGACACCGTTCCATACGGCGGGGAGTGACCCCTACTCGACATTCGCGGAAGGGGTGGCCGTGAGCCACCCCTTCCGCGTTGGGGCGATGCGGCCGACCGGCGCGGGAAGGCGCTCGGGGAAATCCGGTGGATTCCGGACCCGGGCCATACGGCACAATTACCGGGCAGATCCGTTCGAATTCACGCTTCCCCCGAGGATGATGCCCCCGTGTACTCTCCTGGCCAGCCCTACCCCCAGCAGCCCGGCCACCAGGGCCCCGTCCCCGGCCCGTACAGCGGGCAGGGCGGATACGGCCGGCCGCCGATGCCGTACGGCGGTTACCAGCAGCCCTACGCTCCGATCCATCCCACCGTGTACGGCGGCGTGGAACTCGCGAGTTGGGGCAGAAGGGCCGGCGGCTACCTGTATTCCGGCGAGTGCTTTGGCCTTTAGGCCGGCGGTGAAGCCGGTTTCCCGCGTAGCGGGGCAGAGGTAGCCGAATCGCCGTCAGGGCGATTCGGCGTCCCACCCGCCTCGACAGCGCGTCGTACCACGGAGATCAGCCATGAGTTCAGGGAGCGGTCATCAGTGGCAGCAGCAGCGACGGCCAGTTCGTGCAGGTCGTCAGGCAGCCGGAGGTTCACATGCTTGGTCATGGTCCCATTCTGGCGCTGGTCTCATTGTGGACCTAGAATGGGACCATGCAGCTTCGGTATGGCTTCCGCCTGTACCCGCAAGCCGGTCAGCGTACCGCGCTTGCCAAAGCGTTCGGGTGTGCGCGAGTGGTCTACAACGACGCGCTTCGGGCGCGGGAGACCGCCCGCAGCGAGGGGCTGCCGTTCCCAAAGACCGGCGAGTTGTCCACGGCGCTGATCACCGAGGCCAAGAAGACCCCGGAGCGGGTGTGGCTCGGCGAGGTGTCGGCGGTCGTCCTCCAGCAGTCCCTTCGGGACCTCGACGCGGCGTACAAGAACTTCTTCGACGGCCTCAAGGCAAAACGCCCACGCATGGGTGCGCCGCGCTTCAAGTCGAAGCGGGACACGCGCCAGTCGGTCCGGTTCACCGCGAACGCCCGCTGGTCGATCACGACAGGCGGGAAGCTGCGCCTGCCGAAGATCGGCGACATCAAGGTGAAGTGGTCGCGGGACCTGCCCTCGGAGCCGTCCTCGGTGACGGTGATCAAGGACGCCTCGGGTCGGTACTTCGCGAGCTTCGTGGTCGAAACGGCCAAGGAGCCGCTTCCCGAGTCGGCGGCCGAGGTCGGCATCGACCTGGGGCTCACCCATTTCGCGGTGCTGTCGGACGGCACCAAGATCGACAATCCCCGGTTCCTGCGCCGCGCCGAACGACGCCTACGCAAGGCGCAGCAGGCACTGGCCCGCAAGGCGAAGGGGGCGAACAACCGCAAGAAGGCCGTCGCCAAGGTCGCATGCGCGCACGCCAAGGTGGCCGATGCGCGCCGGGACTTCGTGCACAAGCTCTCCGCGCAGATCATCCGCGAGAACCAAGCGGTGTACGTGGAGGACCTGTGCGTGAAGGGCCTGGCCCGCACCCGGCTGGCGAAGTCCGTGCACGACGCGGGATGGGCGCAGTTCACGGCGATGCTCGCCTACAAGGCCGCCCGTCACGGTCGGACCCTCGGCAAGCTCGACCGCTGGTTCCCCTCGTCGAAGCTCTGTTCGGCCTGCGGGGCGGTCGCCCAACCCATGCCGCTGAACGTCCGGAAGTGGGAGTGCCCGTGCGGGGCGCTCCACGACCGGGACGTCAACGCGGCGGTCAACATCCTCGCGGCCGGACGGGTCGAGAGGCTAAACGCCTGCGGAGGGACCGTAAGACCCGCCGCCTAGCGGAGGGCATGACCCGCTGAAACAGGAAGCCACAGAGGTACCGCACGCACGGCACGGGCTGAATCCCCGGCCTTCAGACCGGAAAGCGCGTCAACGGTGGCTGCCGCACGCCGACTCCGGCAGGACCTTCGGCAAATGGGTCCTCGGCGTCCGGCTGATCAAGGCGAGCACGGAAGCCCCCGTGGGCAAGGGCGCCTCGTTCGGCCGTGAGCTGGTCTACTTCCTGCTCACCTACGTCACCTGCGTCGGTTTCTTCATCGACCTGCTGTGGCCGCTGTGGGACGACCAGAACCAGACCCTGCACGACAAGACCGTCAACGGCATCGTCGTCCGAGACTAGCGGGCCGTCTCACTCCTCGAAGGCGAGGAGGCAGGCGGTGAAGCTGTGCAGGTGGTTCCGTCCGCCCACCGGGCCGATCTCGCCCGCCGCGAAGAAGCCCGACACGGCGTTGATCCCGAGGGACTGCCGGACGGCGCGGACATCGTGGTCGGCGGTGGAGAACATCGACGCGCCGCGCCCGTTGCAGGAGAACACCAGGGCCGCCGCGGTGCGGCCCGAGGTGTCCTCGTCGAACATCCGCAGCCGTTCCAGCAGGTCGGAGTCCGCGGTCTCGTGATCGCGGACCTGGAACCGGACGGTCTGGCCGACCTCGACCATGTCGCTGATGGTCAGCGCCCCCAGGTCCGGGTCGGCTCCCACAACGGAGCGCACGAGGAAGTCGCCGCGCTCATGCCGGTCCGCGTACTCGTCCATGGCGACACCGATGTGCAGCCCCTGCCCCGCGAGCTCCTGTTCCTCCGCGGGAAGCGCGTTGACGAGGCTTTCCAGTTTTTCGTAGGCGGGGGAACCGGCGAGCTCCAGGATCATGTTGCCTTCGGCCTTGGTGATGGCCATGGCCGGGCCGACCGGCCGGCAGCCCTGGCTGACCACGGTCCCCAGGACGCTGTCGCCGCCCAGCAGCAGCCCAATGGCCCCACTGTCGGTGACGCCCCCTTCGAGGAAGAGCCGCACCGACTCCTGCCCCTGCATCCCGTCGGCGAGGCCGCCGACGACCGGGAGGCCGCCCAGTGCCGCGGTCGAGCGCTCCACGAACGACTGCGCCGGGAACTCGTAGGGATTCACCAGCAGCAGCGCCGCCCGGTCGGTCGGGTCGGGCTCGTGCATCCCCACAACGGCGAGATGGTCGCCCTCGGGAATGACGTCGAGCCGGAAAGGGGTGACGGTGACGTCGGGCAGCCGGGCCGCCCACACGCTCACTCCACCCTGCTGCTCGACGCCACGGGCACCACCGATGACACCGGTCGAGCTGCACCCGATGGCCACGGCGCCGTCGGAGAGCGCCATGACGCGCTCACCGGCGAGCGTCACCTCTTCGGGGTCGGCGCCGCAGACGAAGAAGCACACGAGGTCGGCCGGCCCGTCAAGCGGCTCCATCGCGCGCAGCACCGCCCGTTCGGCAGCACTCACGAGGTCAGCGCCCGTCGCCAGCGCATCGCCGAACCTGGCCACTCGTAGCCCCCTCACATCAGCGGGTCGGAATGATCTCACCGGGACCATACTCCCAATCCCGGCAGGTGAAACCTTCCCCGAGCCCGGTGTATTTCACCTCCCGGATGCGCGCATAGACTCGGGTCTGTGTCCGCTGTCACGCCAGCCAACGCCAGTCCCAGCGCCAACACCGCCCCCGCCGGACTTCCCCCGACCGTGGGAGCCCTCCGGGGCTCGGGGCACGTGCACCGCCCGGTCCGGACCGAGGTGCGCGAAAACCTGCTGGCCCGGATGCGGGCCGGTGAGGAGCGGTTCCCCGGCGTCGTGGGATTCGACCGCACCGTGCTGCCCCGCTTGGAGCGCGCCCTCCTGGCCGGGCACGATGTCATCCTTCTCGGAGAGCGCGGCCAGGGCAAGACCCGGTTGATCCGCACCGTCGCGTCGCTCCTGGACGAGTGGACCCCGGTGGTCGAGGGCTGCCCGATCAACGACCACCCTTATGCGCCGGTATGCTCCCGCTGCCGCCGCGCCGCCCGCGAGGCAGGCGATGACCTGCCCGTCTCCTGGCGGCATCGCGAGGACCGCTACGGGGAGAAGCTCTCCACCCCCGACACCGCCGTCGGTGACCTCATCGGCGACGTCGACCCGGTCCGGCTGGCGGAGGGGCGCAGCCTCGGCGACCCGGAGTCGGTGCATTACGGGCTGCTCCCCCGGACCAACCGGGGGGTCTTCTGCCTCAACGAGCTGCCCGATCTGGCCGCCCGCATCCAGGTCGCACTGTTCAACGTGCTGGAGGAGCGCGACATCCAGATCCGCGGCTACGCGCTGCGCCTCCCGCTCGACATCCTGCTGGTGGCCAGCGCCAACCCGGAGGACTACACGAACCGCGGCCGCATCATCACCCCCCTCAAGGACCGGTTCGGCGCGGAGATCCGCACCCACTACCCACCGGACCTGGCCGAGGAGGTCGCGCTGATCCGGCAGGAGGCGACGCTGGACGGCACCCCCGTCGTCCCCGACCACCTGGTGGAGACCGTCGCGCGGTTCACCCGGCTGGTGCGGGGCTCCTCCTCGGTGGACGATCGCTCCGGGGTCTCGGCGCGGTTCGCGATCGCGGGCATCGAGACCATCGCGGCCTCCGCCGCACGCCGGGCCGCGCTCACCGGCGAGGAGCACCCGGTGGCGCGGGTGTGCGACCTGCCGTCGATCACCGAGACACTGCAGGGCAAGGTGGAGTTCGAGATCGGCGAGGAGGGGCGCGAGGTCGAGATCCTGTCCCACCTGCTGCGCCGCGCCACGGCCGAAACGTTCCGGAGCACCCTCGGCGATGCCGACCTGGCGGCGCTCAGCGACCGGTTCGCCGACGGCGCGACGGTGGAGTCGGGGGAGCTGGTCGGCGGCGGGGAGCTGCTCCGCCGTATAGGTCCGCTCCCCGGCCTGTCCGACCTGGTGGCGCGCCTGGCCCCCGATGGGGAGGCCGACGCCGAGACACCCGCGTACGCGGCCGCCGCGGTGGAGTTCGCTCTGGAAGGGCTGTACCTGAACCGCCGCCTCTCCAAGGACACCGTCGAGGACCGGGCGATCTACCGGACCTGACAGCGGACGCCGCAGCGCGGTCGGAGGGAGGACACCGATGGAGCGCTTCCGGTACGGCCCGTACCACGGCGGCCCCGACCCGCTCGCACCGCCCTACGACGTCAAGGGCGCCGTCGACGAGCTGGGGCGCGACATCATGGACGGGGCTCGCCCGGGCCGGGCCCTGCGCGACCTGCTGCGCCGCGGTACGCAGGACACCACCGGTCTGGACGACCTGCTGCGCCGGGTCCAGCAGCGCCGGGAGGCGATCCGCGACCGGGGACGGCTCGACGGCACCCTGGACCGGGTCCGGAGTCTGCTGGACCGGGCGATCGGCCAGGAACGCGCCGAACTCTTCGCGGACCCTTCCGACGACGCCCGGCTGCGCGAGACCGAGCTCGACTCGCTGCCCTCCGACACCTCCGCGGCGGTGCGCCGGCTGGCCGACTACCAGTGGCGCTCCGCCGCGGCCCGGGACACGTTCGAGGAGCTGCGCGACCTGCTGCGCCGGGAGGTCCTCGACTCCCGCTTCCAGGGGATGAAGCAGGCGCTGCGCGACGGCTCCCCTGAGGACTACCAGCGGGTCCGCGCCATGCTCGACGCGCTCAACGACATGCTCGACGCCGATGCGCGGGGCGCGCACACCCAGCAGGACTTCGACCGCTTCATGGCCGAGTACGGCGACTTCTTCCCGGACTCCCCGCGCGACCTCGACGAACTCGTCGACTCGCTGGCCCGCCGGGCCGCCGCCGGGCAGCGGCTGCTGAACTCGCTCACCCCGGAGCAGCGCGAAGAGCTCCACGGCCTCATCGAGCAGGCCACCGCGCAGGCGGGGATGTCCCAGGCGCTGGACCGGCTGTCGGACGCGCTGCGGGCGCGGCGCCCCGATCTGGACTGGTCGGGCGGCGAGGCGGAACCGATGGCCGGCACCGAAGCACTGGGCATGGGCGACGCGACCACCGCGCTGCAGGAACTCGCCGACCTGGCCGAGCTGGAGACCTCACTGGACCAGGGCTATGCGGGGGCCGGCCTGGACGACATCGATGAGGATGCGGTGCGCCGCGCGCTGGGGCGGCCGGCGGTCGACGACCTGGCGCGGTTGCGGGCGATCGAACGCGAGCTCCGCGAGCAGGGGTACCTGCGGGGAGCCCGGAACCGGCTGCAGCTGACGCCGAAGGCGGTACGCCGGCTGGGCGAGACCGCGCTGCGCGAGGTGTGCGCCGATCTCGCGGCCCCGGAGCGCCCCGGCGGGCGCCCCACGCACGGCGCGGGCACCTCGGGAGAGCCGACCGGAGCCACCGGCACCTGGGAGTTCGGCGACGAGCGCCCCATCGACGCGGTCCGCACCCTGAGCAACGCCGTGGCACGCGGTTCCCGCGGCGCCGACGGCCGGATCCGGATCCGGCCGGACGACTTCGAGGCCGCCGAGACCGAGCGCCACGACGCCGCCGCCGTCTGCCTGCTGGTGGACCTCTCCTACTCGATGGTGCTGCGCGACCTGTGGGGCGGCGCCAAGCAGACCGCCATGGCGCTGCACTCCCTGATCACCACGCGCTTCCCGCGCGACGCGGTGCAGATCGTCGGGTTCAACGACTACGCGCGCGAGCTGGCCCCGGAAGCGCTCACCGGGCTGCAGCCGGAACCGGTCCAGGGCACCAACCTGCAGCACGCGCTGCTACTCGCCAGGCGGCATCTGGACCGCCACCCCGACTTCGCGCCGATCGTGCTGGTCGTCACCGACGGCGAGCCAACGGCCCACCTGGAACGCGACGGGACGGCCGGGTTCGCCTGGCCGCCTTCGCCCCGGACGACGGAGGCGACACTGGCCGAAGTCGACCGGATGACCCAGCGGGGCGCGGCGCTCAGCATCTTCATGCTCGCCGACGACCCCCGCCTGGAGGCGTTCGTGAACCAGGTGGCCGAGCGCAACGGAGGGCGCGTGATCCGCCCGGACGCCGCGCGACCCGGAGGGCACGTCATCTCCGACTTCCTCGGCCGGCGGCGCCGGGCCGCCGGCTGAGTTCCGCTGCCGCCACGCTGGTCACGGCCACGGTCATCCGAACAAGCCGGGCTCATGGGGAACGCAATCCCCAGTAACGGCGTCTCAATAATCGAGAGGCAAAACAACTGAAGAACGTTCGATGGTGACATGTCCATCCCATGTCCCCTCGGGCTCGCCTCACAGGCGAAACTGATTTCTGAGTGAGGGGTGCCGACCATGGCGATCGTGGTCATCTTTACCGGACTGGCGCTTCTGCTGACCGCCTTGGGGTTCCTGGTCGCGGTGTCGATCCGCATCAGGCTCGACGACCGCAGCAAGGGCTACCGTTCCCTGCGCAACGACGAGGGGACGGGCGCACTCTCCCACTCGGTGCGCCTCCTGGTCGATCTGCACTTCCCGCGGCAGCCCATCATCCCCCGTCCGCGGGGAGCAGTCGAGGACAGCGGGAACGAGACCACCGGGCGCGACCAGCTCCCTGCCTGACGGCCGGTTCCCACCGCCGCCGATCCGGCGGACCCGCCGCTGCCCTTCTGGGCACGGTCGCGGTCATCTCGAAGCGTGGCACGGACTCCTTGGAAGCCTCGTTTCTTCTCCACACTGCCGTACGGTCGCGTCCGGCCCTGCTGAAGTGCGCCGCGCCGTGGGTGGACGCTGATACCGGATTCGACGGCAGGAAACCTGGCACGCCACCGAGACTGCGTAGCGAGTCCCCCGGCTCCAGTAGGGAACGGCGGCTCCGACTCGGTGGCGCGGCGCTACCTGCAGCGCATCGTCGCGCTGCGGGTCAAGCTGGTCATCGTCGGCCTGCTCCTGGCGAGCCTCCTCCTTTTCCTGGTCGACTACGTCGGTGCTGAACGCGCCTGGGCGTGGAGCCGCACCGTTCCGTTCGGAGAGCTGGGCGCCGCCACCCTGTCCACCGGCATCATCGGCGTGGTCTGGGAGTGGTTCGTCCGCGCCGACGCCTCCGAACAGTTGCGCCGCACCCTGCTGGAGATCGGCGAGCAGCAGCGCCCGGCCCTGGCCCGCGCAGCGGCCTCGGTGATCCTTGGCGACGACCGGTTGCTCGACAGCCTGCTCGCCACGGACACCACCGACCGGGTGCTGCGCGCATCGCTGATCTCGGCCAGCGGCAACGAGAATCTCGCCGAAGGGCTGCGCGGCGGAATCATGGGCCGGGTCCTCTCCGGCGAGGACCACTGGGAGAACTACCGCGCCCGGACCTACGTCACCGACTCCGCCGACCTGCTGGAGGATGGCGGGATCGACCCGTTCTTCGACTTCACCGTGGAGATCCGCTACGAAACAGTGCTGCGCAAGTCGGTGTTCCGGTTCGGCGCCTCGATGTCCCGGACGACCCACGCGGAGATGACCGAGGATCGGGCGTTCGACGGCTGCTGGCTCCTCGCCCGGTCCCGCCGCTTCTACCCCGACCTGGACGAGGGGTTGTTCCGGCTGCGCTACATGCGGGTGGCGGGCATCGACCTCGACGTGAACAGCCGGAGCGAACAGGACCGGCTCGTCTACACGGCGGAGTCGGCCCGCCTCGGAGAGCTCATCGGAACCCGGGTCAGCGTGGAGTACCGCTACTCGATGAAGTTCGACAAGCGCGGGCACAGCTACGTGATGAACACCCGGGTCCCCACCCGGCGGGCCGAGTACGAACTGGACTACTCCCGGTCGAGCATCGTCCACGTCAACGTGTTCACCTTCCTCCTCTGCGGAACGTCCCCGACCGTCCGCACCGGCGAGGCCACCCCCGGCCGGGAATCGTCCAGGTCGACACGGACGGCTGGACGTTCCCGCCGGGCGGGCTCGCCTTCGCCTGGGTACTCGCCGCTGAGCACGAGGAGGAGTTCCTGTGCCGGATCAGCGCATCGCCCGACCGGGCGCCGGAGAAGGGGCGCCCGGAACGCCGAGCGCGGCGGAAGGCCGGGGTGCGGTGCCGTACCGGTCTCTCTGCCCGTTTTTCCTGGACGACCGTGCCGTTATGGCCACGACCGGACCCGCCGCGTGGTCATAACGGCACGAAGGACGCATTATCCCTCGTCCGGAGTGGCGGCGGCGAGGACACGGCCCAGCAGGCGGAGGGTGTCGGTGCGGATGGTGCGCCCGTTGCCAAAGCGGGGGCGTGCGGTGTAGGGCGCCATACGGCACAGCGGCTCATAGCCGATCTTCCACCAGAGGCCGTACTCCTCGTGCAGCGAATGCAGTTCGTCCGGCAGCTCCGGCGCGGGCGGGAGAAGGGTCATGGCCTGGGTCGGGTCCGCGGCGCTCTCCGGCGCCGGGGCGGGAACGGTAGGCTCGGACATCGTCACCAGCTTCCTCAGGTTCTTGGTGGCCATGGCCCGGGACAGTCGCCACTGTCGCCGGGCTCTTTGCTGTTCCCGGCTCCGGCGGCCGAACTTTCCGCGTTTTCCACAATCCACCGGAAGCCATGCCCCGACAATGCCGAACCTCGTACCTTCTTTCTAGAGCTACACCCTTCCAGCGGAAACGTACGGAGGGTTGTGGTTAGAGGCAATATAGGTGCGGTAGAAGGCGGTAAAATGGCTATATCGCGCAAGTCAGCGCGGCTCCGGTTCGGGTTCGAGGTCCGGCGGAGCCGCCAGCGAGCAGGGATGACACAGCAGCAGGTCGCAAAGGCGCTGCACATCTCGCAATCGCATTTGTCCGATGTCGAGGTCGGAAAGAAAGGGCTCGGGACAGAACAAATCCCCCGATTGGACAGCGTCCTTAACGCCGGTGGGACACTGGTGAAAAGGTGGCAGGATCTGCACCGCGAGGACGGCTATGCCGAATGGTTCCGCGACGTGGTGACGTTGGAGCAGGAGGCGACCGAGATCCGGCTCTACCAGTCCTCGGTGATCCCGGGCCTGTTCCAGACCCCCGAGTACGCCCATGAGCTGATCCAGCTCGGCAACCCGGGCACCGCCCCGGCCGTGGTCGCCGAACAGGTGGAGGCCCGGATCCGGCGCCAGGAGATCTTCACGGCCGAGAAGGGGCCGGTGGTCATGGCGGTGATCGAGGAGCACGTGCTGCGTCGCCCGATCGGCGGTACCGAAGTCATGGCCGCCCAACTCGACAAGCTACTGAAGCTGGCCCGCCCGCCCCGGGTGACGGTCCAGGTGGTACCCATGGACACACCGGAGCACTACGGCATGGACGGCTCATTCGCGCTGTTCGTTATCCCAGAGAAGGGACACCTCGCCTACACCGAATCCCGACTCTCCAGCGACCCACGAGACGACCAACCGGCCATCGATGCCTATATGGGAATATTCGGGAACCTGCGCGGGGTCGCGCTCGCCCCCCACGCCTCGCGCGCCCTCATCGAGAAGATCAGGAGAGAGTTCGATGCTCACCCGTGAGTGGACCACGTCCAGCTACTCCCAAGGCGGCATGGACAACTGCGTCGCGGCCCGCAGCGCCTCCCCCTCCACAGTGGACGTACGCGACTCCCGGCACCCCGAACACGGTCACCTCACCTTCGGCACCGCCGAATGGCACGCCTTCCTGGCCGAGGCCGACCGGCTCTGACGGCAGTTTCCCCCTGGCTCTCGACGGCGAACGGCACCGATCCGGCCGCCCACCGTTCCCTTAGTCGAGCGCGAGCATGATCATCTCCGCGGCCGGTGCCTCGCCGTTGAGGCGTTGCTGGAGCAGCGTCACCCCGGCCGCGATCTCGCGGAAGTCGTCACCGAGGGCGGAGCCCCGGGTCGCGGCGTCGGCCTCGGCGGCCAGGAAGAGCGCGGCCAGCCGGATGGACGTCGCCGTCTCGGGCGTCAGTCGCTCCCGTCGGGTGAAGACCGGAACGGCGAGTTCCTCCAGGCGGTGCGCTACTTCGCTGACCCAGGCATGCGGGGAGCGTTCTTCGCTCGGGTCGAGGTGCTGGAGCAGGGCCTCACCCGCCGCCGGAGCTGTTTCCGCGAGGGTGTCGAAGGAGGGGCGGTAAGCGGCTTCGCCGATGCCGACCTCTGGGAGGAATTCCAAAACGAAGGCCGTAACAAAGCCCTGGGAATCCGTGCTGCTGGCCAAGGTGCGGGAAAGCGCATCGGAGAGGGCGGTGCCCGTGAGGCTGGTGTGGTCGAGGTCGAGGGCACGGTCACGGGCAAGAGCACGGGCATGGGAGAGGGCACGGGCGAGGGCACGAGCACGGTCACGGGCACGGTCGAGGGCAAAGTCGAGGGCAAGGTCACGGGCACGGGCGAGGTCGAGGGCAAGGTCACGGGCACGGTCACGGGCATGGTCGAGGGCACGGTCACGGGCGAGGGCACGGGCGAGGGCACGGGCGAGGGTATGGGCACGGTCGAGGCCGAGGACGCGGTCGCGGGCGCGGTCACGGTTACGGGCACGGGCGAGGTCGAGGCCGAGGTCCCGAAGGCATTCGATCGACCAGACGACCAGCAACTCCGGGAGTGGCGCATCCGAAGCGCGCAGGTCGGCTTCGACATATCGGGGGAGCGTCGCGGTATTGAGCACTGCGCCGGATGCGGTGCCACCCGGCGTCCACAGCTCCGGGCGGTCACCATCGGCTCTGGCCCAGACGGCGCAGTCGGGCCTCGGGAGCCGGTGCCGCGGGGCACGGTCCGCCAACTCCGCCCGGGTGGGCAGCCGATAGCTGCGCTGGCCGTCGAGAATCCCGTTGGCCCACTGCACGAAGGCGACCGCATCCGTTCCCCGGACACCGAGGAGCATTTCGGGGCTGTGGTCGGCGTCTTCCGGGGCGTCCGGACCGCGGTGCGCTCCGTCCGTCGCCATGGCCTGGAATTGGGCGTACAGCTTCGCTGTGATGGGACGGATGCAGAGCCGGCCGCCGCTGGGCAGGTCCACGGTCTCGCCCAGGTGCCGCACGAGGAGCACCCCGACGGCCAGCCGCCGCCGCTGCGAATCCGGGCCCTCGTCGAGCGCCCCGGAAAGCACCTCGTCCAGCCGGTCGCGCAGCTCCGGGGCGAGTTCCCGGGCCTGCTCGGCACACTCGGAGGCAAGGGCGAGGGCAGGGACGGGGGCGTGTTCCACGTCGAGACAGACCCGCACGACCGGGTCGGCGTCGGCACGGGCCGCGTACAGCAGGAAGGTCTCCCGCCACCAGTCGCCGCCGACCAGTTCGGCCAGGTCGTCGGGCAGCCCGCGGTCTTTCAGGTGTGAGGCCGCCAGGTACTCCTGGAAGGTCTGGTGCGCGAAGGCGTACTTCTCGTTCTCCCGCTCGAGGAGCAGGCCGGAGACCACCACGTCGGCGAGGAAGCCCCCTGGCTCCAGATCCGGGGCGACCCGAGCCAAACCGGGGCCAATCTCCGCCAGGATCTCGCATCGATCCAGGTCGCGGACCCGGCGGCGCATCATCGTGTGGGCGACCTCGCGCAGCACCACCTCGGACTGTTCCCCGGTCAGCGGCACCTGGAGATCCTTGGCCTCCTGACGCCGCCAGAGCATGACCTCGCACACCTCGCGGTACAGCTCGGCGCGGCTGCCGGGAAGGACGTTCCGGTAGTGGTGCACGTTGGTGATCATGGTGAGCAGCAGCGGGTTGACGGTCAGCTCGTGCAGCTCGGGATGGTGGCGCAGCCGATCCAGCAGATCCTCGGCGCTCTTTCCAGCGTTCTCGTGAATCTCCTCATCGCTCTGGTCGTGGCCGTTCCTCCGCTCGACGGCCAGGTACCACTGGCGAACGAATCGATCGACCTGCTCGGGGGTGAGCCGCTGGGTCTGCAGCACCACGGCGCCGACGCCGGTGAGCGGGGTGCTGAGGTAGCCGTGCGGGCGGGAGGTGACCACGAAGTGGTTCTTCGGGTACCGCTCGATCTGACGTTCCACCCAGGCCACGACCCGGCGGCGCTCCTCCGCGCGGGGCACCTCGTCCAGCCCGTCCAGCAGGACCACGCATCCGCCCCGGTCCAGGCGGCGCTGGAACCAGTCGGGCGGCTCGGTCAGTCGTCTCCGTTCGAGCACCTCCCGCAGGATCTCCGGCAGTCCGGACTGCTGGTCCGAGAGGATCTGCTCGACGTGGTCGCGCAGGTAGAGCAGGATCGGCGTGCCGCGCCGCCCTTTCCACCTCTTCCGCGTCCGGCAGACCCGGCGCGCGGTGTGGCGCAGCAGCGTGGTCTTGCCGCTTCCGGGCGCGCCCAGTACCGCCAGCACCGCCGGTTCCGAGCGTTCCAGCAACTCACCCAGCGACTGCCGCTCGCCCGGGGCCTCGGCGAACCGGGCCAGCACATCCGCCGACACCTGGTGCGGAGCGCGCGGGACCAGGGCCACATCGACGAAGACGTCATCGAGATCCAGGTCGAATCCGGGTCTGTTCTTCAAGCCCTTCTGGTCGATGTAGCGGGAACTGTGCAGCATGTGGCGGCGGTGCCGCTTGGCGAACCCGTTCCCGAACACCGTGCGCCGCGCCGTTCGGTCGATACCGGCCGCCACCCGCTCGCTCCACAGTTCCTTCAGCTTCTTGGCGATATCTCCACCGAAGGCGAGCCCGACCACGGCCACCTCGTACCCCAAGGCGAGCAGCCCCGCCGCGACCGGCCGCTCCGCGACCAGTTCCGGCCAGGTCACCCCAGCGGCGACTGGGAACACAGCGAGAGCGATGAAGCTGAGGCGCGAGACCATGCTGCCGATGTCTGCCATAACAGGCGTGTCCGTACTCTGTGCCGAGGGTCGGGTCCGGAGCTGATTATGTCGCCGTCAGCGCGGAGACGCGCCAAAACGACGAAAACGCGACATTTGATATCGGTCGATGTTGGCGGATGGTCATCCGACCTTTGGTGCCGCCGAGTAGCGCCTTTCTGGCCGAAGCCGAGCACAAGCCCACCCTCTGACCTCGGAAAACGACAATCGCTAGTCGTGGTGATCCCGACCCGTTCGAATTGGACAAAGCGCGGACAAAGCACCGGTTCCGCCGAAATTGGCGTTCGGATGGAACCCGATCCCCGGTGGGAGCGTCTCAATAGAACAGCTGAAAGATGTTCGACGGTGGCATGTCCGTCCCATGTCCCCTCGGGCTCGCCGAAACGGCGAAACCGGTCCTCATTTTGAGGGGGTGCACGGACCGTGACAATCCTGGTGATTATCTCCGGGCTCGTACTACTTGTGACCGCTCTGGGGTTCCTGGTCGCGGTGTCGGTCAGGATCAAGCTCGACGACCGCCGCAGGGCTTACCGTTCCCTGCGCAACGACGAAGACGGCGGCACGCTCTCCAACTCGGGGCGCCGCCTGGTCGACCTGAACTTCCCCGAACAGCCCGCCATCCCCGATCCCCGCGAGCCGCGTGAGGACGACGAAGGCGGGGCCGCCAGGCACGACCGTATCGGAGCCTGACGGCCATCGGCGCCGGCTCGGTGCCTTTGGGGCGCCGGGCGACCGGCGCCGGCGCGCTCAATCCCCGAGCGCCTGGAGCAGGTCGGCGACGAGGTCCTCGACCGACTCGATCCCCACTGAGAGCCGCACCAGGTCGTCCGGCACCTCCAGGGGCGATCCCGCCGCCGAGGCGTGCGTCATCCGCCCGGGGTGCTCGATCAGGGACTCCACCCCGCCCAGGGATTCCCCGAGGGTGAAGACCCGCGCCCGCTCGCAGACCCGCAGCGCGGCCTCCTCCCCGTCGCGCAGCCGGAACGAGACCATGCCGCCGAACGCCCGCATCTGGCGCTCCGCCACCTTGTGGCCCGGGTGGTCCGGCAGGCCGGGGTAGTAGACCCGGGTCACGCCGGGGTGGCGCGTGAGCTCGTCGACGACCCGTTCGGCGTTCGCGCAGTGCCGGTCCATCCGCACGCCGAGCGTCTTGATGCCGCGCAACGTGAGCCAGGCGTCGAACGGCCCGGCGATCGCGCCCATGGACTTCTGGTGGAAGGCGAGCCGCTCCCCCAGCTCGGGGTCGGCCACCACGAGCGCGCCGCCCACGACATCGGAGTGGCCGCCCAGGTACTTGGTCGTGGAGTGCACAACGGCGTCGGCACCGTGCGGGATCGGCTGCTGCAGGTAGGGCGAGGCGAACGTGTTGTCGACGACCAGCAGCGCACCCGCGTCGTGCGCGATGCCGGCCAGTGTCTCGATGTCGCCGATGTTCAGCAGCGGGTTCGTCGGGGTCTCCGCCCAGACGGCGACGGTCTCCGGCCGCACGGCCGCGCGCACCGCGTCGGGGTCGGACTGCGGCACGGCGTCCCAGCTCACCCCCCAGCGCTGAAGGACCTTGGAGAACAGCCGGAACGTGCCGCCGTAGGCGTCGCCGGGGATGATGACGTGGCTGCCGGGTTCGGCGACGGTGCGCAGCAGCGTGTCCTCGGCCGCCATACCGGAGGCGAACGCGAACCCACGCGTCCCGGACTCCAGCGCGGCGAGGCACTCCTCCAGTGCGTCGCGGGTGGGGTTGGCGGCGCGGGAGTACTCGTATCCGCCGCGCAGCCCGCCGACACCGTCCTGGGCGTAGGTGCTCGTCTGGTAGATGGGAACCACGACCGCACCCGTCTCAGCGTCGGCCTCCTGGCCCGCGTGGATGGCCAGTGTCTGAAACCCGTCGAACGTCATGCGGCCCAGACTAGTGGGCACGGCCCCGGTCGTTCACCGGATCGGCGGACCTTTCCGGCCGGGGATCCCCAGGTGCCGGGCATTCCCACTCGGAGGCGGGGCGGATCCCGCTCTCCCCGGCGGGCGGCCCGCCGGGTTCACGCAGCGGCGGTGTCCACCCGGCCTCGGGGTCGTAACGGCGGACGACCCGACCGGGAACGCCGGCGATGACACTGTGGTCCGGGTACGCCCCCGGCCGCACGACCGAGCCCGCGGCGACCACGCAGTTCCGGCCGAGCCGCGTGCCGGGCAGCACCACCGCGTTGGCTCCGATCCAGGTGCCGGCCCCGATACGCACCGGCGCGTCGGCGGGCCACTGCCGTCCGACGGGCACGTCGACGTCGCTGTACACGTGGTTCTGGTCGGTGATGTAGACGTACGGACCGGTGAAGACGTCGTCGCCGATATCGATGGACCGGTGCGCCACGATGTGCGACCCGCGCCCGATCGTGCACCCGTCGCCGATCCGGATGTAGAGCTCCGGCCCCAGGTCGAGGCCGGGCACCATACCCGCGGTGAGTGTGATGTCCGCACCGAGCAGGGTGTGCGATCCGAGTCCGATCCACGGCTCGCCGAAAATCGTCGCGGGCGGGAAGGCGATCGAGGTGCCCGCGCCGTAGCCGGCGAACCGCCGGGCCGCCCGGGAACCCGGGCGGATCTCGGCGTGCCGCCGCGCCCACGACCACACCGTACGCACCAGCCAGGACAGCAGCCGCGACACCTGATCCCCACATCTACCGGTGAGTAATACCGGGGAACACGGTAATAGGCGCGGTGGCCGGCGACGCAGGCGGACCCTCCTCTCACCGACCTCGCGAAGATCGTTCCTTCCCGGCGCGCTCGAAGGTCCGATCTCCGCAAGATCGACGCTGGTGGGACGCGGCCGGTTCCCGCGCTACCCGGACAGGTGGGCCAGCAGGTCCTGGCGGGTGAGCACGCCGACAGGCTTGCCGTCCTGCAGGACCACGAGGGCCCCGTTCCCCTCCAGCAGCTGGATGCAGCGGCTCACCGGCTCACCCGAGCCCACGACCGGGAGCGGTTTGCCCATGTGCGACTCCACCGGATCGGTGAGCTGCGCCCGGCCGTTGAAGAGGGCGTCGAGCATGTCGCGCTCGGCGATCGACCCCACCACTTCGGCGGCCATGACCGGCGGCTCCTCCTTGATCACCGGGAGCTGCGAGACGCCGTACTCCCGCATGATCGCCACAGCCGTCCCAACGGTCTCGCTCGGATGGGTGTGCACGAGGTCCGGCATCTGCCCCTCCTTGCCCGCGAGCACCTGCCCCGCGGTGGCCTCCTCGGTCTCGGTGGAGAGGAAGCCGTAGTCGGCCATCCACTCGTCGCTGAAGATCTTGGTGAGATAACCGCGCCCGCCGTCGGGGAGCAGGACCACGATGACGTCGTCGGGGGAGGCGGTGGCGGCGACCCGCAGGGCGGCGACCACCGCGAGCCCGCAGGAGCCGCCCACCAGCAGGGACTCCTCCTTGGCGAGCTGCCTGGTCATCATGAACGACTCCTTGTCGCTCACCGCGATGACCTCGTCGCAGATCTCCGGGTCGTAGGTCTGCGGCCAGATGTCCTCGCCGACCCCCTCGACGAGGTAGGGGCGCCCGGAGCCGCCGGAGTACACCGACCCCTCGGCGTCCGCGCCGATGACCTTCACCCGGCCGTTCGAGACCTCCTTGAGGTAGCGGCCGGCCCCGGTGACCGTTCCCCCGGTGCCGATTCCGGCCACGAAGTGGGTGACCCGGCCCTCGGTCTGCTCCCAGATCTCCGGGCCGGTGGTGTGGTAGTGCGACTCGGGGTTGTTCGGGTTCGCGTACTGGTCCGGCTTCCACGCGCCGGGGATGGTCTCGGCCAGCCGGTCGGACACCGAGTAGTAGGAGTCGGGGTGGTCGGGGGCGACGGTGGTCGGACACACCACGACCTCCGCTCCGTAGGCCCGCAGGACGGAGAGCTTGTCGGTGCCGACCTTGTCGGGACAGACGAACACGCAGCGGTACCCCTTCTCCCGCGCCACGATCGCCAGGCCCACACCGGTGTTGCCCGACGTCGGCTCCACGATGGTTCCGCCCGGCCCGATCAGGCCCTTCTCCTCGGCGGCCTCGATCATGCGCAGGGCGATCCGGTCCTTGACCGAGCCGCCGGGATTGAAGTACTCGACCTTGGCGAGCACCATCGGCGCCGCCCCTTGGGTCACCGTGGTCAACCGAACTAACGGGGTATCGCCGACCAGCTCAATCAATGAGTTATGCATCCGCATCAGCTCAAACCCCCTCATTCACCTCGGGGCGGGGCGGATCACGCGCCCGCCTCGTAACTGGTCGCGGCCGGTCTCCGCCGCGCACGGACCGGTCCGGACCGTGCGCCCCGACTTTAACGTGGCGGACACTCGCTGCACACGAGCCCCGGACAAGAACACGAGGCACCCCACTCTTCTCACTCGGCGTGGGAACACGCTATAGCGGGTGAGTATTGACTTAGCGTTACCCATGAGTAGACGAATCCGTGTTCCTCTGGCACCGGTCGGATTGGGAGGCGTCAAACATGGTGTTACGGGCCGCGCGAGCTCGGAGGATCGCCACAGCCACCGCCTTCGGAGGGGGTGGGCTGACCCTGCTGGGCGCGGGCACCGTCGGTCTGCTGTACCTCCAGGCGCGGCTCGCCCACAGGGCCATCGGGCGTACCCCCTGGACAGCACCAAAGGTGAACGGCATCTACGGGAGCGGCGACGGTACGCCGCTCTCGCTCGTGATGATGGGCGATTCCACGGCCGCCGGGTTCGCGCTCACCGACGGCCTGCAGACTCCGGGAAGCCTCCTCGCCTCCGGCATCTCGGCCATCGCCGAACGCCCGGTGCGCCTGCGCAACGTCGCCGTCGTCGGCGCCACCTCCAAAAACCTGCCGACCCAGGTGGAGCGGGTCCGCGGCACCGATGCGGACGTCGCCATCGTCTTCATCGGCGCCAACGACGTGATCCACCGGATGCGGCCCGCCGATTCCGTGCGCCACCTGCAGAACGCCGTGCGCGAGCTGATCGACATGGGCATCGCCGTCGTCGTCGGCACCTGCCCCGACCTGGGCACGGTGGAGCACATCGGCTGGCCGCTGAGCTACATCGCCCGGCGTGCGTCCCGGCAGCTCGCGGCCGGCCAGACGATCGCCGCCGTCGAGGCCGGCGGACGCACCGTCTCGCTGGGCACCCTGCTGAGCGACGAGTTCCACTCCTACCCGGATGACATGTTCGGGCCGGACCGGTTCCACCCGTCGGCGCGCGGGTATGCCCATGCCGCGACCGCGGTGCTGCCTTCGGCCTGCGTGGCTCTGGGGCTGCTGCCGGAGCTGGAGACCGTCCCCGACCCCGGTCGGGGCGAGGGCGTGCTGCCCGTCGACCGCGCCGCCGTGGAAGCCGCCGAGGAGTCCGGCATGGAGGTCAGCGGGGCCCGTGTCGCCGGGCGCGAACGCGGTCCCCGGGGACGCTGGGCGACCCTCATCCGGCGCCGTACCAAGACCATCGACGACGAGCCGCTCACAACCGGAGAGTCCGGCACCGGAGGCACAGCGGTCAGCGTCTCCGGGACGGAGGGGGCAGAATCCGACCCCGGCGGTAGATCAGCCGGATAGCACACGTTAACGTGCGAGTAACAACACGCCCTGTGCCTGTGATTACGAGAGAAGGTCCGCGAGCATGCCTGAAGCCGTCATCGTCGCGACCGCGCGTTCGCCCATCGGGCGCGCGTTCAAGGGGTCCCTGAAGGACGTCCGCCCCGACGATCTCACCGCGCAGATCGTCACCGCTGCTCTGGCCAAGGTTCCGGAACTGGACCCGAGCACCATCGACGACCTCCTCCTCGGGTGCGGCCTGCCCGGAGGCGAGCAGGGCTACAACCTCGCCCGGGTCGTCGCCGTACAGCTCGGCCTCGACACGCTTCCGGGCACCACCCTGACCCGCTACTGCGCGTCGTCTCTGCAGACGACCCGGATGGCCCACCACGCCATCAAGGCCGGCGAGGGCGATGTCTTCATCTCCGCGGGTGTGGAGATGGTCAGCCGGTACGCCAAGGGCAACAGCGACACCCTGCCCGACACCAAGAACCCGGTCTTCGAGGACGCCGAGGCCCGCACGGCCAAGCGCGCGGAAGGCGGCGCCTCCACGTGGCGCGACCCGCGCGAGGACGACCAGCTCCCTGATGTCTACATAGCGATGGGCCAGACCGCCGAGAACGTCGTCCAGATGCGCGGACTCTCCCGGGAGCGCCAGGACGAGTTCGGCGTCCGCTCGCAGAACCTCGCCGAGAAGTCCACGGACAACGGCTTCTGGGAGCGCGAGATCGCCCCGGTCACCCTGCCGGACGGCTCGGTGGCCGGCTCCGACGACGGCCCGCGCCGGGGCACCACCTACGAGAAGGTTTCCCAGCTCCAGCCGGTGTTCCGGCCCGACGGCACGGTGACCGCGGGCAACTGCTGCCCCCTGAACGACGGCGCCGCCGCCGTGGTGATCATGAGCGACACCAAGGCCGCCGAACTGGGGATCACCCCGCTGGCCCGGATCGTCTCGACCGGTGTCAGCGCCCTCTCTCCGGAGATCATGGGGCTCGGTCCGGTCGAGGCCTCGCGTCGGGCGCTGACCCGCGCGAACATGGCCATCAGCGACATCGACCTGGTGGAGATCAACGAGGCGTTCGCCGCGCAGGTGCTGCCCTCGGCCGACGACATCGGCATTGACATCGAGAACCAGCTCAACGTCAACGGCGGCGCGATCGCGGTCGGCCATCCCTTCGGCATGACCGGCGCCCGCATCACCACCACGCTCCTCAACGGCCTGCAGTTCCACGACAAGACCTACGGCCTGGAGACCATGTGTGTCGGTGGAGGACAGGGAATGGCCGCGATCTTCGAGCGGTTGAGTTGAGCCGCGGTGGAGGTTGGGAAGCCCAAGGCGAAGAGGACGGCCAGGGTGCCCGCCTCGGATACACGGCGGCGTCCCCGAAGCGGCGCGGGGAGGCGAACGGCAGGTTAAGCGGGGCACACCCCCTGATCAACGGGGCGTAACGTAAAAGGTCATCGCAAGGGCTTGTCCGAACCGTGATCCTGGTGCAAGGTCGCAGGTAAGTGCCATTTATTCTCGGAGGTGCCCATGTCGGTAGCCCACTCGCCGGAGACCCACGCGCTGCTTCTCGCCCGCATCCCGTCTGTCACAGGCCGCGACCTCCACGAGTGGTTCGACCAGCTTGAAAAGGGACCAGGGCTGACCCGTTGCTCAGAGCGTACGAACTGGTTGGCGGATGAGCACGGTATCAGCCACGGATACGCACAGGCCATTGTCCAGGAATACGACCGGCGCCGCCGCAACCGTTCGATTGTTCCGCCCCAGCGCCGCTGAGCGCTGATCCGGTCACGCTGGGGCCACCGGTCCCGCAGCACCCGTACCAGAAGGCGTTCGCCTCGCCCGGAGCATCCCGGGCGAGGCGAACGTTTGTGTGAGGGGCGGCCGCTACTCGCCGCCGAAGATCGCCTGGAGCATCCAGAGAAGCCGGATGATCTCGATGTACAGCCAGACCAGCGAGACGGTCAGGCCGAATGCGAACTGCCAGGCCATCCTGTTCGGAACACCGGCGGCGATGCCGTCCTCGATGCCCCTGAACTCGATGGCCAACGTGGCGCAGGCGATCACGATCAGCACCAGGGTGACGATCACGCCGAGCATGGACGGCTCGCGCAGGCCCAGGCCGCCCGGGATGAAGAAGCTCAGCAGCAGGTTGGCCAGGATCAGCACGAGCGCCGCGACGAGGGCGCCCATGACGACCTTGACGAAGGTGTTGGTCACCCGGATCACGCGGGTCTTGTACAGCGTGAGCATCGTGGCGAACGCGAACACCGTGCCGAAGACCGCGGGGGTCACGAGGCCGCCGGCCTCCGCACCCGCCATCATCTCGAAGAGCCGGCTGATGCCGCCGACGAAGAGCCCTTCGAGCGCCGCGTAGACCAGGATCAGCACCGGGTTGGTCGACTGCTTGAACCCGATGATCAGCCCCAGGACCAGGCCGCCGATCATGCCGCCGAAGGTGAGGAGCATCCCCAGGCCGGGGTTGAGGGGGTCGAAGAGGAGGAAGGACACCACCGCGGTCAGGATGACCATGCCGATGGTCATCCCGGTGCGCATGACGACGTCGTCGATCGTCATGGGCCGCGAGGCCTCGTCGACACCGCCCGGGTACCCCTGCTGGGGGTACTGGCCGTACGGCTGCTGGGAGTGGCCGCCCTGACCGTACGGCGCTTGATACGGCTGGCCGTACCCTGGCTGGCCGGACTGCATCGCCCGCTTCAGCACGGGGTTCGAACTCGTCATCCGCATGTCTTCGCAAGCCTTTCGGGGGTGAATTTGCTGCCGCCAAAGTAACGCACCATACGCCGCCGGGGTTCCCGTGACACGGTCACGTGTCCGACACATCACAGGACGCTCCGCATGTCCGGCCCCGTGCGGGTCAGCCGCGGCTCAGCACCGACCGGGCGAAGAAGGCGACGTTGGCCGGACGCTCGGCGAGGCGCCGCATGAAGTACCCGTACCACTCGTCGCCGTAGGGCACGTAGACGCGCATCCGGTTGCCCTCGCCGGCGATCCGGACCTGCTCGAAGTCCCGGATGCCGTAGAGCATCTGGTACTCGTAGCCGTCGGCCGGGCGGCCGGCGTCCGCGGCGAGCCGCCCGGCGATGGCGACCATGCGGGGATCGTGCGAGGCGATCATCGGGTACCCGTCGCCGGCCATGAGGATCTTCATGCAGCGCACGTAGGAGCGGTCCACCTCCGCCTTGTCCCGGTAGGCCACGGACGCCGGTTCGTCGTAGGCCCCCTTGCACAACCGGACGCGCGAGCCTCGTGACTGAGGTCGCGGCAGTCGGCCTCGGTCCGGTGCAGATACGCCTGCAGCACGGCACCGACCGAGGGGAAGTCGGCGCGCAGCTCGCGCAGAATGGACAGCGTGGAGTCGGTGGTGGTGTGGTCCTCCATGTCGAGGGTGACCGTGGTGCCGACCCTCCCGGCCGCCGCGCAGATGCGCCGGGCGTTCTCCAGGGCGATCCTCTCCCCGTCGGCCGGCAGGAACTGGCCGACCGCGGACAGCTTCACCGAGACCTCGGCCCGGGCGCCCAGCCCGGCCCGGCCCAGTTCCGCCAGCAGGCGGGTGTAGGCCGCGACGGTGGCCTCGGCCTGCGCGACTTCGGTGACGTCCTCACCCAGATGGTCCAGGGTGACGTAGCGGTCTCCGGCGAGCCTTTCGACCACGGGCAACGCCTGCTCCAGGGTCGATCCGGCGACGAACCGCGATACGAGGCCCCGGGTCACGGGGGCGCGCTCAACGGCGGTCCGGCAGGCGGTGGAGCGCGCCGCGATCAGAAATGGCGTACGGAGCATGCTGAACCTCGTTCTGTGTTGTCCGCCGGCGAGCGGCCCCGGGCCTTGTGGGCCCGGGGCCGCAGGAGGATCCGTACTCCCCGGCTCACCCCTGGTGGGGGTAGGTGGAGGTTTTCGGCGGGACGAAGGTCTCCTTGATCGAGCGGGGGCTCGTCCAGCGCGCCAGGTTCTGGGCGCTGCCTGCCTTGTCGTTGGTTCCCGAGGCCCGGGCACCGCCGAAGGGCTGCTGACCGACGACGGAGCCGGTCGGCTTGTCGTTGACGTAGAAGTTGCCGGCGGCGAAGCGCAGCGCCTCATGCGCCTTGGTGATGACTTCGCGGTCGTCGGCGATGACGGCACCGGTCAGGGCGTAGCCCGACCCTTCGTCGACGGTCGTGAGGACGCGCTCGTACTCGCTGTCCTCGTAGACGTGCACCGCGATCACGGGACCGAAGTACTCAGTGCGGAAGACGTCGTTGTCCGGATCCGTGCCCAGCAGGACGGTCGGGCGAACGAAGTAGCCCACGGAGTCGTCGGCGGTACCCCCGGCCAGGACCTGCAGCGATTCGTCCGTACGCGCCCGGTGCAGGACGGCGGCGAGCCTGTCGAAGGAGCGGCGGTCGATGACGGCGCCCATGAAGTTCGCCAGGTCGGTGACATCGCCCATACTCAGCGACTCCACTTCGGCGACGAGGTCGTCGCGCACGCGCTCCCACACCGAGCGGGCGATGAACGCCCGCGAGCGGCCGAGCACTTCTGCCCCTGGAACTCGAACGCGCCGCGGACGATCGCGGTGCGCACGACATCGGGGTCGGCGGACGCGTGGGCGACGATGAAGTCCTTGCCGCCGGTCTCGCCGACGATGCGCGGGTAGGAGCGGTAGTTCGCGATGTTCGCGCCGATCGACGACCACAGGTGCTGGAAGGTGCCGGTCGATCCGGTGAAGTGCACGCCGGCCAGCTCGGGACCGTTCAGCGCGACGTCGGAGACGGCGATGCCGTCGCCGGTGACCATGTTGATGACGCCCGGGGGCATACCGGCCTCCTCCAGCAGCCGCATGGTGAGGTGAGCGGCGAACTGCTGCGTCGGGGAAGGCTTCCAGACCACGGTGTTGCCCATGAGGGCCGGGGCGGTGGGGAGGTTTCCGGCGATCGCGGTGAAGTTGAACGGCGTGATCGCGTAGACGAACCCCTCCAGCGGGCGCTGTTCGAGGCGGTTCCACTGGCCCGGCGGGCTGTAGGGCTGCTCCTGCATCAGGCGCCGCGCGTAGGCGACGTTGAACCGCCAGAAATCGATCAGCTCGCAGGCGGCGTCGATCTCGGCCTGGATCGCGGTCTTGGACTGGCCGAGCATGGTCGCGGCGTTCAGTGTCTGGCGCCAGGGTCCCGCCAGCAGGTCGGCGGCGCGCAGCAGGACCGCGGCGCGCTCGTCGAACGGCATCGCGCGCCAGGCGGGGGCCGCCTCCTTCGCGGCGGCGACGGCCGCGCGGGCGTCGTCGTGCGTGGCGTTGCCCAGGGCGCCCAGGACGGAGCCGTGGTTGTGCGGCTGCACCACGTTGAGGCGGTCCCCGCCGCCCATCCGGCGCTCCCCGCCGATGGTCATGGTGAGCTCGACCGGTTCTTTGGTGAGCGTCTCAAGCCGTTCCTCCAGTCCGGCCCGTTCCGGGCTGCCGGGCGCGTAACCGAGAACGGGCTCGTTCACCGGGGTCGGCACGGTGGTGACGGCGTCCATGGGCACCTCCGTCGAGAAATCGTTGTGGAACCGGACAAACGCTAAAGACGCCGCCCGCGGGATACTTTGTGGTGACGGCCACTCTTCGGCGCCGCCGGTTGGCCGATGGGACAATGTGGATGGATATGAGCACCGAAACCGATCGCTCCGGCGACAGCGCCGACGGTGTGCCGCTGCGCCGGCTTCTGCTCGCTGTGGGCGATCCGCTCATGGACGTGCTCACCGCGCCGGCGGGCCTGGAGGCCCGGGTCGGCAACGTTGTGATCCTCGACCCGGAGGACGAGAACGAGGCGTTCGCGGGAGACCTGGTACTGCTCATAGGCGCGCGCGGGGCGGCGGCGCGCCATCTGGTCCGTTCAGCGGGGTTGCGCGGGGCGACCGCGGTCGCGGTGAAGGTGAGCGCGGCGACCCGCGCCGAGGAGCCGGGCGGCGAGGCCGAGCTGCTGCGGACAACCGCGCGGGAGGCCGGTATCGCGCTCCTGGCGGTCCGTCCTGACGTGCGCTGGGACCAGTTGCAGTCGCTGTGCCGGAGCGTCGTCGAGGACACCCGGCTGGTCAGCGAGGCTGACCTGGGCGACTCCGCCGGCGACCTGTTCTCGCTGGCGCAGTCGATCTCCACTCTCACCGGCGGCCTGGTCTCCATCGAGGACGCGGCCAGCCGGGTGCTCGCCTACACCAGCGGTGAGGAAGGCGACGAACTCCGGCGGCTGTCGATCCTGGGGCGCCAGGGACCGGAGCAGTACCTGGCGCTGCTCCGCAAGTGGGGCGTCTTCTCCCGGTTGCGCTCCGGCGACGAGGTCGTGCACATCGACGAGCATCCGGAGTTGGGCATCCGGCGGCGCCTGGCGGTAGGCGTGCGCGCCGGTTCGCAGCCGCTGGGAACGATCTGGGTGCAGGAGGGGTCCCACCCGCTGGCCGGGCAGGCGGAGGAGGCACTGCTGGGCGCCGCCCGGATAACCGCCCTGCACATGGTGCGGCACCGCACCGAGGTGAGCGCCGGACTGCGACTGCGCGAGGACCTGCTGGCCGGACTGCTGGAGGGCCGGATCGATGCCGCCGCCCTCTCCGACAGCATCGAGGTGACCCCCGAACGGACCGCGTTGGTCGTGGCGTTCGCCCTGGCCGCACCCGGCGGCGAGGACCGCGATCACCGGCCGGAACCCGGCGGTGAGGACCGTTCCGGGCGGGAGCTGAAGCGCCGTCGGATGATCGACCTCATCTCGGTGCACGCCGCCGCCTACCGGCACACCGCGCTGGTGACGGCACTGGGCGGCCGCGTCTACGTGCTCCTGCCCGACATCGCCCCCCGGGCGGAGTCGTCCGTGCTCGCGCTGACCCGCAAGACCGTCCGGGCGGCGCGCGGGATGTTCGGTGTCTCGGTGCAGGGAGCCGTGGGCTCACCGGTGGGCGCACTTCCCGACATCCCCTGGTCCCGCACCGAGGCCGACCGGGTCCTCGACGCGATGGGGCGCGACCTGGCGATGGACGTCGCCACGATCTCCGAGGTGCGAGCGAGGGTACTGATCAGCGAGACGCTCGCGCACATGCGGGAGAGCCCCGCGCTTCGCGACCCCCGCATCGACCGGCTGATAGAGCACGACACCGGTTCCGGATCGGACCTCGTACCCTCGCTGCTGGCCTACCTCGAGGACTTCGGCGACGTCCGCCGGACAGCGGGCAGGCTGCACATCCACCCGAACACGCTGCGCTACCGGCTGCGCCGTGCGGAATCCGTGAGCGGGCTCGACCTCTCCGACCCTAACGAGCGGCTCTTCACCCACCTGCAACTGCTGATGGAGCAGGGGCGCTGATGTACTTGGCCGTGGCGTTGGTGTCAGTCGGGTGATGGGTGGCCGACCGCCGACCCCCTCACTCCGTCGGCGTCTGGCCTCGGTCCGCTACCCGAACGCCGCGGATGGACGCCGGCGGCACCGAAAGCACCGAATGGAGTCTACCAGCGGCGATGCCGTGTACCACCGCTTGTGAAGGGGGTGCTTGCGCCGACGCCGCCCCGAATGGTGCCCCCGGTCGGACTCGAACCGACACTTGTGACCCTTTTAGGGGGCCTGCCTCTTCCATTGGGCTACGAGGGCGGCACCATCATACCGGCCAGTGGCGATTTCGCCGATTTCGCAACGGTTCGGACCCTCGTAGCGGCGGCCGGTCCCGGTACCGGGACCGGCCGCTCGGCGGTGTCTCCTCGTGGTGTCCACCTGCCGGTTCAGCTCACCCTGCGCAGCCGGCCGTCCTGCACCGTGACCGTGCTGGCCTCCTCGAACGCCTGGCGCGGTTCCCCCATCTCCGGCAGCGCCGCGAAATCGCGGCGCAGGAAGAGGCCCAGCGTCCAGTCGGCGAGGACACGCATCTTCCGGTTGAAGGTGGGGACGGCGAACAGGTGGTAGGCGCGGTGCGCGTACCAGGCGAGCCGGCCGGTCAGCTTGATCTTCCCGAACAGTTGGGCCGCGCCCTTGTGCAGGCCGAGACCGGCCACCGCCCCGAGGTTCCGGTGCTTGTAGCCCACCAGGTCCTTGCCGCGCAGGGCGGCGATGACGTTGTCCGCCAGGACCGGGGCCTGGCGGACGGCGTTCTGCGCGTTCGGCGGGTAGAAGCCGCCGTGGCCGTCGGGCACCTGCGCGTTGTCGCCGCCGGCGAAGGCGTTCTCGACTCCGTTGAGGGTCAGGTACTCGCTGGTGTCGAGGTGCCCCTTCGGGCCGAGTGGCAGGTCGCTGGCCTGCACGACCGGGTTGGGCTTGACACCGGCGGTCCACACCAGTGTCCCGGCCTCGAACGAGGTGCCGTCGCTGAGCTTGATGCGCTGGTCGACAGCCGACTCCAGGAAGGTGGAGAGGCGGACGTCGATCCCCCGCTGCCGGAGCTGGTTCAGCGCCTTGCCGCCGACGTCCTCGCCGACCTCGGGAAGGATCTTGTCCGCGGCCTCGATCAGGTAGAAGCGCAGATCGTCGATGCCGATCGAGGAGTAGATCCGGGTGGCGTCCCTGGCCAGGTCCTCCAACTCCGCGATCGCCTCGGCACCGGCGAACCCGCCGCCGACGAAGACGAAGTTCAGCGCCTTGCGCCGGACCTCGGGGTCGTCGGTCGAGTCGGCGATGTTGAGCTGTTCGAGAACGTGGTTGCGCAGGAACGCCGCCTCTTCGACGGTCTTGATGCCGATGCCCCACTCGGCGAGGCCGGGGATGGGCAGGGTGCGTGAGACCGCGCCGGCGGCCATGACGAGGTAGTCGTAGTCGATGTCGCGCGGCTCGCCGACGGCCGGCTCGAACCCGACCCTGCGTTCGGCGTGGTCGATCCGGACCACCCGCCCGGTGAGGACACGCGTGCGCCTGAAGACCTTGCGCAACGGGACGACGACGTTGCGGGGGTTGATGCTGCCGGCCGCCGTCTCCGGGAGGAACGGCTGGTAGGTCATGTAGGAGTTCGGGTCGACGACGGTGATGCGGGCCTCGCCCGGGCCCAGCTTCTTCTCCAGCCGCAGAGCTGTGTACATCCCGAGGTACCCGCCACCGACGATGAGGACGTGCGGAATCTCCGCTTGGTCGCCCCCGCCGTGCACCAGTCGGTAGTTCCTGCTCTCGGTCATCGTAAATCCGCCCTTGGGTCCCGTTTCGTGCTCCGCGCGGGAGCGACGAGAATCGGATAAGTCTTCGTTGACTGACATGTGTGCGCCGGCTTCCAGCGGAGAGGCTGCGCTCTCCTCCCGCGAATTCCCGCGAACGGCGAGAGCCCCCTCTCCGCCTCACGCTTGTGCATCCTTTCACAAGCCTTCTATGTCAAACAAAGGACAGAAATGAACGGTTCGGATCACACGAAAACCGAGAGGGAGAGCGTCTCTCCACTTCACAGTGGTTGTGAAAGCTTTCACGAGCTTCTCACGAGGTGATGCGTCTCACCTGGCGCAGTAGGAGCCCGACGCACTTGGGTCAACGGCCGAGCACCCGGGGTTATTCCGGGAGCTGCTCCCCCAGGCACAGGCTCCACGCGAGTCCGTCCAGGATGTCGTGCTCACTCGCCACGAACTCGGCGGCTCCGCTGCGGGCCAGCACCCGGTCGAGAAGCAGGGCCCCCGCCCCGATGACGTCCACCCGCCCCGGATGCATCACACCGATGGTCGCGCGCTGCTCGTGCGGCATCACCAGGAGCCGCTCGGCGATCTCGCGCACCCGGTCGGCGCAGACCCGCGTGTGGTGGATCCGCTCGGAGTCGTACTCGGGGAGGTCCAGGTCGATGCCCGCCACAGTGGTCGCGGTCCCCGCGACACAGACCACCGTCGCGGCCTCGGCCAGCGGAACCACGGTGGAGACCTCGTCCAGCGCGGCGTCGATATCGGCGGTCGCGGCGGCGACCTGCTCAGGAGTGGGCGGGTCCTCGGTGAGGTGCCGCTCGGTCAGCCGGACGCACCCGATGTTCACCGAGCGCGCGGCGCGCACCGCGCCGGCCTCCTCCGGGTCGGCGTGGCCCAGCACGAACTCGGTGGATCCGCCTCCGATGTCCACCACGAGGTAGGGCCGCTCGAAGCCGTTCTCCTCCTCCGCCCCTTCCAGCTCCGCGGTGGCCCCGACGAAGGACAGCTCCGCCTCTTCACCGCCGCTGATGACCTCCGGCTCCACGCCGATGATGGAACGGACACCGCCGATGAACTCGTCGCGGTTGGCGACATCGCGGGTGGCGCTCGTGGCCACCATCCGGACCGACTCCGGGGACAGCTCGACCCCGTGCTCCCGCATGAGCTTCGCGTACTCCCGGAGCGCGGTGAACGTGCGCTCCAGCGCCTCAGGGGCGAACGCGCCGGTGCGGTCGACATCCTGGCCGAGCCGCACCACCTCCATGCGCCGCTCGACGTCGACCAGCTGCACCTCGTCCTCGTCCAGCGAGATCACGCTGGAGATGAGCAGCCGGATGGAGTTCGTGCCGCAGTCAACGGCCGCCACGGTGGTCACTTGGCGTTTCCTCGCTGTCGTCACTGGTGTGGTCGCCCGAACGCTCCGTACCGCAGACGCACGGCCCCTTCTCCCACCACGCGGGAAGCGCGTCCAGCGCCTCGCGGCCGAGCGGGTTGGTCCCGGGCCGGGCGAGCTCGTGGGCGACCAGGGCGTGCAGGCATTTCACACGGGTGGGCATGCCGCCCGCGCTCTGCATCCCCTCGGGCAGCGGTTCGGCGTCGTCGGCCCGCGCCTGCGCGTCGCGCTCGGCGATGTAGGAATCGTGCGCCTTCTCGAAGGCCGCTCGCAGCTCGGGGGCGGAGTCGAGCCGCTCGGTCATCTCCCGCATCAGTCCGCCGGCCTCCAGCGTCCCGATGGCGGAAGCCGCGCGGGGGCACGTGAGGTAGTACAGCGTGGGGAACGGTGTGCCGTCCTCCAGCCGCGGCGCGGTCCGCACGACGTCGGGCAGCCCGCACGGGCAGCGGTGAGCGACCCCGCGCAGCCCGCGCGGCTCGCGGCCCAACTGGTGCTTGACGGCGGCGCTGTCGGGGAGCCGCCCGTCGGCGGCAGTGTGGGCGGTGTGATTCGGGGATGCCATGTCAGCCCCAGGTTACCGGGCGCGCAGGCCTCGATTACCGGTCGGGCGGCTGGGCCTCAGGGATCTCCTCGTCCTCCGTGACGGGTTCGTCGGCCTCCTGCACCGACTTCCAGAGCCTGGTGAACCAGGGGCCGTCCGCCTCGGAGGACTCTCCCTGCTCGGTCTGCTGCTCATCCTCGGAGATGACGACGTAGGCGCGCTCGCCCGGGTACTGGTAGTGCAGCCGGGTACGGGCCTCACGCTCGATGTGGCTGGGATCCCGCAGCTCGTCGTGGCGCTGCTGCAGCTCATCCACGTTCTGTTCGGTGCGCTCCCGTTCCTCCTGCAGCTTCGCGATCTCTGAGCGCTGCAGAATGTACTCCCGCACCGGGTAGGCGAGGCTGAGCGCGATCGCGCACATCACCAGCGCGAGGATGGCCGCGCGACTCGTCAGCGCCGGACGGGCGCGGCCCGGCGGGGCGGCAGGGGCGCTCTTCGCGGAGGGGCTTGCCGAGGTCGCCGCAGGCCCCGCTTTCCGCCCGCCGGCACCAGAGGCCGGGGGCCCCGCCTTCCCCGGGCGGGGCCCCTTCGGCTGCTCTGGCACCTTGGACACGGGCGGTCAGCCTAGTCCCGCGACCGGAAACGCGGAAAGGCCGACACGCCGGCGTATATCGCGGCATCCTCCAGTTCCTCCTCGATCCGGAGCAACTGGTTGTACTTGGCGACGCGCTCGCTGCGGGCCGGGGCGCCCGTCTTGATCTGGCCGGCGTTGGTCGCGACCGCGATATCGGCGATCGTGGTGTCCTCGGTCTCCCCGGAGCGGTGGCTGATCATCGCGGTGTAGCCGCTGCGCTGGGCGAGGGCCACGGCGTCGAGGGTCTCGGTGAGCGTACCGATCTGGTTGACCTTGACCAGCAACGAGTTGGCGACGCCCTCGGTGATTCCGCGCTGCAGCCGCTCCGGGTTGGTGACGAACAGGTCGTCGCCGACGAGCTGGACCCGCTTCCCGATGGTGTCGGTCAGCTTCTTCCAGCCCTCCCAGTCGTCCTCGTCGAGGGGGTCCTCGATCGAGACGAGCGGGTAGGCGTCGAGCAGCTCACCGTAGTAGGCCGCCATCTCCTCGGCGGTACGGGTCGTGCCCTCGAACCGGTAGACGCCCTCCTCGTGGAACTCGCTCGCCGCGACGTCCAGAGCGAGCGCGATGTCGCGCCCCGGTGTGTAGCCCGCCTTCTCGATCGCCTCGATGATGAGGTCCAGCGCGGCGCGGTTGCTCTCCAGGTTCGGGGCGAAGCCGCCCTCATCGCCGACGCCGGTCCCCAGGCCGTGCGCCTTCAGCACCGCCTTGAGGGCCTGGTAGACCTCGGCGCCCCAGCGGACGGCCTCGCGGAACCCGGCCGCCCCGATCGGGGCGATCATGAACTCCTGGATGTCGACGTTAGTGTCGGCGTGCGCACCGCCGTTCAGGATGTTCATCATCGGCACCGGCAGCACGTGGGCATTGGGGCCGCCCATGTAGCGGAACAGCGGGAGAGCGGCGCTCTCGGCCGCGGCGCGCGCCACCGCGAGCGAGGATCCGAGAATGGCGTTCGCGCCGATCCTCGACTTGCCGGGGGTGCCGTCCAGGTCGATGAGAGCGCGGTCGATCAGCCGCTGTTCCTCGGGGGCGAACCCCAGGAGTTCGTCGGCGATCTCGTCGTTGACCGCGGTCACCGCCTTCTCGACACCCTTGCCCCCGTAGCGGTCGCCGCCGTCACGCAGCTCCACCGCCTCGAACCGGCCCGTGGACGCACCGCTGGGGACGGCCGCACGGGCGTTCGTCCCGTCGTCGAGCAGGACCTCGACCTCCACCGTCGGGTTACCACGGGAATCGAGGATCTCCCTCGCCTGCACTGCCTCGATCGACGACAACGTTGTACTCCATTTCTCGCGTCTGCCCCGGCCCGCGGTGCGCGCCGGTCCTGGTTGGCGAAGGTGTGACACCGCGCTGTGGCACGGACCGTCACGGACATCTTGGTGAACCGGTTCCGAGCCTAGCGACCCGGGCGCCGCGCGGTCTCCCCCGACCGCCGCCCTTCCCATGGCCGAGCGCGCTCCAGGGCGGCACAGATCCGGGACTGCGGCCGTGAGCTGGCGCGCTTGAACCTGCCTCCCCCTTCACCTACTATTCCCACTAAATAAGTCGGTAAAGAGGAGGAACCCGTCCGATGCAATCCCTGGTCATCCTCGGCATCGTCGGGTTTCTCGCCCAACTCATCAACAGCGGCCTCGGCATGGGCTACGGCGTCACCTCCACCACCTTCCTGCTCCTGATCGGGACCAGTCCGGCGCTGGCCTCGGCCACCGTCAACCTCTCCCAGGTGGGGTCGCAGTTCGTCTCCGGGTTCGCGCACTGGCGGTTCGGCAACGTGGACTGGAAGGTCGCCCCGCGGATCGCGGTGCCCGGCGCCATCGGTGCGTTCGTCGGCGCGCTCCTGCTGAGCCGGCTGTCCACCGAAGCCGCCGGACCGCTGATGTCGACCATCCTGCTGGGCCTCGGGGTCTACCTCCTGCTGCGGTTCACCGTGCGGGGGATGCCGCGCGGCGCGCTCGGCAAACCACTGCGCGCCGGCTTCCTCACACCACTCGGCCTGGTCGCCGGGTTCATGAACTCCACCGGCGGCGGCGGATGGGGCCCCGTGGGCACGACCGCCCTGCTGGCCAGCGGGAGGCTGGAGCCGCGCAGGGTCATCGGCTCGATCAGCGTCGCCGAGTTCGCGGTGGTGGTCGCGGGCAGCGCGGGCTTCGCGCTCGGTCTGGGGCTCGGCGGCATCAACTTCCACTGGGTACTGGTGATGCTGCTCGGCGGCGTGCTGGCCGCGCCCGCCGCGGCGTGGCTCGCCCGGGCCGTCCCGCCGCGCATGCTGGGCGCCTTGGTCGGCGGCCTGATCATCCTGACCAACACCCGCGTACTGGTCGACAGCGCGGTGCTCCCGGTCGGCCCCGCCGGCGCCTATGCCGTCTACGGGGCCGTCGTCCTCGCGTGGATCACCGCCGTCGGCGTCTCCTGGCGCGCCCACCGGCTCGACCGCGAGGCGGAACGCGCGTCCGAGCCCGAGCCCGCCGCCCGCTGAGGGGCTCGTCGGCCCGTGCCGGGTATGGCGACACGCCGCACCTCAGCCCCAGTACTCGCGCCACTGCTCGGGTGTGAGCGAACGGGGATCACGGCCGTCGGCCAGGGCCTTGGCCTCGGCCTCGCGGACCCGGCGGTCGAACCGGCGGGCGGCGGCCCGCAGGTCCATCTCCGGGTCGGCGTTACGGCGGCGCTCGGCGTCGATCGCGGCGAACAGCTCCCCGCCGGCCGCCCCGTCGTCGGCGATGAGATCCTCGGGCACCCCGTTGCTCACCGCGCGTTTCTGCAGTTCGTAGCTGAGCAGGGCCGCGGGCTGGCCGAACGGGACGCCGTCCAGAACGGAGGGGTCCCGCCGCCCCTTCTCGGCGCGCTCGGCGGCTTGATGGTCTCCCAGTTGGCGCGGACGTCCTCGGTGCCTTCGACCGCGGTCTCGACGAAAACGTGCGGGTGCCGCCGGGTGAGCTTGTCGACAATGGCGCCGGCCACATCGTCGATCGTGAACCCCTCCGCCCCGCGCTCCTCGGCGACGCGTGCGTGGAACACCACCTGGAGCAGGACATCGCCCAGTTCCTCGCGGAGGGCCTGGTGGTCGCCCTCCTCGATGGCCTCGATCGTCTCGTAGGCCTCCTGCAGCAGGTAGCCGGCGAGCGACTCGTGCGTCTGCTCGGCGTCCCATGGGCATCGGCGCCGCAGGACATCCATTACCCGCACGAGGTCGAGGAGGCGGTGACCGGTGGCGGGGCGGTCTTCACTCATGGGCTCTTCCAAGCGGTAGACGTACGGTTTCGGGTCAGTGGGCACGGCGCGTCAGGAGGGGGCGGAAGGCAGCCAGCCGCCGGCGCGCAGCGCGGCGAGCACATCGGCGACGGACTCCTCTTCGGCGGCACCGCTGGTGTCCAGTTCCAGATCGGCGTCCCCCGGCGCTTCATAGGGGTCGGAGATCCCGGTGAACTCCGGGATCTCTCCGGCGCGCGCCCTGGCGTAGAGGCCCTTGCGGTCGCGCGCCTCGCACACCTCCAGCGGGGTCGCCACGTGCACCAGGAAGAAGTCGCCGTTCTCCTCGACCATAGCGCGCACCTCGGCGCGCGTGGCGGCGTAGGGTGCGATGGGGGCGCAGATCGCGACACCGCCGTGCCGGGTGATCTCGGAGGCGACATATCCGATACGGCGGATGTTCAGGTCGCGGTCGGCTTTGGAGAACGTGAGGCCGGCGGAGAGCATCCGCCGAACGACGTCGCCGTCGAGCAGGGTGACCGTGCGGCCGGAACGGCGCACCCCCTCGGCCACGCCCCTCGCGACCGTGGACTTGCCGGAACCCGACAACCCGGTGAAGAACACCGCGAGGCCGCGCCGGGTACGCGCCGGGCGGAGCCGGGCCAGTTCGGCCGCGACACGCGGCGGGACGAACCAGGCCGGCAACTCCCGGCCGAGCGCGAGCATCTCCGCGACCTCGCCGTCGTCGGGCTCGGGTTCGGCGCGGTCGGGATCCACCTGATCGGCGGGGCGCCACATGCCCTCTCGGGCGTCGTATCGCCACGGCGAGGGACGCAGGACGGGGATCGGGGCGCCGGCCGTGTTCGGGGCCGTTTCCGGCGCGGGCCGGCCGGGAGCCCGCGGGAGGAGCACGTGTGTGGCACCGTAGGCCTGCGCCACGTGCGCGGCGAGCAGGTCGTCCCGGCAGGGCGACAGCGCGGCGTCCTCCGCTGCCTCTCCCTTGGGCAGGGTGATCGCCACGAACCGGGTACGCGACGGCAGCAGCGGCTCCGCAGCCATGATCACCGGGGCCATGCCCTCGTCGTCCAGCGGGATGTCGATGAGCACCAGCACCTCGGCCCGGCCGGCGTCGTCGATCTCCTCGGCCGCGGCGCGGATCTGGTGCAGGGCGCCGTGGTGGAGGGGGCGCCCGGTGACGACCGCCAGCAGCGGGCGGTCGGCGAACCCGCCGATCTCGCGCTGCCCGCGCGCCTCGGCGGGAAGCAGCCGCATGTGACGGAGAGCGCCGTGCATCGGCGGGCGGGAGAACCGGACCTCTCCGGCCAGGCGGTGCCCGTACCCCGGCTCCGCCCGGCCACCGGTCCGGCCCCGCGGACCCGCGGCGCCGTCCGACCACCAGCGCTGCCTCACCTCCAGCTCGGCAAGGGGCGCGCCCTCGGGGTCGGTGAGTACCACGCGTTCGGCGTCGGCGAGCTCGCCGGGAACAGGGAGGGTGACCGGTACCGGCCACGGTGTGCCGTCGGGCAGCCGCCCGTGCTTGGCCACCGAAGCGGTTTCCTCCGAGTTCATGAAACCCGCGAGAGGGTAGGCGCCGCTGAGGATGAGTTCCAGGTGGGCCAGCGCGGTGGGGTCGGGAGTGAACTCCGGAACCGCCTCACCGCTCTCCTCCGGCCCGTTGTGCTCCCTGCTGGCGCTCAATTCCGGCCTCCGCATTTGGTGACTGCCACCGTCGTTGAACAGCGTATGTGGCCGGTGCTCGCCGCCGCGGCGGCCCGTCCTCCCCGCCGCGGCGGGGTTTTCCCGGTTCCGGGAACAGCCGGGAGCCGTTCGGCGTTGCGCAAGGTGGTCGGGACCGTCCGCCCGCGCCACCCGCGTTCGGGCGGTCTGTGCCTCCGCGGTCCGGCCCCCGGCGTAGGCTTGGAGACAGGGAGCCCGCCAATCCAGCCCTGCGCGTCGAAACTCACCGGACCATTGGTACCTCTTTTTTGGTGATATGAGCCTCTCTGGACTTCTTGGCGTCGTCGCCGACGACCCGGCACTCAACCAAGCGATCGAGACCGCCCGCGACGGTCACGACCCCCACCTCGACCTTGTCGCGCCCCCGGCGCTGCGTCCGGTACTGGTCGCCGCCCTGGCCGCCGATGCGCCCGCGGGCGCCGGCCGTCCGGTCCTGGCCGTCACCGCGACGGAGCGTGAGGCATCCGACCTGGCCGAGGCCCTCGGGTCGCTGCTCCCGGGGAACTCCGTCGCGCACTTCCCCGCCTGGGAGACGTTGCCGCACGAGCGGCTGTCGCCACGCTCCGACACCGTGGGACAGCGGCTGGCGGTGCTGCGCCGGCTGGCCCACCCCGACCCGGACGACCCGCTGACAGCGCCGCTGCGCGTCATCGTGGCCCCGGTACGCAGCGTGTTGCAGCCCCTGGTCGCCGGGCTGGGCGACCTCAGGCCGGTCCGCATCCGGCCGGGCGACGAAATCGCGCTCGAAGAGGTCGTGGAGGCTCTGGTCGGCGCCGGCTACGCCCGGACCGACCTGGTGGAGAAGCGCGGCGACCTCGCAGTGCGCGGCGGCATCCTGGACGTCTTCCCTCCCACCGAGGAGCATCCGCTGCGCCTGGAGTTCTGGGGGGACCAGGTCGAGGAGATCCGGTACTTCCAGGTGGCTGATCAGCGTTCCATCCCCGAGCGCGGTGAGGGGCGCCCCGACACCGGCTCCGGCCTCTTCGCCCCGCCCTGCCGGGAGCTGCTGCTCACCCCAGCAGCGCGCGAGCGCGCGCGTGCGCTCACCGAGGAGCACCCCTCGCTCGCCGACATCCTCGGCAAGCTCGCCGAGGGCGTCCCGGTCGAGGGCATGGAGCGTTCGCGCCGGTGCTCGCCGACAGCATGGAGTCCTTCCTCAGCTACCTCCCCCGGGACGCCTACATCGTCGGCTGCGATCCGGAACGTATCCGGACCCGCGCTGTCGAGCTCCAGGCGACCAGCCGGGAGTTCCTCGACGCCTCCTGGATCAACGCGGCCTCCGGCGGTGAGGCCCCCATCGATCTGGGCGCGTCGGCCTACCGGTCCATCGCCGAGGTCCGTTCCGACGCCCGGGAGCACGGCCTGCCCTGGTGGACGATCACACCGTTCGGCGCCGGGCTTTCCGAGGACGCCGAGGAGGACAACTCCGTCAAGCTCGGCGCCGTCGCGGCCGACACCTACCGCGGCGACACCGAGCGCGCGCTGACCGACATCAAGGCGTGGCTGCACGAGGAGTGGCGCGTTGTGCTGCTCACCCAGGGCCACGGCCCGGCCGAGCGGCTGGTCTCGATGCTGCGCGACGCCGGGCTCGGCGCTCAGCTGCGCGAAGGGCTCACCTCGCCGCCCGCCCCCGCCATCGCGACCGTCACCACCGGGATGATCGACCACGGTTTCGTGTGGCGGTCGGTGCGCACCGCTGTCCTCACCGAGACCGACCTCGCCGGGCAGAAGACATCCACCCGCGACATGCGCCGGATGCCCAGCCGGCGCCGCGGCACCATCGACCCGCTGCAGCTCAAGCCGGGCGACTACGTGGTGCACGAGCAGCACGGGGTCGGCCGCTACATCGAGATGGTGAGCCGCACCATCCAGGGCGCCACACGCGAGTACCTGGTCATCGAGTACGCGGCGAGCAAACGCGGCCAGCCCGGTGACCGCCTGTTCGTCCCCACCGACCAGCTCGACGAGGTCACGCGCTATGTGGGGGGCGAGGCCCCCACCCTGTCCAAGATGGGCGGGGC
This sequence comes from Allosalinactinospora lopnorensis, assembly GCF_000981225.1. Classification (GTDB taxonomy): domain Bacteria; phylum Actinomycetota; class Actinomycetes; order Streptosporangiales; family Streptosporangiaceae; genus Allosalinactinospora; species Allosalinactinospora lopnorensis. Next base: position 56,566 of record NZ_LAJC01000010.1, read on the forward strand.
CGAGTGGACGAAAACGAAGAGCCGGGCCCGCAAAGCCGTCCGGGAGATCGCCGGCGACCTGATCCGGCTGTATTCGGCCCGGCAGGCGTCGCCGGGGTACGCGTTCGGGTCGGACACCCCCTGGCAGCACGAGCTGGAGGACGCCTTCCCCTACATGGAGACGCCCGACCAGCTGGCGGCGATCGAAGAGGTCAAGCGCGACATGGGGCAGCCCACCCCGATGGACCGGTTGATCTGCGGAGACGTCGGCTACGGCAAGACCGAGGTGGCGGTGCGTGCCGCGTTCAAAGCGGTCCAGGACGGCAAGCAGGTCGCGGTGCTGGTCCCCACGACCCTGCTCGTGCAGCAGCACCTGTCCACGTTCTCCGAGCGCTACGCCTCGTTCCCGGTCACGGTCAAGCCGCTGTCCCGGTTCCAGACCGACAGCGAGGTGGAGCTGACCCGCGAGGGGCTGCGCACAGGCGAGATCGACATCGTGATCGGCACTCACCGACTGCTCTCCACCGAGACCAAGTTCAAGAACCTGGGGCTGGTGATCATCGACGAGGAGCAGCGGTTCGGTGTCGAACACAAGGAGGCGCTGAAACGGCTGCGCACCCAGGTCGATGTGCTGGCGATGTCGGCGACCCCGATCCCGCGGACACTGGAGATGGGGCTCACCGGCATCCGCGAGATGACCACGATCCTCACACCGCCCGAGGAGCGCCACCCGGTGCTGACGTTCGTCGGGCCCTACGACGAGAAGCAGATCACCGCCGCCATCCGGCGCGAACTGCTGCGCGAGGGCCAGGTGTTCTTCGTGCACAACCGGGTCGCCTCGATCGAGAAGGTCGCCGCGACGGTGAGCCGGCTCGTCCCCGAGGCGCGGGTCGCCTACGCGCACGGCAGATGAACGAGCACCAGCTCGAACGGGTCATGGTGGATTTCTGGGAGAAGAACTTCGACGTCCTGGTGTGCACCACGATCGTGGAGTCCGGTCTCGACGTGCCCAACGCCAACACGCTGATCGTGGACCGCGCCGACACCTATGGCCTGTCCCAACTGCACCAGCTGCGTGGCCGGGTCGGCCGGGGACGCGAACGAGCCTACGCCTACTTCCTCTACCCGCCCGAGAAACCGCTGACCGAGACCGCCCATGAGCGGCTGGCCACGGTCGCCCAGCACACCGAGACCGGCGCGGGCATGTATGTGGCGATGAAGGACCTGGAGATCCGCGGCGCGGGCAACATCCTCGGCGCCGAGCAGTCCGGGAGCATCGCGGGGGTCGGATTCGACCTGTACGTGCGAATGGTCGGCGAGGCCGTCCGCGAGCTGAAGGGCGATCCGGAGGCCGCCGAAGACACCGAGACCAAGGTCGAGCTACCCATCGACGCCCACATCCCGCACGACTACGTCCCCGGTGAGCGGCTGCGGCTGCAGTCCTACAAGCGGATCGCGAGTGTCACGGGCGACGAGGACATCGCGGCGGCGTACGAGGAGCTGAACGACCGGTACGGTCCGCCGCCGCAGCCGGTGGACAACCTGCTCGCGGTGGCCCGGTTCCGGGTGCTGGCCAAGGCCGCAGGGCTGACCGATGTCGTGCTCCAGGGCAGCCAGATCCGCTTCTCTCCGGTGGAACTGCGCGAGTCCCAGCAGTTGCGGCTGCGGCGGCTCTATCCCAAGGCGGTCTACAAGGAGCCGGCCAAAACCCTGCTGGTTCCGGTCCCCAAGGCCGGAGGGCTGGGCGGTAAGCCACTGCGCGACCTGGAACTGCTGAAGTGGTGCACCGATCTCGTCGAGGCGCTGTTCGAGCCGAGGAAGCCAGCGGCGGAAGGCTGACACCCTCCTCGGGGACCTGTCCCGTACTCGGTGCACGGACCGCTCGTGCCGGAGAGCGTCAGGGAACGCAGCGGCGTGGCCGCTTTACGGGGCTGCGGAAAATACCCGTTGCGCTCAGCCTTTGACACCCCCAGAACCACTACCCTTGGTTATCTAAGTTTTATGCCCAGTGGTAGTCGCGGAAAGGATCGTGGCCCGTGGACACCGCCTCCGGACCGATGCTCAGCGACTGCACGGACGCGCTGCGCCGCCGGGTGGCCGGGCCGCTGCCAGCGCTGCCGCTGTGAGCGCGGCGGAGGCGTCGCCGGTCCTGGGGTGGGGAACGACTCGGGACATGCTGGGCATTCCTTCCTCCGTCGCCGCCCGCTCGGCGGGGAACCGTTCCGGACACGGCGGTCGGACGGCGTGCAACAGCGGGCGGTTCGGGCTGGTGCGCACCGCCCGCGGCCGCGGCGGTTCCCGTGCTCTTCCGCCGCTCCTCCGGTGCGTGTTCCGCCACGTCGTGCTCACGGCGCCGTTGGCCGCCGCACCGCTCCGGCGGCCTTCCGCCGAAGGGGGCGCGGCCTCGGCGAGGGAGGTTGGGGGTGTCAGACGGTGAACGGCGAAACCACCTACCTGACCGACCTCGCCGAGGTGCTCTGGCCATGCGGCGGGCTCATGGGGCGGGGCGGCGACAGCGGCCTTCCCCGGAACGCCGCTGTCGTCCCCGGACTCCGCGGCAGCAGGGTGCGCGAGTACCTCCCGGTTCCCTCGGCGCACAATCCGCGGGTGATCCTCCCGGTCGCCAACCGCTACGCGGCGGTACGCGGGATCTCGGCGTTCGCCCCTCGTCACTCCTTCCGGGAGCGGCTCCGAACGACCGTACTGACCACGGCGTTCGCCAGCGGCCTGGCCCCATTGCTGCTGCGCGACCGGCTGCACGTGGGGGCGGGCCGCACCATCGAACACGCCCTGTCGGCAGCGCTGGACCGGGAAGTGGTGATCGCCATCCACATCGGCCCGCCGCGCGCCAACCGGAAACCCGTCCTGCTCCTGCTGACTCCCGCCGGCCGCACAGTGGGCTACGCCAAGATCGGCGTCAACGAGCTGACCTCGCGACTGGTACGGGCGGAGACGCAGGCGCTGCAGCGTCTCGCCGAAGTGCGGCTGCGCGGCGTCACCACCCCTCGGCTGCTCCACGCCGGGGACTGGAACGGCCATCCCCTTCTCGTGCAGGAGGCGCTTCCCGTCGGCGACCAGACCGACAGGCCCACACGCCGGCAACTCCTGCGCTGCGTCCTGGAGATCTGCAACCTGGAGACGGTCCGCGAGCGCCGACTGTCCCACAGCCCGTACCGCCGGACCCTGATCAACCGGATCAGCGCGCTGGGCGGGCGCCCGGAAGCCCCGGCCCTGTGCGCCGCGCTCGAACGGCTCCCCGATGTCCGGGTACCGTTCGGCGCCTGGCACGGCGACCTGACCCGGTGGAACATCGCGAGCACGGCGCGCCGCGCCTTCGTGTGGGACTGGGAGCGGCTGGCACTTGAGGTACCGATCGGTTTCGACGCGCTCCATTACGAACTGAACGAATGCGTCCAGACCGGGGTGCACCCCGGCGTGCACCGGTGGTTGGAGAGTGGCGCCCGCCTGCTGCGCGACCCGCTTGTCACCGGTGCCGGCCTGCGGCCCGACGCGGTCTCGACGGTCATGGCCCTTTACCTCATCGATCTGGCGACCCGCTACCTGCACGATCGGCAGGCGGATGCCAGCGGGCAGCTGGCCGCGGTCGACGACTGGCTGCTTCCGGCCCTCGCGGGGCTGGAGGAACGCGCGGCGCACGAAGCGCCGCGCACCTGCTGACCGATCGGGCGCCCGCGCGTACTCCTCCGGCCGGACCCGCGGTCCGGCCGTTTCACCGCAACCTCTTCGCGACATAACAAGAGGTGACGGTAAAATAACCTTCGGTTATGCAATCATGGCTCCATGTCTGCACCGCCGATCCTCCTCGTCGCCTCCGATGGCGGCCACCTGGCGCAGTTGTGGTCGCTGCGCCCCTGGTGGAAGCGGCGGAATCGCGCCTGGATCAGCTTCCCGACACCTGACGCCGCGGAGCTCCTCAAGGACGAAGAGGTGTGCTGGGCGCACCATCCGACCACCCGCCATGTCCGCAACCTGCTGCGCAACACGGTGCTGGCGGTACGGGTCCTCGCCCGCTGCCGCCCCGCCGTGGTCATCTCCACCGGGGCGGGTGTCGCCCTGCCGTTCTTCATCGTGGCCTGGCTGATGCGCGTGCCCACCGTCTACATCGAGGTCTACGACCGCATCGACACCCCGACCCTGACCGCTCGGCTGTGCCGGCCCTTCACCCGGCTGTTCCTCGCCCAATGGGAGGAGCAGCGGGAGTTCATGCCGGCGGCCATCACCGTAGGACCACTGCTTTGACAGATGTTGAGAGTCCCAAGACCCGCCGGAGCGCTGCCGAGGAACGCCCATTCGTCCTGGTCACGATCGGCACCAACGACCACCCGTTCACCCGGCTGATCGACTGGATCGACGCCTATGCCGCGGAGCATCCGGAGGTCCGCTTCCTGGTGCAGCACGGGTACAGCCGAGCGCCGTCCGCGGTCCGTGGGGAGGACTTCATCGAGCAGAACCGGCTGCGTTCCCTCATGCGCCAGGCCGCGGCGGTGGTGACGCACGGCGGTCCGGCGACCATCGCCGAAACACGCCAGACCGGACATCTGCCGATCGCCGTCGCGCGCGACGCCGAACTCGGCGAGCACACCGAGAACCACCAGCCGCGCTTCGTGGCGCGACTGGACTCCTCCGGCATGGTCTATTCGTGTGCCAGCTTCCAGCAGCTCACGGCCACGCTCGACAAGGCGCTCGCCCAGCCCGGCGACTTCCGTCTCGCCGGGGACCCCGACGAGACGACGGCGGCTGTCGCCCGCCACGCGGGCGACCTCATCGACCTCCTCGCCCCGACCGCTTCCGAAGAGCGTCCGCTTCCCGGTCCCGTGCGTCTGCCGGCGGACGACGACTGGCCCGAGGTGACCGTCATCGTCGCCACCCGGGACCGGCCCGGTCTGCTCCGGCGCACCCTTCGTTCCATCGTGGACCAGGACTACCCGGGCAGGATCATCACCCTGCTCGTCTACGACAACGACGACCCCGACCACACCCTCGCCGACGACTCCGAGGAGCGCCCCGTGCGGATCCTCGGCAACACTCTGACACCGGGACTGGCCGGGGCCCGCAACACCGGTGTGCTCGCCTCGTGGACCGAACTGGTGGCCTTCTGCGACGACGATGACAGTTGGCTCCCGCACAAGCTCCGCAGCCAGGTCGACGTGATGCGCGCCGAGCCGGACACGGAGGTGGTCTGCTGCGGCGTCCGGGTCATCTACGACCGAAGCGAAGCCGAGCGTGTCCTGTACCGCACCAGCGTCACCTTCGCCGACCTTCTCAGCTCCCGGGTGGCGGATCTGCACCCCTCGACGTTCCTCATCCGGCGCGACGCCATGGTGCACGGCTGCGGCCCGGTGAGCGAGGACATTCCGGGCAGCTACGGCGAGAACTACGAGCTGCTGCTGCGCCTGGCCCGGCGCGCCCCCATCCGGAACATCCCCGAAGCCGGGGTGCGCGTATTGTGGCACCACAGGTCGCACTCCGGCGGCCGGTGGCAGACGATCTCCACCGCACTGCGGTGGCTGCTCTCCCAGTACCCGGAGTTCCGGCTGGTGCCACGCGGTCTCGCGCGGATCTCCGGGAAGATCGCCTTCGCCGAGGCCGCGTCGGGGCGGCGCGGAGCGGCCCTGGAATGGGCGCTGGCGGCGCTGCGGGCCCGCCCTACCGAGGCCCGCGCCTACCTCGCGCTGGCCGTTGTCTGCGGGCTGTCCGCGGACCGGATCGTACGCGCACTCCACAAACGGGGCCGGGGAATCTGACAGCCCGGACGGAAGTCAGGCTGCCGACCCCGCGGACAAAGGCCGGAGCGGGCCCGACCGGCCGGCGGGCGGCTCACCCGGCGGCGCCGGGACCGCTCATTCCGCTCCGAGGATCATCCCCGCGCCGACCGTCTGGTTCGTGCCCTCGTCGATCAGGATGAAGCCGCCGGTCAGCCGGTTCTTCTTGTACTCGTCGGCGAACAGCGGCTGGGCCGACCGCAGCGTGACCCGGCCGATCTCGTTCAGCTCCAGGTGCTCCGCCTCCTCATCGCGGTGCAGCGTGTTGACGTCCAGCCGGTAGAGGAGGTCGCGCACCATGACCTTCGCGGTGCGTGTGGTGTGCTTGACGAGCAGCTTGGAGCGCGGTGTCAGCTTCCTGCTCTCCGCCATCCAGCACACCATCGCGTCGATGTTCTGCGCGGTGCTCGGTTTGTTGTTCGGCCGGCAGAGCATGTCGCCCCGGGAGATGTCGATGTCGTCCTCGAGCAGCAGGGTGACCGACATCGGCGGGAAAGCCTCGCTCACCTCGCCGTCAGCGGTGACGATCGTGGAAATGCGGCTGTTCAGCCCGGACGGCAGGTGCGTGATCTCGTCGCCGGGCTTGAGGACACCGCCCGTCACCTGGCCGGCGTAGCCCCGGAAGTCGTGCAGCTCGGGGTCGGCCGACTTCTGCGGCCGGATCACGTACTGCACCGGGAAACGCACGTCGATGAGGTTGCGGTCGGAGGCGATGTGCACGTTCTCCAGGTGGTGCAGCAGCGACGGGCCCTCGTACCAGGGCATGTTCATCGAACGGTCGACGACGTTGTCGCCGTGCAGCGCCGAGATCGGGACGAACGTCAGGTCCCCCACGTCCAGCTTCGCGGCGAAGTCCGAGAACTCCTGCTTGATCTCCTCGAACCGCTCCTCGGAGTAGTCGACGAGGTCCATCTTGTTGACGGCCATCACCAGGTGCCGCACCTGCAGCAGTGTGGTCAGGAACGCGTGCCGGCGGCTCTGCTCCTGCAGCCCCTTACGCGCGTCGACCAGGATGATCGCCAGGTCGGACGTCGAGGCGCCCGTCACCATGTTGCGCGTGTACTGCACGTGGCCGGGGGTGTCGGCGATGATGAACGTCCGGCGCGGCGTGGCGAAGTAGCGGTAGGCCACGTCGATGGTGATGCCCTGCTCGCGCTCGGCGCGCAGCCCGTCGGTGAGCAGTGCCAGGTTCGTCTGCTCCTCGCCGCGGTCCTGACTGGTGCGCTCCACGGCGTCGAGCTGGTCTTCGAAGATGGACTTGGAGTCGTAGAGGAGCCGACCTATCAGGGTGCTCTTTCCGTCGTCGACGGAGCCGGCCGTGGCGAGCCGCAGGATGTCAGTACTCATGTGCAGGTGGTCCAAAGGGTCTGAGGGCGGACGGGGGTGGCCGGAGGCGGCGGTCAGAAGTACCCTTCGCGCTTGCGGTCCTCCATGGCCGCTTCACTGGAGCGGTCGTCGGCGCGGGTCTGGCCGCGCTCGGTGATGCGGGTGGCCGCGATCTCGGCGATGATGTCGCCGATCTCGGTGGCGGTGGAGCGAACCGCCCCCGTGCAGGTCATGTCGCCGACCGTGCGGTAGCGGACCGTCGTCTCGAAGACCGCCTCGTCCTCACCCCGGGAGATGTAGGGGGTGTCGGCGAGCAGGATGCCGTCGCGCTCGAACACCTGGCGCGAGTGGGAGAAGTAGATGGCGGGCAGGTCCAGGCCTTCGCGCGCGATGTAGCCCCACACGTCCAGCTCGGTCCAGTTCGACAGCGGGAACACCCGGATGTGCTCGCCGCGCTCGGTCCGGGTGTTGAACACGTTCCACAGCTCGGGGCGCTGCGCCTTGGGGTCCCACTGGCCGAACTCGTCACGGAACGAGAAGATCCGCTCCTTGGCCCGGGCCTTCTCCTCGTCCCGCCGGGCGCCGCCGAACGCCGCGTCGAAACCGTACTCCTCGATGGCCTCCAGCAGGGCCGCGGTCTGCAGCCGGTTGCGGCTCGCCCAGCGGCCCGTGGGCTCGGTGACCTTTCCGGCGTCGATCTGCTCCTGCACCGACGCCACGATCAACCGCACGCCCGCCTCGGCCACACGGCGATCCCGGAACTCCATGACCTCCGGGAAGTTGTGGCCCGTGTCGACGTGCATCACGGGGAACGGGATCGCTCCCGGCCAGAACGCCTTCTCCGCGAGACGGAGCATGACGATGGAGTCCTTGCCTCCGGAGAAGAGCAGCACCGGCCGCTCGAACTCCGCGGCCACCTCGCGCATAATGAAGATCGCTTCGGCTTCGAGGAAATCGAGCTGAGAGAGCTGATACCGCCCGAGCGCCGACTGACCAACCTGACTCATGAACCCCGCCTCACGCTCGTGTTCCGCACACCAGCGGGGGCTGCGGTCAGCCTCCCGTGTGTGGGCCCGCGCTGTTCCGATCCGCGACGTCGCGGATACTCGCCAACAACGTACTCGACAATTCCGGTCGGCATACAAGGATATCCGGTAGCGACGGGTCCGCCTCGTTGTAGGTCAGCTTTGCGCCGTCGATCCTGGACGTGTGCAGACCTGCCGCCTTCGCGACGGCCACCGGCGCGGCGCTGTCCCACTCGAACTGCCCTCCCGCGTGCACGTAGATGTCGGCGATCCCGAGCATCACCGCGCAGATCTTCGCGCCCGCCGACCCCAGGGGGACCACTTCCGCACCGAGCTGCGTCGCCATCCGCTGCACGAACTCCGGGGGCCGGGTTCGGCTGGTGGTGATCCGCAACCGCTGCCCCGAGGGCCTCTCCTCCGGCAGCCACGGCGGATCGACCGTCGACAGTGTGCTGCCCTGCGCCGGCAGGGCGACCGCGCCGGCGGTCAGCTCGCCGTCCTCCCAGAGGGCGACGTGCACCGCCCAGTCGGTCCGGTCGGTCTCGGCGAACTCCCGGGTACCGTCGAGCGGATCGATGATCCACACCCGCCGTGCGCCCAGCCGCGCGCTGTCATCGGCGCCCTCCTCCGAGAGCACGGCGTCGCTCGGCCGGAGCCGGCCCAGCGCGGAGAAGAGGAACTCATGCGAGGTTCGGTCCCCGAGCGTGCGGAGTACCTCGGGCTCCTCCAAGCCTTGTCGGGCGCGGAGGCGCAGCAGGTGCTGGCCCGCCTCCGTCGCGAGGTCGCGCGCCACTTCATGATCGTTTCGAATGCTGTTCACCGGACTCAGTATGCTCCCGCCCCACAGATCACCACGGACCGCGTCTTCCACAGAATCTGGACGTCCACGACAGGGAACCAGTTTTCCACGTAACGTGGGCCCGAACGGACGGATTCCTCCCATGAGAGGTCGCGCCGCCCGCTCGTTGTGGTCTCGTCACGCCGGTCGCGTCCACCAGCCGCCAACGGGCGACCCGGCGACCTCCTCGGGCAATCAGGAGGCCGGCCAGGGGTGCGCGCATCCGCGGTGTACCGGACGACCGAGGGAACCCGTCGCGCGAACGGCGGCGCGGACGGGCACCGACGAAGGTGATCCGGAGATCCCCGCACGGCAGCACGCCGTTGTGCTCGTGGCGGAGGCGCCGCACCGTCCTGAGCACATCCGCGTCCGCAACCATGATACGAAACGCGCGGCGCGCGGGCTCAGCCTGCCCTTGGACGGGGCGGCACCGCGAGCGCGCCGGGACCGGCCACCCCACCACGTTCCCCCGCGCATGCCCTTACCCGTACTGCGCCATTGGCGCAGCCGCCTGCGCCGGCGATATCGCAGTACCCGGCGGAGCGGCACAGGCGTGGGCAACACCACAGATCCGCGGTCCCGCACGGCGCGCCGGCCTACTGCGCCGTGTGGTACACGTGCTGCGCCTTCTCCAGTCCATCGGTCAGCACGGTCTGCGCGGCGTCGGCCGCGCGCTCGATGTCCAGATCGAGCTCTTTCCGCTCCGCCGAGGAGAAGTCCTTCAAGACGTAGGTCGCGGCGTCCATGCGGCCCGGTGGGCGGCCCACCCCGAACCGCAGCCGGACGTAATCGGGCCCCGAGAGGGACTTGTTGATCGAACGCAGGCCGTTGTGCCCCCCGGTCCCGCCGCCGCGCTTCAGCTTCAACGCGCCGAAGGCGATGTCGAGGTCGTCGTGGACGACCACGATCCGCTCCAGGGGCACCTTGTAGAAACTGCTCAGCCCGGCCACCGGGCCGCCGGAGAGGTTCATGAAGGATCGCGGCTTGGCCAGCACCGCCGGGACCCCCTCGATCCGGGTCTCGGCGACCTCGGCGTGGGCCTTGTGCGATTTCCAGCGGACGCCGGACCGTCCGGCGAGAACATCGGCGACCATGAAACCCACGTTGTGCCGGTTCCCCGCGTACTTGGGACCGGGGTTGCCCAAGCCCACGATCAGCCAGCGGTCCACGCTCGCGTCCCCTTCTCCGCTCTCCGATCCCCTCCCAGACACAGACGCGCGGTCTCCCAACCAGCGCTGCAGGAGACCACGCATCGGTGCTGAATCCTTATCCGAAAGGACTGCGGAGGCTACTCAGAGGCCTCGGACTTCTCCTCCGCCGCTTCGGCGACCGGCTCCTCGGCCTCCTCGACGGACTCGCCGAGCTCGGCCTCGACCTCTTCCTCGGTCCGCTCAGCGGCGATCGTGAGGACCAGTGTTTCGGGGTCGCTCACCAGTTCGGTACCGCCGGGCAGCTTCAGGTCGGCGGCGGTGACATGCGTACCGACCTCGATCCCCTCGACGTCGACCTCCACGCCCTCGGGGATGTGGGTGGCTTCGGCCTCGACCTCGACCTGGGTCAGCTCCTGGTTGAGCACACCGCCGGGGGCGATCTCACCGGTGAGGGTCACCGGGATCTCGACGGTGACCTTCTCGCCCTTCTTGACGACGAGCAGGTCGACGTGCTCCAGAAACCCCTTGATGGAGTCGCGCTGCACGTCCTTCGGCAGGCACAGGTTGTCCTTGCCCTTGAGGCCGTCGATGCGCAGCAGCACGTTCGGCGTCTTCAGGGCCATCATCATCTCGTGGCCGTCAACGGTGATGTGGCGAGGGTCGGTGCCGTGGCCGTAGAGGACGGCCGGCACCCTACCCGCGCGGCGGGCGCGTCGCGCGGCGCCCTTGCCGAATTCCGTGCGCGGCTCGGCAGCGATGCGTACCTCGGACACGACAAAACTCCTCGGGATCATCCCCGCCTGAGCGAGGAACACAACGATTCATCCCCGCCTCAGCGAGGAAACTACGGGACCACCCCGCCAAGCCGGCGAACACAACTGTGCCGTGGCCAGCCGCATCCGGCGAACCGTCTCGGCCCGGCCGATCCGGAAGCATTCGCCGGATACTCCTGGTCCACGCAGCCATTCGGTCCGGGCCCATGGCGGCACACGCAGCCCGGCGGACGCGGGGATACCCGACCCAGTCTAATGGCTCTGCCGACGCCTCCGAACATTCTCCCCGGCAGCGGGCCGGTACCGGCCCGCTGCCGGTGCTCACTTCGGCTCGAAGAGGCTCGTCACCGAGCCGTCGCTGAAGACCTCGCTGATCGCGCGGGCCAGCAGCGGAGCGATCGAGAGCTGCGTCAGCTTGTCGAACCGGCGCTCCTCCGCGACCGGTAACGAGTTGGTGATGACGACCTCGGAGATCTGCGACTTCTGCAGGCGCTCCGGCGCCGGGCCGGACAGCACACCGTGCGTCGCCGCGGCGATGACATCGCTCGCCCCCTGCTCGACCAGCGCGTCGGCGGCCTTCACGATCGTGCCCGCAGTGTCGATCATGTCATCGACCAGGATGCAGGTGCGCCCCTCGACATCACCGACGACCTCGTGCACCTTGACCTGGTGGGCCACGTCCGGATCGCGGCGCTTGTGGATGATCGCCAGCGGGAGGCCCAGCCGGTCGGCCCACCGGTCGGCGGTGCGCACCCGCCCGGCGTCCGGCGACACCACGGTCGCTCCCAGACCGCTCACCCGGCTCTTGATGTAGTCGGCCAGGAGCGGCAGCGCGAACAGGTGGTCCACCGGACCGTCGAAATACCCCTGGATCTGATCGGTGTGCAGATCGATCGACATCAGCCGGTTGGCGCCCGCTGTGCGGAACAGGTCCGTCATCAGCCGCGCCGAGATCGGCTCGCGCCCCAGGTGCTTCTTGTCCTGCCGGGCGTAGCCGAGGAACGGCGTCACCACGGTGATGCGCTTGGCCGACGCGCGCTTCAACGCGTCCACCATGATGAGCTGCTCCATCACGGACTGGTTGATCGGCTCGGAGTGGCTCTGCAGGACGAACGCGTCACATCCGCGCACCGACTCCAGGTAGCGCACATAGATCTCGCCGTTGGCGAAGTCCTGGAACTTCGTCGGCGCGACCTCGATACCGAGCTGCTCGGCCACCTGTTCGGCCAGCTCGGGGTGCGTGCGCCCCGAGAACAGCATGAGCTTCTTCTGACCCGCGGCCTTCATGCCGGTCACTTTGAGTTCCCCCACAGTCACTGATCATCCGCCTTGCCGGCGCTGTCCGCGTCTCCCCCTTGGAGTGCCCGCTGCGCGGCCTCCGCCGCAGCCGATCCGGGGCGCTTCCGGCTCACCCATCCCTCGATGTTGCGCTGCGCGCCGCTGGAAACCGCGAGTGCGCCGGGGGGGACGTCTTCGCGCACCACGGTCCCGGCACCCGTATAGGCGCCGTCTCCAACGTTCACAGGAGCGACGAACATGTTGTCGCTGCCGGTCCGGGCATGGTCCCCGATAGTGGTCCGGTTCTTGGTGACCCCGTCGTAGTTGACGAACACCGAGGACGCGCCGACGTTCACCCCCTGCCCTATGTCGGCGTCACCGACGTAGGTCAGATGCGGGACCTTGGAGCCCTTCCCGATGGTGGAGTTCTTCACCTCGACGAAGGTGCCGACCTTGGACCCGTTGTCGAGTGCCGCGCCGGGACGCAGGTAGGCGTAGGGGCCGACGCTCACGCCGGAGCCGATCTCCGCCTCTTCGGCGACGAGGTGCCGGACCACCGCGTCGTCGCCGACCGTGGTGTCGGCCAGCAGCGCCCCGGGCCCCACGCGGGCTCCTTCGCCGATGGCGGTGCGGCCCCGAAGCTGCGTCTGCGGTTCGATGACGGTGTCGCGCCCGATCCGGACCCCGGTATCGACCCAAGTCGTGGCGGGATCGACGACCGTGACCCCCTCGCGCATATGCCCGGTGAGCAGCCGGTCGTTGAGCAGCCGACGTGCCTCGGCGAGCTGCACCCTGTCGTTGACGCCCTGGATCTCCACCCAGTCGCGGGCCACGGTGGCGTCGACCCGGTGGCCGTCGCCGCGCAGGATCGCGGCCGCATCGGTGATGTACTCCTCCCCCTTGGCGTTGTCCGTCGACAGCCGGTCGACGACGTCGGCCAGGTGCGCTCCGTCGAAGGCGTACATACCGGAGTTGATCTCGTCGACCGCCCGCTGCTCCTCGGTGGCGTCGGCGTGCTCGACGATCCCGACGAAGGCCCCGGAGGCGTCACGGACGATCCTGCCGTAGCCGGCGGGGTCGGGGACCCTGGCGGAGAGCACCGTGACGGCGTTGCCCGCGGCCTCGTGCGCGCTCGCGAGGTCGGAGAGGGTCTCGCCCCGCAGCAGCGGCGTGTCGCCGTAGGTGAGGACCACCGTGCCGGAGAGGTCGACGCCCTGCGCCCGCAGTTCCTCGACGGCCATGCGAACGGCGTGGCCGGTGCCTTTCTGCTGCTCCTGTACGGCGGTGCTCACCCCGGGAGTGGTGTCCTTGAGATGCTGCGTCACGCGGTCGCGCCCGTGGCCGACGACCACCACGGTGCGCTCGGGCCGGAGTTCTTCTGCCGCGGCCAGGACGTGGCCCAGCATGCTGCGGCCGCAGATCTCGTGGAGAACCTTGGGAAGCCTGGACTTCATTCGGGTGCCCTCGCCCGCTGCAAGGACGATGACGGCAGCCGGACGGCTCGCGCTCACTGGCGGAGACTCCTCATGTCGCTGGCGGTGGAAACGGAAAACAGCTCGTGGGTCGGCGCGACGGGTTGCCCCGTGGAGTCGACGTGGCGTGTCGGCGAAGGGGACAGCGCTGGCCGGGCGTGTGAACAGACGTCTCCCGAGGCCGACATGGGCAGCATACATGCGGGGGATCGCAGGCTTAGGACAACGTCGCCGCCTGCCCGCCGCGGGCCCGAAGAGGGCGCGCCGCGTCCGATGAGTGGAACGGGCCGGCGGGCGCGCACCCGGACCCTGCCTCGGGGTCCACCGCCGGACCGCCCTTCGCGCTGGTCACGAGTGCTCCCGGGCCAGGGCTCGAACCTGGACCAACGGATTCAAAGTCCGCTATGCTGCCGATTACACCACCCGGGAATAAAACAGACATTCCACCCCGGCCTCCTGGCGACCGGACGGTGGAACCGCCGTCGTTCCGGGCACCAACATAGCGCCTATCCGGCCAGCGGGTCATCTCGGTCGACGTGACCGGCCGACCCTCCCTGCCACCCCGCCGGTCTCGCCCCGAGGTCTTCGGGCCTCCCCGCCGAAGGCGCGGAGGGGCTTGCGGACCCCTTCCCTTTCCCGTACGGATGCGGCCGCCGAGGTCGGCGACCACGGCCGACCCCCTTTTTTTCAGAAAGACCGCGCTGCGACTTGTCAAACCTACGTCTCCGTAGGTTACGGTTACGTAGGTATAAGTTATGGCGAAGGCCGAGCGGTCGGGTGATGGGAGTGCCACTCCCCGCGTCGCACCCTCCGAGTCGCACGGCCCTCTTGAACTAGGTGGGACTATGACCGCAGCACCCGAGATCGCGCTCGATTCCGGCCCTCCGGCGAAACGTGGACCAGAACCGGAGGTGGACCCCGAAGGCCGGGGCAAGGCCGAGCGCTACACCGTCTTCGCCTTCGTCTTCATTCCCCTGCTCGCCTTGGCCGCCGCTGTCCCCTTCGCCTGGGGCTGGGGGCTGACCGGGACCGACATCGCTCTGGGCGCGGTCTTCTACGTCATCAGCGGCCTCGGTATCACGGCCGGGTACCACCGGTGCTTCACGCACGGCTCCTTCAAGCCCAACCGCCCGCTGCGCATCGCGCTGGCCGTGGCCGGCAGCCTCGCGATCCAGGGCAGCGTCATCAAATGGGTGGCCGACCACCGGCGGCACCACAAGTACGCCGACGCCGAGGGCGACCCGCACTCGCCGTGGCGCTTCGGCGACGACTGGCGCTCCGTCGCCAAGGGGCTCTACTACGCGCACATGGCCTGGCTCTACCTCGACGAGCAGAAGACCTCCCCGAAGCGCTTCGCCCCGGATCTGCTCAAGGACAAGGACATCCGCAGGGTCGACACGATGTTCATCCCGCTCGTGGCGTTCTCCCTGGGAGCCCCGGCCCTCCTCGGCGGCCTGATCACGATGTCGTGGTGGGGCGCGCTCACGGCGTTCTTCTGGGCGGGCCTGGTCCGGGTCGCGCTGCTGCACCACGTCACCTGGTCGATCAACTCCATCTGCCACACGATCGGCGAGGAGAACTTCGAGGTGCGCGACCGCTCGCGCAACGTGTGGTGGCTGGCCATCCCGTCCTTCGGTGAATCATGGCACAACCTGCACCACGCCGACCCGACCTGCGCGCGCCACGGTGTACTCAAGGGGCAGATCGACATCACGGCCCGCGTCATCTGGATGTTCGAGAAACTCGGATGGGCAAGCAAGGTGCGTTGGCCCAACGCGGAGCGGCTGGCGGCCAAGCGCGTCACTATCTAGAGTGAGTGGCCACAATGGGAGCCGTGAGCGAGCAGAAACCCCGGACGAGCCGGAAACGCATGACCGGCAAGGAACGCCGGGAGCAGCTTCTCGACATCGGTCGTGAACTCTTCGCCGAACGCGGCTTCGACGGCACCTCGATCGAGGAGATCGCCGCACGCGCGGGCGTCTCCAAGCCTGTGGTCTACGAGCACTTCGGCGGCAAAGAGGGCATCTACGCCGTGGTGGTGGACCGCGAGATGCATACGTTGCTGGGCATGGTCGGCGAGTCACTGACCGCCGACCATGCCCGCGGCAAGATAGAGCAGGCCGCCCTCGCGCTGCTGCAGTATGTGGAGGAGAACAGCCAGGGCTTCCGCATCCTCGCGCGCGACTCCCACGCCGCATCGGGAACCGGCAGTTTCGCGAGTCTGATCAGTGACATCGCGACGCAGGTGGAGCACATCCTTGCCGAGGAGTTCAGGGAGCGCGGGTACGACCCGAAACTGGCGCCGTTGTACGCGCAGTCTCTCGTGGGCATGGTGGCGCTCACCGGTCAGTGGTGGCTGGAGGTCCGCAAACCCAAGCGTGAGGTGGTCGCGGCGCATCTGGTGAACCTCGCGTGGAACGGCCTGTCCAGCTTGGAGACCAAGCCGCGGTTGGAGAGCGTGCAGCGCAAGCACCAGCACGAGTAGGCGCGGAACAGGCACGCCCCGGCGACTCTCTTGATATCAAGAGATATGCTACAGGTATGCGCGATGAGGTTGACGGGCTTGTCGAGGCCTGGCGGACGGAGCGACCGGATCTCGACGTCGAGCCCCTGCAGGTACTCAGCCGGGTCTCGCGGCTGGCGCGCCACCTGGATCGCGCGCGCCGCACGGTGTTCACCGAGCACGGGTTGGAGCCGTGGGAGTTCGACGTGCTCGCCGAACTGCGCCGTTCGGGCCCACCGTACGAGATGAGTCCGGGACGGCTGCTCCGGGCCACACTCGTGACGTCGGGCACGATGACCAACCGGATCGACCGCCTCGCCGCCGCCGACCTGGTGCGGCGCCGCCCCGACCCCGCCGACAAGCGCGGGGTGCTGGTGCGCCTCTCCGACGAAGGGCAAAAGCGGGTGGACGCGGCGCTGGCGGCCCTGCTCGAATACGAGGAGTCGATTCTGGGCGGGATGCGCAGGGCCGACCGCGAGCGGCTCTCCTTCTTGCTGAGGTCCCTCCTCTCCCCCCTCGACGAGTCCGCAACCCACCCGGGTTCCTGACTCACCTGGCGGGGAACGGTATATTTCCTCCACCGTCCATTTCGCCACGACTTGACCGCTGTGTGCGAAACCCCTTCTCAGGACAGTGGAGAAACTTGAACACTTCTTGGAGAGCCGCCATAGCGACGGTCGCGGCAACGCTGCTGGTGTCGAGCTGCTCCGCGGAAGAGGAGGACCAGGCCGGCACGGGTGAGCGCTACTACCTCTCACTGGGCGACTCCCTCTCCGTGGGGCTCCAGCCCGACGACGACGGGAAGCTGCGCGAAACCTCGGACGGCTACACCGACGCCCTGTACCGCAGGCTGTTCGACCGCGATTCCACCCTGGACCACAAGCGCCTGGGATGCGGCGGCGAGGACACCACGACCTTCCTCTCCGGCGGTCGCGAGGGCTGCGACTACGACGAGGGGTCACAACTGGCCGCGGCCGAGAACTTCCTGGAGCGGCACGGCGGCCAGGTCGCGCTGGTGACACTGGACATCGGCGGCAACAACTTCACCGGGTGCGCCTACGACCAGGACGGCGACGTCGACGCCGACCTCGACACCGAGTGCGTGCAGGAGGGCCTGGACCGCATGGAGGAGGAGATCCCGCAGATAGCCGCGCGCCTGCGCGAGGCGGCGGGAGCCGATGTGCAGATCGTCGGGATGACCTACTACAACCCGTTCGTGGCGGCGCTGCTGTTGGACAACGTGAACGCGGAAGTCACCGACGACGAGGACGACGACAACCGGAACGAGCCCTCCAACGAGGAGCTCGCCGAGTACTCCACCGATGCCCTGCTGGAGATGAACGACGTCCTGCGTTCCGTCTACGAGGAGGCCGGCGTCGAGGTCGCCGACGTCGAGCAGACGTTCAACGCCGACGAATTCGACGTTCCGCCGGACAGCGACACCGACATGCCCGCGAACGTGCAGTCCGTCTGCGACTACACCTGGATGTGCAACACGGACCGGGGCCCGGACATCCACACCAACCAGGCCGGCGCCAACGAGATCGCGAAGACCTTCGACGAGGTCGTCGAGATCCGCTGAACGGAGTCGCCGCCCCGGAAGGACACGCCGACGGCCCCCTCCGATGCCGCGGCGGCCGGCGGGCGCCGATCGGCCGGCCCCGGTGGCATCCGCGTCCGCGCGCCCTGTGGTACTGGGGAAGCGAAGGTGCGAAGCTGAAGGCATGAGCGGGTACCAGTCACGGTTGTGGCGGCTCTCCCTCGGCGCGGCCGCCGTACTGGCCGGATACGGCCTTCTGGTACGGCCGCGCGTGTTGAGCTGGGGAGCGACCCGCGAGGAGGCCGAGCGGACCTACCCGGGCGACGAGCTCGTCCCCGACGCCCAGGGCTCCTCGACGATGGCCACGACCCTGCCGGCCCCGCCCGAGGACGTCTGGCCCTGGCTGGTCCAGATGGGCTGCAACCGGGGCGGCTGGTACAGCTGGGACCGGCTGGACAACGGCGGGCGGCCGAGCGCGGAGCGCATCGCCCCCCAGTGGCAGGATCTGCGCGAGGGCCGGCGCCTGGACTCGCTCCCCAGCGGCAAGGCCTGGTTCACGGTCGCGGTCCTCGTGCCGGAGCGGACCCTGGTGCTGCGCGCGGAGCTGGAACTGCCCTCCGGCCTCCCCTTCGACGCGGGTTCCGAACCGCTGCCCCGGGCCTACATCGACGGGATCTGGGGTTTCCACCTCGAACCGGCCACCGGCGGTACGACCCGCCTTGTGGTGCGGACGCGCGGCCGCAGCCGCCCGCGGGTGCTCACATGGCCCGCGGACGTGCTGTTCGGGGAGCCCGCTCACCTCGTCATGCAGACCCGCCAGTTCCGCAACCTGCGCGCACGCGTCGCCGCCCGGACCTGACCGGTCCGGGCGGCGACGCCCCGCCGGGTTACCCGCCGAGCTTCTCCACCGAGGCGAGCCAGTCCTGTTCCAGCCCGTCCTTCTCCGACTGCAGGGATTTCAGCTCGGCATCGAGCTCGGCGAGTCGGGTGTAGTCGTCGGCGGCGCCGGCCATCAGGTCGTGGAGCTCGCTCTCGCGCGCATCGATGCGGTCGATGCGGCGCTCGGTCCGCTGCATCTCCTTCTGGAGGGCCCGCTGCTCCGCCGCGGAGAGACCGGCCGGGGCGCGACGGTCCTCGGATTCCTTTCCCGCGCCGGCCACGGGGACCTCTCCCCCGTCGTCGGCGCCCGCGCGCCGCGCGAGGTACTCGTCGACACCGCCCGGCAGCAACGAGAGCGCGCCGTCGCCCATGAGCGCCATCACGCGGTCGGTGATGCGTTCCAGGAAGTAGCGGTCGTGGCTGACCAGCACCAGCGCCCCGGGCCAGCCGTCGAGCAGGTCCTCCAGCTCGGTCAGGGTCTCGATGTCCAGGTCGTTGGTGGGCTCGTCCAGCAGGAACACGTTGGGTTCGCCCATGAGCAGCCGCAGCATCTGCAGGCGGCGCCGTTCGCCGCCGGAGAGGTCGCTGATGGGGGTCCACTGGCGTTCGCCCCGGAACCCGAAGCGCTCCAGCATCTGGCTGGCGGAGAACTCCTTCTTGCCGATCGTGACGTGCCGCCGGACCTCCTCGACCACCTCCAGCGGGCGGCGCCGCCCGTCCAGCTCGGCCAGGCCCTGCGACAGGTGCGCGAGGTTCACCGTCTTGCCGTGCCGGACGGACCCCCCTTCGGGCTCGTGCTCCCCGGCGAGCGCGCGCAGCAGTGTCGACTTCCCAGAGCCGTTCACCCCGACCAGGCCGACCCGGTCGCCCGGCCCCAGCTGCCAGGTGAGGTTCTCGACCAGAACCCGTTCCCCGCCCTTGAGCAGCAGGTTCCGGGTGTCGATGACGGTCTTGCCCAGGCGGGAGCTCGCGAAGCGCACGAGTTCGACGGTGTTGCGGGGCGGCGGTTCGTCGGCGATGAGGCTGTTGGCCGCCTCGACCCGGAACTTGGGCTTGGAGGTGCGCGCGGGCGGGCCGCGGCGCAGCCAGGCGAGCTCCTTGCGCATGAGGTTCTGCCGCCGCTCTTCGGTCGCCGCCGCGAGCCGTTCCCGTTCGGCCTTGGCCAGCACGTAGGCGGCGTATCCACCCTCGTAGCGCTCGACCCGGCCGTCGACGACCTCCCAGGTCTGGTTGGTGACGGCGTCCAGGAACCACCGGTCGTGTGTCACCACCACGAGCGCCTCTTTGCGCCGGTTGACATGCCCGGCGAGCCAGGCGATGCCCTCAATGTCCAGGTGGTTGGTCGGCTCGTCCAGGACGAGCAGGTCATGGGTCTCGATGAGGAGCCGCGCGAGAGCAGACCGGCGCCGCTCACCTCCCGACAGGCCGGCCATCGGGGTGTCGAGATCCCACCCGCTGAGCAGCCCGCGCAGCACGTCGCGCACGCGCGCGTCGCCGGCCCACTCGTGTTCGGCGCGCTCTCCCAGGACGAACTCGCCGACGGTGCCTTCGGGGTAGCTGTCGCTCTGCTGGAGGAAACCGACCCGCAGTCCCCTGCTGTGGACCACCCGTCCGGAGTCGGGCTCTGTGAGCCCGGCGACGACCGATACCAGGGTGGACTTCCCGCCGCCGTTGCGGCCGACCACACCGACGCGGTCGCCCTCGTCCACACCGAACGACACGTCCCTGAGCAGTACAAGAGGCCCGTAGGCCAGGGATACATCCGCAAGATTGACCAGATTCATCGTGCTTCCCATTGTGGTGGACGGGAGGGGCGGGCACGACCACACCCGCCACGCCGGGAACACCTCTGGAAGGCCGGTCGTTCCGGGCGCGGTGCCGCCGGAGGCCGCAGGAAAAGGGGATGCCCGCGCCCGGACACCGCTGCTAGGGTCCCTGATATGGGAATCTGCTGCCTGGGAATCGCGTCCGTGAGGCTCCGCGCCGCTTAGCGGCGGACTGACCTCACCGATCGCCAGCTCCGCCGCATCCCGGAGTTCTCCGCCGGTGCGGTGCACTGCGCTGCCCGGCTCCGACGATTCCTCGCGGAGCTTCCCATGCCTTCTCCCTATCAGGGCGGCCGACACGAGTTCGGCCAGAACTTCCTCGCCGACCGGTCGGTCATCGACACGATCGGGGGACTCGTCGCGCGGACGAGTTGCCCGATCGTGGAGATCGGCGCCGGCGACGGCGCTGTGACCCTCCCGTTGAGCCGGTCCGGTCGGCCGGTCACCGCCGTCGAGGTCGATCCGGGGCGCGCGCGCCGCCTCGACCGGCGCACGCCCGAGAACGTCGCCGTCGTCAACGACGACATCCTGCGCTTCCGGTTACCGCGGCACCCGCATGTCCTCGTCGGCAACCTCCCGTTCCACCTAACGACCTCGATCCTGCGCCGGATCCTCGCGGCACCGCACTGGCAGGCCGGGGTGCTGCTGATGCAGTGGGAGGCCGCCCGCCGGCGGGCGGGGGTGGGCGGCGCGAGCATGCTGACCGCGAGCTGGTGGCCGTGGTACGACTTCACGCTGCACTCTCGGGTCCCCGCCCGGTCCTTCCGGCCCGTCCCGTCGGTCGACGGCGGCCTGCTCACCGTCACCCGCCGGTCGTCCCCGCTCGTCGCCGACCGCGGGGGTTACCAGCGTTTCGTCCGGAACGTCTTCACCGGTCCCGGTCGCGGGTTGCAGGAGATCCTGACCAGGACGGGGCGGATCGACCGGAGGGCGCTGCACGAGTGGTCGCGGACACACGGGGTGTCGCCCCGAGCGCTCCCGAAGGATCTCACCGCTCAGCATTGGGCCTCACTGTGGGAGCGCACCACGGCGAGCCCCTTGCGTCCGCGAAACACCGGCCGCGGCTCTCCCGCCCCGGGCATCTCGCGGGCGGGCCGCAGGGGCCGGTCCCGCTGAGTCCTGGGTAGGCTCCGTCCCCCACTTCGGCGTGCGCCGCCCTCCCAGGCCGGCGCGGCGCCCACCCCGGCCCCGTGCGGGTGGGCGCCGCGGACACTGCTCAGGCCAGGAAGAAGTCCCGCGCGGCCTTGGCGATTCCCTCCGTGTCGAGGCCGTGCGCACGGTCGTGGTCGGCCGGTGTGCCGTAGCCGCGCACTTCGGTCGCGCGGGAGACACCGAGGGACCTCTGGCGGTGCCTGCGGTCGTCCAGCGCGGCGGCGATCTCGTGCGCCGAGGTCCCCTCCAGGTACGGCTCGACCACGAGGACATCGGCCCGCCCCGCTGCGGCTACGAGCCGGTTGAGGCCGGCGCGGTCGAACGGACGGACCGTGGCCGCGTAGGCGACCGTGACGTCGAGGTCTTCGGTCGCGGCCAGGACCCGGTCCAGCATCGGACCGACGGCGACCGCGACACCGCTGGAGCGGGCGGATCCGGAGCGGACGGTCACCAGCCCGCCGCCCACCGGCCGGGACGCGGCGTTGCTCGCTCGGAGAGCCGGAGGTAGACGCGGTCGTCGCCGCCGAACGAGGTTTCGAGGAGCCGTACGACCTCGTCCGCGTGCCCGGGGACGTGCACGGTCCACCCCGGCATGGTGTCGAAGAGGGCGACGTCGCCGGGGGCCATGTGGGTGCGCCCGGCCCCGGCGTAGTCGTAGGAGGCGCCGACGCCGACCAGAACGGCGCCGGTGTCCTGATGGCCGAGGTCGAGTTTGAGCTGTTCGAAGGGCCGCTCGACCAGGAATGAGGCGATGGTGTGCACGATGGGCCGCAGACCGGTCAGCGCCAGGCCGCCGGCCACGCTCACCATGAGCTGCTCCCGAATGCCGACGTTGACGACGCGCCCGGGATGGCGGGCCGCGGCACCGGCGAAGCGGTCCGCGGAGATGTCGGCGAGCACAACGGCGAGCCGCGGATCGGTGTCGAGCGCCGCGTCGACGGTGTCGACGAAGCCGGCCCGCATTGGGGCCGGCCTTACGTTGTCGGCGCCGGCGTAGTTGCTCAGGGGCATCGTGTTTCCTCCTCAGGACCGGACTTGGGCGATCACGGCCAGCGGGCGTCCGGGGTGCGCGCCGGTGAGCGCCTCGTAGAGGGCGGTGTGGTCGCGGCCGGCGGCGGAGCGTGCGGCCCAGCCCTCGCGGGCGAAACGCTCGGCGATCCCGCCCGGCCAGCCCAGGGAGGCGGAGCCGTTGTCGACGGCGACCACGGTGAGGCTGTCGATCCCGAGGCGGCCGGCGACCGCGACCGCTTCGTGGTTGCTGCCCTCGTCGAGTTCGGCGTCGCCGACCAGGACGACCACGCGGGGGCCGGTCCTGCCCTGTATCCGCAGCCCGAGGGCCGTCCCCACCCCCAGTCCGAGTCCGTGCCCGAGGGAGCCGCTCCCGATTTCCGCACCGGGGAGGAGCACCCGGTCGGGATGGTGGCCCAGGGGCGAGTCGAACCGGCCCCAGTTCCGAAGCGCCTGGACGTCGATGAAGCCCTTCGCCGCGAGAACCGCGTAGTAGGCGGCCGGGCCATGCCCTTTGGAGAGCAGGAAGCGGTCGCGGTCGGGGGCGTCGGCGGTCTCGGGCGTTACGTCGAGCACCCGGTCGTAGAGCACCCACAGGACGTCGAGTGTGGACTCGGCCGCGGCCTGGTGCTTCTCGTCGCCGGTCATCAGCCCGACGAGGGTCGGCAGGTCGGCGTAGCGGCTGAAGGTCGTCGTAGTCATGACCTCAGTCTGAAACCTCAAGTTGAATTGAGGTCAATACCCGGAGAGGGCGGAGAAGGGCACGGGAGGCAGAGGGCTCGGCCCGTGCCGCGTCCTCCGCGGAGGCCGCCGGCGCTGTCACCCCTGAGGGACGACCACGGCCCCCTCGACGTCGCCATAGGCGGTAACGGTCCGCTCGCAGTGCCCGGATTCCCGCAGCGCCGCGGCGACCCGGCCGGCGGCCGCCTCGTCCGCGGCGAGGAACGCGCAGGTGGGGCCGGATCCGGACACGATCACACCGAGTGCTCCCGCCGCACGGCCCGCCTGCAGGGTCGCGTCCAGATCCGGGCGCAGCGACAACGCGGCGGCCTCCAGGTCGTTGCTGAGGGCCGCGCCGAGCGCTCGGGCGTCCCCGGAAGCGAGCGCCGACATCAGGGCCGTGTCCTCCCGCGGCTCGGGCGCGTCGGGACGGAGCCGGTCGTACTCGGCGAAGACCCTCCCCGTGGACAGCCCTTTACCGGAGAGCGCGAAGACCCAGTGGTAGCGCCCGACACTGCTCACGGGGGTGAGCAGCTCGCCGCGGCCGGTGCCCACGGCCGTCCTGCCCACGAGCGGGAAGGCGACGTCACTGCCGAGCTCGGCGGCCAGCGCCAGGAGATCGTCCGGTGAAAGCCCCGCCCGCCAAAATGTGTTGCATGCCACAAGCGCCCCTGCGGCGTCGGCGCTGCCTCCCGCCATGCCCCCGGCGACCGGGATCCGCTTGCGCAAGTGGATGTCGATCGGGCCGCCGCTACCGGTCTCACGTGCCAGGAGGCGTGCGGCGCGGGCGGCGAGGTTGGTGTCGTCGAGTGGAACCTCGGCGGTGTACGCGTACGGCTCCCCCTCGACGGTCAGCCTCGCGAAGCCCGTCACTGCACGCGGACCGGCCGCAGTAACGGTAACCTCGTCGAATAACGAGACAGCGTGGAAGACATTGACCAGATCGTGGTATCCATCTTCGCGCGCCGGCCCAACCGCTAGCTGAAGGTTCACCTTTGCGGGTACCCGTACGGTTACGGCGGTCATAGCGGTCACGAGTCCTCAATCGTAAAGGAAGCCCCCACCCCCGTGAGCCCACGTACCCGCAACGGAACACATGTGCCGTTCCCTCGCGTACTTCACGGCGGCCGGGGTTCCATGGACGATTCCCCCCGCAGGTGTGTCACTCTGAGTGTCCAAAATCGGGCCTCGTGGCCTGTGCGGGTGGGTATCAGGACACGATCCCCGCTACCTTGGGGCCGGACGCACTTTGGACACCGTCGGGGAGGACCGCTTGCCGTCGGATGGGCTCCCAAAGAACCTGGAACCGCTGGCCGCCGGGGATCCGGCCACCATCGGTCCATACGTGCTGTCCGGGCGTCTGGGCAGTGGCGGAATGGGGACGGTCTACCTCGGCCGCACCCCTGAGAAGGGATCCCAGGTCGCGATCAAGGTGATCCGGCCGGAACTCGCTTTCGACGAGGCTACCCGCGCCCGTTTCCGCGACGAGATGGAGAACGCGCGCAGAGTCGCCTCGTTCTGCACCGCCAAGGTCCTCGACCACGGGACGTTCGAGAACCGGCCCTACATGGTCACCGAGTACATCGCGGGGACCCCCCTGGCCGAGCAGATCGCCGAGCACGGAGCCCTCGACTCCAGCACCCTGCACGGCTTCGCGCTGGGCGTGGCGGCCGCGCTCGCGGCCATCCACCGGACCGGCCTGGTCCACCGCGATCTCAAGCCCGCGAACGTTCTGCTGTCGCTCTCCGGACCGCGCGTCATCGACTTCGGTATCGCCCGGGCGATGAACACCATGACCAACCACACCAAGACCGGGATCGTCATGGGCAGCCCGGGCTGGATGGCTCCCGAGCAACTGCTGGAGGAGAAGGTCACCACCTCCGCCGACATCTTCGCGTGGGGGTGCCTGGTGGCGTTCGCCGGGAACGGCGTCCATCCCTTCGGCAACGGCGACGCCATGACGCTCGGCAAGCGGGTGCTGTTCGCCGAACCGCAGCTCGGCAACCTCGACAGCCCTCTCGACCGGCTGGTCGCCAAGGCACTGGCCAAGGAACCCGAACGCCGGCCCAAGGCCCAGGACCTACTGCTGGAACTGGCCGGGGGCGAGGGCGACTCCGGCAACGCCAACGACATGGTCAGCCACGCGCTCCACCAGTCGTGGCGCCCCAACCTTCCCCCGCTGCCACCGAACGCCGCACCGCAGGGGCCCCAGGCGCACCCGGTGTCCCATCCGCCGCAGGGGCCGCACCAGGGCATGCCGCCTCCGGGCCCGCCACTCGGCGCCCCCGGCCATGGGCATCCGCAGCCGCCGCATCCGGGGCAGCAGGTGCCGATGCCGGCCGCGCAGCAGGCGTACCCCGGCCAGCAGATGCAGCATCCGGGTCCCGCCCACCAGCCTCCGGCGCACCAGACCGGACAGTTCCCGGTGGCCTCCCCGCGCCAGACCGGCCCCATCCCGCAAGTGGGGCCGCCGCCCCAGGAGGGACCGGGCCAGACGGGCGCCCGCCCGCAGGCCCAGCCCTATGTCCCGCCGGCGCCGCCACCCCCGCACCGCCCCTTGCAGCCCGGTAAGAAGCGGGTGAAGTGGATCATCCTGGCGGCACTGGTCGCGGCGCTCCTGGTCCTGCTGTTCACCGTGCTCACCCTGCTCGTCTTCAACAGGGCCGACACCACCGGCGGCACTCCGCGGGACGCGGAGCGGCAGGAGGAGGACGGCGGCTCCGGCGACGGTTCGGCCGCCCAGCCGGGCGGGGCCCAGACGGACGGCACCACCGACGGCCGGATGGTCTTCAACGTCAACGAGTACGCCTGCGGGACCAACGTCAACAACCGCTCAACCACCACCGGCGGTATGTACTGCGCGTTCGACCTGCGTGTGGAGAACACCTCGGAACACACGATCGAGCTCGACCACGAATGGCAGCGCCTCCGGATGGCCAGCGGCGAGTTCACCCTCGCCCTGGAGCCGTCGACCGAGGAGCGCGACGACTCGCTGTGGCGGGAGATCCCGGCCGGCGAGAAGGCGACGGGGCAACTGGTGTTCATGGTCCCCGACGGTGCGGAACTCCAGGAGTTGCTGCTGGGCAGCCGCGACAGCGGCAAGGGCGTGGAGATCGACCTGAGCGACGTCCCCAGACGCGACTGAGCCGCGTCCAACCGCCGCGGACCTCGATGCTCAGGACTCGGTGAGCCGAACGGCGTGCGTGGCCGCGGCGGCCCCTACCGCACGCGGCCGGGCCGGTGTTCGGCGATGCGTGCGAACGCCGCGACGTCGAGGGCCTCACCGCGTGCGGACGGGTCGACACCGGCGGCGCGCAGCGCGGTCTCCGCAGCGGCGGCGGACCCTGCCCACGAGGACAGGGCCGCTCTGAGGGTCTTGCGGCGCTGCGCGAAGGCGGCGTCGATGACCGCGAACACCTCTTCCCGCGGTACCGCCGTGCTCGGTGCCGGGCGGCGGCGCAGCTCCACCAGTCCGGAGTCGACGTTGGGCACGGGCCAGAACACGCTGCGGCCGACATTGCCCGCGCGGCGCACGCCGGCGTACCAGGCGGCCTTCGCCGACGGTGCGCCGTAGGTGCGGCTCCCCGGTTCGGCGGCGAGCCGGTCGGCCACCTCGGCCTGCACCATGACCAGCGTCCTCCGCACCGACGGCAGCAGCTCCAGCAGGTGCAGCAGCACCGGGACGGCCACGTTGTAGGGCAGGTTGGCCACCATCGCGGTCGGCTCGGGACCGGGGACCTCCGCAACGCGCAGGGCGTCGGCGGCGCGGACCTCCAGGCGGTCCGCCAGGCCGGGGGCGTGCTCCCGCACGGTCGCCGGCAGCGCGGCGGCGAGGTCCGGATCGATCTCGATCGCCGTGACGCGGCGTACCCGCGGCAGCAGCGCGAGCGTCAGGGAGCCGAGGCCGGGGCCGACCTCCAGGACGACGTCGTCCTCGTCCACTCCCGAGAGCCGGACTATCCGGCGCACCGTCCCGTGGTCGATGACGAAGTTCTGGCCGAGGGTCTTGGTCGGCCTGATGCCCAGGCGGTCGGCGATCCGGCGGACATCGGCCGGGGTCAGCAGGCGGACGGTCTCAGACGTCTCGGAGTGAGCCACCTGCCCATTTTGCCAGGCCGGTGACGCGTCCGCGCCTCACCGCACCGCTGGAGGCGACCCCTTGCCCGGGCCCGCTCAATTGAACAGGTTGCTGCCGCATTCCGGCCACTGGCCCTCCCAGTTGCCGTCGACCAGGTTGTAGAGCTTCTTCGCCCGCATCGTCTGCTCCTCGGGGCTGGCCTCCGCGGGGTTTCCGCTGCCCCCGGCGGACTGCCAGGTGGCCATGGAGAACTGGTAGAGGCCGTAGTACCCGCCGGCCTCGTTCACGGCGGTGGGGTCCCCGTTCGACTCGCACTGGGCCAGGGCGTCCCAGTTGAGGCTGTCGGCCTCGCCGCCGACATTGGGGTCGAACTCGGGTTCCTTCGTCCCGACCTCGACGATGCCGTCGATCGGCTCCTCCAGGACCTTCTCCTTGAGGACGTGCTCGGTCTCCTCGCCCTCCTTGATGACCGTGGCGCTGGTGACCTCCTTGACGCCGTCCTCGGGCTCCTGGACGACCTCCTTCTCGCCCTTCTCCATCTCGTCGTTGTCGCGTTCCTCGGTCTCGGCCTCGATCTTCTTCTTCTCCGTCTCGGGTTCGCTGAGAACCTCAAGGACGTCGATGACCATGCCGTCGACGGGCTCGGCGTCGAGTTCCGGCTCAACGATGTCGTGCTCGCCCAGCTCGACGCCGTTGTCGTCGAGGACCTCCTCGACGGTGCCCGCGGTGGTCGCGACCTCGGTACGGGTCCGGTCGCGGAGGATCACCACCTGCCGGGCTCCGGTCGCCTCGACCTCGAGACCGGATTCCGGCACCGGGTCGCTGTGGTCCGCCGAGAGCTCCAGCGCCTCGCCGCCCAGGCCGATCTGGTCGAGCGCCTCCCCCACCGTCAGCGCGGTGACCCAATGGGTTTCCGGCTCTCCGTCCAGTTCCAGGGTGAACTCGCGCCCGGAGCGCACCAGGACGTGGTCGCCCGGGGCCAGCTCGGTATCGAGGGCGGGGGCGACGGCGTCGTGCTCGCCGAGTTCGACCTCCGCGGAGTTCAATACCTCCTGGACGGTCGCGCCGTAGGTGTGCACGCTCTGCTCTTCGCCGTCGACGTCGAGTGTGATCCGCTGCTCCATGGCGAACGCGGTGCCCCCGCCGATCAGCACCACCCCGGCGGCCACGGCGGCGCCGATCGCCACACGGCGCGAGCGCCACCAGGACGGCGAGATCACGGCCAGCAGCCGCTGCGCCTGTGTTTCCGCGCTGCTCTTGTTCGGTGCCCTGCGGGTACCGCGGTGGGATCGACGGGAACGTGACGACCAGCTAGGCACGATTCATCTGACCTTTACGATCATGGAAACGACGGGGGTACGGCCGGATGGCCTCGACCGCGCGATGATGGCGGGCGGATCGGCCGGAGAGCTCAGCCCTTGGGGGTCACGGCGGCACGTCCAGCCATCCGGAAATTATCACAGAGGCCGCAAACGCGCTTTAGCATCAGCCGATTTCCGGGGGAAAATCCGGATGCCGCCCTTTCCTCCAGAGGCATCGCCCGCGCATAGCGCGGCCGGGAGGGCGTCCTCCACAATGTGCAACCGAACATGATTCGAACCGTCCTCGCGGGAGGATCGCCGATGGGTCCGCTCAATGGAATCCGGGTCGTAGAGTTCACCGGGATCGGCCCCGGACCTATGGCCGCCATGCTCCTCGCCGATCTCGGCGCCAGCGTCATCCGGCTGGACCGGCCCACGGCGGCCGAGGCGGCCCGCACGGGCCGGGGACCGCACATGAGCGCGGGGCGGCCGGTGCTCGGGGTCGACCTCAAGACTGCCGAGGGGATCCGCACCACACGCGAGCTGATCGCGGCCGCCGACGTGCTGCTGGAGGGGTTCCGGCCCGGCGTCATGGAACGGCTGGGGATCGGTCCGGAGGAGTGCCTGGAACTCAACCCGCGCCTGGTGTTCGCCCGGATCACCGGATGGGGGCAGGAGGGCCCGCTCGCCCGGCATCCCGGGCACGACATGAACTACATCTCGCTCAACGGCGCCCTGCACGGGTTCGGGCGCGCCGGGCAGGCACCGGTGCCACCGGCCAACCTCGTCGGCGACTTCGGCGGGGGCGCGATGTTCGCGGTCACCGGGGTGCTCAGCGCCCTGATGGAACGCCAGACCTCCGGAAGGGGGCAGGTCGTGGACGCCGCGATGATCGACGGCAGCGCGTTTCTGATGTCGATGGTCTACGAGGACCGGGCGCGCGGGGCCTGGAGCGACGAGCGCGGCACCAACTACCTCGACACCGGGGCACCCTGGTACGACGTCTACGAGTGCGCCGACGGCCGGTACGTGTCCGTCGGCTGCATCGAGCCGCAGTTCTACGCGGTCTTCCTGGAGGGGGTCGGGCTGGCCGGCGCCGACCTCCCCGACCAGTGGGACCGGTCGCGGTGGCCGGAGCTGCGCGACCGCTTCGCCGAGGTCATCCGCACCAGGACCCGCGACGAATGGGCCGGGCTCCTCGCCGGTACCGACGCCTGCGTCCAGCCCGTCCTGTCCATGTCCGAGGCCGCGGAACACCCGCACGTCAGGGCCCGCGGCTCCGTGGCGCGCAAAGGGGAGTACCGCTACCCCGGCCCCGCCCCCCGTTTCGGCCGCACCCCGGGCACCGCCACCCGCGACCCGGAGTTCACCGGCCCCGCCGCCGAGGACGTCCTCAAGGAGTGGGGCGTACGACCGTCCTGAGAGCACGCCGGTCGGCGGATCAGAGTCCGAAGGCCCGCCGGGCGTTGCCCGCCACGGCGGCCGCCAGCTCCTCCTCGGTCATGGCCTTGGCCTCGGCGACCGCGCGCAGGGTGTGCGGGATCAGGTACGGGGCGTTGGGGCGGCCCCGGTAGGGCTTGGGGGTGAGGAAGGGGGCGTCCGTCTCGACCAGGACGAGCTCGGGGGGCGCCACCTCGGCGGCCTCGCGGAGCTGGTGCGCGTTGGCGAAGGTGACGTTGCCGGCGAAACTCATGAAGTAGCCGTGCTCGGCACAGACCTTGGCCATGGCCGCGTCGCCGGAGAAGCAGTGGAAGACGACCCGCTCCGGGGCCTCCTCCTCGTCCAGGATGCGCAGGACGTCGTCGTGGGCGTCCCGGTCATGGATCATCACGGCCTTGCCGTGCCGCTTGGCGATATCGATGTGCCGGCGGAAGGACTCCTGCTGGGCGCGGGTGCCCTCGCTTCCGGTGCGGTAGTAGTCCAGACCGGTCTCCCCGACCGCGCGTACCTGCGGGAGCGCGGCCATCCGCTCGATCTCGGCGACGGCGGCGTCCAGTCCCGCCGTCCCCGCGGCGGCCCGGGCCTTCCCCGCCCAGTCGGTCTCGTCGGCCTCGACGCCGGGGGCGCCGTCACCGTGCACGATCCGGGGCGCCTCGTTGGGGTGCAGCGCCACAGCGGCCCACACCGCCCGGTACTCCGCGGCGATCTCGGCCGCCCAGCGTGAGGAGGGCAGGTCGACACCGACCTGGATCAGCGGGGTCACGCCCACCGCCTCGGCGTCGGCGACGATCCGCGGGACCTCGGGGTCCTGCATGTCCATGTGGGTGTGGCTGTCGGCCACCGCAACACTCAGCGGCTCCGGCGCGGGCGGCGGAGTCTCGGCGTTCCGGTTGCGCACCGCTCTGCCACTGCGCTTGCCCATGACCACTTCCTTACGGCGTTCGTCTCACACGCGTACGGCGGACCGTCCGGTAGAACGGTCCGCCGGTACCGATATTCCCGCGGGGGTGCCGCGGGTCGGGAGCTACTCGCCCGCCTTCTCCTCCAGGCGCGCCAGCTCCTCGTCCGCGACGCTCGGATCGAGCTTGGCGAACAGCGGCTCGGGCCGGGACAGCGGCGTGCCCGGCCGGATGGGCGTGGACTCCCAGCGTGCCTCGTTGCCGGCGTAGTCGCCGGTGATGACCGGGTAGACCGAACTGCCCTCCTCGCCGCCGATCGAGTCGACGGCCTCCTCCAGCCGCGGCATGCCCGACCACACGCCCGTGCCGCCGAGCATCGCGTACACCTTGTTGCAGGAGGCCGGCAGGAAGGGGGTGAGGAGTGTCTTGGCGTCGCTGACCAGCTGCAGGGCGACGTGCAGGACGGTCTCCATCCGCTTCGGGTCGGTTTTCTTCAGCGCCCATGGGGCCTGGTCGGAGATGTACTTGTTGGCCTCGGCGACGGTGCGCATGGCCTCCTGGAGGGCCGCCTTGAACCGCGACCTGTTCAGGTGCTCGCCGACGGTGTCGAACGCGGCCCTGGAGTCGGCGAGAACCCGCCGGTCCTCGCCGGTGAGCTCGCCGGCCTCGGGGATGGCCCCCAGGTTCTTCGCCGCCATCGAGATGGACCGGTTGACCAGGTTGCCCCAGGCGGCCACGAGTTCGTCGTTGTTCCGGCGGACGAACTCCGACCAGGTGAAGTCGGTGTCCTGGGTCTCGGGGCCGGCCGCCACGATGTAGTAGCGCAGCGCGTCGGCGGAGTAGCGCTCCAGGAAGTCGCGGACGTAGATGGCCACGCGCCGCGAGGAGGAGAACTTGCGCCCCTCCATGGTGAGGAACTCGCTGGAGACCACCTCCGTGGGGATGTTGAGCGCGCCCAGCGCTCCCGGAGTGCCCCCCCGGTCTCCCCTGCCGCTGTACCCGAGCAGCATGGCCGGCCAGATCTCGGCGTGGAAGACGATGTTGTCCTTGCCCATGAAGTAGAAGGACTCGGCGTCCTCGCTCTGCCACCACGCGCGCCATGCCTCGGGGTCGCCGGTCCGCTTGGCCCACTCGATCGACGCCGAGAGGTAGCCGATGACGGCGTCGAACCAGACGTAGAGTCGCTTGTTGGCCTCGTCGCTCCAGCCTTCGAGCGGGATGGGCACGCCCCAGTCGAGGTCGCGGCTGATCGCGCGCGGCTGGAGGTCGTTGAGCAGATTGACCGAGAACTTCAGGACGTTGGGCCGCCACTGCCCGCTCTTGGAGTCCAGGTACTTCCCCAGAACCTGGGCGAACGCGGGCAGGTCGAGCATGAAGTGCTCGGTGTCGACGAACTCCGGAGTCTCGCCGTTGATCTTGGACTTGGGCTCGATCAGGTCGATCGGATCGAGCTGGTTGCCGCAGTTGTCGCACTGGTCGCCGCGCGCGCCGTCATACCCGCAGATGGGGCAGATGCCCTCCACGTAGCGGTCGGGCAGGGTGCGCCCCGTGGACGGGGAGACGGCGCCCTTGGTGGTGCGGGCGAAGATGTAGTCGTTCTCGTAGAGACCGGTGAACAGCTCCTGCACCACCGCGTAGTGGTTGCCGGTACTGGTACGGGTGAACAGGTCGTAGGAGAGTCCGAGGGCCACGAGGTCCTCGGCGATCATCCTGTTGTAGCGGTCGGCCAGTTCACGCGCTGACACGCCCTCCTGGTCGGCGAGCACCAGGACGGGGGTGCCGTGCTCGTCGGTACCGCTGACCATGAGCACGTTGTTGCCGGACATTCGCTGGTAGCGTGCGAAGACATCGGAGGGGACCCCGAACCCGGATACATGCCCAATGTGGCGCGGCCCGTTGGCGTAGGGCCAGGCCACCGCGGTCAGGATGTGGCGTTTCGACGACATGTCTCAAGCCTAAAGGTGGCGGTGGCCGACTTCGCACGGTTTTCGGTCCCCCGCTGCCGGCTCAGGCTCCCGGAGGTACCGATGCGGCCCCATCGGTAGTGTGGGCACCTAAGCTCGTCAGAGGAGTACGTTCCCTGCATGTCCCGCGCGTACGCGCGGGCGCCCGGCCGGTGTTCTGCGAAGGCGGTGGTCACGACGATCCCGCGTGCCCTGGCCGCCATGGCGGTGGCGGCGATCTTCCTGCTCGGGGTGCCCTCGCCCCCGTTCAGCACCGCGCTGGCCGCTGCCGGCTCGCAGCCGGCGCACGGGGTCGCTTCAGCGTCCGACAATACGCAGGCCGTTGCCAGCAACAGGCGGGACCCGATGGCGGTCCCCCTGGCACTGCCCGCCACGAACAACGGCGACCAGCGGCTGCTGGTGCGGGATCTGCCCCAGGAGCACTCGTCCTCGCACGCGCTGCTGCCCGATATCGGCGCTCCTTGGGGGGTCGCTCCGCTGCCCGAATCGGTGAAGGCACCGGACTTCGCGGAGCCCTTCGCTCTGCCTCTTGGACGCGCACCTCCTCTCACGGCGCGCGTGTGATCCGGGGGTCCAGGAGACCGCCGGCCCCTTTCCCATACCACCCGACCCCGCTTTCGTGAGAGGTTTCTTCATTGTCCAGTCAAGTGGGAGCCGGTGCGCGCTGGACGCGCGGCATCATCTCCCTGTTGATCGTGGTCGCCGCATTCGGCGCCGCGTGGTTCGTACCGCCGAAGCTGGGGCTCGATCTCAGCGGAGGCACTCAGATCGTCCTCCAGGTCAATGACGGCGAGGACGGCATCGAGCCAACGCCGACAACACCGACAAGGTCATCGAGGTGCTCCGGCAGCGCATCGACCGGCTCGGTGTCAGCGAGGCCACCATGTCGCGCTCGGGCGAGGACCGGATCATCGTCGAGCTGCCGGGGGTCCAGGACCCGACCGAGGCCGCCGAGATCATCGGCCAGACCGCGCAGTTGACCTTCCACCCGGTCCTCGGGGTGGCACCCTCCGAGGGCACCGGCGTCCAAGCGCCTGGTGGAGCACCCGGCGGCGGCGCACCCGGCGGCGGAGCCGGCGGGCCGGTCAGCGGGGACCCGGGGGTGGGCGAGAACGCCAACCCGCCCGCCGACGAGGCCCGCGCCCCCGCTGGCGGCCAGGAAGGCGGCCAGGGAGGCGAGCTGCCCGAGGACATCAGCCCCGAGGACCTCGAAGAGCTGATGCCCGGGGGCGGTGGCGGGGGCGGCATGGCGCCTCCCGGCGGAGGCGGCGAGCCGGCCGAGAACCCGGAGGACGTCGCCGAGACCCTGCCCGATGACCAGGGCACCATGCTGCAGCTCGGCGAGCCGCAGCTGAAAGGGGACCAGGTCTCCAGCGCCGAGGCCGTACTGGACAAGTACCAGACCAACTGGCAGGTCAACGTCGACTTCCAGGGCGAGGGCAGCGACGCCTGGCGGAACCTGACCGCGGACGCGGCCTGCAACGACCAGGGCGACCCGAAGCGGCGCGTCGCGATCGTCCTCGACGACCAGATCATCTCCGCTCCCGAGGTCAATCCCGACATCGCCTGTGACGTCGGCATGGGGGGCGGCTCCACCACCATCACCAGCCCGACGTTCGACAACGAGAGCGCGAACGAGCTCGCGGTGCTGATCGAGGGCGGCTCGCTGCCGCTGCCGGTGCAGGAGATACAGCGCCAGACCGTCGGTCCGACCCTCGGCGAGGACGCGATCAAGGCGAGCTTCATCGCCGGCGGTATCGGCCTGCTGCTGACCGCGCTCTACATCTGCGCCGCCTACCGCCTCGTCGGTTTCCTCGCCTCGGTCGCGCTGGCCTGCTACACACTGATCGCCTACGCGGCGCTCGTGGGGCTCGGTGCGACGCTGACCCTGCCCGGTCTGGCCGGTTTCGTGCTGGCCATCGGTATGGCGATCGACGCCAACGTGCTGATATTCGAACGGGCGCGGGAGGAGTACCAGCAGCAGAAGAAGATCTACGACACCAACAAGTCGGCGGGGATGATCGACGCCACCGACGCCGAGACCGAACAGGCCGAGGCCGGTGTGCTGTCCCGCCGGCGAAAGCGCGCGATCCCGCCGAACCTGCAGAAGTCCTTCGTGCAGGGGACGCAGAAGGCGTGGAGCGCGGTCCTCGACACGAACATCACGACCCTCATCGCGGCGGCGCTGCTGTTCTTCTTCGCCTCCGGTCAGGTGCAGGGCTTCGGTGTGACGCTGGGGCTGGGCACGCTCGCGTCGATGGTCTCCGCTCTGGTGATCGCCCGCGTGTTCGTGGAGTGGGCGGTCCGCCGCAGCATCATCCGCAGGCACCCCGCTGTCAGCGGTATCTCCAGGATCAGCACGGTCCGCGCCTGGCTGGTGGAGAACAACCCGAACCTGATGAAGCGCAGCAGCCTGTGGCTGGGGATTTCGGGCCTGATCGTCGTGGTCGCGATCCTGGGGGCCGTCGTGCGCCCGCCGAACTTCGGTGTGGAGTTCACCGGCGGCCGCGTCATGGCGTTCACCGTCGAGGAGACCATCAGCGTGACCGAGGCCCGCCAGGCGGTCTCCGATGCCGGGCATCCCAACGCGGTCGTCCAGGAGGCCGGCGACGGGGACCTCACCGTGCGCACCGGGGAGATCTCCGACGCCGACGCCGAGGGGATCCAGGAGGCGATCGGCGCCGAAGCGGGCGAGACCGAGCGCATCAGCGACGAGATCATCGGCCCCAGCATGGGCCAGGAACTCCGCAACAAGGCGCTGATCGCGCTCGCGGCCGCCCTGGTCCTCCAGATGGCCTACCTGGCCTGGCGGTTCCGCTGGTCGTTCGGCGTGTCGACGATGCTCTCCCTGGCCGCCAACCTAGTCCTAGTCATCGGCCTGTTCTGCTGGCTGGGCAAGCCGATCGACGGGGTGTTCCTGGCGGCGCTGCTGAGTGTCATCGGTTTCTCGGTCAACGACGCGGTGGTGGTGTTCGACAGGGTCCGCGACGAATGGGCGCGCGACACCAAGTCCTCGTTCTCCGACATCGCCAACACAGCGGTCCTGAACACACTGCCGCGAACGGTGAACACCACCATCGGCGGTGTCTTCATCCTCGCCACGCTGGCGGTCTTCGGCGGGTCCTCGCTGCGCGACTTCTCGATCGCGATGCTGGTGGGCCTGTGCTCCGGTGTGCTGGCCACGGTGTTCCTGGCGGTTCCGCTGGCGAAATGGCTGCAGAAGTGGGACAGGACCCCGGCACCGCACGTGATCCGGGAGCGCAAGACCAAGCAGCGCAAGGAGCTGCG
This sequence comes from Allosalinactinospora lopnorensis, assembly GCF_000981225.1. Taxonomy (GTDB): domain Bacteria; phylum Actinomycetota; class Actinomycetes; order Streptosporangiales; family Streptosporangiaceae; genus Allosalinactinospora; species Allosalinactinospora lopnorensis. Next base: position 92,789 of record NZ_LAJC01000010.1, read on the forward strand.
CGCCGCCCGGGAGGAGAGTGACGGCGCCGTCGTCTGAACGGGCGCCCGGCGGAACCCCGCCGGGCGCCCTACCGAACCCGGTCGCGGGCGTCGCGCCCCGCCGCTTCTTCTGGAGCGGCGGGGCGCTTTCGTCGCTCGGTGCCGGCGGACCGCCGTCAGGCGCGGAACCGCGGAACGATTCCCGCATCCGCCCCTTCTCCCCTACGACGCCTTCAGCAACTGATTCACTCGCTGGTGCGACAGCTCGACCACGTCAGCCATCGTCCGCTGGGACAGCCCGGCGGCCTTCATCGCCGCCAGGGCCGCACGCCGCGCTTGGTCCCGCTCCTCGTGCGACTCGCGGAGTCGTTCCTCAGCGGCGAGCAGATCCCCGATCTCGGTCGTCACATCATGGCCGCCGAACTCGTACCGCCACGTGATGGCCAGCTCATCGGGGTCGCTACCGGTCAGGTCAGCGATCAGTTCGGGGAGATCGTCGCGCAGGTCGGCGAAGCGCACATAATCGCTCGCGCCGACCGTGCCCTTGGGCAGACCGCCGATGACCGCGACCCAGAGGTCATCCTCATGGGTGACGGTCACGTTGTAGGTCGTCATCGCTTCTCCAGCCACTTCTCGCCGAACAGGTGAACCAGTCCGTCATCGATACTCCGCAACACGGTCCAGCTCACCTCTTTCGAATGGTCAGTGAGGCTGAACCGGCCAACTTCCCCACCGTTCGCGCCGCGGATGACATACACGTGGTGTGAACCTTTACCACGGCCTTTCAGCTCTTCGACCTTGAGGTTGTTCGCCCTGGCCGCCATGCGCGCCAGGCTGAGCACAGCCCGTGCCTTCATCCGCTTGTTCACCATGATGGTATGTCTAACCAGTTAGACAATCAAGCGTCAAATGAACTAACCAGTTAGTAAACCAAGTGTTCAGACAGACTAGACGAATTCAGTGAGCTGTCAGTGTCCGAAACCAGGACGATTACGAGCCCGCCTCAGCGGTGTACGGCGTCGTAGACCTCGCGTTTGGGAACACCGAGTTCCTTGGCCAGTTGCTGGATGGCCTGCTTACGCGGGACACCGGTGGCTTCGCGGTCCGCGACAGCGGCGGCCAGCTCCGCGGGGCCGTGGTGCGCCGCCGCAGGTTCGGCGCCGGCCACCACGACGGTGATCTCGCCGCGCACCCCCGCTTGGGCCCATTCGGCCAGCTCGGCAAGCGGGCCGCGGCGGACCTCCTCGTAGGTCTTGGTGAGCTCCCGGCAGGCCGCGGCACGGCGGTGCGCCCCGAACGCCTCGGACATCGCGGCCAGCGTCGCCGCGATCCGGTGCGGGCTCTCGAAGAACACCATGGTGCGCCGCTCGTCCGCCAGTTCGCGGAGCCGCCCGGCGAGGCCCTTGCGCGGCGGGAACCCCTCGAAGCAGAAGCGGTCGGTCGGCAGGCCGGAGAGCACCAGGGCGGTGGTGACCGCAGACGGGCCGGGAATGGCGGTCACCGGCACCTCCGCCTCCACGCATGCCGCCACCAGCCGGTAGCCGGGATCCGACACGCCCGGCATCCCGGCGTCGGTCACCACGAGAACGTCGTGTCCGGCGCGCAGTTCCGCGAGGAGCTCCCCGGTGCGCCGGCTTTCGTTGGCGTCGTAGTAGGAGACGATCCGGGCACCGCTCTCACCGCCGAGCCGGATGCCCAAGCGCGAGGCGAACTGACGTAGCCTGCGGGTGTCCTCCGCCGCGATGATCCCGGCGCTCTGCAGCGCCGCCGCCAATCGGGGCGGGGTGTCCTCGCGGTGGCCGATGGGGAGCCCGGCCAGGGTCAACGTCCCGGTTTCTCCCGCCATCGCGACTCCTGCAGTCACAATCCACCCACTCTAAAAAACGCTACGGTTGGCGTTATCCAGCCGGTGCACGACCCGGCCTCGGCCGCCTCCGCCGAATTCACCGCTTCCGAACCAATCTACGAGCTGAGATGACCACCACAGCACTTCCCGCCGATCCCGAACCGGCTCCCCGGCCCCAGGTCTCTGCCCGTCCGCGGCTGGTGCCGCCGATGCCCAGGCCTGCCTGGGTCGGGTGGCTTGGCGCCGTGCTGCTCGCGCTGTTCGCCGGTGCGCTCCGGTTCATCCGGATCGGCGAGCCGGGGCAGATCTACTTCGATGAGACCTACTACGCAAAGGACGCCTACTCGCTGTGGCGCCACGGGTATGAGCGCGAGACCGTAGAGAACGCCGACGATCTGCTCGCGCAGGGGGTCCAGGACATCTGGACCGACCAGGCCGCTTTCGTCGTGCATCCGCCCTTCGGCAAATGGATGATCGCCGCGGGTGACTGGCTGTGGGGGCTGATGCCGTTCGGGACGCCGATGTCCCCGGAAGGCTGGCGCGTGGCCGCGGCGCTGGTCGGCGCACTATCAGTCCTGGTCATGGTGCGTCTGGCGCTGCGCATGACGCGCTCGTGGCTGCTCGGCTGCACCGCGGGCCTGATCATGGCGCTCGACGGCCTGCACTTCACCATGAGCCGGATCGCCATGGTGGACGTCTTCGTGACCTTCTGGATCCTCGCCGGCTTCGCCTTCCTGGTGATCGACCGCGACAGGAGCAGGGAACGGCTGGCGAACCTGATCGAGACCCGGCCGGTCGGTTCCGTGATCGGCTGGCTGGGGATGCGCTGGTGGCGGGTCGCCGCGGGAGTGTGCCTGGGACTGGCGTGCGGCACCAAGTGGTCGGCCGTGTTCTTCCTGGCCGCGTTCGGTCTGCTCACGGTGGCCTGGGACTATGGCGCCCGGCGCGGTGTCGGACAGCGGTCCGTGGTGCGGCGCTGGCTCGGCTTCGACGCGGCACCCGCTTTCTTCCAGACGGTGGGGGTCGCCGCTGTCACCTATGTGGCGACGTGGAGCGGTTGGCTGTTCAGCTCGGGCGGATTCGACCGGCAGTGGAGCGCGCAGAACACCGGCGGCCTGCTGGCCGGGCTCCCCGGATGGATCCAGGAGCCGCTGAACGCGCTGTGGAGCCTGTTCCATTACCACGCGCAGATGCTGCGGTTCCACAACGAGCTCGACGCGCCGCACGACTACGCGTCGAGCCCGTGGGAATGGTTCATCATGCGCACGCCCGTGGCGTTCTACTACGACGGCGACGGGACCACCTGCGGCGCCACGAACTGCTCCAGCACGATCCTGAACGTCGGCACCCCCGCTGTCTGGTGGCTGGGCATCGTCGCCGTGCTGGTGATGCTCGCCTGGTGGGTGACCTACCGCGACTGGCGCGCGGGCGCGGTGCTGATAGGGGTGGCCGCCGGCTGGTTGCCGTGGTTCGGCTACCCGGACCGGACGATGTTCGTGTTCTACGCGCTGCCCGTGCTCCCGTTCGTGGTCCTGGCGATCGTGCTGTCCCTGGGACTGATCATGGGCGCAGGGGAGGACAGCCCGGGCTACTCGCCGTGGAGCCGGGTCGTCGGCGGCGTGGTCTTCGGAGTGGTGCTGCTGCTCATCATCGCGAACTTCGCCTACCTGTACCCGGTGCTGAGCGCGGAGGTCATTCCCTACGACTCGTGGGCGGAGCGCATGTGGTTCGAGACCTGGATCTACGGCAGCGCCGGCCCCGAATGAACGAGACGCTCCTGCTCTGTCCATCGTTCCAGGACAGAGAAGGAAAGCCACCGCCGGAGCCCGTGGGGAGACGGCCGCATTCCCCGATCTGTTGACGCTGATTTTCCAAGGCGGAAGTCTCGGCAACTACGGTGGGCGGCTGGTAGTGTCATGAAGCGGTTGCGGTTGTAGTTTCCACGGATGCCCTAGGCGCCTCGCGGAACTTCACGTGGGCGCTGGTCGGTTGGGTTTCTCCCCGAGCGGGCGCTCAGCAACCCGGGACCAGCAGGGTGCGGTCCCGCCAGTTAGTCCCCAAAGGGAGAGCAGATGGCTCAGGGCACCGTGAAGTGGTTCAACTCTGAGAAGGGTTTCGGGTTTATCGCCGTCGAGGGCGGCGGCCCGGACGTGTTCGTGCACTACTCGGCGATCGCGGGTACCGGCTTCCGGAACCTGGAAGAGGACCAGTCGGTCGAGTTCGAGATCACCCAGGGCCCGAAGGGGCCCCAGGCTTCCAATGTGCGCACGCTCTAGTAGCCGCATCGCCTGATTCGTTTCTCGGCCCTTCGCCTGTTTTCCGGGCGAAGGGCTGCTCTGTGTCTCCGCGGCCTTTCCGGCGGCCTCAGTCGCCGGTCTCCCGTTCCGCACCGCGGTCCCGGTTCGTCCCGGCCTGGAGCTCGCGGACCTGCTCGGTGAGCCGTTCCACCTGCTCGGCCAGCCCTCCGAGCTGCGTCATCAGCTCGTTGTGCTGCTCCAGTTCCAGCTCCTGGTCCGCCGCCCAGCGCTGCGAGTTCACCTCCTGCTCCATCGAGGTGACGATGACCCCGATCACCAGGTTGAGCGCGATGAACGCGGTGGCCACCATGTAGACCACGAAGAACACCCAGGCCATGGGCTGCTCTTCCATGACGGCATCGGCCACATCCGGCCAGTTCTCGGTGGTCATCACCATGAACAGTGTGTAGAGGGTGGTCCCGAGGTCGCCGAAGTACTCCGGCGCGATCTCCTGGAAGAGCTTCTCCCCGAGTACCGCGGCGGTGTAGATGATGATCAGCAGCAGGCTGATCACGGTGCCCATGCCCGGGACCGACCGGAACAGCGCCCCCACCACCTGGCGCATGTGCGGGATCACACTGACCAGCCGAAGGATGCGCAGGGTCCGCAGCAGGCGCAGGACCGAGAACCCCTCCGAGGTGGGAACCAGGGCGATGACCACCACGATCAGGTCGAACCAGTTCCAGGCGTCGCGGAAGAACGCCGGCCCGCGCGCGTAGATCTTGAGCACCAGCTCAACAACGAAAATGCTGACGAAGACACGCTCCGCGGTCTCGAAACGGCCCGCGAGAGCAGCGAACTCGTCCTCGTAGGTCTCCAGTCCCAGTGAGATCGCGTTGAGCACGATCACCGCGACGACCGTGTATTGGAACCAACCGCTGTCGACGATCCGGCCAACGCGGACACGCAACGCGTCCTCCGGCACCGAACCCTCCCTCCGCACGGGGCCTCCCGCTCCTGGAATCTCGCCAACCCTAGGGCATGGCCGGTGGTGTCCATCCGCGCGGAGTCGCCACATCGGCGCGTCCGCCGGCCGCCCCGGGAATCCGCCTAGAATGCAAGGCCGAGGGGAGCAGAGGGGAGCGATCGGCGGTGGCGTCCGATCACACCGCGGCGGCCCGGGGGTGGTGGCGGCCGTACGCGGTGGGGCTGATGGCCGCAGGCACCATACTCGCCCTGGTCACCTGGCAGGTCGTCGCCCGGGGGCCGCTCACCGCGCTCGACTGGCCAACGCACGAGTACCTCGCCGCCCGGCAGCCGGAAGGCGCGGCGCACACCCTGGCCGTGGGCGCGGCCAGACTGGGACAGCGGTGGCTGACCGCACCGATCCTGCTGCTCGTGGGAGTGTGGGGCGCTCTACGGCGGCGCGACCCGCGGCCGGTGCTGGCCGCGGTAACCGGTCTGGTGTCGCTGGCGGTCCTGGGCGGACTGCTCAAGGTGTACGTCGGCCGCACTCCCCCGCTTATGGGCATCGACATGGTGGACGCCGGCCTCGGCAACGTCGCCGACGGGCTGGGGTGGATCGTGACTCTCGGCGCCGTTCCCTTCGACGGGTTCGTCTCCTACCCCTCGGGGCATACCGCCAACGCCGCGCTCACCTACCCGTTACTGGCCTTCCTACTGTTCGGCCCGAACGGGGTGCGCCCCAGTACGGTCGCGCTGCGCCGGACCCTGGCCGCCTCGCCCATCCCGGTGCTGATCGTCGGGGCCATGATGGCCCTGCTGGACTACCACTGGGTCACCGAGGCGCTGGGCGGGCTGGCCCTGGGCGCGGTGGTGGCGCTTCTCGGCCGCCTGGTCCTGGGGCCGGGCGGCACCGGAGCCGGCCCGGCGGCGCAGGCCGGCGGGCGGTGCGGACGGTGATGATCTCGGCCGGTTGGGACGGTCCGCCGGCCGCAAGCCGGGTGAAAGCGGTTAACCTGCTACTAGAGCGGATGGAGGAGTGCATGTTCAACATTGGTGCGGGCGAGTTCATCGTCCTCGGTGTCCTGGCGCTCCTTATCTTCGGCCCGGATCAGCTCCCGAAGGCGGCGAGCCAGATCGGACGGGTGCTGCGGCAGCTCAGGCAGATGGCCGACAGCGCGAAGAACGACATCCGCGAGGGGTTGGGGCCGGAGTTCAAGGACTTCGACGTGCAGGATCTGCACCCCAAACGCTTCGTCCAGAAGCACTTCTGGGAGGACGAGGAGGAGAGCAGGCCGAAGCGCCGCGCTTCACTGCTGAACGGTAAGCGTCCTCCCTTCGACGACGAGGCGACCTGACGGCGAAAACCTCCCCGGGACCGGCCGCGGCGGCACGGACCCGGCGCGGCCCCGCCGGTCCGGGTCAATCCAGCAGAAGCAGCACGAAGAAGCCCAGGCCGAGCAGGATGACCGAACCGGTAATGATCACCAGGGATCCGAAGAGGAGCACGAGCACCTCGGCGACCACCGTCCCGGCCACGGCCGCCGCCGGCCACGGCCAGCGCGCGATCGGCTCCCACCCGTTGCGCTGCTCGCGGTACACGCTCGCCAGCAGGCCGAGGCCGATCAGCGCCCAGAAGAGCACGTGCCCCGAGATCCGCGTTACGGGGTCGATGTAGTCGGCCGAGCCGCCGATGACCATGACGAACAGCACCGCGGACAGGACCAGCCGCCAGTGTCCGCGACCGGGGAGCGCGGGGATCGACTTGCTCCGGGCCCGGGTCGTCCTGCGGAAGCGTTCGGCGGCCACCTCCGGAGCGTCACCGGTGTTCCGGTCCTCCCCCGTGGGCCGTCTCAGGTGCCAGACGGTGTCGCCGAGCCCTCTCGCCCGGTCCCGCCACGCCTGGCGGACCTCCGGCGCTTCCGGGTAATGGTAGCCGCCCTGCTCCCCTGCACCCTCCGCAGGCTCGTCCCTGCTCGGCGGCTCCTGGTACCACCGGTCTTTCTCCTCGGGATGCTCCGGGGTTCCGGCCACGATCTCGACGCCTCCTCTCGATGCCGCGGACGGCGGTCCGGCCACCTCGCCGAGGCCGCTGCCCGTTCCCGGAGGATCACCGGCACAGTGAGCATTAATCTCACTGTGCGTAATCAACAGGTAAATCTGGCGGGAAGGTGAGACCCGCCCGCGCTCGGATCGGAGGCCGAGCGCGGGACCCGCTTGGAGACTGGGCCAGGCGCGTCGAGCAGTCAGGTCAGCGTGCCCAACTCCAGCCATAGGTCGCGACCGAGTGTTCCGCGGAAGCAGCGGGCGCACCTGTGCCCATCACCGCCGCGACGGAGATGGCCACTATCGCGCAGATCTTCTTGAGCACAGCACACCTTTCCTCGGTAACGGAGTCCATCCCCGCTCTATAAGATGACCTACCCGTCACACGACACGCAAGCCCCAAAACGGAATTCCAATGGCGATCATTCACATATGTTCCGAAATAGAACAAAATTCAACTTCAGCGAAAAAATGGAATCTTCACACACACGCCTTCTGGGCGCCCAATCAACGACGGCGACGTGGCACGACGCAGAACACGCGAGCGCGCCGAACAACATCGAGACCACGTCTTCCGCATAACGAAAAAGTCGGCGATTCACGGGAGGGGGCAGCGCTGCACCGCGAACCGCGACACGGAACCATTATCCCTGATCACCGGGGACGGCGGTGGAATTCCGATCCCTCGGAAGGAGAATTATCCGCGACCTCGAAACTATCGGGCCGACGATAGCGCGGTCGGGGTTCCGGGGCACGTTATCGTCGGCCCGCGGACGCCCCGCTTGCTTGCGTTTCCCACGGCCGCACCCGGTCGTTCCTGGTCGGTACCGGTATGGTGGCCTCCGCAGGCGGTGGCGGCCAGCGCGGAAACGCGCCGCCGGCCGGTCACCGGGCGCCGGATGTCCGCGGCAGGTGGCCGTCGCCCCAAGACTGTGGAGTTGGCGATGAAGGTGCTGCTCGTCGAGGACGACGTCCGGCTGGCCGACGCGCTGACCAGCGCACTGCGCGCCCACGGGTACGAGGTCTCGCACGTCACCACGGGCGCCGCTGCGCTCAACGCCGCCCCCGCCGACCTCGTCCTGCTGGATCTGGGGCTGCCCGACTACGACGGGGTGGATCTGTGCCGGAAGCTGCGCGAGCGCGACGATGTCGCGATCATCGCGGTGACGGCTCGCGGCACCGAACGCGACCGGGTCAGCGGGCTGCGCGTGGGCGCCGACGACTACGTGGTCAAGCCGTTCTCCTTCGCCGAACTGACCGCGCGGATGGAGGCGGTGCTGCGGCGGGTGCGCACCAGCCGCCCGCAGCCGGTGCGGATCGGTCCACTGCGCCTGGACATGGACGCCCACCAGGTGACGCGCGACGGGGCGCCCATTCCGCTCACCCGCAAGGAGTTCGATCTGCTCACCGCGCTGGCCAGGGATCCGGGGTCGGTGGTCCCGAAGCAGCGGCTGCTGATCGAAGTGTGGAACACCGATTGGCAGGGAACACACCGCACCCTTGAGGTGCACATCGGGACCCTGCGCGCCAAGCTCGGTGAGCCGGGGCTGGTCCAGACCGTCCGGGGCGTCGGTTACCGGCTCGCCGCTCCCGATCCGGGACACCCGGACACGGATTCCGAGCCGGACGCCCCCTCCTCCCGCCGCGCCGAGGACTGAACCGATGCGCCGTCGACTGGTGGTCGTCTACCTCTCCCTGCTCGTGGTCGCCTGCCTTGGCCTGGCACTTCCGCTGTGCGGGGCGATAGCGGCCGGCAACACGGCCGACATGGTCATGGACCGCTCGAACGACACCGTGCGCTTCGCCAGCATGGCCGGCCCCGCTCTGGAGAGCGGGGAGACCGAAGCCCTCCGCTCCGAACTCGACGCCTACGACTCCCTTTACCGGATCCGCGCTGCTGTCGTCGACCACAACGGTGACATCGTCGTCTCCTCGCGCTCCGGCTTCGAAGCGACCGCCCCTGAGACGGCGGGACTGATCCGCGCCGGCCTTGCGGGCAACCGCGGTGGCGTCGACGGAGTCCTCTGGCCCTGGGACGGCCGGCCCCTCGTCGTGGTCGAGCCCATTGCCCGCTCGGGGGAGGTCGTCGGGGCGGTCATCACCGTTTCGCCCACCGTCGCCCTCCGGAGGGCGACCGTCTGGCAGTGGGGCATCATCAGCGGCGGGGTGCTGGTGGTACTGGTGGCCGGTATCGCGGCCGCGGGGCCGCTCACGGGGTGGGTACTGCGCCCGGTCCGCGACCTCGACCAGGCCACCCGGTCCATCAGCGAGGGCGAGTTGACGACACGGGTCCGCGCCGAAAGCGGCCCGCCCGAGCTCCGCGATCTCGGCGAGTCCTTCAACCGGATGGCGGAGACGATCACCATGCTGCTGGAACGCCAGCGCGCTTTCGTCTCCTACGCCGGGCACCAGGTGCGCAACCCGCTGGCCGCTCTCCGGCTCAGGGTGGACGGACTCGCCGCGCACCTGCGCGGGTCCGGCACCGGCGACCACGCCCTGGCGCTGGACGAGGTCGACCGGCTCACCCGAATCTGCGACAGCCTGCTCTCGCTGGCCCGCACCGAGGCGGCTCCGCAGCCGGCGGGGGCCGTCGACGCCCGGGCGGTCGCCGAGCTGCGGGTCGCGGC
>NZ_LAJC01000011.1 GCF_000981225.1 Allosalinactinospora lopnorensis
ATCGGGCACAGGACGGCATCTATGCGACATGACCGGGTATCTATCGCTCCCGGGCCCGTGGAGACCGGCCGGTGGCACCCCCTCACTGCCATCGAGGGCTCCGGCAGGCCGTCCGGGGCGGCGCCCCCGCGAAGGTGCCCCCTGTCGGGAAGGAGGACGGATGCCCAGCACCTGGCACGCCTGGCCGCGGGGAACCGACCCGCACGAGCTCCGGCGTTCGGTGGCGGTGGCGCGCGAGAGATTCCTGACCTCCGGGCACACCCCGCACCGGCTGCGGGGCCTGGTGCGTGAATCGTGGCAGCGCTGCGTACTCAACGGCGTGGACCCCGACATCGCCTTCCCCGGGGTGGAACTGGCAGAGGACGACCTCCGCGAGTACCGCGGCTCCCATCCGCTCTCCCGGGTGATGCCGCTGATCCGCCGGCTGCTGGTCAACGCCACTCAGGACAGCCCGCACATCGTCGCGCTCGGGGACGCCACCGGGCGGCTGCTGTGGGTGGAGGGCGACCACGCCCTGCGTTCCCAGGCCGAGCGGATGCACTTCGTCGAGGGGGCCAACTGGCGGGAGCAGACTGCCGGCACCAACGCGCCCGGGGTGGCGCTGGCCCTGAACCACGAGGTGCAGATCTTCGCCACCGAGCACTTCGCCCGCAATGTCCAGCCCTGGAGCTGCGCGGCGGTCCCCGTCCGCGACCCCGACACGGGGGAGGTCCTCGGCGTACTCGACCTGACGGGCGAGGACACCGTGGCCTCCCCGCACGCGCTCGCCCTCGTCCGGGCCACGGCGGCCGCCGCGGAGGCCGAGCTGCGCGTGCAGCGCATGAACGGCGTACTGCCCCCGATCCCCGCCCCTCTCTGCGAGGAGGGTCCCGCCGCCCCCGCCCGGGCCCACCTGCGGGTGCTCGGCCGCAACGAGGCGCTGCTCGGTGTGGACGGGCGCACACTGCGGTTGAGCGGACGGCATTCGGAGATCCTGCTGCTGCTCGCGCGGCATCCCGAAGGGCTGTCCGGTGACGGGCTCGGAGTCCGGCTGCACGAGCGGGACGCCTCGGCGGTGACCGTCCGCGCGGAGATGTCGCGGCTGCGCCGGCTGCTCGGCGACGGCGTGCTGACCTCGCGCCCCTACCGGTTGCTGACAGCGGTCACCACCGACGTCGACGACGTGCGACGCCACCTCGCCGACGGCGACTACCGGCGGGCCCTGGCGGGCTACACCGGCCCTGTGCTTCCCAACTCCGAGGCACCCGAGGTGATCGACGCGCGCCACGAGCTGGACTGCGAGATCCACGCGGCCCTTACCCAGAATGCTGATGCCGAGGTCCTGCTGACGTGGGCCGAGCGGCCGGACGGCCGCGAGGACCCGCGCGTCCTCGAAGCCGCGTTGCACGCGCTTCCTGCGGGCTCCCCCCGCAGGGAACTGGTCCGGGCCCGGCTGGAGCGCATCGCCTGGTGACAGCGCCCGCGCTGCGGGAACGCGCGGTCCCGCACAGCGGTGCATGCGCGTGCAACCTGCCGGCAACCCTCCCGTGACTAGCGTCACCGCAACACGACGCCCCGCGGGTCCACCGCGGGACACGCGCTCAATCGTTCAGCCAACCCGTGGGAGGTTTCGCCATGACGGTCTACGCCGCTCCAGGACAACCCGGCAGCCTGGTGGAGTACGCGTCCCGATACGAGAACTGGATCGGCGGCGAATGGCGGAAACCGGTGAACGGCCGGTACTTCGAGAACCCCACGCCCATTACGGGGAAGGCCTTCACCGAGGTCCCCCGGGGCGACATCGACGACATCGAGCTGGCTCTGGACGCCGCGCACGCCGCCGCCCCCGCCTGGGGCCGCACCCCGCCCGCCGAACGGGCGAACGCCCTGAACCGCATCGCCGACCGCATCGAGCAGAACCTGGAGAAACTGGCGGTCGCCGAATCCTGGGAGAACGGCAAGCCCGTCCGGGAGGCGCTCGCGGCCGACCTGCCGCTGGCCGTGGACCACTTCCGCTACTTCGCCGGGGCGATCCGCGCCCAGGAGGGCTCGGTCTCCCAGCTCGACGAGGACACCGTCGCCTACCACTTCCACGAACCGCTCGGCGTCGTCGGGCAGATCATCCCGTGGAACTTCCCGCTGCTGATGGCGACGTGGAAGCTCGCCCCGGCGCTGGCCGCCGGGAACGCCGTCGTCCTCAAGCCGGCCGAGCAGACCCCGGCCTCCATCCTGCTCCTCATGGAGACCATCGCAGACCTGCTCCCCGCCGGTGTGGTCAACGTGGTCAACGGCTTCGGCGCCGAAGCCGGCAAACCGCTGGCGTCCAACCTCCGGGTCCGCAAGGTGGCCTTCACCGGGGAGACCACGACCGGCCGGCTGATCATGCAGTACGCGAGCGAGAACCTGATCCCGGTGACGCTGGAGCTCGGCGGCAAGAGCCCCAACATCTTCTTCGAGGACGTCGCCGCCGCCCGCGACGACTACTACCACAAGGCCCTGGAAGGCTTCGCCCTGTTCGCCCTCAACCAGGGGGAGGTCTGCACCTGCCCGTCCCGCGCGCTCGTCCAGGGCTCGATCTACGACGAGTTCCTCGGCGACGCCCTGGCACGCACCCGGGCGATCAAGCAGGGCGACCCGCTCGACACCGAAACGATGCTCGGCGCGCAGGCCAGCAACGACCAGCTGGAGAAGATCCTCTCCTACATCGACATCGGCAGGAAGGAGGGGGCCAAGGTGCTGACCGGCGGTGAGCGGGTGGACCTCGGCGGCGAGCTCTCCGGCGGGTACTACGTCTCCCCCACCGTCTTCGAGGGCGACAACAGCATGCGCATCTTCCAGGAGGAGATCTTCGGGCCCGTGGTGTCGGTGACGCGGTTCGGCGACTACGCCGACGCGATGAAGACCGCCAACGAAACCCTGTACGGCCTCGGTGCCGGCGTGTGGAGCCGGGACGGCAACACCGCCTACCGCGCGGGGCGCGACATCCAGGCCGGCCGCGTGTGGGTGAACAACTACCACGCCTACCCGGCGCACGCCGCGTTCGGCGGCTACAAGCAGTCGGGCATCGGCCGGGAGAACCACCGGATGATGCTCGACCACTACCAGCAGACGAAGAACCTGCTGGTGAGCTACTCCGATTCGGCGCTGGGCCTCTTCTGATGCCCGGCGGGACAGAGGAGGGAGCCGCCCGGTCGCGGGTGGCGGTCTCCAGCGAAGCGGCCGCGCTACTGCGCACGCTGCGCGCCGAGCACGGGCCGCTGATGTTCCACCAGTCCGGCGGCTGCTGCGACGGCAGCTCGCCGATGTGCTACCCGGCCGGCGAGTTCCGCATCGGGACGGCCGACGTGCACCTCGGCGACCTGGATCCGGGCACGCCCGAGCCCGTGTCGGTGTGGATGTCGCGCTCCCAGTACGAGTACTGGAGCCACACCCACCTGACCATCGATGTCGTGCCCGGCCGCGGCGGCGGCTTCTCGCTGGAGGCGCCGACCGGCCAACGGTTCATCATCCGCTCCCGGCTGCTCACCGACACGGAGGCGGCCACTCTTCCCTGAGCGGATCAGGAAGGGGGCGGGCGGCCCGGAGGACGGGCCGCCCGCCCCGCGGTGGATTCCGTGCCCGCTCTGGGAGAATCGGAGGGGCGACTTGACCCGGCCCTGAAGAACCGGGATTGGAGGTAGTGCCCGACCGGCTGCCGGGTGGACTCCTCCGTCCCGACGCCCCTGTGGAGTGGCAGGGACGCCTGAAGCCGCCGCACGGCCCGGCCGAGGAGATGGGATTGACGTTCTCCGAACCGCCCCGCACCCCTGTCAAGCGGGCGATCTACCGAGCGCCGATCTGGTGTTACCGGCTCGGGTTGGGCGGACTGCTCGGCCACCGCTTCGTGCTGCTCACCCACATCGGCCGCAAGAGCGGGCGCCCCCGCCAGGTGGTGCTGGAGGTCGCGGGGTACCACAGGGAATCGGGCGGCTTCCTGGTCGCCTCGGGCTACGGGGCGCGTTCCCAGTGGTTCCGGAACATCCTGCACCGGCCGCGCGTGCGTTTCCAGATCGGATGGCGCCGCTACGAAGGGACGGCGCGCCCGCTGCCGGCCGAGGAGTCGGGGCGGAGCCTGGCGGAGTACGCCCGTCGGCATCCGCGCGCCGCGGCGTCGTTGCTGAGGGCCCTCGGACTCTACGTCGACGGATCGGCCGCGAACTACGAACGTGTGGGCTCCGATCCCGAGCACGGTGTACCCGTGGTCCTGCTGCGCCCCGCCCCCCGCGGATAGGGAGCGGGCGGCCCGGGGGGACGGGCCGCCCGCCCAGCAGCGGCGGGTCGGGGGCGCCGCTGCGGGAGACGGCGGGACCGCAAGGCGAAACCAGCACGCGGACCGATCGATACGGTAGCGGCTTACGCCGAACGGTTCCCTCCGCCGGTGCTCGCGGTTCTCAGCCGGTCGCGGGCAGGGTGAGGACCCCGTCCACGCGGCGCGGAATCGCGGCCGGTTCGTCGCGCAGCTCCGGCGGGAGCACCGCCGCAGGGGCGTTCTGCCAGGCGTACGGCCGCAGGAACCGGCGGATCGCGGTCGGGCCGACCGAGGTGTGGACGGCGTTCGTCGCCGGCCAGGGTCCCCCGTGGTGCTGGGCCCAGGCGACCGCGACACCCGTGGGGTAGCCGTCGACCACCAGCCGGCCCGACAGCTCCCGCAGCTCGTCCAGGAGTTCCCGGCTGCTCGCGGCCTCCTCCTCGCCGAGGTGCACCGTCGCGGTCAGCGAGGGTTCGAGACGCGCCAGCGCACCGAGGAGTTCCTCGCGCCCGGAGTAGCGGACGGCGAGGAGCAGCGGGCCGAAGCACTCGTCGACGACACGGTCGTCCACAGCGGTGGCGTCAATGCTGAGCAGGCGCACCTGCGCGGTGAACCCGTTCCCCTCGCCCGCGGCGCCGGAGGAGACCCCGGTCACGCCCGACAGGGAGGACAGGTAGTCCGCTCCCGAGGCGAAGCTCTCCCAGATGTTCTTGTTCAGCAGCACCTGCGCGCCGGAGGCCGTGACCGCCTCCGACAGCGACTCAAGGAGTCGGTCGCCCGCGTCGGTGCGCGGAACGAAGGCGAGGCCGGGCTTGGTGCAGAACTGCCCGGCTCCCAGCGTGAACGACCCGGCCAGGCCGGTACCGATCTCCGCACCCCGCTCCGCGGCCGCCTCCTCCGTGACCACCAGCGGGTTGATGCCGCTGAGCTCCCCGTAGAACGGGATCGGGTCGGGGCGCTGGTTGATCAGGTCGAGCAGCGCCCTGCCCCCGCCCCGCGACCCGGTGAAACCCACGGCCGTGACCTCCGGGTGCTGCACGAGCCGGGCGCCGGCCTCCCTGCCGTAGACGACCGCGATGATGCCATCGGGGGCGCCGAGCGCCTTCGCGGCGGCGGCGAGCGCGGAGCCGCACAGCTCCGCCGTCCGGGGATGGGACTGGTGGGCCTTCACGATCACCGGGCAGCCGGCGGCGAGGGCCGCCGCCGTGTCGCCGCCCGGCACCGAGAACGCCAGGGGGAAGTTGCTCGCTCCGAAGACGACAACGGGGCCGAGCGGTATCAGCATCCGCCGCAGGTCCGGCCGGGGCCCCACCTCCGTCTCGCCGGCGTGGTCGATGGTCGCCTCCAGGTAGCTTCCCTCGGCGACGGTGTCGGCGAAGAGGCGTAGCTGGAAGCAGGTGCGGGTCAGTTCCCCATTGAGGCGCGCCTCGCCGAGGCCGGTCTCGGCGTCGGCGGTGCGCACGATCTCAGAACGCCGCTCGTCGAGCTCGTCGGCCATCGCCCGCAGCAACCGGGTACGCCACGCCCGGTCCCGCGTGGCGAGATCGTTGAACGCAGCGCGCGCCCGCGTGGCGGCCTCGTCGACCTCCGCCGGCGTATGCTGCTTGATCCCGGTTCCCGTGGTCGCGCCGGTACGTGGGTCGGTGCTCAGCACCTCGGACACAGGACAGCTCCTTTACGGATGGAAACGCGGATTCGGACAGGCGCGCCATCGGCGGCGCGTCCGCCGAACCTCTCAGGCCGTTCGGTGACTTTCCTCTCTCCGACGAGAGGCACCCGTGACGGCCTCCGCTCTCGACGTGCGACTACGCTTATGTGTATACATAGCAGTCGCACTGTCTTTCTATATAGACAATAGATATATTCAGAGTAGTCTGCTGGCATCTTGCTAACCTGTCAACAGCTCGACCAGGTAGGCGAGAAAGCGAACACGCGAGAAAGAGGTGCGATGACCCCGCCGTCAGAAGCAGCGGCAGGTGAGACCCAGACCGGCGTACGCGCCGTGAAGTCCGCGGCACGCACCGTGGAGCTGCTCGAACTGCTGGCCTCGCGGCAGAACCGCCCGGCCCGCCTGCGGGAACTGAGCGACGCGCTCGGAGCTCCCCGGAGCAGCGTCTATGCCCTGATCCGCACCCTCGTCGAACACGGCTGGGTCCGCACGGACCGACCGGGACGCAGTACAGCATCGGCATCCGCGCCCTGCTCGCGGGGACGACCTACCTGGACACCGACTCGCACCTGCGCATCGTCCAGCCGCACATCAACGACCTCAGCTCGGAGTTGGACGAGACACTCCACTTCGGGCGGCTCGACCGCGGCGACATCGTGTATCTGGCCACGAAGGAGTCCAGCCGCTACCTGCGCCCGTTCAGCCGTGTGGGGCGCAGGCTCCCGGCGTTCAGCACCGCTATGGGAAAGTCGCTGCTGGCCGAGCGCCTCGACTCGGACGTGGACGCCCACATCCCCCGGAAGCTGACCCCGCTCACCCCGAACACCCTCGTCGACTACGACGCGCTCATCAGCGATCTGCGGCGGACCCGCGAGCGCGGACACGCGATCGACAACGAGGAGAACTACGCCGGCGTGACCTGCTTCGGTTTCGCGCTCCGCTACACCAGCCCTCCGATCGACGCGCTCAGTTGCTCGGTGCCCACCGCCAATCTCGACGAGAAGCGGGAGCAGGAGATCGTGAAGGCGATGGAGCGCACCAGGCTGGCCATCGAGCGCATGGCCCCGGTGGACCTCTCGTCGAGCGACGTCCCCGTCTCCGGGGTCTAGAAAGCGTGGACCCCGCTTCCGCTCTCCTGCTCGTCCTGGCGGGAGTCGCAGCAGGCCTGGCCGGCTCGATGGCGGGCCTGGCCTCGCTGTTCAGCTACCCGGCGCTGCTCGCCGCCGGGCTGCCGCCGATCGCGGCCAACGTCACCAACACGGTGGCGATGTTCTCGACCACGGTCGGGGCCGCGGCCGGATCCCATCGGGAGTTACGCGGGCAGAGACGCCATATCATCACGCTCGTCGGACTGGCCGGCGCGGGCGGGTCGCTCGGGGCGCTGCTGCTCCTCAACACCCCGCCGGCCACCTTCGAGCTCGTCGTCCCGTGGCTCATCGCCCTGGGGTGCGTACTGCTCCTCATGCGCGACCCGCTCCGCCGCCTCGCCGACGCGCGGGCGCAGGGGCGCGAGCGCGCCCGCCGCTCCACGTTGCCGTTCGCGTGCGCGGTCGTGCTGGTCGGCCTCTACGGCGGCTACTTCGGCGCCGCGGCGGGGGTCCTGATGCTGGCCGTGCTCTCCCTCGCTCTGACCGAGCCGCTGCCGGTGACCAACGCCCTGAAGAACATCTCCACCGGGGCCGCCAACCTCGTCGCCGCGCTCGCCTACGCCTTCCTCGCCCCCGTCGACTGGGCGGCCGCCGGCGTGCTCGCCGTGGGCTGCCTCATCGGCAGCTGGACGGGGCCAGCGTTCGTGCGCCGACTGCCGGAGCGGCCGCTGCGGATCGCGATCGCCCTCGGCGGGCTCGGGCTCGCCGCGCACCTTTGGCTGTCGGCCCTCGCGTGAGCGTTCCGCGGTGGTGCCCCCGGCACCCGCGGGTCGGGGCCTGTCCCCTCTCGGGTGGCGCGCCGAGCGCGCTTGACAGCCGGGCACGTGCACGCACTCCAATACGGCGTCGGCGAGCACGGCACCTCAGCTTCGCGCCCTCCGGGGAACCACAGGGGTGCGAGAGAACACATCTGAGGCGATCGGCTCGCCCCTCGGACGATGAGAGGCAAAGAGGGGATTGTTCATAGTCGCGCTTCCGAATCCGATGTCCCGCACCCGGTCGTGGATCATGGAATCATGTTCGGAAATTCGCTGGACGACCCCTGTGATGAGTCTCCACCGATACAGCAGGGGCGAGAGACCGGCCGTTTCTCCCTATCCCGCGTTCCCGCGACCCGAACCCCCTTGGATTCGAGGCGAGACTCCTCCATATCTCTGGATCGACGCATCTCCGACCTGCAGCTCATCGCCCCTTGACTGGGCCAAAAGCTCTCCCCTGAGCACTGCTACAGGGCACTGGAGATCCACAACAATCGGCTCGGAGAATTGGATCACAAGATCTCCACCCGCACCGTTCACCGCGACCGGCTTCGAAAGAAAGCGGAATGACCGCGCCGGCGATGAACATCGCCGGACTCTACCCCGGCACCGGCGGCGCCGCCCGCCGGCCCGAGAACGAGGTGGAGGCCGGCATGGTCGGGGTGAACGTGCCGATAC
The DNA here is from genome assembly GCF_000981225.1 of Allosalinactinospora lopnorensis. Lineage (GTDB taxonomy): Bacteria > Actinomycetota > Actinomycetes > Streptosporangiales > Streptosporangiaceae > Allosalinactinospora > Allosalinactinospora lopnorensis. The sequence goes on from NZ_LAJC01000011.1 coordinate 8,521, forward strand.
CGATCCCGGTCGCCTACCACTCCTTCGGCGGCTGGAAGTCCTCACTGTTCGGTGATAGCCATGCCTACGGGGCGGACGGAATCCACTTCTTCATCCGCACGAAGACCGTGACCAGCGGGTGGCTCCACGAGCTCGCCGCCCCGCGGAAGGAGGGGGCCGGGCGGCCTGGGGCCCGGCTTCCCGCGCAGCCGCTGACGCCGACACAACTTACGGAGCCCCCATGACCGCACCCATCGCCCTGCCTCGCGTCATGCGTATCGGCGGCGGCGCGTCCTCGGAGCTGCCCGACGTCCTGGCCTCCCTCGGGCATTCCCGCCCGCTGCTCGTGACCGACGCGTTCATCGCGGAGCAGCCGTTCCTGCAGCGGTTGCTGCGGGACCTCGAACACTCGGGAGCGGCGCCGAGGATGTTCACCGGGACAACTCCGGACCCCACCACGGAGATCGGTGCGCCGCGCCACCCGGATGCTGGACGACGGCGACGCCGACTGCGTCGTCGGGATCGGCGGCGGAAGCTCGATGGACACGGCGAAAGCGGTCGCACTCCTGGGCACCGGGGACACCGAGATGCGCGCCTACAAGGCCCCTGTGACCACCGACGTCCCCGCGCTGCCGGTGGTCGCCGTCCCGACGACCGCCGGTAGCGGTTCGGAGTGCACCCGTTTCACGATCATCACGGACAGTGAGACCGATGAGAAGATGCTGTGCGGCGGACTCGCCTTCCTGCCGCAGACCGCGTTGGTGGACTACGAGCTGACCGTGGGAATGCCGCCCCGGCTGACCGCGGACACGGGGGTGGACGCCCTCGTCCACGCCATCGAGGCCTACGTCAGCGTCAAGGCGAACCCGTTCACCGACACGCTGGCGCTCGCCGCCATGCGCACGATCTCCGCGAACCTCCGCACCGCTTACGCCGACTCCTCCGCCAGGGCGGCGCGCGAGGCGATGACGCTCGGTGCCACCCAGGCCGGGCTCGCCTTCTCCAACTCCAGCGTCGCCCTGGTCCACGGGATGAGCCGGCCCATCGGCGCCCACTTCGGGGTGGCGCACGGGCTGTCGAACGCCATGCTCATGCCGGCGGTCACCGGGTTCTCGATCCCCGATGCGCCCGTCCGGTACGCCGACTGCGCCAGGGCCATGGGCATCGCGGATTCCTCCGAGACCCACGACTCGGCCACGGCCCGGCTGGTGGATGAGCTGCACCGGCTGAACCGCGACCTGGCGGTCCCCTCGCCCCGGGAGTACGGGATCGACGAACAGCGCTGGCACGAACTGGTACCGCTCATGGCCGCGCAGGCCCGGGACTCCGGTTCCCCGGCCAACAATCCCCGCGTCCCGGCCACGGCCGAGATCGAGGACCTGCACTGGTCTCTGGGGGGCTGACCCTCCACCGGCCGCTGCGCCTGCCGGCGGCCGGCGCCGTCGTCCCGCGCACCGCCCGGACGAGCGAACGCGATGCGCGTTCCGCACCGTTTGGTCCGGTTCGGCGAGCCATCGCCGCCCATCACCGGGTTTACGGCGGTATGGGGATTCCCCGGGGCCACTCCCCCATCACGAGCCGGAAACGGTATAGCACATCATTGGCAACGATCAGGGCGATCCCGCCGTGCGCCACTAAACCGAGGTGCCCGCCAACTGCAAGGATCTGTCGGTGGTGGGAGCATGTCCACCGTTTGGCGGACATGCCCGGCGCCCGAGCGCCTTGATCCATCGCGGTCGCGCCCCGCGTCGTTCGGCTTCATCGTAAGGAGACCGGTCTTGGAGTACTCGGCCCGGCCAGAGCAGCGGACAGGTCCAGGGGCGGGCCAGAGCGGGTACGGAGCCACGCCCGTGTCCGGCTACACCGCAGGTCCACCCGGCCGTCCGGCGAAGCGGGTCTCTCGCTGGAAGCGCCTGTTCCGCGGCCGCCGGTCAGCAGAGCAGCAGCGCCCCGCGGGCACCGACCCGATCGGGTACCCGGGAGCGCACCCCGCAGGGGCCTACCCGCCGCCGTACGGCAGCGGATACCCGGGCTACTGGGGCCAGCAGCAGTACGGCCCCCAGCCCGCAGCGGGATACACCCCTCCCCATACGCCGGCCCCGCAGCCCGCCGCCCCGTACCCGCCCGCGGCCCCCCGCGCCGCCGCCCGCACCGGACAGCAGCCCGACCACGGCCCCGGTGCCGCAGGTCCGCACGGCCCACCGGGAGCTGCTGCCGAAGGCGCTGGCCAACCTGGCGATGCGGGACCTGACCCTGGTGGAGTCCCTGCTCCTGCTCATCCAGCGGCTGGAGGACCGCGAGGACGACCCCGACCTGCTGGAGATCCTCTACAGGGTCGACCACCTGGGCACGCGGATGCGCCGCAACTGCGAGAACCTCCTGGTCATGGCGGGGGAACCGATCGCCACCGGGCACCAGGACCCGGTTCCGCTGCACGACGTGACCCGGGCCGCATTGTCGGAGATCGACAAGTACACCCGGGTGCGCATCCAGGAACTGCCCCAGCTGCACGTCCGGGACATCGCGGCCGACGACATCAGCCACCTGCTGGCCGAGCTGATGGAGAACGCCCTCGCGAACTCCTCCGACGACTCCGATGTAACGGTGCGCGGCCATTACCGGGACGACGGCGGGCTCGTCCTGGAGATCGCCGACGACGGCATCGGGATACCGCCGGACAAGCTCGCCCGGATCAACGCCGAGCTGCGCGAGTCCCCGGTTCTCACCGACGAGACGCTCCGGCACATGGGGCTCTTCGTCGTCGGTCTGTTGGCCCACCGGCACGGCATCGAAGTGCAACTGCAGACCCGCCCCTTCAGCGGGACGAGCGCGTTCGTCTACGCGCCGGCCGGGATCGCCCAAGTGAGCCAGGCCTCCAGCGCGCAGAGCGGGAACGGACAGTCCATGCCGGAGACGGGCGAGAGCGCCGGCGCCCCGCGTCCCAGGCCCGCGCCGGTCAGAACCCCCCGGCCACCGCACGGCGGCCGGACGACCCCAGCGGGGCGGGCCAACCGCTGCCCGAACTCCCCAAGCGCGACCCCGGGCGCGGCACCCCTGGACTGCGCGTCGTCGACGGCGAAGCGCGCCCGGCGGCACCGGATCCCGACCCGTCGCAGCCCGCGACGCAGGAGCTACCGGAACTGCCGCGCCGCCAGCCCGCCGAACGCCAGGCCCAGGACACCGACAACGGGCTCGCGGCGCTGCCCCGAAGAACCCCGCACGGGGGCGTGCCGCCCGCCCCCGCCGGGGAGGCGTCCGGAGGCGAGCGGCAGGACGAGACACAGGACGACTTCGTCGCCGTCCGCGGCACCCCACCCGAGGACGGCGCGGCGCCCGAAGGCGGGACGCCGACCTACGCGGAGCGCATCCGGGCGGAGTTCGACGGCTACGTCAGCGGGCGGCGGGAGTACCGGGAGCACGCGGGCGCGGCAGAGGACAGCGACGGCTCCGCGGACGAGGGCCCCGGCAAGGGAGGCCGGCTGGACACCACGGACGGCAGCGAGGAGAACACCCCCGACGAAGAAGCGGAAGAGGGGATCGCCCCGCACTCCCCCGATCCGGGAAAGGCGGAGCAGCATGAGCGCCGGCGCCTCCCAAGTGGAGCAGTTCACCTGGCTGGTGAACAACTTCGTCCGCGACGTGCCAGGTGTCCGCCACGCGCTGGTCGTTTCCAGCGACGGCCTTCGACTCGCGGCATCGGAGGACCTCGGCTTCGAACTGGCGGAGAAGCTCTCCGCCGTGGCCAGCGGTGTGTTCAGCCTCGCCCAGGAGACGTCCCGGCTCTTCGACCAGGGCCGGTGCGAACGCACCGTGGTCCGGATGGAACACGGCCGTCTCTTCATCGTCGCGCTGAGCGACGGAAGCTGTTTCACCGTGCTCGCCGGGGAACAGAGCGACATGAAGGTCATCTCTTACCAGATGGCCATGCTGGCGGACAAGGCCGCGCACGTCCTGACTCCGCAACTGCGATCCCAACTACGGGAAGCGACCGTCAGCTGAACAGGGCCGAAGGAACGGCCCGCCGAAGACGGAGAACCCCCGTCGTCCCCGGAGCGCGCTCAGAGGCGCGAACCGGTGCCAGGCATTGACGAGGAGAGACGATCGAATTGAATGGCACTCCCGGGAGGAGCAACCGGGTTCGCTCGTTCAGCCTCACAGGCGGGCGGACCAGGTCGCCATCTCCCCTGCTGCTCGAAACGCTGGTCTCCACGATCAGCATGAACGCCGCCGGTTTCGCGGCACTCACCCCCGAGCAGCGCGAGATCTACCTCGCGTGCCGGGAAGCCACGTCCGTGACCGAGATCGCCACGAGACTGGCGATGCCTATCGGCGTCGCCCGGATTCTGATCAGCGACCTCGCTGAACAGGAACGGATCACGATCCACCCGACGGTCCGGCGCGACCAGCCCTCGAACCGCCATCTCCTGGAGAGGATCCTCCATGGGCTCGAGTCAATCGCCCAGTGATTTCCCGCGGTCGCCGGGGCAGGCGGCCAAGACCTCCGCGAAGATCGTCATCGCCGGCGGCTTCGGAGCCGGCAAAACCACGATGGTCGGAGCGGTCTCGGAGATCCCACCGGTGAACACCGAGGCGGTCATGACCCAGGCGGGCGTCACCCACGACGACCTGAGCGCGACCCCGGACAAGACCTCGACGACCGTCGCCATGGACTTCGGCCGGCTCAGCATCGACCAGGACCTGCGCCTGTACATCTTCGGCACCCCGGGCCAGTCGCGGTTCTGGTTCATGTGGGAGGACCTGCTGCGCGGAGCGATCGGCGCGATCGTGCTCGCGGACACCCGGCGGCTCGACGACTCCTTCCACGTCATCGACTACTTCGAGAAGCACACCGATATGCCCTTCATGGTGGTGCTCAACCGGTTCGAAGGAGTGCCCATGCATCCCGTGGAGGACGTGCGCGACGCCATGGCCCTCGCCCCGGAGGTTCCCATCCTCCTCTGCGATGTGCGCAGCAGGCAGGAGACCGCGGGGGTGCTGGCCCAGCTCGTCCGGTACTCCTTGACGTACGAGAGCGCTCCGGCGCTGGCCCCCTGACGGCGCGACCGTCACCGCCCCGGCGCAGGAGACCGGCTTCCGGGGCAGTCCAGGCCGGTCCGTCCGGCTCACGATGACCGCGGATGTGGAACCAACCGATGCGCAAGATACTGATCGTCGGCGGAGGGCAGGCCGGGCTGCAGCTCGGGCTGACCCTGCTGCACCACGACTACGACGTGACCCTGATGACCGCCCGTACAGCGGAGGAGGTCCGCAATGGGCGCGCGGTCTCGATCCAGATCCAGTTCTCCGACGCGTTGCGGTTCGAACGCGAATACGGCCTGCACCTCGGCGACACCGCACCGGATTCCGTGACGAGCTGCCGCTACACGTTCGCCGGCATGGAGGGCGTCCCCGGGTTCGACTGGACGGGGCGGCTCAGCGCCGGGGCGCAGTCCGTGGACGAGCGGCTGAAGATGCCCGTATGGCAGGAGATGTTCGAGCAGCGCGGCGGCAAGATCATCATCCACCCGGTCACCAGCAGCGACCTCAACGCCATGGTGCACATGTTCGATCTGGTGGTGGTCGCCGCCGGGCACTCCGGGCTGGCCGAGATGTTCCCCGCGAACCCGGCGTACACGCTGCCCGACGTTCCACCGAACGCGTCGGTCATGGCCTACGTGCGAACCGGATCGGAGGAGGCCCATCCCTGCCGCGCCGAGATCCACATGTTCCCCGACCTCGGGTTCCTGGTCACCGTGCCCACGATGTCGGTGACCGGGCCGTGCCAGCTCATCTACTTCTGCGGCCCTTCCACCGGCCCGCTCGGATCCTGGCCGCAGCGGATCCGTCCGCGGGAGCACCTGGACCTGATGCTGGAGACGATCCGGGAGCGCAGCACCGAGCAGTACGAGCGCTTCCGCGGCGCCGCGCTGGCCGACGCGCGCTCGGTGGCCGTGGACTACTCGCAGCCGGTGGTCCGGCATCCGGTGGCCGCCCTGCCCTCCGGCGGAAGGATCATGGGGCTGGGCGACACCGTGCTCGTCTGCCAGCCGCACATGGCCCAGGACGCCAACAACGCCAGCAGGAGCGCCGAGGTCGCACTCAAGAACATCCTGGAGCAGGGGGACCGCCCCTTCGACGAGGAGTTCATGCTCCGGACGTTCGACGGCTTCTGGGAGTACGCCCGCTACATGGCCGGGCACGTCACAACGGCGCTGATGTCCCCCTCGCCGGCGCTCATGGAGCTCTACATCGCGGCGAACACGCACCAGGAGATCGCCGACCGGTTCATCAACGGGTTCAACGACCCGTCCGACTTCGACGCCTGGGCCACCGGCGAGGAGAAGTCGCGCGGCTACCTTGAGCGGGTGACCGGCAGCAGAAGCCTGCTGCCGGGGTGAGCGCCGGGGCCTTCAGTCCCACTCCGGAGCCGCTCCCACAGCAGAGCAGAACGCCGGGGTGAGCGGGTAGAGGGGCAGGATCGCGGTCTGGAACGCGTGGTAGACGTCGGGCTTTCCGGACCACACCGTGTCCGAAGGGCGGTTGTCGGGACCGAGCTCGTGGTGCCAGCTGCCGCGCTCCCTGTCGACGAAGACGCGCTCGGCATAGTCCCACCAGGTGCGGTACCAGCGGTCGTACTCGGGGTCGCCGGTCCGGCGGAGCAGGGTGGCGGCGGCCGCGATGGCCTCGGTCAGCACCCAGTGCATCCGCTCGCGGACGACAGGGGCGTCGTTCCAGTCGTGGGTGTAGACGAAGCCGGGCGCCCCGTCGACGTGCCAGCCGCGGCGCACGGCGGCGTCGAAGAGGGCTTCTGCGTCGCTCATGAGCCAGCCGGGGGCCGCCGCCCCAAAGGCCTGGTCGAGCTGCACGAGCAGCCTCGACCACTCCAGGAGGTGGCCGACCGTCACCCCATAGGGGCGGAACGGGTGGGCGCGGTCGCCGGTGTTGTACTCCGGCAGCGGCTGCCAGTCGGTCGTGAAATGCTCGGGGAGCCGCCAGTCGTGGTCTGCCGCCACCTCGTGGATCGCGAACTCGGCGATGCGCAGCGCGCGCTCCAGCCAGTGGGACCGCCCGGTGACCTCGGCGGTGGCCATGAACGCCTCCACCAGGTGCATGTGGCTGTTGATGCCGCGGTACTCCTCCGACTCCGTCCAGGCCCGGTCCCAGGACTCGTGGCAGCGCCCGAGCTTCTCGTCGTAGAAGCGCTCCTCGATCACCGCGATCGCGAGGTCCAGCAACTCCCGGCCGCCGGGCCGGTCGGCCGCGGCCGCCGACGCGGCCGCGAGCAGCACGAAGGCGTGTTCGTAGGCCGACTTGGCGGTCTGCGTCGGCCGGTCCTCGGGGTTGATGCCGCCGTACCAGCCGCCGTACTCGGTGTCGCGCAGCGGACCCAGCAGCGCCCGGACTCCGTGGTCGGCGAGCGTGCCCGCCCTGGGGACCCCCATCATGTGCGCGAGCGCGAAGACGTGCGTCATCCGGCAGGTCACCCAGGTAGGTGTTCCGTGTACGGCCTCAAGGAGCCCATTGTTGTCGAGCCAGCCGAAACCGGCCTCGGGCCGTTCGGCCGCTGCCCCGAAGGACAGCAGCCGTTGCGCTTCGCTGTGCAGCCACGCCTTGTGGGCCGGCCGATCGATCCAGGGGTGCGACATGTAACTCCATCCGGCGTCAGCGGTTCGGGGCGGCGGCGGGTCAGGGGTGGGCACGGTGGCTGTGTTCTCGCGGGCGGGCAGGGCCAGCACGCCGGCGAACCCCGCTGGCGTGCGTCGGATGACCCCATCATTGCTGCCACAGACGACCGCGGTGGAGTGGTCCGGGCCCGAAAGCAGGGAGGGCGCGGGCGCCCCCATGTATCGCCGAGGTCCGTGGCGACTGATCGCTTATGTTCGCGTGCCGTGGAATTTTACCTCCTGAACGACGGGCTCGGACTCCCCGGGCGAAACCGATCGGTCCCTTCCTCCAGCGCAGCGCACCGGATCGGCAAAGAAACGCCGCTCTCGTATTGACGTTCCCTCCCCGTTAGGGCAGGTTCGTTCTCGTCACGAGGAACTCAACCGGTTTGTCTCCTGCACTTCCGTACGCCCGGCTTTTCCCGTGGGGGACTCGTGCCCCGGCACCCGGCCGCCCAGGTTCCCTCGTCCGGACACCGAGGAGGTCACCCGTGCGCACGACCGAATTGACTCCTCCCCTCCCTGAAGGAAGGGGATTCCTGGCTCACGTCGGCTGCGGACCGGCGGCCCGTGGAAGCCGGATTCCTCCCCGGCCTGAAGGCCGGAACATCCTCCGGGAGGTCTGGTGATCACTTCCGATCGGGAACCGACCTGACAGCCATGGCCGGGACGCCACCGTTTCCAGAGCACGCGGACCGCCGATGAGCGGTTCTCCCCGGACCGCGGCGGAGCACGGGCGTGCCTTCCTCTCCCAGTGCCCCGCTGGCGAGGGCTGGAGATCCACACGACAGGGCCGGACCACCGGCGGCCCGTACCACACAACCCACGGGGACGGGCAGCAGACCGCAGAACCTGAGGGGGCTTCATGCACGACGACCGCAAGCTGGCGCAAGACCGCATCACCCGTGTCCTCAACGAGCGCATCCGCCCTGCTGTCTATCCGGAGTCCGTCCCGCTGGAGATCGCCCGCTGGGACGCGCCCGGGGAGCCGGTGGCGGTCGAGGACGGATTGAGTGCCCAGTACACGCCGGCCTCGGTCCGGGACAGATGGGGACCTCCGTGGGGCACCACGTGGTTCCGCGTCCGCGGCGAGGTCCCGCAGGAATGGGGCGGGCGCACGGTCGAGGCCGTCATCGACCTCGGCTTCGACGAGCGCATGCCCGGCTTCCAGTGCGAGGGCCTGGTCTACCGGTCCGACGGCACCGTGGTGAAAGGGCTCAGCCCGCGCAACCAGTGGCTGCGGATCGACACCCCGGTCAAGGGCGGCGAGCGGGTGGAGTACTACGTCGAGGCCGCCGCCAACCCGGTGATCCTGGGCGTTCCCCCGTTCCAGCCCACACATCTGGGTGACCGCACGACCGCGCACAGCGAGCCGCTGTACGGCATCCACCGCGTCGACCTTGCGGTGTTCGACGAGACGGTGTGGAACCTGGTGCAGGACATGGAGGTCCTCGACCAGCTCATGCGGGAGCTCCCGGAGGGGGCGCCGCGCCGCTGGCAGCTGCTGCGGACCCTGGACCGGGCGCTCGACGCGGTCGACCTGCAGGACGTTCCCGCGACCACCGCCCGGGCCCGCGCGGTAATCGCCCCCGCGTTCGAGGCGCCGGCGGAGGCCAGCGCGCACCGGGTCTCGGCCATCGGGCATGCCCACATCGACTCGGCCTGGCTGTGGCCCCTGCGCGAGACCGTGCGCAAGGTGGCGCGCACCGCTTCCAACGTCACGGCGCTGATGGACGACCACCCCGAGTTCCTGTTCGCGATGTCGCAGGCCCAACAGCTGGCGTGGATCAAGGAGCACCGCCCCGAGGTCTACGAGCGCGTGCGCAAGAAGGTCTCCGAGGGCAGGTTCGTCCCGGTCGGCGGGATGTGGGTGGAGTCGGACACCAACATGCCCGGCGCGGAGGCGCTGGCCCGGCAGTTCGTCTTCGGCAAGCGGTTCTTCGCCGACGAGTTCGGGCTTGAGACGCGCGAGGTCTGGCTGCCCGACACGTTCGGCTACTCCGGTTCGCTGCCGCAGATCGTGAAACTGTCCGGCTCGGAGTGGTTCCTCACCCAGAAGATCTCCTGGAGCCAGACCAACACGTTCCCGCACCACACCTTCTGGTGGGAGGGCATCGACGGCACCCGGGTGTTCACGCATTTCCCGCCGGTCGACACCTACAACTCGGACCTGTCCGGCGGGGAGATGGCGCACGCCTCGCGCAACTACCGGGAGAAGGGCGGCGGCAACCGGTCCCTGGCCCCGTTCGGCTGGGGCGACGGCGGCGGCGGTCCGACCCGGGAGATGCTGGCCCGCGCCAGGCGGCTGCGCGACCTCGAAGGCTCGCCGAAGGTGGAGATCGAGCGGCCGGCCGAGTTCTTCGCCAAGGCCCGGCAGGAGTACGCCGACGCCCCGGTGTGGCTGGGCGAGCTGTACCTGGAGTTCCACCGCGGCACCTACACCAGCCAGGCCAAGACCAAGCAGGGGAACCGCCGCAGCGAGCACCTGCTGCGTGAGGCCGAGCTCTGGGCAGCGACGGCCGCGGTCCGGTCCGGGACCGACTACCCCTACGAGCGGCTGGAGCAGGCGTGGCGGACGGTCCTGCTGCACCAGTTCCACGACATCCTGCCCGGGACGTCCATCGCCTGGGTGCACCGCGAGGCCGAGGGCACCTACGGCAAGGTCGCCGCGGAGCTCACCGGGATCATCGACGCGGCGCAGCGCACCCTGGCCGGAGACACCACAAGCGATGACATGATCGTCTTCAACGCCGCCCCACACGTCCGCAACGGAGTGGCCGCGCTCGGCGGGGCCCGCACCTCCCCGCCCGCCGGGACCGTCGGGCACAGCCGCGACGGCGACCGGCACGTGCTGGACAACGGCCTGATCAGGGTGGTCATCGACGCAGGCGGCCTGGTGCGGTCGGTGCTCGACCTGGAGAGCGACAGGGAGGCTCTGGCTCCCGGCCAACCGGGCAACCTACTGCAGATCCACCCCGACCTCCCGAACCAGTGGGACGCCTGGGACGTCGACGCCTTCTACCGCAACACCGTGGTCGACCTCACCGGCGCCGACGAGGTCGCGGCCGTGTCCGCGCCCGCTCCGGGCGGCGGCGCCTCCGTGCGGGTGCGCCGCAGCTTCGGGGCGTCGAAGGTCACCCAGGTGCTGACCGTGCGACCCGGGGCCAAGCGGCTCGACGTCATGACCGAGGTGGACTGGCACGAGGCCGAGAAGTTCCTGAAGACGGCCTTCCCGCTGGACGTCCGCGCCGACGACTCCGCGTCGGAGATCCAGTTCGGGCACGTCCGCCGCCCCACGCACACCAATACCTCGTGGGAGGCGGCCAAGTTCGAGATCTGCGCGCACCGCTGGCTGCACGTCGGCGAACCCGGCTACGGCCACGCCCTGGTCAACGACTCCACCTACGGCCACGACGTCACACGCGACGTCCGCGCCGACGGGGGCACCACCACGACGGTCCGGCTGTCCCTGCTGCGCGCGCCGCGGTTCCCGGACCCGGAGACCGACCAGGGCCTGCACCGCTTCGGTTACGCGCTGGCCCCCGGTGCGGAGGTCGGCGACGCCGTCCGCGAGGGGTACCGGATCAACCTGCCCGAGCGCTCCGTGCCGGGCAGCGAGGAGGTGGCGCCGCTGGTCGCGGTGGACCACCCGGGCGTCGTCGTCGAGGCGGTGAAGCTGGCCGACGACCGCTCCGGCGACGTTGTGGTGCGGTTGTACGAGTCCCGCGGGACGCGGGCCCGTGCCCAGGTGGTGTTCGGCTTCCCGGCGCAGCGGCCGCACGTGGTCGACCTGCTGGAGCGGCCGATGCAGTCCGGCCCGGAGCTGCGGGAGGGTAAGAACAGCGTCACGATGGACCTGCGCCCGTTCGAGATCGTCACCCTGCGCGCCTCCCGCGCCGGGTAGCGGTCCTTCGGGCACAAGGGCCCGGGTCCGAGCGCCCGGGAAACCGTACGGGTGTGGTCCGGGGGCATGCTCCCGGACCACACCCGTGTGATCAGGCGCCGCTGCCGTTACCGGGGTCGGGGTTGTCGGGATTCGAGCGCGGCCACGGCCCGGGGATCACTTGCCGGGCCCGGCGGCGCCCGCGGTCGCGGTAGGGCAGCGGGGGCGCGCCGAATACGGTCGTCGAACCCCAGTGGAGTTGGAAGAACACGCCCGGTCCGCGCCCGGAGGTGAACCGGCCCCAGGTGTCGGCGAGGGCGGCGGTCAGCAGCAGCCCGCGCCCGCGATCGGCGGCGGGGTCGGGCGCGGTGAGCTCGGCGGGAAACGGGGCGCCGCCCTCGTCGCGGACCTCCACGCGCAGTCCCTCGTGGAAGAAGTAGGCCCGAACGCGAAACGCCCCGCCCTCGGCGCCGCTGGCGGTGTGCCGGACGGCGTTGGTCGACAGTTCGGAGAGCAGCAGCAGGGCGTTTCCGGCGGGCTCTTCGGGGACCTCGGCGATGGCCAGCCGGGTGGCCAGCCAGTCCCGGGCGCCCTTGACGCTGCGCGGGCACCCGGTGAACCGCCCGGCGCAGCGCTGCAGCGGGGCACGGCGCGGGGGTTCGGGGACGGGACCGATACGGTTGGACACGAGTCCTCACCTGCTTACTCAGGTCGGGGGCCAAGGCCCTGGCCGGTGCTGCAACACCGACCAGGGCCGTTTTTATGTGTCGGCGTCATGTGCCAGCCAGAGACCCTCAGTCACCATCTGAGCACCGACGCCACTGCTAGTGTGCCCTGCAACACAGAGGATGGCAAGCAAAGCTATAGAAACTCCAAAATTGGCAACTTGCGAAAAGTTGGCATCGTGCACTGGATCAGCGAAACTATTGATGTCCATGTCTGCGTCAGGAGGTGTCGGGTGGCAGATGCCAGCCCCACAGTCGCGCGTCGCACGTTGGCGAGAGTGCTTCGCCAGCGCCGGGAAGGCGCGCGCATTACCGCTGCTAAAGCAGCAAGTCACGCGGGGATGCACGCTGCCACGCTCAGCAAGGTAGAGAGCGCGACGACCCGGATCCAGCCAGGGACCGCCCAGGCTCTCATGAAGTACTACGGAGCCTCAGAGGATGAGTGCGAGGCCGTGTTCGAGCTGGCGCACGCAGCCCGACAGCGTGGTTGGTGGCGGACCTACAAGGCAACGCCCGCCTGGTTTGATGCTTACGTCGGCCTGGAGACCGAAGCGAATTCACTTCGGGACTACCAGACAGAACTCGTCCATGGTCTGCTGCAGACGGAGGAATATGCTTTCGCACTAGCGCGGGCGGCGGTTGACGTCACATCCAACGAAGAGGCGAAAGAGCATGTTGCGCTCCGCATGGCACGTCAGGAGCGGCTGAGTGGTGACCGGCCGCTCGAACTGCACACCATCATGAACGAAGCTGCGCTGCACCGAGAGGTAGGCGGAGCTCAGGTCATGCGTTCGCAGCTCCAGCAGTTGCGAGAACGCTGCGATCTGCCGAACGTAACGTGTCAGATCCTGCCGTTCGACTCGGGTGAGCACCCCGCCGGATACGGGTCCTTCGTGATCATCTCGTTTCCCGCATTCCAGCATCAGACCATCACCTTCGGTGATGTCGTCTATGTCGAATACGGGTTGGGGGCGCTTTACCTCGAAGAGCCCTCCGATATCGAACACTTCACCAAGATCTTTGGTGGCTTGAAGGATCGGGCGTTGAACCAGGAAAAATCGCTGGCACTGGTTGAACGCGCACTCGCTCAGTACAAGTAGCTAAGAGGTTGCACCGTGGAACTCGTCATGTCCGAATGGCGTAAGTCGTCGTACAGCTCGAACACTGGTGCCTGCGTCGAGGTCGCCGGTATCGACCGCGGGGTTGCCCTCCGCGACTCCAAGCACCCCCACCAGGGTCATCTTTCCTTCCCTGCCGCCTCCTGGCACGCCTTCATCTCCTCCATTAATTCTGGCCCCCTCGCCGAGTAACTAACCCCCGCCGATCTTGAGGAAATCGTTCCTTCGGTGCTGTCTAAAGGAACGATTTCCTCAAGATCGGCGGAGGAGTTGGCCCCGCGTGAGCAATTCCGAGAAATCTTGGCCTCCGGAGAAAGCGAGGGTTCTGGCTTGCGCATGGATGGGGATCGCATTGGACGCGGTCGCCGGCCCCGGGCAGGAAACCCTTTATGCACGGCGACCGGAGATCCCCGACTCCGCAGACATCTGGGAGCACGTCCAGTTCCATCATCCTCCCGAGTGGCGGCTCGGCGGCGGTCCGCTGACGCCAGGGCGCTCCTATCTCTCGTTCGGGGGCGAGGTGTCCTGGGAGCCGGAACACGGTCTGCAGTTGGTCTACGAAGACGGGCGGCGGGTCTGCAAAGCCAGCCGATACCCGCGCCTCGCGCGGTGCCCAGGTGCGGTCCTTTTATCCGCGGCCGCACCTCCGCTATGCGCACCGTGTCAGGACTTCTAAGCTCGCCACGGGTCAACCGGCGCCGCCGAGCGCGACCGTGACCGTGAACGCCATCAGAACCACGAGCGTCCACACGGCCGGCGCGGAGCTTTCCATCTGGGCGCGGCGCCGGCTCGCCCGCGCGGCGAAGGCGGCGCCGCGCGGCACCCACCACGGGTCGTGCCGAGCCTCCAGCAGGTGGAATGTCACCCCCAGCCCGGCACCGTAGGCAAGGTGGCCTACCAGGCTCGGGAAACTATTGGCGGCGTCCTCCGCGGTCCACAGCGGCTCGCCGCCGAGCAGCACGGGAAACAGGGTCAGCCCGCCCAGTACCCACCACAGGAAGCCGTAGGAGGTCCCCCAGCCGATCGCGGCGGCCAGGTCGTGCGTCTGCCGCCGAAACAGCAGCCCGTAGGACACGCCGACGATCAGGGCGATGGTCAGGTGGACGGTGAGCCCGACACCGGCCGAACTCCCGCCCACCAGCCGGGCCACCCTCGGGAACAGGTCGAGGTGCGCCATGACCATGGTGAACAGCAGGCCGCCCACGCAGCCGGCCAGCGCACCGCGGCCGACCGCACGCAGCGTCCGGGCGCCGGGCCCCTCGTCGTCGGCACGCTCCACGGGGGCGGTGAACAGCAGCCGCCACACCCGGTCGATCCAGGTGTAGACGGCCGCTACCGCCACACAGAACAGCAGGTATGCCGGGAGTGTCACGAACACCTCGGCCACGGCCTGCGCCGACCAGGCCAGCGCGCCATCCTCGACCAGCGGGACCAGCGTCAGCCCCAGCACCACCCACAGCAGGAAACCGAACCCCGCCCCGCGAACCAGGGACGGCCCCGCGGCGTCGGGCGCGCGCGGGTACAGCGCCGCGAACCCCACGCCGGCGAGAATCCCCAGACCGAACACGGCGGCGGTGACCGTCCCCAGCGGCCGCTGCGCCATCGCCGCGGAGACGGCGAGCGGCCCGTACTGCTCGCCGACCGCGGCGGTGATCAGCCACGCCGACACCACACCGGCGACCGCTCCCCGGAGCATGCCCCCCGCCCTCACCGGGGTGTCGGCCCGTTCCGTCGGCGGCGCCCCGGCCCGGTCGGAGTCGTGTTGACGTATCCACGCGAGGACAAGACCGGTGGTCGCGCCGTACAGCAGATGCCCGAGCAGGCTGGGGAACGCCTCCTGGGCAGCCGCGACCGTCCACTGCACCGGCTGGCCGAGCACCACCAGCCGCAAGGTGAGAGCGCCGAGGTACCACCAGAACATGCCGTAGGCCAGCCCCCAGAACACCGTCTCGCCCGCGCCGGGGCTCTGGTGGCGGACCAGGACGGCGAACAGCGCGCCGATGACCGCCGCGATCGCCATGTGGACGACGAACCCGACCAGCGGCGAGTCCACACGCACCAGCGACGCCACCGTTGGTAGCACGCCCAGCACGACCATGGCCGCGCCGAACACCAGCCCACCGGCGACACCGGCGAACGCGCCGGACGCCACGAGGTCGGTCGCCGATCCATTCCTGGCCATTGCGCTGTCTCCTCGGCTCGTTACCTCGTACGGTCAGGTTCGGGCGAGGTGACCCGCGGTCGGGGCTGGACGGCCCTGGCCTCGGTGAGCACCACGTCGCGGGAGAAGAACAGGTCGAGTGTCCAATCGAGGGCGACCCGGATCTTCTTCTCCGCGCCGGGCAGCTTGCTGAGGTAGGTGCCGCGCCAGAGCAGCCAGGCGAGCAGCCCGGAGAACGGTCGGCCGCGCAGCTCCGCGGCCCCCTTCTGGTGGCCGAGGGCGACAAGCAGGCCGATGGTGCGGAACCGGAACGGTTTGGCCGGTTTGCGGTCCAGTTCGGCGACGATGTTGTCGGCGGCGGTCCTGCCTTCCCGCAAGGCGTGCTGAGCGGTCGGCGGATGGAACTCGCCCGGCGACGTCACATCGGGGACGGCGGCGCAGTCGCCCAGCGCCCACACATTGTCCACCCCCCGGACCTGAAGCGTCGGCGTGACGGCCAGCGCATCGTTGCCGGCATGCCTCCCGGGTAGCTCGGCGACCAGCGGGTGCGGCTGGTTGCCGGCAGTCCATACCAGCGTGCATGTCGGCATCCGCTGCCCGTCACTGAGGAGGACCTCCTCCTCCGTCATCTCGGCCACCCGCGCGGACAGCGCGAACTCGACCCCCCGCAGCCGCAGGTCGGCCAGCGCGTAGTCGGCGAGCTCGCGGCTGAGCTCGGGCAGGATACGTTCCCGGGAGTGCACGAGGACGAACCGCAGCTCCGCCGGGTCGATGCGCGGGTAGTAGCGCCGGACGTCGTGCACCAGGTCGAACAGCTCGGCGATCAGCTCAGCACCGGCGAAACCACCACCGGCTACCACAAAGGTGAGCTGCCGGCACCGCCGTACCGGGTCGGGCTCCACGTCGGCCCGTTCCAGCAGCCCGATCACATGGTTGCGCAACCGGATGGCGTCGCCGAGCGTCTTCAACGCGAACGCGTGCTCGGCCACCCCGGGAAGCCCGCGGTAGTTCGCCGTGGCGCCGAGCGCCACCACCAGGTGGTCGTAGTGCAGCACCTCGGGCGGGTGGTCGTCGCCGCGCCGCAGCCGGACCTCCTGCCGGTCGGTGTCCACCGCCTCGACCCTCGCCTGGTGGAACACGGTGTGCGGGCACAGCGCGCGTACCGGCGCGCTGATGTGCCGCGCCTGCAGGGCACCCGCGGCGACTTCAGCGAGCATCGGCGTGAACAGCAGATAGTTGCTGTCGCTGACCAGCGTGACCTCAACGTCGGTGCGCCGCGCCAGCCGATGTTCCAGGCGCTGCGCCGTGCTGATACCGGCGAAGCCGCCTCCCAGGACGACGACACGACGGGTCGGCGGGGGAACCGACGCCCCGGTCGACGCGAGCTTCGTCCGGGTGAGCACCGCGAGGAGATAGTGCGTGCCGAGGCCGGTCAGCGCCCCGTACAGCAGGCGGCCGACCAGGAACGGGAAGGTGGCCTCGGCGTCGGCCAGCGCCCACGTCACCGGCTCGCCGGTGAGGACCGGCAGCAACGTGAGCGACTCGGCCATCCACGCCAGCATGCCGAGCAGGACCCCGGAGCCGACCGCCGCCGCATGACCACGCGGCCGGTAGCCGACGACAGCGCCGATGACCGCCCCCACCAGCACACCAACGACAAACCCCACCCCCAGCCCGGGGCGCGCCGGCTGGGGCCGACGAAGTCCGTGCTGTTCATGCCCTGGGAGATCTGGACGAGCCCGACCACGAGACCGGCGAACAGCCCCACCCAGGCGCCGGCTACGGGCGGCACCTCCCGGGGCAGCTCGGGTGTGGGGGCAGGAGTGGAGTCGGCCATGATGGTTGGCTCCATCACTCGGGGCGGCCGGCTGTCCGTTCCTCAGCGCACCGATCGCTGACGAACCACCGGAACAGGAACACATTAATACTTCCCCCCACACTGGGAGATCCCGATCAGCGAGGGTGATCTCGTTTCAGTCCGGTGGATACGTGTCTGCTTTGGAAACCTTGTTACCGAACAAGGAGAGTGACCGTCCAGAATGCGCCCGGCCTCCCCACCGGGGTACCGCGAGCACATCATCGAGTTCGCCCGCGAGTTCGAGGGAACTGTCCACATGGTTTCCGCAATTCGGGCATAATGGTTGATATGCCCCGCTCTTCGGGAAACCCCTGCGGGACAGAGCCGAGACGGCACGACCACCCCTATGGCTTCTTCCTCCGACGCGCCTCTGGAGCGTGCGCTCGCGCGTGGAGGAGCCGCGCCACCATCGGCGGGCGGCGCGAAGGGGGCGAGCGGGGCTCACCCCTTCAGCAGGTGATTGTTGATCTCGCGCACCAGGGGGGCGAGGTCGGGCGCCTCGACCACGGTGCGGCCCGCATCCTGCAGGCGTTCCGCCCCGTCGCCGTTGACGAAGATCGTGGGCTCGCGCCAGGCGAACACGATCCGCGGTATGGGGGTTTTCAGGATCAGATCGCTGCACGAAAGGGGCCGCAGGGCGCGTACGCTGCACGGCTCCAGGGAGCTGTAGAGGGTGGCGGTGCGCAGCCGGGGGTCGCCCGGATCGAGGGAGCGCAACGCCGCCTCCTCAGCGTGGTCGTAGGGGTCGGTCTGGCGGGAGTAGCCCTCGGCGAGCAGCCCGCCGTCGGCGTCCAGGACGACCGCCCCTACCGAATAGGCGGTCTCCGAGGGTGGGCAGCGGCGCGACAGCTCAATCGCGGAGCGCAACCAGCGGAGGTCGGCCTCGGTAACCTCGTCGGGAGTCACTCCGTGCTCCTCGCCAGGTAGCGCAGGATCGCCATGTCACCAATAGAACGGGCCTCGACGAGCCGCATCGGGTTCCCCGGTCCGTTCGGGAACGATCCGGACCCAACGAAGCGGGGCGCCGCCGTGTCGCCGATGAAGAACGGCGCCACCGCGACGCGCAGCTCGTCGGCCAGACCGGCGGTGAGGAAGAGGGTGTGGATGTGGCCGCCCCCTTCGACCAGAAGCCGGCCTATCCCCCGCTGCGCCAGGTCGGCGAGGACGGTCCCGGGATTCGGGGGCTCGCCGGCGTCAACCACCGTGACGCCGCCGGAGTCGCGGAACCGTTCCACCGCGGCCGCGTGGCCGCCGGTGCCCGTGTAGACGAGTTTTCCGGCGTCCCCGGTAGTGAAGAAGCGTGCGTCCGGGTCCAGCTTGCCGCTTTCGGAGAGGACGACCTTGACCAGGTCCTCGGTCCTTCCTGCGGCGGCGCGGCGACGGCGCCGGTCGCTGGAGCGGATCAGCAGCCGCGGGTTGTCCAGCCGCAGGGTCCCCGCGCCGACGAGGATGGCGTCGCAGGCCGCGCGTACCTCGTCGATCTCATCGAAGTCCTGCTCGCTGGAGAGCCGCAGGCGTTCGGGGCCAGTGTCGTCGATATACCCGTCGAGCGACATCGCGCAGCTCAGAACGGTGTAGGGGCGATCCATAGGGCCAGGTTATCCGCGCCCGCCACCAGGGCTGCAATTGAACAGGTTTATACCAGGGTAAAACTGCTATGGGACCGGATGCTTCCCGGCCGGTTCACGAGCATGAGGCCAGGCGATCGACACGGCAACGTACCTGCCCCGGAGCCACGGGTGCCCGCCTTTCTCCCGTCATTCCTATGATCCCGCCTGGCCAAACCGGGCTCATAGCATTGTCCAGCACTGGAACGCGGGAACAAGGAGGTGAGAATTGGACGAAGAGTATGACGAGCCGCCGACATACCGCGGCGGTCACAACAGTGGAACCTGTAGAGTCCACGGACCGGAATCAGGGGAGCCAAACACGCACCCCTAGCCAAGGAATGTGTTCGGATCCCCTTGGACCGGGTAAGGCCGTCTTCCGGCGGCCCGGACCGAACTATTCATCGTCCACGTGGCTCTTCTTTCCATTAAGTCGCGGTTTGCGAGCGTCCGCACTCCTACCAGCGCCACGCGATCCCCGAGTGCAGATCATCGATCCGCTTGAAGTCCCGAAAGTAGAATCCGCTGGGATTAGCGGGGAAAATACGGTCTGATTGTGGAGGCGCGGGCGCCTCGGTCGCGAAGACGTCGCGCTCACTGAACCACCACACCTCTTGTGGAAGTGTCGGCGGGGTGAACAGCACCCGCAACGCATAACGAGCGTTTCCGGTACGAGCCCGATAGCGAAGCAGCGGTCGGGCCGGGATCGAACTTCTCACCCGCACCCGATAGCACAGCGAGTACAGCTCACCGTCCCCCGGGTTGAGTTCCCGATCCATCCGGAACACCGCGGACAGGTAACCGAACCCGGTCTCACGTAGCTTCGCCAGCCTACACCCGACCCCGGGTTCAATGGAAAGTACACCGGTCCCCGTGTCGCGGTGGTAGTTGTGCGCGACGGCGATGAGCGTCACTCCGGGCTGTACCGCGGCGATCATCCGGATGACGTCGACCTCGGTGATGACGCCCCGTTCGTCGATCCGGTAGTAGGCCTCGCTCTCCCGCACCTCGTACCCCTCGCGGATCTCCCCCGCCGGTGAGTCCGGTGTCACCTGGTAGGCGCCTCCGCGCAGGCCCTGGTTCCGCTGCACGAGGCGCTGGGTCCGCCGCCGTTCCTCGGAGGCCCGCCGGGCCTTCCCCAGGGCCTCGCGCGCCAGCCGCCCGTCGCAGCCGAACTCCTTGACGTAGTAGTAGACGAGTTCGGGCGACGGCATCACGTGCCCGTTCTCCACGTTGGAGATGTGGCCGGAGCTGTAGAGCGCAACGTCCCTGGTGGTCGCGCCCGCGGACACCCGCGCCCGGCGAAGCAGCCCGCCGAGCTCCCGATGCTCGTCGCTCACCGGCACGCGCTCCGCTCGCGCCATCGGCGTTCCCCTCTCCCGCGCGTCCCAGCCGTGCTTGCCGATCGCGCTTGCTTGCTTGCCGCCCGCTCTGGCGTATCGGCAAGCATTCCCCCGGCGTGTTCCCCTGATTCCAGGAGGTTCCTGACATCATGCCCGAAGGCGCGCAGAGGGGGAGCCCGCCGGATTCGGACAGGGAAGGAGAGCGGTCAATGGCTATCCTGCTGACCGCAGTGGCCTGCTTCATCAGCGGGCTCGCCGCCGGTTGCGTTTTCGGGTCCTCATACTCGGCCTGGTCCATGAGGGGCGTCGTCAACCGGCAGCAGCGAGAGCTCATCCGGCTCCGGGAAGAGATCGCAGTCCTTCAGGGGCTGCTGTACGCCCCGCCGGCGTCGAGGGGCGGCCGGCTGGAGGGCGCCCCCTGACCGGCTCGCCGGGGAGCGGGCGCGTCCGCTCCCCGGCCTCTTCCCCGCACCGGCCGTCCGCACCCGGTTTCAGTCCAGGAAGGTCACGGCACCGGTGCCGAGCTCGTAGCGGGCGGCGACCACGCGGAGCGCTCCCGTTCGCGCGAACCCGCCGATCTCCTCGTCCTCGCGCAGCCGCCGCGCGATGTCCTCGGCGTTGGCGGTGACGCAGGCGTCGACGAAGTCGCCGCCGTCGTCGGGAGTCGACTCGACGACGGGGAGCAGCCGCTCCACCAGGTGGCCGATGTGCCCTTGGGGCACATCGCCCGTCTCGTGGGCCTCGACGGCGGCGCTGACGGCGCCGCACGACTCATGGCCGAGCACGACGAGCAGGGGCGTCTCCAGGTGCTCCACCGCGTAGAGCACACTGCCGAGCACCGAGGGGTCGGGGACCTGG
Source organism: Allosalinactinospora lopnorensis (assembly GCF_000981225.1). Lineage (GTDB taxonomy): Bacteria > Actinomycetota > Actinomycetes > Streptosporangiales > Streptosporangiaceae > Allosalinactinospora > Allosalinactinospora lopnorensis. The sequence goes on from NZ_LAJC01000011.1 coordinate 29,717, forward strand.
CCGGCCGAGCGCACCGTGAAGAGGTCGCCCAGCCCCCTGTCGAAGACCAGCTCCGGAGGCACCCGGGAATCGGAGCAGCCCAGGATGGTCGCGAAGGGGGACTGTCCGCCGGTGAGCTCCTCGCGCCGGGCGGCGTCCTCGTTGGGGTGGTGCGAGGCAGAGGCGCGCCAGCGCCGGTTCCCCTGCCGCAGCAGCCGCAGCGCCCCGTCGGCGTCGCCTGGACGGGCGGACTCCGGGCCATCAGAGGACGCCAGGGCCGCGGCTCCGGACCCGCCCAGGACCAATGCGGCTCCGCCCGTCAGGGAAGCGCGAAAAGCGGTACGCCGCGAAACGGCCACATTCATCACCAGTTCTATGTCCGAAGGGTGTGCAAAACGTCAGAGCGGACGAGGAAAAACGGGAGAGGAAAAGCTGAGCGCTAAAAGCATACAGCAGGCGGGCGCCTGATAAACGCCGGGTCCGCCATGCGACGGCTCCGGAACAGTGACCGCGGTCCGCGGACCGTACGGCGCCGTAATAGGTGAAGTGCCCTGGAAGGTGACGCGGCGAAGTAACACGTCGGCAATTCTTCGGCCGCGCACCCGGACCGGGGAACACGGTTTTCTTTCCGGAAGTCACGAATAAGGTGATCTCAGCGACTTCTCGTTTCGGACAGCCTCGGGAGCAGGGCGGCTTCGACGATGGCGCCGATCGCGCGTCGGCCGAGATGGCCATCCCCCGGGCCGCGGCCGTGTGGAGAACGGACAGGGCATGGACGCGTGCGGCGGTGATGCCCCGGCGGCGGATCCGAGCTTGGCATCGGAGCTCCACACTGACGCGCCGGCGGGACCGGTCAGCCACCGCCGGAGCGCGGCGGATCGCCTGCCACGACCTCGTGGTCCGGTTGGCGGATCAACGCGTCCCAGGTCAGCATGGCGCGGTCGATGACAGTATGCGCCAACTCCCGAGAACATCCGTCCCGCGCCTGAATCGACAGCCCATGAAGAACGGTCAGGTAGTACGAAGCCATGGCCGCGGTGTCCGTCCCGGGCGGGATGTCCCCCTCTGCGACACCTCGATCGAGCCGGGCGACGACCTTGTCGTGGTCCCGCCGCCGGAGCGCGGCAAGGCGGTGGCCTATGTACTCGTTCGCTGAGGTCAGATTGAGCCCGGCGAGAACCACCATGCACCCGCGCGGGGTATGGGGATCGACATAGGCGTCGGCGTTGTCACGCAACATCCGCTCGATCGCCTGCCGAGCGGTCGGGGATGTCTCCAGAGCGCTGTCTGTCGGTGACCAGTCGGCCGAATTGTAGAGATCCACCGCCTCGCGGAAGAGCTCCCCCTTCGAGCCGAACGCCGCGTAGAGGCTCGTAGACGTGATGCCAATGGCATCGGTGAGCATGCTGAGCGAGGTCCCCTCGTAGCCGTGCTCCCAGAAGAGCTCCATCGCGACGCGCAGTGCCGCGGTCCTGTCGAACCGGCGGGGACGCCCTCGTGCCGACATGATGCCCCCTTGCCCGCTGCCTTGACACCCTCTGGGGCCGATGCTACCAATTATGTATCGATCGATACATAATTATCTCGTGCTACCGAGGAGGCGTGCATGGCCCCGCTACACGGCAAAGCCGCGCTGGTCACCGGAGGAAGCAGGGGCATCGGTGCGGCGATCGCCGAACGGCTCGCCCATGACGGCGCCGATGTGGCGCTGACGTACAACGCCTCGCCAGACCGAGCCAAGGCCGTGGTCAGCAGGGTCGAGCAGACCGGACGCCGCGGAAGCGCCATCCGGGCCGACGCCGCGGACCCCGCCGCTGTGGCCGCGGCGGTCGATCAGGTCACCACCGAGTTCGGACGGGTCGACATCCTGGTCAACAACGCTGGGATCTTTCCTTACGGCACCATCGACGAGTTCTCTCTCGAGAACTACGAGAACACCATGGCGATCCATGTTCGTGCCGTGTTCGTCGCGGCCCAGACCGCGGCCAAGCAGATGACGGACGGCGGCCGGATCATCAGCATCGGAAGCAGCCTGGTCGAGCGGGTACCTGCTCCGGGGTTCAGCCTCTACTCGATGAGCAAGTCCGCGCTGGTCGGATTCACCAAGGGACTGGCACGCGACCTGGGGCCGCACGGGATCACCGCAAACGTCGTACACCCCGGTTCCACCGACACCGAGATGAACCCGGCCGACGGCGAGGGGGCGGATGAAGAGCGCGAGCTGACCGCGCTTGGACGGTACGGCAGCGCCAACGAGATCGCCGCCACCGTCGCGCATCTCGCCGGTCCTTCGGGTGCTTACATCACCGGTACCACCATCACCGTGGACGGCGGTGTCACGGCGTGACCGGCCCACAGACGAGCATCGCCGCGCGGCACTGCGGAGACCGGGCACGGCGCACGAGAACAGCATTGACCGTGGCCTGGGTCGTTCTCATCGTCGCGGGCCTTCTGGAGATCGTGTGGTCACTCGCGCTCAAAGAAGCGTCCGGTCTCACCCGGCCCGTATGGTCAGCCCTCGGTATCGGAGTGGCCATGCTCAGCCTCGGCATGCTCTCGTACGCCCTGAAGAGCCTGCCAGTAGGCACCGCCTACGCGGTGTGGGTGGGAATCGGCACAGTAGCGTCGCCACAGCCGGAATGATCGCGCTGGGAGAGTCCATGTCCCGGACGCGGCTGCTCAGTATCGGTCTGATCGTCGCCGGAGTCATCGGACTAAACTTCGTAGAGGACTGACCACACAAGCTCGCACGCCGAGTCCGCGTCTCCCCGCTGAGACCCGGAGCCCCGGGACGGCCGGGGCCGTCCCGGGGCGTGCCTGTCACCGGCCGTCGGCCAGGCGGGCGTCGAACTCGTCGAGGACCGCGCGCATCGGGTTGGCGTAGGTCAGCCCGGTCCCGTCGGGGCCGCCGATGTCGCTGCCGGCGAAGAGCAGGCCCAGCGCGGCGTGTTCGTCGGCGGTCCAGATCAGCGACCCGGAGTCGCCGCCGTCGCTGAAGCCTCCGCCCGCGCCGGAGATCTCGATCTGGTCGTCGAAGAGCAGGTCCCCTGTGGGGAAGTCGATCCGCAGCCCGTCGACCTCGAAGGCGGTGACGTACCCGCGGGTGTATCCGGTGGTGCGCCCCAGCTTGCGCACCTCGTCGCGCTCCTGGACCTCCGCGGTGACATCGGTGATCGCCCCTCCCGGGTAGCCCTCCGGGTCGTGGCCGACGGAGTCGTCGATCCGGGCGACCGCGGCGTCCAGGAGGTTGGGGCGGTCCGTCCTCAGCTCGGAGAAGGCGGTGAGCCGGGCGACCGCGTCGCCCGGGTCGGTTCCGCTGTCGGAGACCCCGGGCTGCAGCACGGTGTCCCCCGGCTCCGCGCGGCCGCTGTCGGCCAGGACATGGTTGTTGGACAGTATGTGCGGCGCCTCGTCGATGGTGACGAAGGCGCCGAGGGTGCCCGCCGTGATATCGGGGTGCCCGACGGAGGCTCCCGGCACCAGGGGCCGGTGGCGTTTCTGCAGCTCGTCCGGCGAGGGGGCGGACAGGGCGCGGATCCGGCCGACCGTGACGACGTTGAGCTCGTTGTGCGCTTCGGAGGCGAGGCGTTCGATCAGGTCCGCGGCGGTCCGGGAGTTGGGGACGCGGACGGCGAGGGAGAACTCTCCCGGGGCGATGCGGGTGACTCCCAGGCCGACCCAGGGGGCTTCGGTGCGGGCGGTGAGTTCCGGGACGCGCTCCAGCAGGGAGCGTTTCAGGTCGCGGCACGAGTCCAGGTGCATCGAGACTCCTTCAGGGGGAGGCCACTACTCATTGTGGTTCCTCCTTACCCGGAACGTGGCCAACCGCATCGTTACTGTCCGCTACCTCCCTGATGCCCACTGAAGCGCGCCGCCTCTCAGGGGTCTCAGGGCCGGAATTCGTGTTCGATGGCGACCGCGACGTCCAGGACCAGGGGTTCGGTCCGCTCGTGCAGCGTGGGAACGACCGAGTCGAGGACGGCGACGAGGTCGTCGTGGGTCTCGACGCGGCGTGCGGGGCATCCCAGCTCGCGGGCCAGTCCTGACACCGACACCTCCGGGAAGCCCGGCCACGAGGGCTTGCCACCGTGCTTCTCGGCGAGGCGGTCCATGATCGCGTAGCGGCCGTTGGACAGCACCACGAACAGCACGCCCGTCCCGTAACGGGCCGCGCTCCACAGGGACTGCACCTGGTACAGCGAGGAGCCGTCACCGACCACGGCGATGACCGGGCGGTCCGGCCGCGCCATCCGGACCCCGGTCGCCGCGGGCAGCGCGAAGCCGAGCCCGCCCATGGCGGCGGAGAGGAAGCCCAGCGGGCGCCGGGCGGGGACCAGCCGGTGCATCTCGGGACGGCTCGACGGGGTCTCCTCGACGAAGACGGTATCGGCCGGCGCCCGTTCGGCCAGCGCCGCCAGCACGTGAGCGGGCAGCATCGGCCGCCCCTCCGCCGGCGGTTCGGGCACCGCGGCGGCCGCTCTGTACGGCGGCGTCCTGTCGCGCGGCGCGACCCGCTCGGTCATCCGGCGCAGGGTGGAGGGGATGGGGGCGAGCACCGCCAGCTCGACCGGGCTGCGGTAGGCCTCCGCCGGGTCGTCTGTGAGCATCGCGAGCCGGATGCCCGGTTCGGCCAGGGGCCCCTCGGTGTAGGGGTACTGCCGGAACACTGGGGCGCCCACAGAGAGCACGGTGTCGTAACCGGCGAGGGCCGCGCGCAGTCCCGGGCGGTCGGCGGGCAGGAAGCCCGCGAAGCGCGGATGGTCCTGCGGGAACCCCGCGCGGGCGCCGAAGCTCTCCTGGAACACCGGGGCCCCGATGTGCTCGGCCAGCGCGACCAGGGCGGCCCATCCGTCCTCGGTGTCGGTTCCGGCCCCGGTGACCAGCGCGGGCGCGTCCGCCTGGTCCAGCAGCGCGGCCAGATCGGCGATCCCGGCCTCGTCGGTGCCCTCCGCCCGTTCGACGCGGCCGGCCGCGGCCAGCACCCCGTCCGCGCCGGCCGGCCGCCCCCCAGTCGTCCATGGGCACGATCACCAGGGAGGGGCCCCGCGCGTGCACGGCCTCGTGGTGGGCGCGGGCGACGGCGCCGGGCACCTCCTGGGCGGTGAGCGGTTCCTCCACCCGCACGGGGTAGTCGCCGGCCAGGTCGCGCAGCCGGCCGGCGAGGAAGGGCTCCAGTGCGAGGTGCCGGCGGTCCTGCTGGCCGACCAGCACGACCAGGGGTGCGCGGTTCACCCGGGCGGTGGCCAGCGCCCCGACCGCATTGCCCAGCCCTGCCGTCGTGTGCAGTTGCACCAGCGCCGGACGGCCGTGCGCGATCGCCCACCCGGTCGCCATGCCCACGACCGACCCCTCGTGCAGCGCCAGCACGAAGCGCAGGTCCTCGGGCAGGTCGGTGAGGAAGCCGACCTCGGTGGACCCCGGGTTGGCGAAGACCGTGGTCAGGCCGTACCCGCGGAGCACGTCGAGGGTGGCGTCGCGGACCGTGCGCTCCGGGCGCCCGGCTCCGTGCGGCTGCGCCATCTCGCTCCCCCTCAGGTGGCGGCCGGCGCCGAGGCGGCCTGCCCGTTCTTGGCGTTCTGGATCTCGCTGTAGACCCGCGCCCGCAGCTCGGTGAAACGCTGGTCCGACCGCGTTGTGAGCTGGTCGCGTTCGGCGGGCAGGTCCACCGCGACGTCGTCCTGCACCACCGTCGGCGAGGAGGAGAGCACCAGCACGCGCTGGCCGAGGTAGACCGCCTCGTCGATGTCGTGCGTGATGAACAGGACCGTCATGGAGAACCGCTGCCACAGCCCGCGGATCAGGTCCTCCAGGTCGGCGCGGGTCTGGGCGTCCACGGCGGCGAACGGCTCGTCCATCAGCAGCACGCGCGGCTCGTAGGCGATCGCCCGGGCGATCGCCACCCGCTGCTGCATGCCGCCGGAGAGCTGCCAGGGGTAGGACCGCGCCGAGTCGGCCAGCCCGACCGCCTCCAGTGCCTCTGTCACCAGGGTCCGGCGGCGCTCCTTGGACAGCTTCTTCTCCTTGAGGGGCAGCTCGACGTTGCCCTGGACGGTCAGCCAGGAGAACAGGCTGCGCCCGTACTCCTGGAAGACCACGGACATGTCGCGCGGCGGCCCGGTGACCGCCTTCCCGGCGACCTCGACACTGCCGGAGGTCGGCTTGAGCAGACCCGCGATGCACTTCAGCAGCGTGGTCTTGCCGCAGCCCGAGGGGCCGACGAGGCAGGCCAGTTCGCCCTCCTCAAGCCGGAACGTCAGGTCGCGGACGGCTTCGACCTCCCGGTCCTTCCCCCGGTAGATTTTCTGCACTCCATTGACGTCAAGCATGGTGACCTTCTCGATCAGGGGTCGTGGGCGAAGGGGGCCGGCACGGCGCTCACTCGTCCCGGGCCGCGGCGCGCACGCCGTCGTACCAGCGGAGGACCCGGCGCTCGACCTGGACGAACAGCGTCGAAAGGGTGACGCCGATCAGTCCCAGCAGCACGATCCCGCTCCACATCTCCGGGATGGCGAAGCTCCGCTGGAACTGCACGATGCTGAACCCCAGTCCGCTGGTGGTCGCGAACATCTCGCTGATGACCATCAGGATGATCGCGATGGCCAGTGCCTGCCGCAGCCCGGCCATGATCTGCGGACTCGCGGAGCGCAGCACCAGGGTGGTCAGCCAGCGCCGCCCGCGGACTCCGTAGCACCGGCAGGTGTCGGCGAGCACCGGGTCGACGCTGCGCACCCCCTCTATGGTGTTCAGCAGGATCGGCCAAATGCACCCGGAGACGATGAGCGCCACCTTCATCGGGGTGTTCACGCCCACGAGCAGCATGAGCAGCGGCACCAGGACGGGCGGCGGGATCGCCCGGAAGAACTCCAGCACCGGTTCGGCCGTGGCGCGCATGCGGGAGGAGAGCCCCAGGACGACACCGAGCGTCGTCCCCAGGACCGCGGCCAGCGCGTAGCCGGTCAGCAGCAGTCCGACGCTCGGCAGCACGTCGACGAAGAACCGCTCGGAGAACCACACCTCGACGAAGGTGGCCGCGATCTCGCCGGGGGTGGTCATGTAGTAGCTGGCGGAGGCGCTGCTGTACCACCACCACAGCAGGATCAGCAGCACCGGCAGCAGGAACAGCTGGGTAAGGCGGACCGCGCCGCGGCGGGTGATGCGCACGGTCCTGATCACCAGAGTCATGCCGCGATCTCCCCTCGCACCGATGTGTGCCAGTGCAGGACGCGGCGCTCCAGCGCCCGCACCCCGACGTTTACGAGGACGCCGATGGCGCCGGTCGCGACGATCAGCGCGTAGACCAGGGCCGTGGCGCCGCCGGACTGGGCCACGGCGATCTCCTGGCCCAGCCCCGGGCTGCCGATGGTGAGCTGCGCGGTCACGGCCAGGATGAGCGCCACGGCCGCGCCCAGCCGCACGCCGGTGAGCACGTAGGGCAGCGCGGAGGGCCAGACGACGTAGCGGATCCGGGCCAGGCGGCCCAGGCCGTAGGAGCGGGCGGTCTGGTCGGCCACGGGGTCGACGTCGGCCACACCGTAGAGCACCTGGATGTAGATCTGCCAGAACGACGCGTAGACCACGAGCAGCAGGGTGGACCGGATGTCGGTCCCGTATAGCAGGATCGCGAGCGGGATGAGCGCCACGGAGGGAATGGGGCGCAGGAACTCGACCGTGGAGGCGGTGAAGGTCCGCAGGGCGGGGACCGAGCCCACGACGAAGCCGAGGGTCACGGCCGCGGTGAAGGCGATGGCCAGTCCCAGACCCCAGCCGGCGAGGGTGTCGCCGACCGCCACCCAGAAACCGGCGACCAGCAGCCGCTCCCCGAGCGTGGTCAGGACCTCCGAGGCGGGTGGCAGATAGGTGGCGGAGACGGCCCCTGTACGGGGCGCGATCTCCCAGAGCAGTAGGAAGCAGGCGGAGCCGGCGATTCCCAGGAGCGCGTTGCTCCCGAACGGGAAGGCGGCCCCCGGCCCGCGCACCCGCCCCTCCGCCGGTCTCTGCGAGCCGGTGGTGGGGCGAGCGGTGTCCGTGGTGGGTGTGGTCATGGCGTTCACTGGAACAATTGGTCCAAGTCGGGTTCGTTGTCGATAAGACCGTCCTCCACCATCAGCTCGCCGATCACCTCGGCGGATTCGGGGTCCGGCTCGCTGGGGAAGGTCGGCAGCCGGATCTCCTCGATGAGCTGTTCGTCCATCTCGGTGTAGTTGAGGAGGATGCGGCGCACCTCTTCGGGGTGGCTGTCGGCGTAGGTGAGCGATTCCTGCATCGCCACATGGAAGGACTCCACGAGTTCGGGATCCTCGGCGATGACCTGCTCGGTGGTGAAGTAGGAGGCGACGGAGAGCGTCTCGTGGGCGTCCACGAAGTTGGAGGCGATCTCCTCGGCACCGTTGTCGAGCGCCGTGGTGAGGAACGGCTCCACCACCCACGCCGCGTCCACCTGGCCGTTCTCCAGCGCCGCCGGCATGTCGGGGAAGGGCAGTTCGGAGAACTCGACGCCGGCGGGGTCGCCGCCGTCCTCGCGGACGGAGTTGCGCACGGTCGTGTCGCCGATGTTCTGCAGGTTGTTCACCGCGACCTCCTTGCCGGCGAGGTCCGCCGGACCGGAGATGTCGCTGTCCTCGGGTACCACGATGCCGCCGAAGTCATTGCCGTCCTCGCCCGTGGTGGTCACGCCGTTGCTGACGATCTTCACCGGCAGATCCTGATCATGGGCGAGGATCAGGGAGGTGATGTTGCCGAAGGCGAAGTCGAAGTCGCCGCTGACGACTCCGGGGATCGCCTCCGCGCCGCCGCCGGTGTTCTCGATCTCGACTTCGAGGCCGTGGTCGGCGAAGAAACCCTGTTCCACACCGAGGTGCAGGGGCGCGATGTCGACGATGGGAAGCGCGCCGACGGTAATGGCCTCGGGGCCCTCCTCCTCAGAGTTTCCGCCGCAGGCCGAGGCTGAGGCGAGGACCGTGACACCGGCAATAGCGAGGATCTTTCGACGCATCTAGGGGTCTCCTGTTGAAGGGGAGTGAAGATCGGGAGCGTGGCTGGGTTTCGAGGTGGCCGTTTCGAGCGCGAGTGCGCCGAACCCGTGTTTGGAGTCCGCACCGGCACACGCGCTATTCGTATGACGCACGGTAATCCCGGGCGCGAACATGACCGGTCACCGCATTTTCCTCGACCCGGCGCATAACCCTATCGGTCGCCTTCCCTCCCTCTAAAGCACGGGTATCGCTGTTCTTTGTGCTGGATTCACCTCCGGCGGCGCCTCTCCGGTGTTCGAACGGCGCCCTTTACCGAATCGGCAGCCGCCGACATGTGCGGTATGAGAACAGAGGTCGGAGCGGAACGCGGACCGTCCGGCACCGGCGCGCACCGTCCGGCGACGCGTCCCACTCCAATGGCGCGCCGGCCGTTCATCCCCAGACCTCTTCGGCGGTCTCCACGATCAGCCGCAGTTTGGCGACCTGCTCGTCGTGGGTGAGGTCGTTGCCCTCGAAAGTGCTGGAGAAACCGCATTGCGGTGCCAGGCAGAGCTGCTCAAGCGGAATGTACTCGCTCGCCTCGTCAATGCGGCGTTTCAGGTCGTCCTTCTTCTCCAACTCCCCCTTCTTGGTGGTGACCAGACCGAGGACGACGTACTTGCCCTTGGGGACGAAGCGCAGCGGCGCGAACCCGCCGGAGCGGGCGTCGTCGAACTCCATGAAGAACCCGTCCACGTTGAGCGTGTTGAAGAGTTCCTCGGCCACGAAGTCGTAGCCGCCTTCGGCGACCCAGGACGAGCGGAAGTTGCCCCGGCACATGTGCGTGGTGACCCGCAGTCCCTCGGGGCGGTCGGCGAGTGCGGCGTTGAGCTGGCGGATGTAGCGCAGGTGGATGCTGTCGCCGTTGTCGCCGCGCTCGTCCATCATGGCGCGCTGCTTCGGGTCGTTCAGGTAGGCCAGGCTCGTGTCGTCGAGCTGCAGATAGGTGCAGCCCAGCTCGGAGATCCGGCGCACCTGCTCGGCGTAGGCGCGGGAGAGGTCGGCCCAGAACCCCTCGGTGTCGGGGTAGACCTCGGGGTCGATGGAGGCCTGGCCGCCCCGGTAGTGCACCATGCTCGGAGACGGGATCGTCAGCTTCGGGGTGGCCGTGGTGACCGTGTCCCGCAGGAACGAAAACGCCTCGCCGAAGATCGTGTGCCCGAGCCCGATCTTGCCGTCCACGCGCAGGGCGGCCGGTGTGAACTCGATGTCGCCCTGCTCGTTGTGGAAGGTCACCCGCATCTCGTCCTGAGCGCGGGAGACCCCTTCGAGCTGGTAGATGAAGTCCATGTGCCAGGAGGAGCGCCGAAACTCCCCGTCGGTGGCCGACTGCAGGCCGACCGACTCCTGCATGCGTACGACATCGCGGATGGCGTCGTCCTCGATCCGGCGCAGATCGTCGTCGCCGATCCGGCCCTCGGCGTGTTCGGCACGGGCCTCGAGCAGGTTGCGGGGCCGCAGCAGGCTTCCCACATGGTCGGCGCGGAAGGGCGGCACGGTGCGTCGGCTGGTGTGCTCGGTCATGGTGTTCCAGGTTCTCCTCGCGTTCGGAGTGCAGAGGTGCGGGATTCGTCCGGACGGCTTCAGAACGGGTAGCGGGCCACGTCGGCCTGCATCGTCACCCACTGGGTCTCGGTGAACGCTTCGATGTTGGCGCGGGTGCCGCCGAAGCGGGATCCGGTACCGGAGTCGCCGACCCCACCGAATGGGGCGACCGCCTCGTCGTCGACGGTCTGGTCGTTGATGTGCACGATGCCGCTCGGGATGCGGTCGGCGATCTCCATGCCGCGCATCGGGTTGGCGGTCAGGATGCCCAGGGACAGCCCGTACGGGCTCGCCTTCGCGATGTCGGCGATGTCGTCCACCGAGGAGACCCGCATCACCGGCGCCACCGGCCCGAAAACCTCGTCGGCGTAGGCGGGGGCGTCCATGGTCACCCTGTCGAGCACCGTGGGCCGGTAGAACAGCTCCTCGTAAGTGCCCCCCGCGACCAGCTTCGCCCCGGCGTCCACGCTGGTGGTGACCATGGAGTGCACCTTGTCGCGCTGGCCGGCGTCGATGAGCGGTCCGAGCGCGACCTCGTCCCTGTCCGGGTCCCCGACCGGCAGGGCATCGGCCTTGGCGGCGAGCTTCTCGACGTACTCGTCGGCGATCCGCTCGTGCACCAGGTGCCGCCCGGCCGTCATGCAGATCTGGCCCTGGTGCAGGAAAGAGCCCCAGGCACCGGTCGACACGGCCGCGTCGAGGTCGACATCGTCCAGGATGACCAGCGGTGAGTTGCCGCCGAGCTCCAGGTGCACACGCTTGAGATAGCGCCCGGCGGCCTCGCCCACCTTGCGGCCCACGGCGCTGGAGCCGGTGAAGGAGATGACCCGCACGTTGGGGTCGGCCACCAGCTGCTCGCCGGCCTCGATGCCGCCCGGAAGCATCTGGAACACCCCTTCGGGCACGCCGGCCCGCCGGAACACCTCGGCGAGAACGGCTCCGCCGCAGACCGCCGTGCGCGGGTCCGGCTTGAGCAGCACCGCGTTGCCCACAGCCAGCGCCGGGGCGACCGAGCGGGTACTGAGAATGAGCGGGGCGTTGAACGGGGCGATGACGCCGACGACACCGGCCGGCACCTGCCGGGCGAAGCTCAGCCTCGGCTTCCCGGTGCGCAGCACCTCGCCATAGGGCTGGGAGGCCAGCGCCGCCGCCTCGTAGCACTCGGCCGCGGCGACGTGCACCTGGAAGCCGGCCATGCCCGGGGCCGCACCGCTCTCGCGGCGCAGCCAGGCCATGATCTCGTCGCCGTTCTCCTCCAGCAGCGCACCCGCCCGGCGCAGGACGGCGGCACGTTCCTCGAAGGAGGTGTCGGCCCAGCCCCGCTGGGCGGCGGCGGCGCGTTCGGCGGCCGCGCTGATGTCCTCGGCGTTGGCCGAGCCGGCGCGGCCGATCTCGGCACCCGTGGCCGGGGAGACCACCGGGGCGTCACCGCCGGCGGCGGGCGTCCAGCGGCCGGTGAAAACCGCGGCGGACCACGAATCGGTTTCGAATAGGCTCACGATGTCCTCGTCTTCCTCCTGTGTGACCGGGGAGCGCCGACCGCCGCGACAGCGGGTCGGCTCCACCCGCCGCTCCAGCGCTTACCGGTACAGCTCGTTCAGGTCCGGGATTTCGTCGATGAGCCCATCCTGGTGCATCAGCTCCGCCATGGTCTCGACCGATTCGCGGTTGACCTCCTCCGGCCAGGCCGGCAGCCGGACCTCCCCGGCGAGGTCCTCGTCCATCTCGGTGTAGGTGCCCATGATCTCGCGCACCTCGTCGGGGTTCTCCGCGGCGTAGGCCAGCGACTCCTCCAGGGCCGCGGTGAGCCGGTCGACGAGCTCCGGGTCCTGGGCGATGACCTCCTCGGAGGTGAAGTAGGTGGCGACCGTGAGCTCGGGATGGCCGTCGGCGAAGTTGGAGGCGATCTCACGGTGCCCGTCCTCCAGCGCCATCGAGACGAAGGGTTCGACCACCCACGCGGCGTCGATCTCCTCCTTCTCGACCGCCGCGGACATGTCCGGCAGTCCCATCTCGACGAACTCGACCTGGCTCGGGTCGCCGCCGTCCTTGCGCACCGAGGCCCGGACGGTGGTGTCGCCGATGTTCTGCAGGTTGTTCGCCGAAACCGTGGCGCCTTCCAGATCGGCCGCGCTCTCGATCGGGCTGTCCTCCTTCACGACAACGGCGCTGAAGTCGGCGCCCTGCTCGCCCGTGGTGGCCACCCCGTTGGAGATGATCTGCAGCGGCAGCCCCTGCTCCCGGGCGATGATCAGGGAGACGACGTTGCCGAAGGCGAAGTCGAGGTCGCCGCTCACCACCCCGGGAATCGACGCGGCGCCGCCCGAGCCGACTTCCAGGTTCAGGTCGATGCCGCGCTCCTCGAAGAACCCCTGCTGGTCACCGAGGTAAATCGGTGCGACGTCCACGATGGCGATGACGCCGGCGGTGACCTCCTGGAGCCCCCCGTCCTCACCGTCCTGGTCGCCTCCCCCGCACCCTGATGCCGCGATGAGGGACAGGACTCCGGCGATCGAAAGGATTCGTCGGCGCATGGTGATTCTCCTCGGTCAGGTAATGGCCAGGGGCGGATCGGCGCCAGCGCCGATGGGGGATCCGCCGGAGCCATCCGCCGACGGATCGGTGTGCGTTCTACGAACCTTCGTTCCAAAAGCGAACTTATGTGAACCCCATCACCTCGTCAACCCTTTCCGGCACCACAGCGGCATTTCATCACTTTTCGCATCTACATTGCAGCGCAGAGTGCATAATTCCGCCCTCTTTCCGTCGGTGAACGCACTCGGGATCACTATTCGATCTCACGCCGCTTGTTCGGTATGAGAACATCGACGGAGGACTACGGGGGCCGATTCCGGGGAAACGCGCCGCGCGGGCGGCCGGAAGCATCCGGAGCGGCGGCACAGCGGGCGCTGCCCGCACAACACCGCCGGCCCCGGCACCATGCACACTGACTCCAAAGGTGGACGATGAGCACGGAACTGACCGAGACCGATGCGCAGGCGCGCGGCGAGCATTTCGTACAGTCGCTGGAACGCGGGCTCGCTGTCATACGCGCGTTCACGCCGCAGGCGTCGTCGATGACCCTGAGTGAGGTCGCCCGCGCCACCGGACTAACCCGGGCGGCGGCCCGCCGCTTCCTGCTCACCCTGGTCGACCTGGGCTACGTTCGCACCGACGGCCGGGCGTTCGCCCTCACTCCCCGTGTGCTGGAGCTGGGCTATGCCTACCTGTCGTCGGCCGGCCTGCCCGAGGTGGCGCAGCCGCACCTGGAGAGGCTGGCCTCGGAGGTCCGGGAGTCCTCCTCGGTCTCGGTGCTGGACGGGGACGACGTCGTCTACATCGCGCGCGTCCCCACGTCGCGGATCATGCGGGTGGCGATCAACGTCGGCACGCGCTTCCCGGCCTACGCGACGTCGATGGGCCGGGTGCTCCTCGCCGGCCGCCCCGCCGACGAGCTCGAGGCCTACCTGAACCGGGTGGAACTGCGGCGGCACACCGCCTACACGCTGTCGACGGTGCCGCGGCTGCGCGCCGAGATCGACCGTGTCCGCAACCAGGGGTGGGCGATCGTGGACCAGGAGCTGGAGGAGGGACTCCGCTCGGTCGCGACGCCGATCCGGGACCGCGAAGGCAAGGTGGTGGCGGCCGTGAACGTCTCGGCGCATGCCAGCCGGGCCTCCGTTGAGGACATCCGCCGCGACCTGCTGCCTCCGCTGCTGGCCACAACGGCCCGCATCGAAGCCGATCTGGAGATCGCGACGCGCGGCCCCGGGGCGCGGGGGGCCTGACGGCCCGCCGGGGGGTTCGGCTGCGGGACCGCGCCGGACCTTCGTTCTACATCATCCGGCCATCGGATCAATCTGGGTCTTGACCCGCTGCTCACGGCAGGGCTAACGTCTGGTCACGAACGTTCGCTTTAAGAACGTTTATTCGTCATACGAACATAGATTGGGGCGCCCATGATCGTGCCGCTGGACGAGGGGATCCGCGAGCTCGTCCACGACGGGGATACGGTCGCGCTCGAAGGTTTCACCCACCTGATCCCGGTCGCCGCCGGCCACGAGATCATCCGCCAGGGCCTGCGCGATCTCACCCTGGCGCGAATGACCCCCGACATCGTCTACGACCAGATGATCGGCGCGGGCTGCGCCCGCAAACTGGTGTTCTCCTGGGGCGGGAACCCCGGGGTCGGCTCACTGCACCGCTTCCGCGACGCCGTGCAGAACGGCTGGCCCGCACCCCTGGAGATCGAGGAGCACAGCCACGCCGGCATGGCCAACCGGTACGTCGCCGGAGCCTCGGGGATTCCCTTCGCCGTGCTGCGCGGCTACACCGGGACCGACCTCATCGCGCAGACGCCGGACATCACCACCATCACCTGCCCCTTCACCGGTGAGGAGCTCACAGCGGTCCCCGCGCTCACCCCCGACGTCGCCATCGTGCACGCCCAGCGCGCCGACCGCGCCGGCAACGTGCAGCTGTGGGGGATCACCGGTGTGCAGAAGGAGGCGGTCCTCGCCTCCCGGCGCGCGCTCGTCACCGTCGAGGAGGTCGTCGACCGCCTCGATCCGGTGCCCGGTCAGGTGCTGCTGCCCGCACGCGTGGTGACCGCTGTGGCCGAGGCCCCCGGGGGCGCGCGTCCTTCCTACGCGCACGGCTACTACGCCCGCGACAACGACGCCTATCAGCAATGGGACGCCGTCAGCCGGGAGCGCGAGACGTTCGAGCAGTGGCTGCGGACCGAAGTGCGCGGCAACGCGCGACCGGCGCGGGAAGGCGGGAGGACATGACGACCACGCCCCGGTACACCGCCGACGAGATGATGACGGTCACCGCCGCACGCTTCCTCACCACGGAGATGGCCTGCTTCGTCGGTATCGGCCTGCCGAGCACCGCGGCGAACCTCGCCCGCCGCACGCACGCGCCGAACCTGTGGATGATCTACGAGTCCGGAACGCTCGGCGCCAAGCCCGACACGCTCCCCCTGTCCATCGGTGACGGCATCCTCGCCGAGACCGCCGACACCGTTGTCTCGGTACCGGAGATCTTCAACTACTGGCTGCAGCCCGGCCGCATCGACATCGGCTTCCTCGGAGCCGCGCAGATCGACCGGTACGCCAACATCAACACCACCGTGATCGGCGACTACTCCGACCCGAAGGTGCGGCTGCCCGGTGCCGGCGGCGCCCCCGAGATCGCGGCCTCCTGCCGCGAGGTCATCGTCATCGTGCGGCAGAACTCCCGGACGTTCGTGGAATCGGTCGACTTCGTCACCTCGGTCGGGCACGGAAAAGGCGCCGGTCAGCGTGAACAGCTCGGACTGACCGGCCTGGGCCCCACCCGCGTCATCACCGACCTCGGCGTCCTCGAACCCGAACCGCGCACCCGCGAACTCACCCTGGCCAGTGTGCACCCCGGTGTCGCGGTGGACGACGTGCGCGCCACGACGGGCTGGGAGCTCCAGGTCGCACCGGATCTGGCGGTCACCGCCGAACCGGACGAGGCGGAGCTCTCGGTACTACGCTCGCTCACAGGCAGCTAACTTGCACTTCCTGCAACGATGGACGGGATTCCCACCATGACCGACGTATTGGTGCTGGACGCGGTCCGCACCCCCTTCGGGAAGTACGGCGGCGCGCTCGCCGGGATCCGGCCCGACGACCTCGCCGCCCACGTCGTCAGCGGCCTCGTGGCGCGCTCCCCCGACCTCGACCCCGCATATGTCGACGACGTCTATTTCGGCGACGCCAACGGTGCGGGAGAGGACAACCGCAATGTGGCGCGCATGGCGGCGCTGCTCGCCGGCCTGCCCACCTCCGTCCCCGGCGCGACACTGAACCGGCTCTGCGGCTCGGGCCTGGAGGCCGCGATCGCCGCCAACCGCGCTGTGGCCGTGGGCGACGCGTCCCTGGTCCTCGCCGGGGGCGTGGAGTCGATGAGCCGCGCACCGTGGGTACTGCAGAAGCCGGGCAAGGGGTTCCCCGCCGGGCACGAGACACTGCACTCCACCACCCTGGGCTGGCGGATGGTCAATCCCCGGATGCCCGGGGAGTGGACGGCCTCGCTGGGCGAATCCACCGAGCAGATCGCCGAGCTCTACGGGATCGGCCGCGAGGAGCAGGACGAGTTCGCCCTGGCCAGCCACACCAACGCCGCGGCCGCATGGGAGAAGGGTGTCTACGACGCCGAGATCGTGCCGGTGCCCGGCGTCGAGCTGCGGCGCGACGAGAGCATCCGGGAGACGTCGCCGGAGAAGCTCGCCGGGCTGAAGCCGGCGTTCCGGCCCGACGGTACGGTCACCGCGGGCAACTCCTCCCCGCTCAACGACGGCGCCGCGGCGGTACTCATCGGCGACGAGGCGGCCGCCGACGCCACCGGACGCGAACCGCTGGCCCGCATCGTCAGTCGGGGCGTGGCCGCGATCGAGCCGCACCGGTTCGGGATCGGGCCCGTCGAGGCCGCGGAGACCGCACTGCGCCGCGCGCGTATCGGCTGGGACGACCTGTCGGTCGTCGAACTCAACGAGGCCTTCGCCGCCCAGTCGCTGGCCTGCCTGAAGCTCTGGCCGGAACTGGACCCGGCGATCGTCAACCCCAACGGCGGCGCGATCGCCATCGGCCACCCGCTGGGCGCCTCCGGGGCCCGGATCCTGGGTTCGCTCGCCCATGAGCTGCGCCGGAGGGGCGGCGGCTGGGGGCTCGCCGCCATCTGCATCGGCGTCGGCCAGGGCCTGGCCGTCGTGCTGCACGCCTGAGAGGACCATATGACTACCGACTCCGCCGGCCGGGAGCGCCCGGTCCCCGGCTACCTCCGCGACCACGACGTACATCCCCCGCTGGACTACCCGGGCTATCGCAGCACCGCGCTGCGGCACCCCAAGCGGCCGCTGCAGTTGCTGCCGCACCTGCTGACCGAGGTCACCGGCCCCCTGCTCGGAGAGGGCCGGATCGGCGAGCTCGACCACGACCTGACCCGCCAGCACGCCGGCGAGCCGCAGGGGCAGCGGATCATCGTGCACGGCCAGGTACGCGACAGCGACGGCCGGCCCATCCCGCACACCCTGGTCGAGATCTGGCAGGCCAACGCCGGCGGCCGGTACCGCCACACCGGGGACAACTGGCCGTGCCCGCTCGACCCCAACTTCACCGGGGTGGGCCGCGCCCTGACCGACGCCGAAGGGCGGTACCGGTTCGTTACCGTCCAGCCCGGCGCCTATCCGTGGAAGAACCACGACAACGCGTGGCGGCCCGCGCACATCCACTTCTCACTGTTCGGGCGGGCCTTCACCCAGCGGCTGGTCACCCAGATGTACTTCCCGGGCGACCCGTTGTTCTTCCAGGACCCGATGTGGAACTCGATCCCGGACGACAAGGCGCGGGAACGCCTGGTGTGCCGGTTCGACTACGAGAACACCGAGCCCGAGTGGGCCCTGGCCTACGAATGGGACATCGTGTTGCGCGGCCGCGAGGCCACGCCGTTCGAGTCCGAGGTGGATGACGACTGATGGCCGATACGAGACCCTCCCCGACGACCCCCTCCCAGACGGTCGGCCCCTACCTGCACATCGGCCTGCCCTGGCCGGACGGCCCGTTCGCGGTGGCCGAGGGGACGCCTGAGGGCTTCTGGATCTGCGGAACGCTGTACGACGGCGCGGGGCAGCCGATAGCCGACGGGCTCGTCGAAACCTGGCAGGCCGACCCGGACGGCCGGTTCGACCACCCCGACGACCCGAGGGGCGCGGTCCCGCGCCCCGGATTCCGTGGGTTCGGACGCTGCGAGACCGATGAGCGCGGCGAGTACCGCATCTTCACGGTGAAACCGGGCCCGGTACCGGGCGCTGGGGGAACCGTCCAGGCCCCGCACATCGACGTCTCGGTGTTCGCGCGCGGCATGCTGCACCGCACCGTCACCCGCGTCTACTTCCCGGAGGAGACCGAAGCCAACGCGGCCGACCCGGTGCTGAACGGCGTCGCCGACGACCGCGCCCGTTCCACCCTGGTCGCCGCGCCCGCCGAGGACGGCTACCGCTTCGACGTCCGACTGCAGGGGGAGGACGAGACCGTCTTCTTCGACGTCTGAGGCCGGGGCGCCGGGCCGTGGACCGGCGAAGGAGGCGCAGGCGCACGAGAAGGGGCCGGAGAGGGGAGACGATGACCGGGCTGTTCAGCGGCGTCTTCGCGCACGGCGGGATCGGGGACGAGGTCGGCGACGCGGCCTGGCTCCGGGCGCTGCTCGACGCCGAGGCCGCGCTGGCGCGCGCCCACGCCGCGCCGGGCTGATCGACCCCGCGCACGCCGAGGCGATCACGGCGGCCTGCGTCGCGGAGCGCTTCGACGCGAGCACGCTCGCAAGCGCCTCGGCGGCCTCGGGCAACCCGGTGGTTCCGCTCGCCAGGGAGCTCACCCGGGCCGTCGGCGGCGATGCCGCGCGCCACGTGCATCTCGGGGCGACCAGCCAGGACATCATGGACACCGCGGCGATGCTGGTGAGCCGGCGCGCGGGAGCGGTGATCAGGGCGGACGCCGACATCGTCTGCGCGGCCCTCGCCGCGCTGAGCGGTGAGCACCGCGCGACGATCATGGCCGGGCGCACCCTGCTGCAGCAGGCGCTGCCGACCACGTTCGGCGCGGTCGCCGCCGGCTGGCTCAACGGGGTGGGCACGGCGGCTCAGGCACTCGACGAGGTGATCGAGCACCGCACCGCCGCGCAACTCGGCGGGGCGGCGGGGACCCTGGCCTCCCTGGAGGGACGCGGACCGGCCGTGGCGGCGGCGTTCGCCGACGAACTGGGGCTGGCCGAGCCCGTACTGCCCTGGCACACCGACCGCGGCCCGATCGTCGAACTGGCCGGGGCGCTGGCCCGCGTGTGCGGGGCGACCGGCAAGATCGCGGGCGACATCGCGCTGCTCGCCCAGACCGAGGTCGGTGAAGCGACCGAGGAGGGCGGGGCCGGGGTCGGCGGCTCCTCCACGCTGCCGCACAAGCGCAACACGATCGCCGCGGTGTCGGCCCTCGGCTGCGCCGAACAGGCGCCCGGCCTGGCGTCGACGCTGTTCGCGGCCCAGGTGCAGCAGCACCAGCGCGCGGCGGGACCGTGGCACGCCGAGTGGCTCCCGCTGAGCCGCCTGCTGGGTGTCACGGGGTCGGCCGTTGCCTGGCTGCGCACCTCCCTCGAACGCCTCGCGGTGCATCCCGAGCGGATGCGCGCCAACCTCGACCTGACGGACGGATTCCCGCTCGCCGAGCGCGTCACCACCGACCTCGCCGGCGAGCTGGGCCGGCTGCCCGCCCACGAGCTGGTGCAGTCGGCATGCCAGGAGGCCGCGGACAGCGGACGCGCCCTGGCCGAGGTGCTGACCGAACGCCTCCAGGGCAGGCGCACCGGGTCCGAGATCGCCTCGCTGCTCGACCCCGCCGGATACCTTGGTGCCACCGGCGCCTTCGTGGACCGGGCGCTCGCGGCGCACGCGGAGCGCACCGCGCGGCGCGGCACCGGGCCGGCAGGTGACCCCGCAAGGAACAGGAGCAGGACGTGAGCGTCGACGTGCACCATGTCGCGGACGGCCCGGCGGACGCACCCACTGTCGTACTGTCGGGGTCGCTCGGCAGCACCCTCGACATGTGGGGACCCCAGGTGGCCGCCCTGACCCCGGAGTTCCGGCTGATCCGCTACGACCTCCGCGGCCACGGCAAGTCGCCGGTCCCCGATGGGCCCTATTCGATCGCCGACCTCGGCGGGGACGTGCTGCGGCTCCTGGACCGCCTCGGCGCCGACCGCGTGCACTTCGCCGGCCTGTCGATCGGCGGGATGATCGGCATGTGGCTGGCCGCGCACGCCCCTGACCGGATCGACCGGCTCGCCCTGCTGTGCACGTCGGCCCGGCTCGGCCCGCCCGAGGGCTGGGCGCAGCGGGCGGCGGTGGTGCGCGAGGAGGGCGCCGGAGCGGTCGCCGCCGGCGTAACGCAGCGCTGGTTCACCCCCGGCTTCGCCGAGCGGGAGCCGGAGGCCGCCGAACGGATGCGGGCCATGGTCGCGAGCAGCTCCAGCGAGGGGTACGCCGGCTGCTGCGCCGCCATCGAGCACATGGACCTGCGCCCCGAACTGCCCCGGATCGCCGCGCCGACCCTGGTGGTCGCGGGCGCCCACGACCCGGCGACCCCGCCCGAGCACGCCGAGCGGATCGCCGGCGGGATCAGCGGGGCGCGGCTGCGGGTCCTGGACGGCGCGGCCCACCTGGCGAGCTGGGAACGCGCCGACCAGGTCAACGAACTGCTGCGGGAGCACTTCGCCGGGCGCCCCTAACCGGACGGGACGGCGCCCGCGATCCGCGGCGAAGCACGAGACACGAGGACGATGTGATGAGCAGCCACGACACCGGTTCCCAGGAGGCGGCGCGGTACGCGGCGGGGATGAAGGTGCGGCGCGAGGTGCTCGGGGATGAACACGTCAACCGCGCCGAGGCGAGGAAGACACCGTTCACCGAGCCGTTCCAGGACCTGATCACCCGCTACGCCTGGGGGGACGTCTGGACCCGGCCGGGGCTGGACCGCCGGACGCGCAGCTGCATGGTGCTGACCGCGCTCGTCGCCAAAGGACACTGGGAAGAGCTGGCCATGCACGTGCGGGCCGCCCTGCGCAACGGCCTGACCGCCGACGAGATCCAGGAGGTCTTCCTGCAGGCCGCGATCTACTGCGGTGTTCCGGCCGCGAATAAGGCGTTCGCCGTGGCCCAGGAGGTGCTGGCCGAGGCCGACGGCTGATCCGGACGACAGGACCACACGAGAAGGACCGAGAACCCATGCGTACCCAGGTTGCCATCATCGGTGCCGGCCCTGCCGGCCTGTTCCTCTCCCACCTTCTGCACCTGCAGGGCGTCGACTCCGTGGTCGTGGAGCGTCGCGACCGCGCCTACTGCGAGCAGCGGCAGCGCGCCGGCGTGGTGGAGCACGGGGTCGCCGAGGCACTGCGGGCCTCGGGCGTGGGCGAGCGGATGGACCGCGAGGGGTTCGCGCACGACGGTATCGAGCTGCGCTTCGACCGCCGATCGCACCGGATCGACTTCCCGGCCCTGACCGGCCGCAACGTCATGATCTACGCGCAGACCGAGATCGTGAAGGACTTGATCGCGCGGCGGCTGGCCGACGGCGGCCGGCTGCTGTTCGAGGCCGAGGCCGGCGCGATCGAGGGCACCGAGACCGAGCGCCCCAGGGTGCGCTTCACCCATGCCGGGGCCGAGGAGGTCCTGGAGTGCGACTATGTGGCCGCCTGCGACGGCTTCCACGGGATCGGCCGGGCGGCGATGCCCGGCGGCGCCGCCCGCACCTTCGAGAAGGTCTACCCGTTCGGCTGGCTGGGCATCCTGGCCGACGTCGCGCCGTCCTGTGACGAGCTGATCTACGCGCACTCCGATCGCGGCTTCGCGCTGCACAGCATGCGCTCGGAAACGGTCAGCCGCCTCTACCTCCAGGTGCCCGCGGACACCGATCCGCGCAACTGGTCCGACGAGCGGATCTGGGACGAGCTCGCCGCGCGGTTCGAGCTGCGCGACAGCGACTGGGAGCTGAAGCGCGGCCCCATCACCGACAAGGCGGTGACACCGATGCGCAGCTTCGTCACCGAGCCGATGCGCCACGGGCGGCTCTTCCTGGCGGGCGACGCCGCGCACATCGTGCCGCCCACCGGCGCCAAGGGCCTGAACCTGGCCCTGCACGACGTCGCGCTGCTCGCCGACGCCCTCACCGCCTGGCACGGCAAGGGCGACACCTCGCTGCTCGACGAGTACTCGGCCACCGCGCTGCGGCGGGTCTGGCGTGCCGAGCACTTCTCGTACTGGATGACCACACTGCTGCACACCCGTCCGGACGGCGACGCGTTCGACCGCCGGCTGCAGCTCGCGCACCTGCACCACATCGCCGACTTCACCGCCGCCACCACCACCCTCGCGGAGAACTACACCGGCCTGCCCCGGGTGTGACACCCGGTGATCGGGCCGCCTCCGCGCCGGAAACGGCGAAAGACCGGTTTCGGCGGGGATTTCCCCGGATGACGTATTCAAGGCCGCCGGAGACGAATGGCGCGGCGCGTCATCGCCGCGTCTCCGGTCGAGCGCGGGGGCGCGCGTCCGGATATTTCGGAGCGGATATCGCCCAGACAGCCTGCGAGGACCGGCCCGGAGAATAGAATCCGGAGCATATGAGCCGGTTTCCATGCCTCAGAAGAGGACGGCGATGCCCCGTTTCGAATCCCCCACATTCCTCAAGAAAATGAGCGAAAAGCACCAGAACCCCCCAGAGATCGACATGTCGAAACCGAGTATCGCCCGCGTCTACTCCTATTTCCTCGGCGGCAAGGACCACTTCCGGGTGGACCGCGAGATGGCGAACCACGCCGAGGGGGCGGTGGCGGGGGTCACCGACCTCGTCATGGGAAACCGCGCGTTCGTGCAGCGCGCCGTCGGGTGCATGGCCGAACAGGGGATCCGCCAGTTCCTCGACATCGGCTCCGGACTGCCGACCGACAGGAACGTGCACCAGATCGCGCACCGGACCGCCCCGGAGGCCCGGGTGGTCTACGTGGACAACGACCCCATGGTCCTCGCCCACGCCCGGGCGTTCCTCGCCGACCACGGCACCACGGCCGCCATCAACGAGGACCTCACCACTCCCCGGAAGATCCTCGACGCCGAGGGGACCCGGCAACTGCTCGACCTGAACCGGCCCGTGGGCCTGGTGCTCGGCGGGGTCCTGCACCACCTGCACGACTCGGAGGAGCCGCAGCGGCTCACCCGAGAGCTGTGCGACGCGCTGGTGCCCGGCAGCCACATCGCGGTCAGCCACTTCTGCCGGCCCGACCCCGAGGAGCACCCCGCCGACGCCGAGCGCGCCGAGCGGCTGGAGCGGGCGTTCCTGGAGAAACTGGGCACCGGGCGGTGGCGCGGCCACGACGAGGTCCTCGGCGCCTTCTGCGGCTGGGAGATGCTGCCCCCGGGCCTGGTTCCGCTCGACGAGTGGCGCCCGTCGCCCGTCGGCTCCACCGGCCCCGGTTCCTACCGGATGCCCACGCGCAACCGGCGCCTCATCATCGGAGGCGTCGCGCGGAAATCGTAGCGGCCTTGAGGAGATCGCTCCTTCGCCGCGTGGTGGAGGAACGGTCTCCGCACGATCGGCGGGCCTCGCCAGACCAGAAGCGGCCATATTCCCGCGCATCTCCCGCGAAGCGGTCATGCTGGAACCTTCGCGAACAGAATCGACGGGGAGCGGCCCATGGCACGCGCAGCCGATGGTCGACGGCGGACAGCAGACGAGCGGCGTCCGGACGCGGGAAGACCACCGCGCCCCGTGAGACGGCGGGGCCACGGCGACCGCCCGGACTCTTCCCGGACCTCGGACCGCGCTGTCTCCGGCCGCGGGAAGGCGCTCCGCCGCCCGCTCGTGCTCCTCGCCCTCCTCCTGGTGCTGCCGGCTCCAGGTTCGGCCACGTGGGCGAACGCCGGTACCACCGGACCAGGAGGTGAGCAGCGGTTCCCAGACGCTCCCCCGGGCGGAGGGGCTGGTGGTCCCGCCATCCAAGCCCCGGGAGATCCCGGAACCTCCCCTCCCCCGGCGGGGCCGGTCGTGCCCACCCCCGACGCCGAAGGCATCACCACGCACGAGCACATGTTCTGGGATGCCTCCTCCGGTTATGTCAACACGATCGTGCTGCGCGACGCCGAGCCCTGCGCCCTGCCCGAGGGAAGCGAGGGCCCGGACGCGGAGGCCGGGCGCGGGGTGCGTGTCAGCGCGACCCCGATGGAGGGCGACGCCGGACCACCGGTCGACGTGACGAACCTGTCCGTGTTCTACGCCGATCCGGACGACCTCGTCATCGAGGTCCGCGACCTCGCGAATCTCGCCCTCGGCGACGTCGCCCTCGACGTGGAGTGCCAGGCGGACAACGACGAGTGGGTGCCGGTCGGCGGCGGCGTGTTCACGGTCGAAGCGACGGATAACCTTCCGCCGGGAACAGACTTCCCCACCACGGAGGACTTCGGCCCGGTCGTGGAAGGCGGGCGCATCCCGCTCAGCCTCGCCGCCCTGAACGCCGAAGGTCCCGTCGGCTACCCGATATCGGAACTGGACCTGGCGGACGTACGCGCGGAGCTGGACGGCGAGCGCCTCGAGATCGAGGGAACGGCCGAGGACGCGCGGGTCATCCTGCCCGCTGACGCGGAGCCGGGTCTTCACATGCTGAGCCTGGCCTACGACGACCCCGCCCTTTGGTGGGTCGTGGTCCCCGTTATCAACGGGTTCGCCGCCCCCGAGCCGGACGTGGTCGCCGGCGGCGACGGGGTGCCCCGCCTGGAGGAGCTGCGCACCGACCCCACGACACTGCTCGCCGCCCTGGGCCTCACCGCCGCGGCGATCGTGACGGTGTGGCTGCTGGTCGGCTTCCCCTCCGACATCTTCAACAAGTCCCTCGAAGGCAACCGGGGCCGCGTCCGCAACTGGTGGCAGCGCATCCGCGCGCTGCTGACCGGGCGCGGGCGCGGTGAACGGCGGGCGTTCCTCTCCCTGTCCGCGGGGGCCGCCTTCCTCGTCTTCTGGGTGCTCTCAGCGGCACTCCCGGTACTGCTGAACCGGGACCCCGCCCCCGAGGCCACCCCGTGGCTGGACTTCCTGGGCCTGCTCGTCGCCGTGTTCGCCGTCACCGTGGTCTACGCCTGGGTGGTCAACGCCCGCGACTGGGCGTGGTCGCACGTCCCCGGCCGCTTCGAGGTGCTGCCCGCCGGGCTGGTGATCATCGCGTTCTGCTCACTGGCCTCGGCCGCCGCCGATTTCGAACCCGGCTACTTCTACGGTCTCATCGCCGGGTTCGCGGCCGTGGCCGACCGCCGGTCCCGGCTCGCCATGGCCGAAGCCGACAAGGACGCGTTCGTCCGGGACAACGAGGGCCGCGCCACCCGGCTGGGAGCGATCAGCGTGCTGGCGCTGAGCATCCTCTGCTACCTGCTCTGGAACTCGGTCGACACCGTGGTCCAGCAGGGCGAGGCCCCGTTCGGTGTGCAGTTGCTGGACAAGGCGCTGTTCTCCACCGCACTGCTGGGCATCCAGACAGTGGTGTTCGGGCTGCTGCCGATGCAGTTCCTGGACGGCCACCGGCTGTGGACATGGGGCAGGCGGCACTGGCACTGGCCTACTTCCCCGGACTGTTCGCCTTCCTCTACCTGCTGCACCTGCACCCCGACAGGACCGCGGGCAAGACCGTCCCCGAGTCCCTGCTGGCCACCGCCGCTCTCTTCGTCGGCTTCGGTGTGCTGTCGCTGGCGGTCTGGCTGTTCTTCGTATGGCGCTCCCGCCGCGACGCGCGCGGCAGGCGGAGCGCGCCGGCGGCGGAGCGCGTCCCGGCCACGGTCGGCGCGACCGCGACCGGTCCCGTCAAAACAACGGCGGGCGCCGCCGGCACCTCCACCAGCGCCGACGCGCCGTCTCAGGTCACCGATTCACCGGACGAGGGGGAGGCCCCCTCCCCCGCGGAACCCGCGGAGGAGGCGGAACAATCTGCCGGGAAGGCACAAGGGACGGCCGTTCCGCCGACTGTCGAGGCGCGGTCTCCGTCCGCTGAGTCCGCGGACGGGACGGACGAGGGCGCGGCCGTCCCACCGACACCTCCCCCCGCTCCCAGGGCGGACTCCGATGCCGGAGGCGCCCGGCCGCCCGCCGGCGAGACGTCGCAGGAGGAAGCAGAGGCACTCGCGGACGGCGGCGAACAGCCACCGGGAGTCGACGCCCGGCCGGACGACGCCTCCGGGACCGGCCAGGACAGCGCCGCCGAGACCGTTCCCGGGCCCCGGAAGGAGGAGAGACCGCCGGCCGGATCGGAGGACGCGGCCCCTCCCGTCGGGGAGTCGACGTAAGGGGTCCTGTCAGCGGCGAAACCGGGGCGCCGACCGGCACAGTTCACATCATGCGCTCCGAAGCCCTCATACAATGAGCGCGTGAATACGCGGGAAAACGAAGTCGCCGTCGAGAACAATCTGAAATCAGCGGTCTCGCACTGCGTAATCATCTCATCGATCGGAGTCGCGGCCGGCGCCCTCACTTCGTACGGCCAGACGTATTTACCGGAGCCGTTCACACAGCTCGCCAATTCCTACTCGGTATGGTTGACGTTCTCTTTCGTTTACGGATTGCTCGCGCCGTCGAAGCGCTTCGCCGTTCCGGGCGGGATCGTAGTCCAGATGCTCGCGATCGCCGGTTATTACCTTGTCTCGGAGCTGCGCTTCGATGCGGGCACGGGCGGCTTGGAGACAAACCTTGTATGGCTTTTCGGAGGTTTGCTCGTAGGACCGGCCGCGGGGCTGGCAGGGTACTGGGCGCGGACGAAAAGAGAGCTGGGGCCGTACGCTCTCGGAGTCGCGACATGCGCCATAGCAATTGTCCGCGAGCCGATGCACTGGCCCCGCGTCGCGGCAACGGCCACGATCCTGGGCGGTGTGGTGTTCGCCGGATATTCCGTTGTCCTACCAGCGGTATTCGGGTAATAACGACACCCCGCCCCGACCCCTCACCCGGGGCCGGCTCAGACGACGAGCTTTCGCGAAGGCGCGGGCACGGCAGCCGAGGCGGTTTCCTGCTGATAAGGACCACCGCGCAACAATCTGCACAGGGCCCACTCTCACCTCAGATGGCGTCGTACCTCGGCTGTGAACTGCATAACGCCACTGCGCTCCAGCAGGGCCAGCACACCGGGAACAGTGGTCGGCTCTCTGCGGTAAGAGGCAGCTTGTTGCTCTAATACGCCTATGGTCAGCCCTGGGTACAGGTCCAGTTGGTCGAGTAGGAAATCATCAGGGGTGACGGCGAGGATGTCATACGGCTTCAGCGCGACATCCGGGAAGTCCTTGACGTTGAAGGTGACCACTACCTCGGCGTTTGCCCGTACGGCCGCGGCCAAGACGTGGCGGTCCTTGGGGTCGTTCCCCATCCCGTCGATGAGGAACTCGTAGCCGGCTACCAATGCGTCCGGGAAGGCACCGCTCATCTGCCTGATCCTGCGATCTACCAGGTCAGTAGATATTCCACGCTCAATCAGATTGCGCCTGAGTTCCTCGAGGACGTCAGTAGACCACAGGGGACGGTAGGCCTCGGCCTCAGCCAGACGCAGGAGAGTGTCGGACAGGTAAGCCGGATAGAGGACGCACGTATCAAGGAAAGCGGGGAAGGCCACGAATACCCGCTTTCACCGGGTGTTTTGAGGGGCGGATGTGGCTTCGTACAGCCCGGATTCCTCGGCTTGTGCGGCCATGTCATCGAGTGTCTGCCGACGTTCCCGGCGAGTGCGCTCCTGGTAGTCCAGGACATCGCGAAGCATGACCCGACGGTGGCGCCCGCGCTTGGTGAAGGGGATCTCGCCGTCGACCAGCAGCCGTACCAGAGTAGGCCGGGAGATATTGAGCAGGTCAGCGGCTTCCTGCGTGGTCAGCATGGTGTTGTGCGGAGCGATCGACACCGCCATGCCCTGGGATAGGGCTGCCACGGCATCGCAGAGGACACCATAGAGCTCATCGGGAACCTCGATCTCTGAACCATCCGGACCGACCAGCCTGGCCCGCCCTGGGCGATCCGACTCACCCAGTTCACGAGCAAGCCTGGTCAGCGCCGATCGATCCTCAGGCGGCAGAACCGTACGTTCATGCAGCGTGCTCGACATACCGCCATGATAGCAATATTCGAAAAAAACGAAAACCCTGTCGTTGAGAACCCAAGTACGGCTGCAGCTTCCAGTTCAGGGCGTCTTTGAACTCGGCGCCAGTCGGGGTGCGGATGCAACAAAACCCTGAGCGCTGCCGGGGCTTGTGATGTGTGCACCCCCAAAGTGGGAGCGCCATCTCGTGTCCCTGGAGTCGCTGCTGGTGCCCGCGCCCGCCCACTTCACCCGCTTCCCGTGCTTGCGAGCCGGGACGCTACGGACACCTGGGCGACCTCGGCGTCACGGTATGAGCGGTGGGCGAGAATGCACACCGACCTTACCCTCGTCGGCCTGCCCAACGCGGTGGGCTTTGCCCACCAGTTCACCCGTACCACCCTGCGGCATTTTCCGGTGCGGGAAGTCGTCGATAACGCCGAACTGATCGTCTCCGAACTTCCTACCAACGCCGTCGAGACCACTGGTTTGGCGATGAGTGCACCCATCTCCGCGATCTCACCGCGTCACCTGGTCAACCTGACTCTGAGCATTACCGGGGACCTGCTCCACATCGAGATATGGGACGGCCAAGGCGGCCAGCCCTTCCGCCGTGGCGCCACCAGCCAGGTCGAAAACGAAGGCTGCCGAAGCTTGCTCCTGGTGGAGGCGTTGAGCAGGCAGTGGGGAACGGCGCCGAGCCCGTACGGAGGCAAGATCGTGTGGTGCACGCTCGCCCTGGAGGCTCGGACGGTGAACGGCTCCCCGAAGACCGAAGCGCCGCAGCCGGGGCGGCTTCCCCGTCGCCCGCCGGGCCGCACGCTGGAAGGGCACCACTCCCCTACCGGCCGCATCCGGGGCGGTTCGACGACCTGACCCACCTGTGACCGGACAACCTCGCCCTTCCCGAATGAGCACACTCACACGGCCGTGCTGTTGTGACCACTTTCCAGCGGCGAAAGTGGTCACAACAGCACGGCCGAGACAGAAGCCGGGGCGCCCTCCCGGCAACAGGAACAGCGCCGGGAACACCACCCACCCGGACAGCAAAAAGCCAGACCGTATTGGCCTGGCTTCTGTGGCTCCCGCGACTGGACTCGAACCAGTAACCTGCCGGTTAACAGCCGGCTGCTCTGCCGATTGAGCTACGCGGGATCGGGGTCCCGGCCGCCCGGGAGGAGGTCCCTCGGCGGCACCAGGAAACAGACTAGCGCACCTGGCAGGGTGCTCGTGACAGTTTTCGCTCCCGTGTCCCGCCGCGGCGCCCGGGTGTCTCTCCGCTTTGGGCGCTTGCAGGCGGTAGCGTCGGGATCGTCAGCACCCGTCGAGGTCGAGAGGGAACCATGCGCTACCGGATCACGTTCGCCGCTGGACTCGCCGTCGGGTATGTGCTCGGGGCCAAGGCCGGCAAGGCACGCTACGAGCAGATCGCGCGCGCGGCCCGCCGCATCGGGGAGAGCCCGGCCGTCCAGGAGACCGCGGGGCTTGTCGGTGCGCAGGTCAGTACTGCGAGCAAGGCCATCCGCGTCAAGGTCGGCGAGAAGATCCCGGTGGCCTCGGTCCGGGACTTCCTGGCCCGGCCCACCGAGGAGGAGAGGGCCGAGATGCGAGACAGCGGCCTCAACGGCGCCGGCCCCGGTGAGCCGACCCGCTGATATCCCGCGGACACTAGGGTGAGGGCATGCGATTGTTGCGCTCTCTCACCCTGCCCCGCGAGATCCGCAAACATCTGCGGCTGGCGCGCGGTGAGCGGGTCCTCGCCCACGCGTTGTCCGTGGAGGGCGCCCTCGTGGCGACCACGGACGCGCTGCACCTCCCCGACGGCCACGCCGTGCCGTGGCAGCACATCGACCGCGCCCGCTGGTCCGACGAGGGCCTGCATTTCACCGAGGAGGGCGCCGGCGAACGGTTCTTCGCCGTCGACGAGCCCGGGCGGCTGGCCGAGACCATCCACGAACGGGTGACCGCCACCATTGTGGTGAGCCGGCACGTCCCCTTCGCCGAAGGGAGCACCGCCGCCCAGGGCGCCTCCGTCGAGGGCGGAGACGCCGTCGGCTTCCGGCTGGTCGCCCGCCGCCCGCCGGGCGGAAGCGACATCACCTGGCAGGTCCACATCGACGAGGGGGTCGATCCCGGGGACCCGCGCCTTGAGGAGCAGGTCCCCACCGCCCTTGCCGCCCTCCGCGAACAGATGGGCGTCTGAGCTACCGCCGCCGGTCCAGCCCGCGCGCCAGCGCCTCTGCGAGGTGGCGGGCGGGCCTGCCCGTCTCCTGGGTGATCTGGGTGCGGCAGCTGAAGCCGTCCGCGAGGACCAGCGTCGAAGGGTCGGCACCGCGAACGGCCGGCAGCAGGACGCGCTCCCCCACCGCTTTGGCGATGTCGTAGTGGCCGTCTTCGAACCCGAAGTTGCCGGCCAGCCCGCAGCAGCCGGATTCCAGGACCGTGCCGTCGATCCCGGCGCGTTCCATCAGTTCCCGGTCGGCGTCGAAACCGATGACGGCGTGCTGGTGGCAGTGCACCTGGCTGATCGCCGAGGCGTCCACCTTAGGCGGGCGCCAGTCGGGCGCGTGCTCGGCGAGGAAGGCCGCCAGGGTGTGCACCGACGACGCGACCTGCTCACTCGGCTCCCCCGGCAGCAGCTCCACGAGGTCGGTGCGCAGCGCGGCGGTGCAGCTCGGCTCTAGGCCGACAATGGGGGTGCCCACCGCGACGTGCGGCGCGAGCGCGCGCAGCGCGTGGTGCATGACGCGCCGGGCCACGTTGAGCTGCCCGGTGGACACCCAGGTCAGCCCGCAGCACACCGGGGCATTGGGCAGGACGACGCGGAACCCCGCGTCCTCCAGGACACGCACGGCCGCGATCGGAACCTGCGGGGTGAGGTAGTTGCCGAACGTGTCCGGCCACAGCAGCACGGTTCCCCGCTCTCCCTCGGGGGACCGGTGCCGGCGGAACCAGCGGGTGAAGGTCGTACGGGCGAACCGCGGGATCGCGCGTTCCGGTGCGATCCCGCCCGCCCGCTTGAGCAGCCCGCTGAGGCCGCGGGCGGACGCCGCCCGGTTCACCTCGGCCGGGGCCAGCGCCGCCAGCCGCGCCCAGAGCGGCAGCCACCCCATGGAGTAGTGCGAGGCGGGGCGCAGCCGGCCCTGGTAGTGGTGGTGCAGGAACTCGGCCTTGTAGGTGGCCATGTCCACATTGACCGGGCAGTCGCTGCGGCAGCCCTTGCAGGACAGGCAGAGGTCGAGGCTGTCGCGGACCTCCTCGGAGCGCCAGCCGTCGGTGATGACCTCGCCGTTGACCATCTCGAACAGCATCCGGGCCCGGCCGCGCGTGGAGTGCTTCTCCTCCTGGGTGACCATGTAGCTGGGGCACATCACGCCCGGCCCCTCGTTGCGGCGGCATTTGCCCACACCCACGCAGCGGCGCATGGCCCGGGCGAACTCCCCCCGGTCCTCGGGGTAGGAGAACACGGTCGGCGCCGCGCTGGTGACGGTGGCGACACGCAGGTCGGCGTCGAGGGGCCTCGGATCGACGATGACGCCGGGGTTCATCCGGTTGCGCGGGTCCCAGACGGCCTTGAACGCGGAGAACGCTTCATCAGCTCCTCGCCGTACATCCGGGGCAGCAGCTCGGAGCGGGCCTGGCCGTCGCCGTGCTCCCCGGAGAGTGACCCGCCGTGCTCCACGACCAGGTCGGCGGCGTCCTCCATGAACGTGCGGAAGTCGCGCTGACCCGCGCGCCCGGCCAGGTCGAAGTCGATGCGGATATGGATGCAGCCCTCGCCGAAGTGCCCGTAGGCCACTCCGTTGCGACCGTGCCGCTCCATGAGCCGGTCGAAACCGCGGAGGTAGGATCCCAACCGCTCCGGCGGAACGGCGGCGTCCTCCCAGCCGGGCCAGGCCTCGGTCCCGCCCGGGCCGCGCGTGGCCAGGCCGGAGCCTTCCTCGCGGACCCGCCACAGGGCCTGTGCGCGCGCGGGGTCGGTCACCACGGCCCCGTCCTGCGGGCGCGCCGCTCCCGTCAGATCGCGCAGCAGGGCGTGCCCGGCGGCCACCGCCGCTGCGGCGTCCTCGCCGCCCATCTCCACCATCAGCCAGGCGCGGCCGTCGGGCAGCCGCACCCGGGAGCGCGCCCCCGGGCGGTCCAGCCCGACCACCAGCCGGTCGTTCAGCCCCTCGACCGTCAGCGGGGCGTGGTTGAGCAGCTCGGGAACG
The DNA here is from genome assembly GCF_000981225.1 of Allosalinactinospora lopnorensis. Taxonomy (GTDB): domain Bacteria; phylum Actinomycetota; class Actinomycetes; order Streptosporangiales; family Streptosporangiaceae; genus Allosalinactinospora; species Allosalinactinospora lopnorensis. The sequence continues at coordinate 62,124 of NZ_LAJC01000011.1, forward strand.
GCGTCGGCCGCGGAGGGGGTGTCCGGGTAGCCGAGGACCACGAGCACGCGGGCGGGCGGCGCCTCCACCAACCGCACAGTGGCGCCCAGGACGGTGACGCAGCTGCCCTCGGTCCCGGTGAGCGCGCGGGCGAGGTTCCCCCCGTTCTCCGGCAGCAAATGGTCGAGGCCGTAGCCGGAGACCCGGCGGGAGAACTGCGGCATGCCGGTGCGCAACTCACCCATGTAGGTGTCGGTGAGGTCGCGCAGCGCCGCGTGGATGCGCCCCTCGGGCGTGGGCCGGGCCGCCAGGTCGTCGCGCTGCTCGCGGGACGTGGCGCCCGCGGTCATCCGGACGCCGTCATAGGTCAGCACGTCGAGGGACTCCACGTTGTCGGCGGTGGTGCCCCACGCCACGGAGTGCGACCCGCAGGAGTTGTTCCCGATCATCCCGCCCAGCGTGCACCTGCTGTGCGTGGAGGGGTCGGGGCCGAAGGTCAGGCCGTGCGGCCGGGCGGCGCGGCGGAGGTCGTCCAGGATGACGCCGGGCTGGACCCGGGCCGTCCGGGCAGCGGGATCGAGATCCTCGATCGCGCTGAGGTGGCGGGAGGTGTCGATGACGAGCCCCGCGCCGATGGAGTTCCCGGCGATGCTGGTACCACCGCCGCGCGGGGTCAGGGGGACCCCGTAGGCGTTGCAGGCGGCCACGGCCGCGATCATGTCGTCGACGGTGCGGGGGACGACCACGCCCATCGGGACGTGGCGGTAGTTGGAGGCATCGGCGGTATAGAGGGCGCGGGCCCCTGGTCCGAACGACACCGTTCCGGAGATCTCGGCGCGCAGGGCGCGCTGGAACCCCTCGATGTCGATGTCGTCGTCCATTGCCCCGGAATGCTGCGGATCGGCCATGCCCTAAGCCTGTCGCCCCGCCACCGGGAGTGACAAGCGCCTCGCGTTCCCCACCGGCACATCTTGCGCACCCGGCCGAAAAACCTGACAGAGGATGTCAGTCGGGCGCGGGAGACTGGTTCCCATGACGACGACGTGGCGACAGTTCGCCGACGAAGCGCCCGATCTGGCGGCCGCGGTCCGCGCCCGGTTCGAAGCGGCGAAGCACCATGTTCTGGCCACTCTGCGCAAGGACGGCGCGCCCCGGGTCAGCGGCACAGAGGTCTCCTACCACGGCCCCGACCTCGCCATCGGTTCCATGCCGGGTGCGCTCAAAGCGCGCGACCTGCAGCGCGACGGCAGGTTCGGGCTGCACGCCAACCCCGGCGACGGCTCGATGGAGGGCGGGGACGCCAAGATCTCCGGTATCGCGGTGGAGGTGACGGATCCCGCGGAGCTCGCGGAGTACGCGATGGACGCCCCGCCGGGCCCCTTCCACCTGTTCCGGCTGCTGCTCACCGATGCCGTGGTCACCTCGGTGGAGGAGGACCGGCTCGTCATCCGCGCCTGGCGCCCGGGCAGGGGCGTCACCGAGTTCCGGCGGACATGAGACACCGCGGAGCTACTCCCCGTCCTCCAGCGACTCGTCCATCGCCTCGACCAGCTCGGCGTCGGGGTCCATGTCCAGGTTCCAGAGCATCAGCCCGCCGAGCCCCTCCTTTCGAACGTAGTACCCCTTCTGCGCGACGGTCTCGGGCGTGTCGTAGGACCACCATTCGCCGTCGCTGTAGAGCCAATAGGCGCCGTTCAACGGGTCGTGGAACCGGTGCCCTCCGAGTTCCTCCAGGTCCGCGTAGGCCATGGTGCCCGCACCGTAGTCGCCTTCGGCCGCGTCCTCCGCCGGCGCGAAGCGGCCGAAGTCCTCGCGGGCCACCCCCTCCCAGCCGCGACCGAACCCGGGGAAGCCGAGGATCAGCTTCTCGGGCGGCAGGCCGTAGTCGAGGTACTGTTGCACGGTCTGGTGGACGCTGGCGTCGCTGGGCGCTTCCTCAGGCGAGTAGAGCTGGGAGTGGTGGTCGGTGACGTCGCTCCACGTACCGGTGAAGTCGTAGCCCTGCACCGTGGCGAAGTCGATGGAGTCGAACACTTCGGGCTCGTAGCTCGACTCCATGAGATCCCGGGAGTTGGCCAGCGATACCGTAAGCGTGTAGTCCTCGCCGGTCTCGGATTCCAGATCGTCGAGTTGGCGGCGGAACTCCTCCACGAGGAGGGTGAAGTTGCGCTTGTCCTCCGGTCGTTCGACGTTGCCCTCTTTACCGTTTCCTCCGGGCCACTCCCAATCGAGGTCGATACCGTCGAAGATCCCCTCGGCGACCCCGGCACCGCCTTGGGGTTCGTTGTCGAGAGTCGGGAGGTCGCCGCGCAGCCACAGGTCGATGCAGGAGGAGACGAACTCCTCGCGGGACTCCTCGGTCTGCGCGGCGTTGGAGAAGTAGGTCGACCAGTTCCAGCCGGCCAGGGAGATGCTGGCCCCGAGCCCCGGCTCCTGCTCCTGGAGTTTGCGCAGCTGGTTCAGGCTGCCCGCGAGCGGCTGGTGGTAGTCGTCGGCCTCGCCGTCGACGCTCTCGTCGGCGTTGTAGCGCCGCTGATACATCTCCCAGGGCTGGTCGGCGTCCTCGGGGATGTGGCACCGGCCCTCCTCGCTGACGTCCCCGAACGCCCACATGAGGCGGTTCATCCGCTCGGCTGCCCCGCTCTCGGCCACATCCTTGATCGTGTAGCCCCGGTTCGCCACGTTCCAGTCGGCGAAGTAACCGACCCGTTGCCGTTCGCCGGGCTCGTCGACACCGGTATCGGTGAGCGCGGTGAACGCGCTGAAGAAAAGGGCGCCGAGGACCACGGCCACCACGACCCCGAGCACCATGCTCTTCCTGCTGGCCGCAGGCCGACCCCCCGGCTGCCGCTGCTGAGCTGACATCACCTTTGAAAGTAGCCTTACCCCCGCTGGCGGCGCACGTAGTCGGGTGGAGACGGCCACATCAGGCCGCGATCACCCTGCGAGGAACTCCCATGCGCCCCGGGACGTTGATGAATGTCGGACAACACGCCGCCGTACGGCCCGCCGCCCTTCCCCCGTTTCTATTCCAAGAAGTCCCGCAGTGCCTCCGCACACGACGGGTGGCGCAGCTTGGCCAGCGTCTTCGACTCGATCTGGCGGATGCGCTCCCGTGTCACGCCGAACTCTTGGCCTACCTCCTCCAGGGTACGCGGACGACCGTCGGCCAGCCCGAATCTGAGCCGGAGGATCCGCTGCTCACGTTCGGAAAGTCCGTTGAGGAGGATCGCCAGCTGCTCCTGGAGCAGGATGAACGACGCGGCCTCGACCGGGGTGACGGCATCGGAGTCCTCGATGAAGTCGCCGAAGTCGGAGTCCTCCTCCCTATCGGGGTCTGCAGCGACACCGGCTCCTGGGCGATCTGCTGGATCTCCTGGACGCGCTCGTCCTTGAACCCCAGTTCCCTGGAGAGTTCGTCGGGTGTCGGTTCCCGGCCGAGCTCCTGGTGGAGCTGGCGTTGCACCCGCAGCAGCCGGTTGATGGTCTCGACCATGTGCACCGGAATGCGGATCGTGCGCGCCTGGTCGGCGATGGCGCGGGTGATGGCCTGGCGGATCCACCAGGTCGCGTACGTGGAGAACTTGAATCCTCTGGCGTAGTCGAACTTCTCGACGGCGCGGATCAGACCGAGGTTGCCCTCCTGGACCAGGTCCAGGAAGAGCAGCCCGCGGCCGACATACCGCTTGGCGATGGAGACGACGAGCCGAAGGTTCGCCTCGATCAGGCGGTGTTTGGCCTGCTCGCCCTCTGCGACCAGGAATTCCAGGTCGTCGATGCGCTGCGGGGACACCTGTGCCGGGACGGCCGCGTTGCGCGCGTCGTGAAGTTTCTTGTCGGCGAACAGGCCGACCTCGATCGTCTTGGCGAGTTCCACTTCTTCTTCTGCCGTGAGGAGCGGAACACGACCGATCTCGCGCAGATAGGTGCGAACAAGGTCGCTGGCGGCGGTTTTCCGACCGGGCTCGGGGACGGGGGCCGGCCGGTCGTTCGCGGCGGGGTCGACGACGTCCACCCCCTGCCGGACGAGACCGCGGAGTACCTGGTCCAAGGACTCGGGCGGGGCGTTCAGGTGCTCCAGGGCGGAGGCGACGTCGGCCACGGTCACCACGCCCCCGGAATCCCCGACCAGGTGCGCCACCTGACGGATCGGTGGTATTTCGCTGGGCAGCACCGATAGAGCCACCCTCAGTGTGCCCGCTCATGGGGCGCGATAGAGAGAGTCAATTTTGTCACCGCTGTGTTACGTGGTGCCGCCAACCCCGTCGCGCATGAGTCGTCGCTGCTGCTCAACCGCCATCAGCTCAGCGAATACCCGTTGGTATTCCTCTGGGTCGGCGGACGGATCCAGCCGCCCCAGGCGGGATTTCAGGTTTGCCACCTGGCGATTGATGGAATGAGATTTGATCGTGCCGAATATCTCCCGGGCATAGTGCTCATCGGGTTCTCCATAGATTTCGAGCTCTTCCACCGCCAATTGAGTGACGAACGCGCGCTGGGTTTCGTTGGGGGCCGCCTCGCGCAGCCGGACCGCCCACTGGGCGACGGCCTCCACCGCCGCCACCCCGCCTTGGGCGCGGATCAGCTCCCGCACCGCGCGGTGCTGCGGCACGGTGAACGCCTCGGGGCCGATCGTGTCGAACTCACCGGCCAGGTACGGGTACTGCAGGGCCATCTTCAGCACCTGCCGTTCCAGCTGCACCAACGGGTCGCGCAGGTCGTAAGGGGCGTAGTCGGCGGCGCCGGGCGGCTCGGCAGGGGCCCTGCGGTGCCCGGTGCCGCGGCTCCGGCGGCTGCTGCGCATGTGCTGCGCCACCCGCCGCTGCACGAACTCCTCGTCCATGATGCCCAGCCAGTGGTCCAGGTTCACCCCGTAGAGCTTGCGCACGCCCTCGTTCCGGATGCTCGCCACGATCTCTGCCGCGGCGTCCAGGCCGGCCATGCGGCCTTCCGGGGTGTCGAGGTCGTACTGCTCGATCACGTTGCGGATCATGAACTCGTACAGCGGCTTCTTGGCCTCGACGAGGTCGACGACCGCGCCGTCGCCGTGCCGCAGGCGGAGGTCGCAGGGGTCCAGACCGTCGGGCTGGACCGCGACGAACGTCTCGGAGGCGAACCCGTGCTCCTCGGCGAAGGCGCGTACCGCGGCCTTCTGCCCGGCCACATCGCCGTCGAAGGTGAACACCACCTTCCCCCCCTGGTTGGACCGGCCGAGAAGCATCCTGCGCAGGATCTTCAGGTGTTCCTCGCCGAACGAGGTGCCGCAGGTGGCCACGGCGGTGCGCACACCGGCCAGGTGGCAGGCCATGACATCGGTGTAGCCCTCGACGATGACGGCCTGGCGCTCGCGTGAGATGTCGCGCTTGGCGAGATCCAGCCCGTAGAGCAGGTGTCCCTTCTTGAAGACGGGGGTCTCGGGTGTGTTGAGGTACTTGGGTCCGTCGTCGTCGGAGGCGAGCTTGCGCGCACCGAACCCGACGACCTCGCCGGTGACCTCGCGTACCGGCCACAGCAGCCGGTTGCGGAACTTGTCGTAGGCGCCGCGGCGCCCCTGGCCGGCCAGGCCGGCGGTGATGATCTCCTTGTCGGTGAACCCCTTCTGCCGCAGGTGGGAGGTGAGTGCCTCCCAACCGGACGGAGCGAAGCCCAGGCCGAAGTGGTCGGCATCGGCACGGGTGAAACCGCGCTCGCTGAGGAAACGCCGCGCCGCGAGCGCCTCGGAGGAGAGCAGTCGTCCGGCGTAGAACCCGGCCGCGGCCTTGTTCGCTTCGAGCAGCCGCTGCCGCTGCCCCTGGTCGCCGGGCGAGGTGTAGCCGCCCTGCTCGTAGCGGAGCCGCACGCCCGCATGCTGGGCCAGGCTCTCGACGGCCTCGGTGAAGCTCAGGTGCTCGATCCGCTGGATGAAGGTGATGACATCGCCGCCCTCGCCGCATCCGAAGCAGTACCAGAGGTTCCGCGACGGGGTGACGTTGAACGAGGGCGACTTCTCGTCGTGGAACGGGCAGAGGCCCTTGAAAGAGCCGCCCCCCGCGCTGCGAAGCTGCAGGTACTCCTCCACCACCTCGGCGATGGGCGAACGTTCGCGCACGAGCGCGACATCTTCGTCTCTGATCCGACCGGCCACAGTAAATCAGGGTAGTGATCCCCTGCGACCGTCCGGCAACGGGAAACCCCTCCGGTGGACAACCGTCCCGGAACCGCAACCCGCGAACGGCGGCGGTAATCGAAGCGCGGACGCTGAACGTCCTATCCGGTGAGGCGGGCGGGCGCTTTTCGATTCTAGGGGCACAGAGCACCCGTCCGCCGTTCACGGGCCGGCCCCGCCGGGCGCATCGATCAGCCCGACCAGCAGGCGTATGCTGCGCTGGCCCACTTCCCCGAAGTCCTGGGAGACCGTGGTCAGCGGCGGCGTGAAGAACTCCGCCTCGGGGATGTCGTCGAACCCGACGACGCTCACATCGCGGGGAACCCGCACCCCCGAATCACCGAGGGCGCGCAGCGCTCCCAGCGCCATCTGGTCGTTGGCCACGAAGATCGCCGTGACATCGCCGTCGTCGGTCAACCGCCGGGCCAGCTCGTATCCGGCTTTCGGGTGCCGGTCCCCGTACAGGGGCTCCGGGACGCGCACACCGGCCTCCTGCAGGGCGTGGCACCATCCGTGCACACGGTCCTCGGCCTCCAGCCAGTCGCGCGGCCCCGCGATGTGGTGAACGGTACGGTGGCCGAGGTCGAGCAGGTGACGCGTCGCAAGGTAGGCGCCACCGTACTGGTCGACGCAGACGACCGGCAGGTCCGGCGCCTCGCCGCCCTCGACGGCGACGACCGGGCGCCCGTACGGCAGGTCCGCCGGCCCGTCCACCACGGCGCGCTGCGGCGCGATCACGATGTAGCCCTCGACCGGCTGCTGGGCGAGGTAGTCCATCGCCTCCCGCACCGCCTGGCGGGTCACGGTCTGCAGGGTGACGACGCTGAGGAAGTACCCGGCGGCCCTGGCGGCGCGCTCAATGCCCCCCAGGGTGCCGGCCGGACCGTGGAGCGTGGGATCGAAGGCGACGACCCCGATGACGCCGATGCGCCGGGGGACCAGCGCCCGCGCCGAGGAGTTGCGGCGGTACCCCAGCTCCTCGATCTCCGTCTGAACCCGAGCCCGGGTCTCGGCCCTGACGTTCGGATGCCCGTTCAGCACGCGGGAGACGGTCTGGTGCGAGACCTAGGCAAGCCGGGCGACGTCCGCCATGACGGGGGCCGCCCATTCGATACCGGCATCCGGCGCCCTCAGGAACGTCGGGGAAACGTCGACGTGACGTAGCCGACATTGTTAGCGCTAACACAAAAGAGCGCCAAGGGATGCTCCGCGCCGCTTGCCCGCGGTGCGCAGAACGGGAATCGGCCTCCACCACGCACGACAGGAGCGCCTGGGCCGGTGTTCCGATGAACCGCAGCCGGTGAATCGACGTTTCCTACTGAAAGGGCTAGGCGTGTGCCACGACCGACCGTGGAATGTGACACCTGCGCCTCGGGGGAGTGCTGCGCAGGTACAGCCCGAGGAAGAGTTCACGAGAGGAAGCCCGATGCCCAAGGTGATGAGCGGTGCCCGCTCTGTCCGCACTTACCCCGTTCTCATGGCGCTGGCCCTCGCGGTCACGACATCCGGTTGCGCGGGCGGCTCCCAGGCGAGCACGAGCGAGCAGGACGAAGGCGCCCCTTCCGACAACAACGCCCCCGAGGACAGCCTGGAAGAGCACCCCCTCCTTGAGACGTCGGCCGACGAGGCGCCGTCCGTGGAGCTCAAAGCCGAACCCGACACCTACAACGGCTGGAACCTCCGCCTGCTGACGGAGAACTTCGAGTTCACACCCGAGGATATCGGCGACGAGGCGCGCGACGGCGCGGGGCACGGCCACCTCTACATCAACGGCGAGAAGTACATGCGGGTGTACAGCGAGTGGGCCCACCTGCCCGCCGCCGCCGTGCCCGAGGGAGAGCACGTCCTGGTCATGACACTGAACGCCAACGACCACTCCACCTGGGCGGTCGACGGCCAGCCCATACAGGCCGAGACACAGGTCACCGGAACCGGAGTCAGCGAGGGGCAGAACCACGACCACTAGGGCCGGGGGCGCTCCCCTTCCGCGGCACGGGACCACGCCCCGGGGCTACCCCACCAATCGGGCGTGCCAGGCCGTCGCGGAGGTGTCGGTCAGGGAGGCCACCTGGTCGATGACCACCCGCAGGGCGGCCGCGTCGTCGGCGGCTCGTTCGTAGTCGGCGCGGAAGGGGCTCTCGAGGGTCTCAGGAGCGCCGAGCCGGACGGCCGCCACCAGTTCGGCGACCATCTCGCGCTCGCGGGCCTGGTACTCGCGGGCCTCCGATCGCGCCATCACGTAGTGCACAGCGAGTGCCTTGAGCAGTGAGCATTCGAGCAGGGTGCGGCGCGGGACCACCAGGTTCGCGGCGTAGCGGGTGAGCCGCGCCGCACCCGACGCCTCGCGGGTGGCCTGCTCGGCCGCCCGGCAGAAACGGCCGATCAGCTCACTGGTCAGGTTCTTCAGCGCCGCGAGTGAGCGCATGTCCCCACTGAACTCGCGCGGCCAGAACGGCGCGGCCACGAGATCGGTGAACGCCTCCTCCAGCTCGCCGGCCCCGGCGTCGGTGGACTCGCGGGCGGCGAGCGCGCACACCTCCGCGCGTTCGGCCGGGTCGCGCAGTGCGGTCAGCCGGATCAGCCCGGCGTAGAGCCCGTCCTCCAGGTCGTGCACCGAGTAGGCGACGTCGTCGGCCCAGTCCATGACCTGGGCCTCGAAACAGGTGCGGTGCTCCTCGACGCCGTCGCGGATCCAGTCGAAGACCTCGGAGTCGTCGGGATAGCAGTTGAACTTGCGGGTCGCTCCCCCGTGCCCGCGCCGCCAGGGGTACTTGAGGGTGGCGTCCAGGGTCGCCCGGGTGAGGTTCAGCCCCGCGCTGTGCCCGTTCTCGCCGAGGACCTTGCCCTCCAGCCGGGTGAGCAGCCGCAGGCTCTGCGCGTTGCCCTCGAACCCGCCGCACGCCGCGGCGGCGGTGTCCAGGGCCTTCTCCCCGTTGTGTCCGAACGGGGGGTGGCCCAGGTCGTGGGCCAGGCACGCGGCCTCCACCAGGTCGGGGTCGCATCCCAGGGCCGCGCCGAGTTCCCGGCCGATCTGGGCGCACTCCAGCGAATGGGTGAGGCGGGTGCGCGGGAAATCGCTCGCGCCGGGCTGCACCACCTGGGTCTTGGCCGCCAGCCGGCGCAGGGCGAAACTGTGCAGCACTCGGGCGCGGTCGCGTTCGAACGGGCCGCGGTCCCTGCTCTTGGGCGGCTCGGCGGCCCAGCGTTCGCGTGCGTGGGCCCCGTATCCGGGCAGTGGTGGCGATGACATGATCACCTATGACTGTACGCACGGGGACCGACAGGAACAGAGCGGGACGGCGCGATGGCGGCGGCACTCCGCGCCGGCGGGCCCGGGGCCGGTCCGCGCTCAGGCCGCCTCGACGGTGATATCGCTGCTGTCGCCGAAGATCCAGTAGTACCAGAGCGAGGCGGTCTCCCGGGTGATGTACCAGAGCTGGGTCTCGCGCTCCTGTACCGCGGGCCCCGACCTCGCCGGCGAGGTCGCCGCCTCGATCCCGAGGTCGCCGGCGATCTGGCGCGACCTCAGGCTGTGCCAGGGATCGGAGACGATCACCGCGCTCTCCCACTCCCGCTGCTGGAACACGTGCGCCACGGCCTCGAAGCTCCGCAGGGTGTCGCTACCCTCGCCGATGGCGACGAGCTGTTCGGCGGGCACACCCACCTGGATCAGCCAGTCGCGGCCGGAACCCCCCTCGGTGTAGTTGTCGCCGGGCTGGTTTCCGCCCACGGTGACGATCACCGGTGCGACCCCGGCCTGGTACAGCTCGGCCGCGTGTTGCAGCCGGGCCTCGAAGATGGGAGACGGCCTGCCGTTGTACTGGCTGGCGCCGAGTACCACGATCGCGTCGGAGCTGGGGCGCTCGTCCTGGCGCGCGGTGTGCCACACCCACCCCCAACTGGCGGCGGGGACGAGAAAGGCGATCAGCGCGATCAGCGCGACAAGCCGGCGGATCCGGAACCGCCTGCGGCGCGGGTGTGTCAGAACGGGCCTCCGGGGAGGGGCGGAGGGCGGCTCGTCGTCGGCCGCCCCGAGGTCCGGGTAGTCCGCGCGGGAGAACGCACGGGTGCGGGCGGCGGCATCCGGTTCCGGCCACCCGCCGTCCACAGGGGCGCCCTCGGAGACGGGGCGGACGAATCGCCGTGTCCGGTGCCGGTCAGAATTCCCACGGGCGAAAGAGAGCGTCGCATCCGCCGAAGAGCCGAGAGAATGGTCTTCCGGTGGCTCCTCGCCACGTTCTTCCCCCGCTGTCCGCACCTCTCACCCCCTGTACTGATGACTGGATCCGACCGACGATAACCGACCTCGCGGGAGATGACGTCTCAGCACCGCACAAGGTTCCGCGTCCTTGGCCGGCACTTTCCGACGGGAACAGGGTACGTTCTGCCGCCCATCATGTGCAGGTCAAGCATACATCACGAAAGAGTTACGGAATCTTCGTGTTTCGGTCAGTGCCATCGCCTGTCAGGGCAAAGGAGTGCCCGGCGCCGCGAACCGGCGCCGGGCACTCCGCGCGAGGTGCTCACTCCTCGACCGCGGCCCGCCCCGCCTCAAGCCGGGCCACCGGTACCCGGAACGGCGAGCAGGACACGTAGTCCAGCCCCGCCGAATGGAAGAAGTGCACCGACGCCGGGTCGCCGCCGTGCTCTCCGCAGATGCCGAGCTTGATGTCCGGCCGGGCGGCGCGTCCCTCCTCGACCGCTATGTTGATCAACCGTCCCACGCCGCCGGTGTCGAGGGTCTCGAACGGGGAGATCCCGAACACCCCCTTCTCCAGGTAGGCGGAGAAGAACGACGCCTCCACGTCGTCGCGTGAGAAGCCCCACACGGTCTGGGTGAGGTCGTTGGTGCCGAAGGAGAAGAACTCCGCGCTCTCCGCGATCTGCCCGGCCGTCAGCGCGGCACGCGGCAGCTCGATCATCGTGCCGACCGGGAAGTCCAACTCGACGCCGTACTCCTGGCCGACCTCGCGCAGCACCCGCAGCGACTCCTCGCGGATGATCTCCAGCTCCTGCACGGTCCCCACGAGCGGGATCATCACCTCGGGGCGGGGGTTGCCGCCCTGCCTGATCCGCTCGGCCGCGGCCTGCGCGATCGCACGCACCTGCATGGTGAACAGGCCGGGCACCACAAGGCCGAGGCGCACACCGCGCAGCCCCAGCATCGGGTTCTGTTCGTGCAGCTTGTGCACGGCCTGCAGCAGCCGCAGGTCGTTCTCGTGCTTCTCGCCCCGGGCCTCGGCCACCGCCACGCGCACCGACAGCTCGGTGATGTCGGGCAGGAACTCGTGCAGCGGCGGGTCGAGCAGTCGGACGGTCACGGGCAGCCCCTCCATCGAACCGAGGATGCCGACGAAGTCCTCGCGCTGCAGCGGCAGCAGCGCGGAAAGGGACTCCTCCTGCTCCTTCTCGGTATCGGCGAGGATGAGGCGCTCGACGAGCTGCCGGCGGTCGCCGAGGAACATGTGCTCGGTACGGCACAGCCCGACCCCCTGGGCTCCCATCCGGCGGGCGCGCGCGGCGTCGTCGGCGGTGTCGGCGTTGGCCCGCACCTCCAGCCGGCGGGCGGCGTCGACGAAGCGCATGATGCGGTGCACCGCGCGTACCAGGTCGTCGGCCTGGGCGGAGGTGGGGTCGATCTCGCCTTCGAAGTAGCGCACGACCGGCGAGGCGACGACCGGCACCTCGCCGAGGAAGATCTGCCACTGGTGCCGTCGATGGAGACGACGTCGCCCTCGTTGATCACCTCGCCGCCCGGAGCGGCCAGCCGACGGTTCTTGGTGTCGATGTCGAACTCCTCGGCGCCGCAGACACAGGTCTTGCCCATGCCGCGGGCGACCACGGCGGCGTGCGAGGTCTTACCGCCCCGGCTGGTGAGGATGCCCTGCGCGGCGATCATCCCTTCGAGGTCGTCGGGGTTGGTCTCGCGGCGGCACAGGATGACGCTCTCTCCGCTGCGCGACCACTTGATCGCGGTGTAGGAGTCGAAGACGGCCCTGCCGACGGCGGCGCCCGGCGAGGCGTTCATGCCGCGGCCGAGGAAGTGGCGCTCGGCCCGCTCGTCGAACCGCGGGAACATCAACTGGGCGAGCTGGTCGCCGGTGACCCGGCCGACGGCTTCGCTGAGCGTGATCATGCCCTGGTCGACGAGCTGATCGGCGATCCGGAACGCCGCGGCGGCGGTGCGCTTGCCGACGCGGGTCTGCAGCATCCACAGCTTGCCGCGCTCGATGGTGAACTCGATGTCGCACAGGTCGCGGTAGTGGTTCTCCAGCTTCTCCATGATCGACTGGAGCTCACCGTAGCTCTTCTTGTCGATCTGCTCCAGATCGCCGAGCGGAACCGTGTTCCGGATGCCGGCGACGACATCCTCTCCCTGCGCGTTCTGCAGGTAGTCGCCGTAGACCCCCTGCTGGCCGGACGCGGGGTCACGGGTGAAGGCGACCCCGGTGCCGGAGTCCATGCCCATGTTGCCGAAGACCATCGAGCAGACGTTGACCGCGGTGCCGGCCTCGGGGGGGATGCGCTCCTGGCGGCGGTAGAGAACGGCGCGCGGGGCGTTCCAGGACTCGAAGACCGCCTTGATCGCCAGGTCCATCTGCCCGCGCGGGTCGGTCGGGAACGGATGGCCGGTCTGCTCGGCCACGATGTCCTTGAAGACCTCCACGAGGCTCCGGAAGTCCGCGGCGTCGAGCTCAAGGTCGTTGGTGATGCCCTTGGCGCGTTTCGCCTCCTCGATGGCGTCCTCGAAGAGCTCGCCGTCGATGTCCTGCACGGTCTTGCCGAACATCTGGATAAGGCGGCGGTAGGAGTCCCACGCGAAGCGGTCGTCGCCGGCCTGCTCAGCCAGGCCGTGCACGGACTCGTCGTTGAGACCGATGTTGAGGACGGTCTCCATCATCCCGGGCATCGAGAATCTGGCGCCGGAACGCACACTGACCAGCAGCGGGTCGTCGGCCTGACCGAGTTTCTTGCCCATCTGGGCTTCGAGGGCGCTCAGCTTCCGCTCGATCTCGGCGTCCAGCCTTCGGGCAGCCGACCGTGTTCAAGGTAGTGCTGGCAGGCCTCGGTGGTGATGGTGAACCCCGGCGGAACCGGGAGACCCAGGTTGGTCATCTCCGCGAGGTTCGCGCCCTTACCGCCGAGGAGATCTTTGAGATCCTTGTTGCCCTCGGTGAACTCGTATACGTACTTGGGCACGGGAAGCTCCTTTTCACGGCCGTCTGACCTTGAATGGGCGCGACTCTATCCATCTTGCCTCGCACGAGCTTGCCACCACATCGATGTACCGATATTTCAGCAGCTCACAGACATCAAACTGGTGTAGACCAATGGTCCACCCAGAGGTATCGAGAGGCCTTGGTCACAACGGTGCCCCGAAAGCAACCGAAAAGCCAACAGACCAGGCCAGAGGCACTTAACTGAACCGTAACAGGCAAAGGGGCGATCTCTGGTCCACTCCAGCGGGCGACAGCGTTCAGGGCTGTGCAAAGAACCACATAACTACTCTTTAGTAACCTACGGATGCGTAGGTAAGGTGGCTCTGGGGGCAGCGCCCCGACGCGATCAACGGCCATCCCAGGCGCCGACGTGACGGAGGAACAGCCGTGGCCGCAAAGCGGTACGACGACACGCAGCACGACGCTCCGGCGCGCTCCGCACCGCAGGCCACGGTACAGCGCACCGGACCGCAGTCCGGCGGAACGAGACCGAAGGCCTCGCTGGCCGAGGAGGGCCTGGACCGGGCCGCCGACCTGCTGCAGGCCGTCAAACCGCGGCTGCGCGGCTGGCTGCACCTGGGGACCGCCCCATTGGCGCTGGCGGCCGGGATCGTCCTCGTCAGCCTCGCACCCACCGGCTCCGCCCGCCTCGCCAGCGCGATCTACGCGATCAGCGCCGTCCTCCTCTTCGGCACGTCGGCGATCTACCACGTGGGCCGCTGGTCCAGACGGAGCATGGCCGTGCTCCGCAGGCTGGATCACTCCAACATCTACCTGATCATCGCCGGGACCTATACGCCGTTCGTGCTGCTCGTCCTGGACGGAAGCACCCGTACCGCGATGATCTCGCTCATCTGGATCGGGGCGATCGCCGGCGTGCTGTTCAAGATGTGCTGGCTCAACGCACCCCGATGGCTGTCGACCGCGCTCTACCTCGCCATCGGCTGGGTCGCGGTGTTGTTCATCCCCGAACTGGTCAGCGGCACGCACCCGGCCACCTGGATCCTAGTCCTCGTCGGCGGCGTCCTCTACAGCGCCGGCGCGATCGTCTACGGCGCCAAGTGGCCGGACCCCGCGCCGCGCTGGTTCGGTTTCCACGAGATCTTCCACACGCTGACCATCGGGGCCTACGTGTGCCACTACATCGCGGTCTCGTTCGTGGTCTACACAGCGGCCTGACCACCTCAGACGATATGGAACATGTTCTGGCGACACCCGGGGACACGGCGCCGGCCCTCTGACCGCCTCCGGCCGACTAGTCACGATTCGCTTACAGGATCGGACGAGAAGGGGGAAACCTCCAGACGTCCCGGATTTCCGCCGATAGTTTGAGAACCGGTTCCTCCGGACTTGCCGGAGGAACCCGATGAGGCGGCCGGAAACCACATCCCCCCGGGTCCGGTCGCCTCTTCTCGTATGTGCGCCCGGCAGCGCCGGCGCCCCAACCCGCCGGACATGCTTCGGGGCCCGCGCAGGCGGTGCGCGGGCCCCGATATCTGTCGCGGTGGTCGGGCTCAGCAGCCGGGAAGCCGCTCCAGCAGGTACATCTCGATCTGGTCGAGCGAGATCCGCTCCTGGGACATGCTGTCGCGTTCGCGCACGGTCACAGCGTTGTCCTCCAAGGTGTCGAAATCGACCGTGACGCAGAAGGGCGTGCCGATCTCGTCCTGGCGGCGGTAGCGGCGGCCGATCGCGCCGGCGTCGTCGAACTCCACGTTCCAGCGCTTGCGCAGGGCGGCGGCGAGGTCGCGGGCCTTCGGCGAGAGGTCGGTGTTCCGGGACAGCGGGAGAACCGCGACCTTGACCGGGGAGAGCCGCGGGTCGAGGCGCATGACGGCCCGCTTCTCCATCTTGCCCTTGGCGTTGGGCGCCTCGTCCTCGCTGTAGGCGTCCAGCATGAAGGTCAGCATCGCGCGGTCCACACCGGCCGCGGGCTCGATGACGTACGGGATGTAGCGCTCGTCGCTCTCCTGGTCGAAGAACGACAGGTCGGCTCCTGAGGCCTCGCCGTGCGTCTTCAGGTCGAAGTCGGTGCGGTTGGCGACGCCCTCCAGTTCACCCCATTCGCTGCCGACGAAGTTGAACCGGTACTCGATGTCGACGGTGCGCTTCGAGTAGTGCGAGAGCTTCTCCTGCGGATGCTCGTACATCCGCAGGTTCTCCTTGGAGATCCCCAGGTCGACATACCACTGCATCCGGGTGTCGATCCAGTACTGGTGCCACTCCTCGTCCTCGCCCGGCCGGACGAAGAACTCCATCTCCATCTGCTCGAACTCGCGGGTGCGGAAGATGAAGTTCCCCGGCGTGATCTCGTTCCGGAACGACTTGCCGACCTGGCCGATGCCGAATGGGATCTTCTTGCGCGCACTCTGCTGCACGTTCAGGTAGTTGATGAAGATCCCCTGCGCGGTCTCGGGCCGCAGGAAGGCCAGGCCCGACTCGTCCTCCTGCACAGCACCGAGGTAGGTACGCAGCAGTCCGCTGAACATGCGCGGTTCGGTGAAGGAGGACTTCGCGCCGCAGTTCGGGCACGTGATGTCGGCCAGGCCGCCCGCCGGCTCCCTGCCGTGCTTGGCCTCGTAGGCCTCGGTGAGGTGATCGGCGCGAAAGCGCTTGTGGCAGGACTGGCACTCGGTAAGCGGATCGACGAACGCCTTGACGTGGCCTGAGGCCTCCCATACCTCGCGGGCCAGGATCACGCTGGAATCAAGGCCCACTATGTCGTCGCGCTCCTGGACCACGGAGCGCCACCACTGGCGCTTGATGTTACTCTTCAGCTCCACGCCCAGCGGGCCGTAGTCCCAAGAGGCGCGCAGACCCCCGTAGATCTCACTCGACGGGTAGACCAGCCCTCGGCGCTTTGCGAGGTTGACGAGGGTGTCCATAGCCTCTGACTTGACGGCCATTATCTTTCGACTCTCCATCCGGCTGGCGGTCGGTGGATCGCACAACGCGATGCTCGGAAAATGTTGGTAGTGAGTGACCACAGCCTAAGCGACCCGGTGGTCCCCGCATGTTCCACCGACGATACGCGCTGAACACCCTTGGATTCGACCGACTCGCAGGTGGTCACGCACCTTTGTGGGCCGAAATCACCTCGAACGCGCTCGGCTCGTCGTGGGCGAGCGAGAGCAGCGGTACCGCCGCCATGCGGACCTCGAAATCCGAGAGAGCACGGCGGTAGGAGCCGGGGCCGTCCCATTCGGTCACCACGGTCCACAGGGTGGGCTCGTCGGCGGCCCGCCCGATCCAGGACTCCCGGAACCCCGGGCGGTTCCCGAGCGCTTCCAGCGCCGCCGACGCGCGGGCCACGAAGTCGTCGGCGTCCTCAACGGACACGGTGAAGCGGGTGATGACGATCACCCGACCATCCTCTCACCGCCGCGGCCTCCCCCGGAACGGCCGCCCCTCGCGGCACCGGACGGCGCCGTGGACCCGCACACGATCAGTCCCGCCCGAAGACCCGGTCCACGACGCGGGCCGCGGCGTTGCCGTCGTCCAGCGGGCAGAACCGGTCGGTGAACGTCCGGTACTTGTCCCGGTAGGCGGCGGCGACGCCGTCGATGTCGGTGATCGCCCCGATCACGTCGTCGGACTCCAGCAGCAGCGGCCCCGGGGCCGTCTCCTCGAAGTCGAAGTAGAACCCGCGGAGGTTGTCGCGGTAGCTCTCGATGTCGTAGGTGAAGAACAGCATCGGCCGGCCGGTGTTCGCGAAGTCGAACATCATCGACGAGTAGTCGGTGACCAGGATGTCGGTGACCAGGAACAGCTCCATGATCTCCGGGTACAGCGACACGTCGTAGACGAAGTCCGTGCCGACGATCGGCACACTGTCGACGACACGGGGGTGCCTGCGCACCAGCAGCACATGGTCGTCGCCCAGTTTCGCGTACATCCGGCGCAGGTCCAGATGCAGGTCGAGCTTGTGCTTGCCGCGCGTGTAGTACTTGTCGTCGCGCCAGGTGGGCGCGTACAGGATCACCTTCTTGCCTTCGGGAAGGCCCAGGCGGCGCCGGGTGCGGGCGGCGATCGCGTCGCGCTCGGGGGAGAAGAAGATGTCGTTGCGCGGGTAGCCGGTCTCCAGGATCTCCCCGTCGAACCGGAACGCCCGCCGCAGGATCGGGGTGGCCCACGGGCTGGGCGAGACGAGGTAGTCCCACTGCCGGGTCTCCCAGGCCAGCTTCTCGTGGTAGTCGCGGGACTTGCCGCGGATGTTCTCGATATCGAAGCCGATCCGCTTGAGCATCGAGCCGTGCCAGGTCTGCACCACGGTCTGGTCGGGGCGGTGGGTGAACCACGCGGGCTGGCGGGAGTTCGTGACCAGATACCGGGAGCGGGCCAGTGCCTCGTAGAACTCGCGGCCGTTGTGCCGCACCGGCGTGAGGTCCGGGGGCAGGTTCACCTGCCCGTCCTTGACCAGCCAGGACATCGGGTACTCCGCCCAGTCGCCGCGCGCCCGCAGCTCGGCGTAGATGCTGTGCGGGCTGTCGGAGAACTGCCGGCCGGTGTAGCTGTCGAAGAGGATCTCCTCCCGCAGGCTCTCCTGGCGCATCGCGGGATGGGCGGCCTCGCGGAGCTGCTGCTGCGCGAACGACCCCCGCTCCTCGGGGCGCAGGTCGCTGCCGACCCTGAGCACCGGCGTGTCGAATCCGGAGTCGGCGAAGGCGTACTCTCGCTCCGATGTGGCCATCCCCAGCGGAAGGCTGCGCACGAAGTCGGCGTCGAGCTCGGCGCTGATATCGGTGCTTCCCCCATCGGCGAGGTGCACGCGCGCCCACAGTTGGTAGGTGCCCGATGACAGGGGCAGCGTGCCGGAGAGCGTAGGAATGCCGGCCGGGGTGAACGTCGCGCGGAAGACGTTCCCTTCGCGCACCAGGGACACGGTGTGCTCCTCCTCGCGCCCGCGCGCCTTGAACACCAGATCGACATCGGAGTCGGCCGCGTAGTGGCCGGCCAGCACCAGCTCGCGGTCCGACCAGTGGGCCCCCCGGACGACCGGGTGCGCCCAGCCGGCACGCACCCGCAGGTGGCCGGTACTGGTGCGCTGCACGGCGATCTCGTGATGGCCGTCCCCCGCGGGATGCGCCGCGGGGTCCACCTCGTCGGGGAGGACCAGCGGGACGGACGTGCCGTCGGGTGTGCGCAGCGTGGCCTCCCACTGTTCCTGGCTCAGCTGGCCGCGCCCTTCGTCCACCGCGTTGGCGAGCAGCTCCGATGCCGGGACCCGGACCGTGAAGGAGCCGCCCTCGACCTGCAGCGGATACTCCAGCTCCGCCGTCCCGGGCAGCCGGCACAGCCGCAGGCGGTGCGACTCCGCGGCCGGAGGTGCGACGAACTCCCCGGTGATCTCCAGTGCGGGGCGGTCCGCGTGGTCGATCCGGTGCCCGGTGACCCGTGCGCGGACCGGGGCGACCGCGATGCTGAGCTCCCGCCCCCTGTCCCACGAGGGCCTGATCCACACCTCACCGGAGACGCGGTGGTACGGCGGGCGCTCCGGCGGCCCGGCCACCGGGTTGGAGACCATCCGGCGGCGCACCAGGCCGCGGTTGATGACGACAAGCTCCAGCTTCCACTCGGTGGCCTGCCATTGGCCGGACAGCCGCAGCCGGGAGGGGTCGAGCGCGATCTCGAACCCGCCGTAGTCGTGCCGTGCGGCGTCGGGGATGTCCGACAGCCGGTATTCGGCCGCGCGCCGGACCTTGACCGGAACCGGGATGCGCCGCCCGGTGCCGGTGTTCACAGCGAACGCCACGAGGTGCTGCTGCCAGCGGCGCCTCGCTCGCAGGTGTTGGACCCCCACGCGCCCGCGGACGAGCAGCTTGCCGTCGCGCCATTCCACACGCTCGGTCTTCTGCCGCACCTTGAGTTCGGAGCCGAGCCGGTAGACCTCGCGCGGGATTCCGGCGGACTCGTCCTCGAAGAACGGGTAGCTGATGTAGTAGTGCAGCCCGCGCCGGACCACCGGCGCCTTCTTCAGCTCCACGCTCTTCTGGAACGTTATGGTCTCCAGAAGCCGTTCGCCCTGGCGCTTGCGCACCAGGTAGTAGTTCAGCCGGTGCAGCGCGGAGATCCCGTCGAGGACGTCCCGCCCGATCCGGTCGAGGTAGGTGTTGGCCAGGTCGAAGAACCGCTCCCAGGCGACGTCGGAGGCGTCGTCGAGGCGCAGGAGCACCGAGCGCAGATCGCTCTTGAGCGCCGTTGCGTCCCACAGGTCGCGGTCGGCGCCGCTGAGGGAGCCGGAGAGCGCGGTGACAGCGGAGAGGCGGCGGGTCAGTGTCTGGATCTCGCTCAGGTCCGCGCCGCTCTCCTTGTCGCGCAACAGCAGGACGGGGGCCGGGAGCACGTCGATGGAGCGCGCGGCGAACAGCGCGCGCACGACGGCCAGGTCGGTGTCGGCGTCGGCGAGTCCGAGGTCGTCCAGGGCTTCCCAGAAGGAGCGCCGCCACACCTTGTTGCCGTAGAGCCGGTCGCCGAGCAGAGATGTGCTGGCGTGCACGTCGGTGCCGGTGCGCACCGCGCCGAAGATCTTGCGGTGGGCGCCGGACTGGCGGGCTCCGAGTTCGTTGAACCGGTAGACGTTGCCCGTGGCGACATCCGCTCCGGAGGCGTTGATGGAGGCCGCCAGGTAGGAGAGGGCGTAGCCGGTGAGCGCGTCGGCGCCGTCGAGGAACATCAGGTACCCGCCGCTGGAGGCGCGGACCCCGCGCGAACGCGCCTCGGCGCGGGTGGCGGCCGGCTCGCCCAGCAGGGTGAGGCCGGGAGGCGAATCGGCGACGGCTTCGCGGGCCACGGCCATCCCTTCGGCCCGCGCCGTGTCGATGGCCTCGCTGCCCTCCTCGTCAGCGGCGTCGGCGTTCTGGTCCTCGTCCGAGGCTTCGGCCTCCCCTGTGTCCGCGGCGTCCGCGGCGTCGCCGTCGTCCGCGACACCGGCGGAGGGATCGGCAGAGGACGGTTGCACCGGGGCGGTCCGCGTCTCCACGGGGGCGAGAACGATCTCGGCGCCCTCGACTCTGCTCTGCCTGTTCAGCGAATCCAGGCAGTACTGCAGGTGGGGCTCGGTGACGTCGAACGTGACGATAACGCTGAGCTTCGGCACGGAAAAACTACTCTCCCCGGATGTCTTCTGCGGAGCGGGACACAGAGGCCGGACCAGGCTGACCGCGAATCCGGCTAGCACTATAAGCAACCCTAGGTCACTGTTAGTAAGTGACCGATAAGCAGCGCGGTAAGGACCGCACCGTAAACGGCGATTCACCGCTCCTACAAAATAGCGGCAGCGGCAGAGTGCATCAGCGCGGACCCGCACAGCGACCTGGTGGCCCCGCAGCAGGGCGGATTAGGCTTTGTAACCGGGTCCCCGCGGGAGGCGGCCCGATCAGGTGCACAGTAGCCGGGTATCAGGTACACAGCGCAGCAGGCCGGAGGAGCCGCGTGTCGTCCGAGCGCAACGAGCCAGAGCAGAACCGATCGACACCGCGGAACGGCGGCGATCCGCCGCGTTCGCGGCCGCTGCCGCAAGGCGACACGTTCTACACGCCCGACGCCGGCCCACTGCGGCGGGAGATCGAGCGGCGCAGCGCGGTTCCGCTGGTCTGGCTGCACAACGCCCCGCGGTGGATCCTGCCGGTGAGCATGGCGGCGGTGTTCGTCGGCGGCCTGCTGCTGGCCGGAATCGCCGGCGCGGTGCTGCTTACTCTGCTCGCGGCCTTCTTCGGCTGGCTGGCGTTCCTCGCCTGGCCGAACCTGCGCACCGGTGAGCGCGCGATGCGGGTGATCGTGATCGTCACCCTGGTCACGCTGGGACTGCTGCAGAGCGGGGCATTTTGACAACCGTTTTCGTTTTCGACACACTTAGAAGGTGTCCGCCGAATTAACGCGTCATGAGCGTCCCAGCGTCGCACCCGGCACCGCCTCCACCGCGTCGGCTTTCCGTGTCAGCGACGCCGTGGTCGCCTACGACGGCATTCCCGTGGTGCGCGGCGTGAGCTTCGAGGTCGCCGTCGGCGAGACCCTCGCGATCCTCGGCTCCAACGGCTCCGGAAAGTCCACGATGATGCGCGCGCTGCTGGGGATCCTTCCGCTCGCCCGCGGCCGGATCGATGTGCACGGGATTCCGCTGCGCAGGTTCCGCGACTGGGAACGGATCGGCTACGTGCCGCAGCGGCTCTCCGCGGGCGGTGGTGTCCCGGCCACGGTGCGCGAGGTCGTCGCCTCCGGGCAGGTCTCCCGGCGCAGGCGGCTTCGGCGGGGCAGCAAAGCCGACGACTCCGCCGTCGACGACGCCCTGGCCTCGGTGGGGCTGACCGACCGCGCCCGCGACTCCGTCCACGAACTCTCCGGCGGCCAGCAGCAGCGCGTCCTCATCGCCCGCGCCCTCGCCGGCAAGGCCGACACGTTCATCATGGACGAGCCCATGGCCGGGGTCGATACCGAGAGCCAGCACGCCCTCGCCGGCACCATCTCCCGGCTCAGCGAGAACGGCGCCACCGTCATCCTGGTACTGCACGAGCCCGGCCCCCTGGAACCGCTGATCCGGCGCGGACTCTCGCTGTCAGGAGGCCTGATCGTCCGGGACGGACCGCCGCAGGCTCCCACCGGCGACTGCGCCCGGCCCGGCCACGACCATGTGCACCCGCACGCCGGCGCCGGCACGGTCATCGGCACCGTCCCCACCATCGAGGTACCCCGTCGTGACTGAGCTGGTCCAGTACGACTTCATGCAACGGGCGCTCATCGCCGCGGCGCTGGTCGGTCTGGTCGCACCGGTCATCGGCACGTTCCTGGTGCAGCGGCGGCTGGCGCTGCTGGGTGACGGCATCGGGCATGTCGCGCTCACCGGTGTGGCCCTGGGTTTCCTCACGACGACGTCGCCGGTTCTCACCGCACTGATCGTCTCGGCCGCGGGCGCGATCGTGATCGAACTCGTACGGGTGCGCGCCCGCACGAGCGGCGACGTCGCGCTGGCACTGCTGTTCTACGGCGGGATCGCCGGCGGCGTGCTGCTGATCGGGCTGGCCCCGGATGCGAACAGCGCCACGCTGACGGGTTTCCTGTTCGGTTCGGTGAGCAGCGTGAGCCAGGAGGACGTCTATGTGGTCGCGGCACTGGCGGTGCTCGTACTGGCCGTGATCGGCTTCTTCGGCCGCGAACTGTTCGTGCTCTGCCAGGACGAGGAGGTCGCGCGCGCCCACGGGCTGCCGGTGCGGCTGCTCAGCCTGGTCATCGCGGTCACAGCGGCCCTTACCGTGGTCATTGCCATGCGTGTCGTCGGTGTGCTGATGGTGAGCGCGCTCATGGTGGTCCCGGTGGCCGCCGCGCAGCAGTTGACCCGCAGCTTCCGGGTGACCATGGCCCTGGCGACGGCCATCGGCGTCATCGCGGCGCTGGGCGGACTGTCCACCGCCTTCTACGCTGATGTCGCGCCGGGCGCGACCATCGTGCTGCTCGCACTCGCCGTGTTCAGCGCGGCGGTCGGCACCGGCTATCTGGTGCGGCACCGGCGCGGAAGATCGCCCAGCACCCGCTTCAGCGACGAACCGCCTAGTGTCGGTACGATGCCCCAGACTGATCGGGGGAGCGTATCCACATGAGTACACGACGCGAGGCCGTGCGGCAGGCCCTGAACGAGAGCAGCGGCTTTCGCAGCGCCCAGGACCTCTATGCCAACCTGCGTGCCGAGGGATCCAAGATCGGGCTTACCACGGTCTACCGAGCCCTACAGGCCCTCAGCAACTCAGGTGAGGTCGACGTGCTCCGCACCGACGAAGGCGAAGCCGTCTACCGTGCCTGCGTCACCGACGCCCACCATCACCACCTGGTCTGCCGGGGGTGCGGGAAGGCCGTGGAGGTCGAAGGCCCCGCGGTGGAGGACTGGGCCGCGTCCCTCGGGGCGCAGCACGGGTTCACCGACATCACCCACACGGTCGAGGTATTCGGCACCTGCGCGGCCTGCGCGGCCGCCGATCCGTAAGCGGCGGATCCCCGCGCCTCCGGGCGGGACCCGCCGCTGTTTCGCCGCCGGAACAGCCGTGCCGTGGAGCGGCCCGGCTCAGCGCAGCCGTTCCAGATTGGGGCGCTTGGGCGGCACGCCGTCGCCCGAGGAGCGCCCGGTGAGACGGCGTCCGATCCACGGCACCAGGAACTCCCGCGCCCAGTGCAGGTCCTCCCGGCGGGCGGCTCGCCAGCGCTTCGGCTCTTCGGGCGGCCAGGGCCGCTTCCAGTCGTCGGTGACCGGCAGTTCCAGCACCTCGCAGACCCGCAGCGCGAGCCGGCGGTGGCCCTCGGACGACAGGTGCAGCCGGTCCCAGCTCCAGGCCCGTTGGTGCTGCAGCGCTTTCATGCTCCACAGGTCCACGACCCGGCACCCGTAGTCGTCGGCGATGGCCCGCAGGTGCATGTTGTACGTCGCGATCTTGCCGCGCAGGTGCCGCATGACCGGCTGGAACTCGGTGTCCATACCGGTGAAGACCACGATGGTCGCCCCGGTCTCGCTGAGCCGCCGGACGGTGTCCTCGAAGATCCTCGCGACGAGGTCGGGATCACCGCCCGGGCGGATGATGTCGTTGCCGCCGGCGCAGACGGTGATCAGGTCGGGGCGCAGTTCCACGGCGCGCGGGAGCTGGTCCCCCACAACCTGGCGGATCAGTTTGCCCCGTACCGCGAGGTTCGCGTAGCGGACTTCTCCCACGTGGTCGGCCAGGTGCTCGGCCAACCGGTCGGCCCAGCCGCGGAACCGGCCGTGCGGCGTGCCGCCGCTGTCCGGATAGGGATCGTCCAAGCCTTCCGTGAAGCTGTCCCCGAGAGCCACGTAAGAGAGGATGTCCTGCCGCATGTCGAAGCCGCTCATAGTGGACGATGATGCCCCGCGAATGCCGGGTTACGCGACAGTAGGTTTGGGCCACTCGGTCACCCACCGAGAGCGTAACCGGCCATTGAACAGCGAAAACGAGGAGTTTCCGGTTTTCTTATCCCCGGGTCACTCTCTTGTCGCCGGCTCGCTCGGCGGCGGCTCCACGGGGTTGGGAACGGCCCCTCCGTAGCGGCGGTCGCGGCTCGCGTAGATCTCGCAGGCGTGCCAGAGGTGCCGGCGGTCGAAGTCGGGCCAGAGGGTGTCGAGGAAGACGAACTCGGCGTACGCCGCCTGCCAGAGCAGGAAGTTGGAGAAGCGCTGCTCCCCCGAAGAGCGCAGGAACAGGTCGACATCGGGGATGTCCGGCTCATCGAGGTACTTCGCGAGCGTGGACTCGGTGATCCTGTTCGGGTTGACCCTGCCTTCGGCGGCCGCCCGCGCGAGGGCGGAGGCGGCCGCGGTGATCTCGGCACGACCGCCGTAGTTCACGCAGAACTGCAGAGTGAGGGCGGTGTTGTCCTTGGTCATCTCCTCGGCCTCCTCCAGCTCGGAGATGACGCTCTTCCACAGCCGCCCTCTGTGGCCCGCCCACCGGACCCGCACCCCCATGGCGTGCAGCTCGTCGCGGCGGCGCCGGATCACATCGCGGTTGAACCCCATCAGGAAGCGGACCTCTTCGGGGGAGCGCTTCCAGTTCTCGGTGGAGAAGGCGTAGGCCGAGAGGTTCTCCACCCCCAGCTCCAGGGCGCCCTCGATGACGTCGAAGAGGGAGCTCTCGCCCGCCTTGTGCCCCTCGGTGCGCGGCAGCCCCCGCTGCTTGGCCCAGCGTCCGTTGCCGTCCATGACGATGGCGACGTGCCGCGGCAGCAGCTCCTTGGGCAGCTCCGGCGGGCGCGCGCCGCTGGGATGCGGCCGGGGCGACCGGTAGCCCTGGGCAGCGGTCTTGAACGAAAGGCGGTCGTACAGGCTCACGAACGCTCCACTAGGCGCAGGGATCGGATTCCGTTTTCCAGGTGCCACTGCAGGTAGGCCGCGACCAGCCCGCTGCACTCGTTGCGGTGCCGCTCCTCGCTGGCGTCGGCCGCCCGCCAGTCGCCGCGCAGCAGCGCCGCCATCAGCCGCACCGACTCGGGCGCGGGACTGGCCGCACCGTGCGGACGGCACACCGTGCACACCATGCCGCCGGTGTGCACCGCGAACGCCCGGTGCTCCCCGCGGGCCCCGCAACGAGCGCACTCCTCCAGGGCGGGAGCATATCCGGCGACCGAAAGCGAGCGCACCAGGTAGGCGTCGAGAACCAGCCGGGGGTCGTGGGTATCCTCCCCCAACGTCCTGAGCGCCCCGATGAGCAGCAGGAACTGCCGCAGAACGGGGTCTTTCTCCACCGCGACGATCTTCTCGGCGGTCTCCAGCATCGCGGTGGCGGCAGTGTAGCGCGGGTAGTCGGCGACGATGGACTCGCCGTAGGCGCGCACCGTCACGGCCTGGGTGATCACATCCAGCGTGCGCCCGGTGTGCAGCTGCAGGTCGACGTGGCTGAAGGGCTCCAGTCGGGCACCGAAGCGCGACTTGGTGCGCCGCACCCCCTTACCGACCGCCCGGACCAGACCGGTCCTCCTGGTCAGCAGGGTCACGATGCGGTCGGCCTCCCCCAGTTTCTGGGTGCGGAGGACGACCCCCTCGTCACGGTAAAGGCTCACTCCTCCATTGTCGCGGATACGGCGGTGCGCGCGAACCTGCGGGCCGCTCCTCCGCTCCCTCACTCCCCGTCGCACCGTAGCCTGCGGCTTTTGAGACGGATCTCCCCTTCCGCTGCGTTTTGCCATACCATCTCGCGCGAACTGACCGGCGTTGTCTACCGAACGGGGGAACTCTCTATGTCGGACAGGCGCCACAAACACCGAAGTCCCGAGGGCGCGAGACGCGGGCGACGCCGCGCGGCCGCTCCCGAGCCCCTGAAGCCGAAGCGGTGGCGCGGCCCGCTCGTCGGAGGGCTGGCCGCCGTACCCGTCGGACTCGGCCTGGCCGCCGCGCTCGTCGTACTCTCCGGTCCGGACACCAACGGCTTCGCGGGTACGGAGGCCGACGCCGGCTCCACCCTTCCGGACGACTCCGGGTTCCCCGATGACGACTTCTTCGCGGCACCGGACGATCCCTCCCCCGACACCCCGTCCCCCGGTTCCCCCGATGCCGAGGAGCGCGGTGCCCCTGCCACCGGGAGTGACAGCGTCCTTCCCCCGTCCTCGTCCTCTTCGGACGACTCCGGCGACTCCGACAGCGACTCCGACAGCGGCTCCGGCGAGGTTCCGGAAGGGGCCGGCGGGTCGGACGGGTCCGCCGAGACCACGGCCGAGGCCGTTGTCGAACTGGTCAACGAGGAGCGCGCCGACGCCGGCTGCGACCCGGTCCGGATCGACGCCGACCTCACCGCGGCGGCGGAGAAGCACAGCGCGGACATGGCAGCCCGGGACTACATGGCGCACGAGAGCCCTGAGGGCACGACACCCGCCGAACGCGCGGCACGCGAAGGCTACGACGTGTTGACGGCCGAGAACGTCGCCGCCGGACAGGCCTCCCCCGAGGCCGTCATGGAAAGCTGGATGAACAGCGACGGGCACCGGGCGAACATCCTGGACTGCGACAACAAGGCCATCGGCGTCGGCGAACAGGACAACCGGTGGACCCAGAAGTTCGGGGCCGATTGACCCCGCGCGCCTTTCGGCGGCGGCGCGGGGCCGGCTCCCGCCGGCGCGTGCCGTGCACGGCCGACAGAACACGGCGGGTGTGTTCCGGAGGATCCTCCGGAACACACCCGCCGCGGATGGTCGCGCCGCTTGGGTCGCTGGGCCGTCCCTAGCGCCGGGCCTGGCTGACCGCGCTGCAGACGGCTTTCAGCGAGGCGGTGGTGATGTTGTGGTTGATGCCCACCCCCCACACCGTGCGGCCGTCGATCTCGGCCTCGACATAGGCGGCGGCGCGGGCGTCGCTTCCCGCGCTCAGCGAGTGCTCGACGTAGTCGAGTACCCGTACCTTGACGTCGATGTCGGTCAGCGCCTCGCAGAACGCCGAGAGCGGACCCTGGCCGGTGGCCACGATCTCGCGGATCTCACCGTGGGCGCGCACATCGGCGCTGATCCGGTAGCTTCCCTCGACCGTGGGCTCGGAGCGGTGCGCCAGCACGGCCACAGGGCCGTCCTCGGCCAGGTAGCTCGCCGAGAAGATCTCCCAGATCCGCTCGGCGGTGAACTCGCCGCCCTCGGCGTCGGTGAACTCCTGGACCTTGTGCGAGAAGTCGATCTGTAGCCGGCGCGGCAGGTCCAGCGCATGGTCGCGGTGCAGGATGTAGGAGACCCCGCCCTTGCCGGACTGGCTGTTCACCCGAATGACGGCCTCGTAGTTGCGGCCCACGTCCTTGGGGTCGATCGGCAGGTAGGGCACCTTCCACGGGTACTGCGCCACCGGCACGCCCGCGGCCTCGGCGTCGGCCTCCAGCACGAGCAGCCCCTTCTTGATGGCGTCCTGGTGAGAGCCGGAGAACGCCGTGTAGACCAGGTCCCCGGCGTAGGGGTGGCGCTGGGCCACCGGAAGCTGCGTGCAGTGCTCGACCGTGCGGCGGATCTCGTCGATGTCGGAGAAGTCGACCTGGGGGTCCACCCCCTGGCTGAACAGGTTCAGGCCCAGGGTGACCAGGTCGACGTTGCCGGTACGCTCGCCGTGGCCGAACAGGCAGCCCTCGACCCGGTCGGCGCCGGCCATCACCCCCAGCTCCGCCGAGGCCACAGCGGTACCGCGGTCATTGTGCGGATGCACCGACAGGCATACGTGCTCGCGCCGGCTCAGGTTGCGGCTCATCCACTCGATCTGGTCGGCGTAGGTGTTGGGGGTGGCGCGCTCCACAGTGGCGGGCAGGTTCAGGATGATCTCGCGCCCCGGGCCGGGCTGCCAGACGTCCATGACCGCCTCGCACACCTCCAGCGCGAAGTCCAGCTCGGTGTCGATGAAGATCTCCGGCGAGTACTGGTAGCCGAAGTACTCGGTCTCGCCCAGGTACTGCTCGGCGAACTTCACGACGTGGCGGGTGCCGTCCACCGCGATGGCCTTGCAGGCATCCCGGTCGACGCCGAAGACCACCCGGCGGAACTCCGGCGCGGTGGCGTTGTACAGGTGCACCGTGGCGCGCCTGGCGCCGATGATGCTCTGCACGCTGCGCTCGATCAGGTCCTCGCGCGCCTGGGTGAGCACCGAGATCTGCACGTCCTCGGGGATCCGGCCCTCCTCGACCAGGCTGCGCACGAAGTCGAAGTCGGTCTGGCTGGCCGCGGGGAACCCGACCTCGATCTCCTTGTATCCCATCCGCACGAGCAGGTCGAAGATCTCCCGCTTGCGTTGGGGGTCCATCGGCTCGATCAGCGCCTGGTTGCCATCACGCAGGTCCGTGGACAGCCAGCGCGGGGCCTGGGTGATGGTCGCGGCCGGCCACGTGCGATCCGGCAGATCGACGGCCGGGAAGGATTGGTAACGGTGGAAAGGCATTCCACTGGGCTGCTGCTGGGGCACCATGAAAGAGGCTCCTCGGAGAAAAATGCTCGCGGTGTCGTGGCCGACAAGACCATGTCGAACTCCCGCGGCGAGGGAGCCGACCGTCTACCGACCCCCGCCGCGGCCACTAAGGAGGAGCAGCTCGCGCAGCATATCGTTCATCACCGTAGCAGACGTGCGGGGACGGGGCGGCGCCCCCCGGTCCCCGCACGCGCGCCTGTCCCCGACGTGCGAAGACGGAGTCAACACGGGAACGGAAAGGCGCCGCGGTGGCCCGGCCAAGTGGCCACCGCGGCGCCCGCTCCCCTCTCAGGGAGCTCTCCCCTCCCCCTGGGGAGGTTTCGACCGCCGTCGCAGGCGCGTCCCGAGCGCTGTCAGCGCACGAGATCGGCCAGCTCGGCGGGAAGCTCGTCCGCCTTCTCCACCGGGCGCCCGGCGAGCACCGCGTCCACCCGGCCGCCGGGCATGCCGAGGCCCTCCAGGACGGCGCGCAGATGCGGCCGGGGCAGCGTGTTGAACCATCGCACCCAGAGCGCCTCGTGACCGTCGGCCGTGAGGCGGCCGTGGGCGCGCAGCCGCGCCAGGCCGCCGTCGGGGAACACGTCCACCCGCAGCCGGGTGGCCGGGCGCGGGGCGGCGACCACGAAACGGTGCCGGGTGTCGGGGCGCAGGTCGACGCGCTCCAGCAGGGTGAACCAGGATGCCGGGACCGCGGGGTCGGACGTCGTTTCGTCGCACCCGCTCACCTCGGCCGCCCCCGGAGCGTTGTACAGGAAGTAGCTGGTGTCCAGCTCCAGCAGCCGGACCTCGCCGCAGCCGGCCAGCCCCAGCTCCACCCAGTCGTTGCCGTCATCGCGGCGGCGGGCGTTCTCCCAGCCCTCCCCCATGGTGCGGGGCAGGCCGGGCGCGATGATGTTGCTCGGCGAGGAGTAGAACTCGTTGCTGCACCCGGTGATGCGGCCGCCGTTCTCCAGTGCGGCGAGGTCGAGGCCGCCGGTGACCAGGAGGCGCGGTCGGTGATCGCCTCGCCGTGCACCCGGAACCGGGCGACGCCTCCGTCGGGGTGGATGGTGAGCCGCACGTGGGTGTACCGGTGAGTGTCCTCCACGGTGAAGCCGTTGGCGGCGTGCCCTTCCACCGGCGACCTGGGCACGAGCGTGCTCCACTCGGCCGCGGCGAGCTCAGCGGGCCCGGGGTGGCCCTCGACCCCCGTCGCCTCGACGGAGACCTCCGGCGGGTAGTTGCCCTTGAACCACGAGGTGTCGACGATCACACCGCGGACGACGCCCGGCACCCCCAGCCGGACGATCGCGTAGTCGTGACCAGGGGTCCGCCGGCGCCGGGTCTCCCAGCCGTCGTACACCTTGCCCTTGTGTCCGAAATCCGACTCGTCGAACTCGGCCGCCGTCGGCTTGATGAGATTCTCCCGCTGGGCGAAGGACTCATCGTTGGCCTCGACGACGGCTCCGCCGTGGCTGCGGCCGGCGAGGTCGGGGAACCGGAGGAACTCCTGGTCACTCACGCTTACTTCTCTCCTTACAGGGAAGACGGGCCGGGCGGGGTCTCCGCCCGGCGCTTCCGCCTCCGCCGGGTCAGTCGGTGGTGTCGGCGTCCGGGAACGGCTCGAACTCCTTCACGGCGTCGATGGACGGGCCGTGCGGGGTGTTCGCCTCCCGCTCGATCATGATCTCCACCAGGGCCGGGCGCGAGGTCCGCTGGGCCTCCTTGCGCGCCCACTCCAGCGCCCCACGGATCTCGCCGGGATCGAAGACCCGGCGCCCGGAGCACCCGTAGGCCTCCATGATCTTGACGTTGTCCGATCCGCACTCGTCGTAGTGGATGTCCACCTGGAAGTTCATGTCGAACGGGATCTCCGCCTGGCGGATGAGCCCCAGGTACTCATTGTTAAGCATGATCAGCACGTAGGGCACGTCGTACTGCGCCGCGACCGCGAGCTCCTCCACCATGTACTGGAAGCTGTAGTCGCCCACGATCCCCACGACCTCGGCGTCCGGATCGCTCTCCTTCAGCGCCTTCTTGACGCCGATGGCCGCCGGGACCTCCCAGCCGAGCGGGCCCGCCTGGCCGCAGATCTGGTAGCGGCGCGGCTTGAACGCCTTCTGGTGCTGGCCGCCCCAGATCTGGTAAAGGCCGATCGCCGTGACGAAGTAGGTGTCCGCGTCGAAGACCTCGTTGATCTCCTTGTACACCCGCGGCGCCTTGATCGGCGTGCTGTCGAAGTCCTCGCGCCGGGTGAGTGAGGTGCGCAGCTCGGCGACGCGGGCGACCCACGCGCCGGCCCGGCGGCCGGCGTTCCGCCGCTTGGCGGCGTCGAGCAGCGCCCGCAGGAACAGCCTGGTGTCGGAGACGACCCCGAGGTCCGGCTGGAAGACCTTGCCGATCTGGGTGGGCTCGATGTCCACGTGGATGAACTTGCGGTCGCCCCGGTAGACGTCGAGCGTTCCGGTGTGCCGATCGCCGAAGCGCGCGCCCAGCGCCAGCACCAGGTCCGACTCCAGGAAGGAGGCGTTGCCGTAGCGCTGCGAGGTCTGGATCCCGGTCATGCCGGAGTACAACGGGTGGTCCTCGTCGATGCTGCCCTTGCCCATCAGCGTGACCTGCACCGGGATCTGCAGGTACTCGGCCACCTCGACGACTTCCTCGTGCGCCTCGCCGAGGATCACCCCGCCGCCGGCCAGCAGCAGCGGGCGCTCGGCGGCGAGCAGCATGTCCAGGGCCCGCTCCACGCGCGGCGGGTGCGGCTCGACCGTGCTCACCGGCAGCGGAGCGTCGATCGTCGAGTCCCACTCGATGACCTGCTTCTGCACGTCCAGCGGCAGGTCGATGAGGACCGGACCGGGGCGTCCTGAGCGAGCCACGCGGAACGCCTCGCGGAAGATCCATGGAGCCTGCGCGGCCTCCTTGACCTGGACCGCCCACTTGGTGACCGGTTTGGCGATCTCGACGATGTCGACCGCCTGGAACGCCTCCTGGTGCAGCTTGGAGCTGACCGCCTGGCCGGTGATGCAGACGATCGGGACGGAGTCGGCGTGCGCGGTGTAGAGGCCGGTGATCATGTTGGTCCCGGCCGGGCCGGATGTGCCGACGGCGACACCGACCTGGCCCGTGGTCCGGGACCAGCCGTCGGCCATGTGGGTGGCGCCCTCTTCGTGCCGGACGATCAGGTGCTCGATCCCGCTGTCCTGCAACGCCGCGTAGAACGGCAGGATGGCGGCACCGGGGCAACCGAAGACCGTGTCGACACCCTCCGAACGCAGGACGCCGACTACGGCCTCCATCGCAGGTGTCTGTACCATTTGCTGAGAACCCTTCAGTGCTAGGGGTTTGGGGCCCGCCGGCGGGATCCTGGGTGCGGCCAACACCCGGGCCACCGTTCCTCGCGCGGAACACACGTAAGACGCGAGGCCGACTGGCCAGTCCCGCGGGCGGGACCCGTTTTCTTCCTGCTATTTCCTCTCTTCGCCGGAGAGCTGCTCCACGATCTTCAGCAGCGCGGAGTGGTCCAGGCCACCGTGCCCCTGCGCCTTGAGCGCGCCCACGTACTGCGCGACATGCGCTCCCAGTGGGATCGCGACGCCCGCCTCGCGGGCCGCCGTCGTCACGATCTTCATGTCCTTGTCGTGCAGGGCGATGCGGAAGCCCGGCTGGAACTGGCGGGCGCGCATCGCGTCGCCCTTGCGGGTCATGACGGTGCTTCCGGCGAGGCCGCCGTTGAGGACCTCCAGGCCAGCTTCCGTGTCGACGCCGTGGGCCTCCAGGAAGACCAGGGCCTCGGCCACGAGCTGGATGTTGCCGGCCACGATGAGCTGGTTGGCGGCCTTGACGGTCTGTCCGGCACCCGAAGGACCGACCAGGACCGGGGTCGTGCCCAGAACCTCGAATACCGGCTTGGCCTCCTCGAAGTCCGCGGTGTTCCCGCCGACCATGATGGAGAGCTTGGCCTCGATGGCGCCGGCCTCGCCTCCGCTGACAGGGGCGTCGAGGACCCGGAGGCCGCGCTTGGCGCCCTCCTCGGACACCAGCCGGGCGATATCGGGCCGGATGGTGCTCATGTCGACGATGAGGGCCCCGGACGCCGCGTTGGCGAACACGCCGTCCTCGCCGAGGAGGACGGCCTCGACGTCCGGGGAGTCGGGAACCATGGTGATGACGATGCCGGCGCCCTTGACCGCCTCCGCGATGGAATCGGCGGCCTTACCCCCCTGGGCGGCCAGCTTCTCGACGGATTCCGGCGAGAGGTCGTATGCGGTGACCGTGTACCCCGCCTTGACGAGGTTGGCGGCCATGGGCAGCCCCATGATGCCGAGTCCGATGAAGGCGATGCTGGGTGTCCGAGACATGCGTGTCTCCTTCCGGGAGGGGTCGTGCGTGGCCGGCGGGGCCCCGGTTCGGGCTCAGCGCTTGAGCCAGCCGAAGCTGTCGGCGCTCGGAACGGTCGGCTTGTACTCCAGGCCCACGTATCCGCTGTATCCGCGGACCTGGGCGTCGGTCAGGAGGTCGTCCAGTGGGAGCCGGCCGGTGCCCGGCTCGCCGCGGCCGGGGGCGTCGGCGATCTGGATGTGCCCGAACTCGGCCGCGTGGTCGCGGACGACCGCGGCGACGTCATCGCCGTTGACCGCGAGGTGGAAGAAATCGGCGAGCAGGGCGACGTTGCCCGCGCCGGCGGCCCTGGCCTCGGCGACGAACTCCAGGCCATCGGCGGCGGTCTTGAGCGGGTAGTCCTCGGCGCCGCTGATCGGCTCGATGAGGACGGTGCCGCCGATCGCCTCGACGGCCGTCGCGGCGTCGAGGACGCTCTCCATCGCCACCCGGTCCTGTTCGGCGGGGTCGACCCCGGGCTGGCGCAGACCGTAGAGGGCGTTGAACGCCG
Organism: Allosalinactinospora lopnorensis; assembly: GCF_000981225.1. Classification (GTDB taxonomy): domain Bacteria; phylum Actinomycetota; class Actinomycetes; order Streptosporangiales; family Streptosporangiaceae; genus Allosalinactinospora; species Allosalinactinospora lopnorensis. The sequence continues at coordinate 95,747 of NZ_LAJC01000011.1, forward strand.
TCGTCCCCGTGCGCTTGGCGATCCCGACGACGACGTCGATGTTGTCGTGAAACTCCCGAACGCGGGACGGCTGGGAGAGCACACCGCGGTCCGGGCCGGGCAGCGCCCCCGCGAAGAAGTTCAGGCCGGTGAGCCGGACTCCTGCGTCGGCGATGGCGGAGACGAAGGCGTCGACCTCGGCGTCGGCGGGCACCGCCTCCTCGAACGGCCACCAGAACTCGACCGCGTCGAAGCCGGCCTTGCGCGCGGCGGCGGGGCGCTCGTTCAGGGGCAGCTCGGTGAACAGCAGTGAGCAGTTCACTGTGTAGCGCAGCGAGTGGCTCATAGCTCGCCTCCAGGAGGATCAGTACTTTCGCGATGTGGAATCTAGTTTTCGCATGAAGGTATGATTTGAGTCTGCGCCCCCGCACCAGGCTTGTCAACCGCTCGGCCTCCTCGTTTACGGAGGGCCGCCGCCGGTCGCACACCCCGCCCCCGGACCCCGCACTCCCACCCCGCGACGACAAGGGAGAGTCGGCGGAGAACCGGAGGGAAGGACGAATTCAGGGCGTATTTCATCCCGGCTTTTTGTGGTCGCAAACAAAACGCGCCGGGCCGGCGGTCCGCGCTTCCCAACGTGTTGACAGCTCCACACCCAGCGGGTTTATCGTCCGAGATACAAAACAAGGATTCTGCGGTGCGAAATCCCATCGCCTCTTTCGGGAAACGCCGCCGCGATACCTGATGCCGCGACAGCGCACAGCGCGGTCATCGACACAGTTCAGCGGGGATGTTCCTAATTCCCGTGGGACGACGGAAGACGGAGAGTGCCATGCCCGACAGCGTCGCCGGCGACGCGGTATCCGACCCCGGCCTGAAGCGCGTGAACACGCTCGCGCCGGAGGAATTCCGCGCGGAATTCGCCCGGTGCCTCGACATCGACCGCTGGGTGGAGGCACTGCTGAATAAGCGCCCTTTCGCCTCCCGGGCCGCACTGCTCGATTCCGCCGACGCCCATGCCCGCCTCATCACCGATGACGAGGTCGCCTCGGCCCTGGCCCGGCACCCCCGCATCGGAGAGCGCGCCTCCGGCCGGAGCGCCGAGGCGAAGTGGTCGCGCGGCGAGCAGTCCGCGTTCGCCGAGGGGGAGGCTGGCGTCCAGCAGGCGTTCCGGACCAGGCAGGCCGAGTACGAGAGGCGTTTCGGGCAGATCTACCTGGTATGCGCCAGTGGCCGCTCCAGCGAGGAACTGCTGGCCGACATCGAGGCTCGGATGGACAACGACCCGGCCGCCGAGGCGCGCGTCGCCGCCACCGAGCTCCGCAAGATCTCGCAACTGCGCATCGGAAAGGTCCTCGATACAGCATGAGCCACGTGACGACACACGTCCTCGACGCCGCTCTGGGCCGTCCGGCGGCGGGAGTGCCCGCGCGGCTGGAACAGCAGGCCGACGAAGCCCGCACCGCATGGAAGCCGGTGGCAGCCGGGACCACCAACAGCGACGGCCGCATCCCCGACCTCGGCCCGGACCGGCTGAGCGCCGGGGTCTACCGGATCACCTTCGACACCGGCAGCTACTTCGAGCGCTCCGGCCAGCGAGGCTTCTACCCGGAGGTCGCGGTGGTCTTCGAGTTGAGCGACGAGACCGCCCACTACCACGTGCCCCTGCTGCTCAGCCCGTTCGCGTTCTCCACCTACCGGGGCAGCTAACGGTACACGGCGGCACCCGCCGGCCACCCGCGCAGCGCGTGACAGGTCCTTCCGCGACAAGCGGTCCTCCCACGGGCGCACCCTCGCGATCCGGCCCCGCCCGGCTCGCGCGAAACCGAAACGCGGCTCACCCAGTTCCCAGAGGAGTTGACCCATGGGCATCCGGCTCGGAGACAACCAGTACGGCAAGGCCGAGGTCCGCCTGGTCCGCGTCAACCGCGACACCAGGGTCCACCGGATCAAGGACGTCAGCGTCACCTCCCAGCTGCGCGGTGACTTCACCGCCGTGCACACCGAGGGCGACAACACGAACTGCATCGCGACCGACACCCAGAAGAACACCGTCTACGCGCTGGCCAAGGAGAACGGGGATGTCGGCGCCATCGAGGACTTCGCCCTCCTGCTGGCCCGGCACTTCGTCAACGGGTTCGACTGCGTCCGCGGCGCCCGCCAGGAGATCCGGGAGTACGCGTGGGACCGCATCGAGACCTCCGACGGCCCGCACGACCATTCCTTCGTCCGCCGGGGCGGCGAGACCCGCACCACCGTTGTCACCAAGGACGGCGCCGAGGAGTGGGTCGTCTCCGGCTTCGAAGGGCTGACCGTCCTCAAGTCCACGGGCTCGGAGTTCCACGGCTACCCGAAGACCGCCTACACCACCCTTCCGGAGACCACCGACCGCGTCCTGGCCACCGACGTCACCGCCCGCTGGCGCTACATCGGCGCCGATCTCGACTGGGACAAGAGCTACGCGTCGGTCAAGGCGATCATGCTGGAGGCGTTCGCGACCACGCACAGCCTCGCGCTCCAGCAGACGCTGTACCGCATGGGGGAGGCCGTGCTGCGGGCGCACCCGGAGATCGCCGAGATCAGGTTCTCCATGCCGAACAACCACCACTTCCTGGTGGACCTCTCACCGTTCGGACTGGACAACCCGAACGAGGTCTTCTACGCCGCCGACCGCCCCTACGGCAAGATCGAGGCCGCCGTCGAGCGTGACGACGCCCCCGCAGCCGGCCGGGCCTGGGAGACGGTCCCCGGATTCGTCTAGAACTCCGCAGCGGGTCCGGACCCGCTCGGCGCAGACACCCCGCGCCGGACCCGGCCCGGGGAGCACCACCGCACCCACCTCGCGCACCCGGCGGTCCGGGGCACCCGGCATCGTCGGCGACCACCACCTAAGGGACTGAAGGCTATGAGATTCCGCAGACCCGCACCGCGCAGCTCGGCCGCGACGGACACCGCCGACGGCGCTCCCCCTGAGCGCCCCGAAGACGAGAGACCCCCCGCACGGCTGCTGGTCACCTACGGCCTGCAGCACATCCTCGCCATGTACGCCGGAGTGGTCACCCCGCCCCTGATCGTCGGCGCCGCCGTCGGTCTCTCCACCGCCGAACTCGGCATCCTCGTCAGCGCCGCGCTGCTGGTCAGCGGTTTGGCGACACTCCTGCAGACCATGGGCATCTGGCGGTTCGGCGCCCGGTTGCCGGTCGTCATCGGCATCTCCTTCGTACCGGTCGGCGCCATGACCACCATCGCCGAGGACAGCGGCCTGCCCGTGGTCTTCGGCGCCGCCTTCGCGTCGGGCGTCTTCGGGCTCCTCGTGATCCCGTTCTTCGGCAGCCTGGTGCGCTTCTTCCCGCCCGTGGTCACCGGCAGCGTCATCACCGTCATCGGACTGTCACTGCTCCCGGTCGCGGCCGGCTGGATCGTCAACGAGGCCGAGGACAACACCCCCGCCCTGGGTGACCTCGCACTCGCGGGGGTCACCCTGCTCATCGTGGTGGTCCTGGCGCGGGTGCTGCCGGGCGTGTGGAGCCGCCTGGCCATTCTCGCCGGCCTGGTGCTGGGCACCCTGGTCGCCGCGGTGTTCGGCCGGGTCGACTTCGGGGCGATCACCGAAGGCCCCGTCTTCTCCCTGGGCCAACCGCTGTACTTCGGGGCGCCGGAGTTCCAGATCGCCGCCATCGTGACCATGTGCATCGTCATGCTGGTCATCCTGACCGAGGGCGTCGCCGACATCCTCGCCGTCGGTGAGATCGTGGGCACCAGGGTCGACGGCCGCCGGCTCGCCGACGGGCTGCGCGCCGATGTCAGCGCCGCGCTGTTCGGTCCGCTGCTCAATTCATTCCCCGGCAGCACCTTCTCGCAGAACGTCGGGCTGATCGCGCTCACCCGGGTGAAGAGCCGCTACGTGGTGGCGGTCGGCGGGCTGATCCTGATCACCCTGGGCCTGTTCCCCATCCTCGGGCGCGTCGTGGCCACCATCCCGATGCCCGTCCTCGGCGGTGCCGGTCTGGTGCTGTTCGGCTCGGTGGCGGCGGCCGGGATCCGGGCGCTGGCCAAGGTCGACTACGAGAACAACCTCAACCTGGTGATCGTCGCCGTTTCGCTCGGCTTCGGCATCGTCCCTATCGCGGTCCCGGAGTTCTACGACAACTTCCCCGACTGGCTGGCGACCGTGCTGCACTCGGGCATCGTCGGCGCCGCGATCGCCGCACTGCTGCTGAACCTGGTCTTCAACGTCCTCGGCGGCAGCGGGACGGCGAGGGCGCCGGCCGGCACGGACACGTCTCCGGAGGGCGGGCGCTCCGGCTCCGCCGGCACGGGAGCGGACGAGCAGGGCGCTGCCCCGGTCCCGGTCCAGGACGACGGCGCGGCGGGGGGCACCGTCCCACCGCACCGGGACTGACCGTCCCGCCCACCATCCGCCCCGGAGGCGGCGTCCATGCCGCCCCGGATCGGGCCTCTGCCCACGCCGGGTCTGGGAGCGGCCGCCTTTCCGGCTGACCACAACCGGCCACCCCTTCTTCGCGGGAGCACCCTTCGCCTGCGATATGCCGGAAAAATCCGGTTCGGTGGTGAAAATCCACCTCAATAACACGTATTGACGCAACTCCGCACGGTCACTCCAATGAATGCGGACACCCCAGCGCCTCACCCCCACCCCACCCCCTGGAGGCACTGTGCGCGCCCGCACGTTACTCACCCCGCTCGCACTCGTCCCCCTGTTCCTCGCCACCGCCGTGAGCAGCGGCAGTGCCGCGGAATCCGGAACCCCCGAAGGCCCCGACCGCCAGTACCTCGTCGAAGGCCCCGAAACCCCGCAGGAGCGGACGCAGGTAGCCCGGACCGGGGCGTCCGTGGACGCGGTCGGCGAAGACGCCGCATCGGTCACCGTCACCGCGACGCCGGGCGAGGCCGAGGCGATCGAGGACCTCGGCCACGAGGTGACCGAGGTACCGGTACCGAACGACCTGCTCCACCAGCCGGTGGACCCCGCTTACCACACCTACGACGAACTGACCGGGGTCGTGGACAAGGTGGTCGCCGACTTCCCCTCACTCGCCGAGAAGACCAGCGTGGGCTCCTCGCACGAGGGTCGCGACATCATGGCCGTCAGGATCAGCGGAGAGGAGGAGGCCGGCGAGGACAAGCCCGAAGTGCTGTTCACCCACCAGCAGCACGCCCGCGAGGTCCTCACGGTCGAGATGGCGATCTACCTGCTCACCATGTTCACCGAGGAGTACGGTTCCGATGAGCGGATCACCGAACTCCTGGACAGCCGGACCATCTGGATCCTGCCGAGCGTCAACCCCGACGGCGCCGTCTACGACACCGAGTCCGGCAGCTACCGGAACTGGCGGAAGAACCGGCAGCCCAACTCCGGCAGCAACGCGATGGGCACCGACCTGAACCGGAACTGGGACTACAACTGGGGATGCTGCGGCGGCTCGTCGGGCAGCCCCTACAGCCAGACCTACCGGGGTGCCTCCCCGGAGTCGGCCCCCGAGGTGAACGTGGTCGCCGACTTCGTGCGGAGCCGGGTGGTCGACGGCGAACAGCGGATCACCGCGCACATCGACTTCCACACCTACGGCGAGCTCGTCCTGTGGCCCTACGGCTACACCTACGACGAGACCGGTCCGGGGATGTCGCGCGACGACTACGACGCGCACGCCGAACTGGGCGAACTCATGGCCGAGACCAACGGCTACACGCCGCAGCAGTCCAGCGACCTCTACGTCACCGACGGGTCGATCAACGACTGGATGTGGGGCGACCAGGGCATCTTCTCCTTCACCTTCGAGATGCACCCCGGAAGCTTCACCGGTGGCGGTTTCTACCCGCCGGGCGGCGTGATCGAGGAGGAGACCGCACGCAACCGCGACGCAGTACTCGACCTCACCGCCTACGCCGACTGCCCGTACCGGGTCATCGGCAAGGAGGCCGAGTACTGCGGCTCGGCCGCGTAGCGACCGGGGCACGCGCACGAGGCCGGCCTGACACGGCGCCCCGGGAACACCGCGCTCGGGGCGCCGCCCG
>NZ_LAJC01000012.1 GCF_000981225.1 Allosalinactinospora lopnorensis
GACACGCCCTGGAGGAGCTGCGCCGGCTCGCGCCGCGGCTCGGAACGGCGCAATGGCACCGCGACTGCTCGGCAGACGCGAGCACCGCCGCCTCCGGCTCCGTCCAGCCGGTAACCGCGGAGCTGGCCGCGGCTCTGGACGATCACGTGTTCCTCTGCTTTACGCACACCCGCCGCGGAGCGGCCGCCATCACCATCGCGGACGGCGCCGCCAGCGCTTACGACCTCGCGCCGGCCGCGGATATCGCGGACGCCGTGGCGAAACTGCTGCACGCGGCACGATCAGCGGCTCTCTTCCCCGGCGCCCGGGGACGTGACACCGTGCGTCCGGGCGCGCTGGTGGAGCGGCTGCTCCTCGCCCCGGTGGCCGCCGCCTTGGGCACCCGCCCCCTGGTCATCGCCCCTGCCCCCTACACACGGGACCTGCCATGGGGCATGCTGCCGGGGCTTCGCGGGAGGGCGGTCACCGTCGTCCCGTCCGGGCGGAGCTGGCTCGACTGCCGGAACCGCGCTGCAGGACGCGGGCGCCGGGCACGGCGCGTGCTGCTCGCAGCGGGCCGGGAGCTGGCCGGCGCCGCGGCGGAGGTCGAGTCGCTGCGCCCGCGCTATCCCGAAGCCACCGTGCTCACCGGCCCGGCGGCGCGGGTCCCAGACGTCCTGCGCGGACTCGGCCGGGCCGACGTCGCGCACCTCAGCGCGCACGGGTCGGCCCCCGCCGACACCCCCATGCTCTCGGGGATCTTCCTTGCCGATGGTCCCCTCTTCGCCTACGACCTCGAACGGTTACCGGAGTCTCCGGCCCTGACCGTCCTGTCGTCGTGCTGGGTCGGGCGCTGCGCGCCTTCGCCGTCCGGGTTCCCGTTAGGGCTGAGCACGTCCCTTCTGGCTACGGGCGGGGTGACCGTCATCGCGGGTGTGCTTCCGGTCAGCGACGGCGAGACCACCCCGGGCATGCTCCGCCTGCACGACGCGCTGGCAGCGGATGTCCCCCCGGCCCGGGCGGTCGCGGACCATCTGGCCGATAGCGGTTTCGTCTGTTTCGGGGCCGGATGACCGTCCGCGCCGGACGGAGGCGTTCCGGTGTCCCGTTCCCACAGCTCCCGCCGCTGCCGATAGCGTTCAGGTATGAGCGACGACGTCACGCCCCCGTCCGGCGCCGCGGAGGCGAGCGGCCCGAGCGAACCGCGCATCTTCACCCTCGCCGAGGCCCGCGCCCTGATCCCCGAGGTGCGCGAGCGTGTCTCGGAGCTCGTGACGCTCAGGGCGGACTTCGCCGAGCTCGCCGCCGACCTGGATCCGCAGCGAGGGGGCGGGGAGTCGGCTCTGGGCGGCCGGGCGGAGCTGAAAGCGATGGAGGCGCGCGTCAGCGAGCTCCAGGCGTGGTTCCCGGAGCAGGGGATCGAGGTGAAGGGCCTGGCACCGGTCCTTATCGACTTCCCCGCCCTGCTCGACGGCATCTCGGTACGGCTGTGCTGGCTTGAAGGCGAATTCGAGCTCGCCTGGTACCACCGCAGCGACCTCGGCTTCATCGCACGCCGTCCCCTGCCGCCCACGACGACCGAGGGCTGATCGAAGTTCTAGCGGCGCAGACCCCCGGCTTCAGCCGTGGGGTTAGCCGCTTCTTTCGAAAGCATGAGCGATAGATATCTGTCTGCAGTATACTGCCAAGGTGGCTGTGACGTTGAGGTCGAACGGCAACGTCGTGTTCCAGTGCGCCTTCCACGTGGTGTGGTGTCCCAAGTACCGGCGCCGTGTGCTGGGTGGCCGGATCGAGGCGCGGCTGAAAGAGATCATCCGTGAGGTGGTCGCCGAGAAGGGGGCTTGGCTGGTGGAGATGGAGGTCATGGCCGACCACGTGCACCTGCTCGTGGAGGTCGACCCCCGGTTCGGCGCGCACCGGCTCGTCAAGGCCATCAAGGGGCGTTCCTCCCGCATCTTGCGCCAGGAGTTTCCGACCCTGAAGTCGCGCCTGCCCACGCTGTGGACCAACAGCTACTTCGTGGCCACGGTGGGCGGTGCCCCGCTGGAGCAGATCAAGGCCTACGTCGAGGACCAGAAGAACCGCTGATGAGGAGGGAGGTGTTCCATGCTGTCGGGCCGCAGGTACCGGCTGAAGCTCACTGAGGAGCAGGCCGCGCTGTGTTCTGAGTTCGGGGCGGTCTGCCGCGCGGTGTGGAACACCGCCCTGGACCAGCGCCGACAAGCCGTGGCCCGCTGGCAGCGCGGCTTCGACACCCCGTTTTGCGGCTACCACCTCCAGGCCGCCCAGCTCGCCGAGGCCAAACGCGAGGAGGACTGGCTGCGCGCCGCCCCCTCGCACGTGCTCCAGCAGAGCCTGCTGGACCTGGACCGGGCGTGCCAGGAACGGGGGACGTTCACCGTGGGTTGGCGGGCCAAACACCGCTGGAACCCCTCGTTTCGGTTCCCGGTCGGCAACCTCATCACCGTGGAGAAGATCAACCGCCGGTGGGGCCGGGCCAAGCTGCCCAAGTTGGGCTGGGTGGTCTTGCGCCGCACCCGCCCGCTGGGCGGCACGGTCCGCTCGGCCACGGTGTCCTACAAGGCCGGGCACTGGTGGATCTCCTTCCTTGTCGAGGACGGTCTGCTCACCCCCGAGCACCATCTCGGCGATCCGGTCGGGGTGGATCGGGGAGTGGTCGTGGCCGCCACCACGTCCACGGGCGAGTTTCACAACCGGAAGTTCGCCACTGTCGGTGAGAAGGCGCGACACCGCCGGTTGCAGCAGAAGCTGTCCCGGCAGAAGAAGGGCAGCGCGAACCGCCGCAAGACCCTGAAGTCGATGGGTCGGATCTCCAGCCGCGCGGTCGACCGCCGCGGCGACTTCTGCTCCCAGACCGCGCGCCACCTGGCGGACAAGCATTCGGTGGTCGTACTGGAGGACCTGCGCACCGCCGACATGACGTCCTCCGCCCGGGGCAGCGTGGCCGAGCCCGGGGCGCGTGTGCCTCAGAAGGCCGGGTTGAACCGGGCCATCCTCGACAAGGGATGGCACCGACTGGAACTTGCCCTCACCAACGCGGCCCGCACCACCGGGACGCAGATCGTCAAGGTCAACCCCGCCAACACGTCCCAGACCTCTTTGAGTGCCAGTATCTGGACCCGGCATCGCGTGAGAGCCAAGCGCGGTTCCGGTGCACCCGGTGCGCCCACGCAGATCACGCGGACGTCAACGCGGCCAAGAACATCCTTCGCGCCGCAGGGCATGCGGTGCCGGCCTGTGGAGACCTCGCCGTTGGGCGGTCTGTGAAGCAGGAACCAGTGGGAACCCGCGAGGAAGTACCACTCCAGCCAGAACTCCCTCCGGTTGGAATCCCCCGGCTTTAGCCGTGGAGAAGGAAGTCAATCCCGACGCGTTCGGCCCGATCCGGGACGGCCGCCCTCGAATACGACACCCCGTCCCGGTTAGCGGCCGGGTATGGACGAGAAGTACACCGAGAACAGCGAAGACCCCATCAACGACGAGGCCGTCGACTGGGAGGAAGCAGGGCTGCCCGCCCAGGAGGACAGCACGGAGGACCAGCCGCTGCCCAGCGACCGGCCCTCCGCGATGGGCGAGCACGGCAGCGGCGGTACCGAGAAGGAGGCCGGGGAATCACTGGACACCGCCCTGTCGCGGAACCGCCCCGACACCCCGGAGGCAACGGGCAGTGCCGCGCCCACCGGCACCGGGCGGCACGGGCCGCCGGCCGACGAACAGGTCGCGGGAACCCGCCTGGTCGAGGAGGACGAGGGGATCCGCGAGGACGAGGAGAAGGCGCTGACCGCCGAGGACGTCGGCGAGGACCGCGGCGCCTACAGCCCCGAGGAGCAGGCGGTGCGCACGGAGGAAGAGGGACCGGGCACGGTTTGAGGGGGCAGTGCGCCCCGGACCGCCCCGGCCGCTCCGCAACCGCGGGGAACCAGGCTCACCAACCGCGGGCGCGCCACTCGGGAAGCTGCGGGCGCTCGGCCCCAAGCGTGGTGTCGCGGCCGTGTCCGGGGTAAACCCAGGTGTCGTCGCCCATCTGGGCGAAGATCCGCTCTTCGACGTCGCCCAGCAGGGAGCGGAAGTCCACCTCCCCGCCGGTCTTTCCGACCCCTCCGGGAAACAGGCTGTCCCCGGTGAACAGGTGCGTGTGGCCGGACGGGTCGTCGTAGCGCAGCGCGATCGATCCGGGCGTGTGCCCGCGCAGGTGGATGACCTCGAGTTCGCATTCGCCGACCGGGACCCGGGCTCCGTGCTCGACCGGGTCGTCCACGGAAACGGGAAGCTCCTCGGCGTCGATCGGGTGCGCAACGGTGCGGGCCCCTGTCGTCCCGACCACCTCAGCGAGTGCCTGCCAGTGGTCCTGGTGCCGATGGGTGGTGATCACCCGGGACAGACCGGTGGGGCCGACGAGCTCCAGGATCCGGTCCGCCTCGTTCGCGGCGTCGATCAGCACCGCCTCGCCGCTGGTGGTGCAGCGCAGCAGGTAGGTGTTGTTGTCCATCGGGCCCACAGCGAGCTTGCTGATGGTCAGCTCGGACAGTTCGCGTACGTCGGCGGGTCCCCCGACCCGCATATCTCCGGAATAAGTCACGTCCCCCATTGTGGCGTCACGAGGTGCCGCGCGCTATTCCGCCCTTCTTCCCGGTCTCAGCCGGCCTGCGAACTCACAGAGTCCAGCGGGGCGGACGCTTCTCGAAGAAAGCCGCCCGCCCCTCAGCGGCGTCCTCGCTGTCGAAGAATTCCTTGGAAAGCGCTCCCATCTCGGTGAAGGCCTCCGCGCGCCCGGCGGCGCCGGCGGCACCGAGCAGAGTCTTGGTGCGAGCCAGCGCACGCGGCGCGCCCCGCCGCAGGCTCTCCAGGATCCGCTCGCTCACAACGGGAAGCTCCTCAGCGGGAACCGCACAGGTCAGCAGGCCGGCTTCGGCGGCAGCCGCGGCATCGAAGGCCTCGCCGGTAAGGAAATACCGGCTGAGGTGGCGATCGTGCATCCGGGCCATGACCGGAACCGAGATGATCGCCGGTACCACGCCGATGCGCACCTCGGTGAACGCGAACGTCGCACTGTCCGGCGCGATGGCGATGTCGGCCGCGGCGACCAGGCCGATCCCGCCCGCGCGCGCTGGGCCGTTCAGCCGAGCGACGACCGGCTTGGGCGCCTCCATGATCGCCGAGAACAGCTCCGGCATGCCGGGCGCATCGGGGAGCGCCTGTCCGGCCCGTTCCGCGGCCACCTCCTTCAGATCCGCTCCCGCGCAGAAGGCGGGGCCGATCGCGGTGAGCACGACCGCTCGGACATCGTCGTCGGCCGCGGCCACGGCCAGTCCTTCGGCGAGTTCGGTACGCAGCCGCGCCGACAGAGCGTTCCGGTTGTCCGGGGAGTCCAGGGTGAGGGTGGCGATGCCGCGCTCGACGCTCCGGCGTACCAACTGGTTCGCGGCTTCGGTCATTTCGGGCCGCCCTTTCCGTTCTCGGTGCCGACTGTCGTTGCGGTGCCCTTTCCGCCGGGCCGCGGGGTCACCCGCGCCGTTCTCGTTCCCGCAGCACCCGCAGCGCGCCGTCGGCATGGGCCCGGAAGCGCACTTCGCTGCTGATCCGGTGCAGTACCCGCATGTCGGAGCCGATCACGAACGTTTGGCGCCGAGTCGGGGCCAGGCCCGCCAGCAGGCCACCGCGGCGCACACCGAACTGCTCGGCTACGGTGCCGTCGGGGTCGGAGAGCAGAAGGTAGTCGAGGCCGTGGGCCCCGGCGAAGGCGCGCTGCCGCTCCACCGGGTCGGCGCTGATCCCGACCGGCTGTGCGCCGAGCTCGCCGAACTCCGCGCTGAGATCGCGGAAATGGCAGCTCTCGGCCGTACATCCGGGGGTCATAGCGGCCGGGTAGAAGAACAGCACCACGGGTCCGGTAGTGAGCAGAGCACTGAGTCGCCGCGGGGTGCCGTGCTGGTCGGTGAGCTCGAAGTCGGGGGCGTGCTCTCCAGCGTTCATAAGCCCCAACACTAGGCCACGGTACTGAAGCGCAGTAGGGGCACCCGCAGCTCCCCAGGAGTGAGCGAGCCGTGCTGACCGACGAGCGAACTCTCCGTGGGTTCGGCGTTCGGGGCGATGAGCGCGGTGTCGCCGCGGGCCAGCGCGAGGACATCGCCGATGCGCGGCCGGAGGGCGTCGTCGACCGCGCCGAACAGCCCCGCGGCGATCGCCTCCTCGCGGCTGACGATCTCGGCGCGGCCGGCCAGCCGCTCCCGCCAGGCGGCGAGGACGTCGTCGGCCGCGCCGTCCCGCACGTGCACCTGGCGGACCCTGGCCTCACCCGCGAGGAGCCGCACGCCCGAGCTGAGGGCCGGATCCGACTCGACGTCCACGCGGCTCGCCGATGTGCTGTCGACCATGCCGTGGTCGGCGGTGATGTAGAGCGCGGCGTCCGACGGCAGCTGACCGGCGATCTGCTCGGCGAGCCGGTCGACGTGGCCCAGGTGCAGTCGCCAGTACGCCGAATCCACACCGAACATGTGGCCGTAGGTGTCGAGGTCGGAATGGTAGGCGAAGACCAGCGACCGGTCCCCGGCGGTAAGCGAGCTCGCGGCCTTGACCGCGAGCTCGGTGATGTCGTTGGCCGCGACGTACCGGCTCCCCCGTGCCGAGGCCCGGCTCAGCCCGCTGCCCTCGTAGCCGCCGAACGCGACGTAGGCCGCGGTCACACCCGCCTGCTCCGCGCGCTGGTAAGCGGTGCCGCAGGGCTGCCAGGTCTCGGGGTCGATCTCGGGATCCCAGCGGAGCTGATTCATGATGCGGTCGCTGCCCGGAACAGCGACCTGGTAGCCAACGATCCCGTGGTGCCCGGGAGGCAGGCCGGTACCGATCGTTGTGAGGCTGGTGGCCGTGGTCGTCGGGAAACCGGCGGTTATGGGCTCGGCGGCGTCGGCCAGTGAGGAGAGGAACGGCGCGTAGGAGCGGTGGGCGCTCAGCAGGTCCCAGCCCATGCCGTCGATCAGCAGCACGCAGGCGCGGCGTACCGGCGGCAGGTTCAGCGCCGCGGTCTCCCCCGGCACCCCGAGCGACGCCAGCACCGATGGGATCAGGTCGGCGAGAGACCCCGCACCGTAGCGGGGAGCGGCGAAAGCGGCATCTGCGAACACGGCCCGGTTCCCCTTTTTCCGCTCCGGTCTCAGCGGGCGGTGGCCTCGGAGAGGACGTTGGCGAAGTTGATCATGTTGGCCACGGCGTCGGTTCCGTCAGCGGTCTGGCTCACCCGCAGGGTCAGCGGCTCGGACGTGATCGCTCCGGTGTAGCCGTGGTCGAGTTCACAGCTTTCGTCGGCGCAGGAGGCGGGTTCGAGGTCGATATGGGCAAGGGCCCCCCAGTTCACCGCGAGGCTGACGCTCAGCACGACTTCGCTGGGCAGTGTGCCGGGTACGTAGTTCGCCGGATCGGAGACCACGCGTGTCAGGGCGACGGACTGGATGTTGCCGATCTGGATGCTGTCGGTTGTGGTCGAGGCGTGCGGACGGGCCCCGCCCTCGTTGGGCGGGTGTTCGTCTGTGTGGCAGACGATCAGCCGCTTCGGAGTGAGCAGCAGGACGGTGATGTGCCGCCGCATCTCCATTGCGGGGTCGAAGGTGGCTTCGTGATGGACGACGAAGGCGTCGGCCGTCTCGTTGCCGAGAGCTGTGGCGACGGCGTCGATCACAAGGCCGGGGTAGTACCCGTTCCGCTCGATCTCCAAGCGCCAGTCGGTGGACACGGCACGCGTTTTCCTCATACCCCCATCCTGCCTTCTCTCGATAACGGATCGCACCCGTGGCAACGGTCTGCCTTCGAAAGCGCCGGCCGCGCTCTCCCGTCCGGGAAGAGCGGGCCTCCAGCGGGCGGCCGGTGCGCGCCAGTGCCTGTGTGGTCTCCCGTCCCGCATGATGCCAGGGGCTGTGCACTCCGAGCCGGATAACGGCACATGTTCTGGGTAAGGGGCCCACCATGAATGCGACCGTGCCACCCGTACCGACACCGCCGCCCCCAGGGCCGCCAATGCCGGAACCCGGCCCGGTTCCGCCCGAACCCGCCCCTGTTCCTCCGGAGCCGGTCCCGCCCGACCCCGGTCCGGAGCCCGAACCGGAGCCGGAACCGGAGCCGGAACCGGCCTGAAGGCCGCCGAAGGTTAGAAGGTCACCCCCCGAAGGCGGCGCGGCCCCGAGTCGGGGCGCAGTTCAGGGGCTTCGCGCAGCCAGACCCGCGCCCCCAGGACGTGAGCTCCTTCCGCGTTCACCATGACCGGGTCGAGGTCCACGTGGGCCACCTCCGGGAAGGCGTCGGCCAGGCGGGAAATACGGACCAGCACGTCCTGCAGCGCCTCCACGTCGGGCTGGTCCGCCAGGGAGGTAGCCCCCGGGGGCACCCCGAACAGCAGCGGGGACGAGCGCACCGCGTGCACCAGGTCGGCCGCGTCGGCGTCGGTAAGCGGGGCCAGCCGGAACGCCCGGTCGTCGAGGAGTTCGGCCGTGACGTCGGCCAGCCCGAAGGCGATCACCGATCCGAACGAAGGGTTCTCGCCCGCGCGGATCACCGTCGGGACCCCCGGGGTCGCCATCCGCTGGACCACCAGCATGGCGTCGTCGCCGAGCCTGTCGTGGAGCCCGGTGAACGCGCTGCGGACATCGGCGGACGTCCGCAGATCGGACCGGATACCGCTACCGCCGGACCGTAGCCGCAAGTCAGGAGCGTTGGCCTTGACCACTACCGGGTAGCCGAGCTCCTCGGCCGCGGCGACCGCGGCTTCGGCGGAGGAGACGGGGATGTGCCGCCACACCTCGATCCCGAAGCATCCGAGCAGTTCGCGGGCCGCATCCTGCTCCACCGCTGTCTCTTCGGAGTGCACGGGCTCACTGGTGAACCAGACCGGGTGCGCTTCGGCTCTGCTGCTCTCCTTCTTGAGGAGGGTCTCGTCGATGATCGCCCGCGACCGCTTCCCGTCGACGTCGGCGAGCTCCGGATGCCGCCCCGGATCGCGTTCGCGCCAGATGGCGTAGTGCGTAGCGTGCGCGAGCGCGCGCACGGCGTCCTCCGGAGCCGGGTACGACGGCACCGACCCGCGGAGTGTCTCCCCGCTCTGCCCGATCTGCCGGAGCTCTTCGGGCAGGCCTTGGTGGCCGAGGTAGGTGGTGATGATCGGCTTCTGCGACACCGCGGCCTTGTTCCGCACGACCTCGGCGACGTCGTCGGAGATCGGGGTCAGCGCCGGGATGAACACCACGACCACGGAGTGCACCTGGTCATCTGCGAGGGCGGTGGCCAGCGCCGCGTCGAAGTCGGCGGCGGTGGCGTTGGGCCCGAGGTCCACCGGGTCGTGGGGCTTGAGTCCGGAACGGACGCAGGCGTCCTTGACGAGCAGCCCGAGGGAGTCGGAGTTGCCGAGGATACCGACGCGCGGTCCGGCGGGCAGCGGCTGGTAGGCGAAGAGCTGGGCGACGTCGAACATCTGGGTGATGTCCTCCACCCGGACTACGCCGGCCTGCTGGAACAGCGACGTCAGCGCGTAGTCGGGCAGGGTGAGCGCCCCGGCGGCGTGACCGGTGGGAACGCCGTGCGAGGAGCCGCCGCTGCGCACGGCGACGACAGGCTTGTGCTGTGCCAGGCGCCGGGCCAGCCGGGTGAACTTGCGGGGGTTGCCCAGGGACTCCAGGTACTGCAGGACGACCTCGGTCGCCGGGTCCTCCTGCCAGTACTGCACCAGGTCGTTGCCGGAGACGTCGGCGCGGTTGCCGGCCGAGACGAACGTGGACAGCCCCATCCCTCGTTCGGCGACCCGTTGCAGGATGGCCCGGCCGAGCGCACCGGACTGGGAGAAGAAGCCGATGGGCCCCCGCGGGGGGACGTAGGGCGACAACGTGGCGTTGAGCGAGACCGCGGGATCGGTGTTGGCGATCCCCAGGCAGTTGGGCCCCACGACACGCAGGCCGGCTGCGCGGGCGGTGCGTACCAGTTCGTCCTGGCGGTCGCGCCCCTCCTTCCCGGTCTCGCCGAATCCGGAGCTGACGACCACCAGCCCGTGCACGCCCTTCTGCGCGCACTCCTCGACCACGCCGACGACCATGTCCGCACGCACCGCCACGACCGCGAGGTCGACCTGGTCGGGGATGTCCAGCACACTCGGGTAGGCACGGACCCCCGCCACGGCCTTCGCCTCGGGGTGTACCGGGAACACCGGCCCCTGGAAGTCGCCGGCCAGCAGGTTGCGCAACGCGGTCTGGCCGATGGTGTGCGCGGTGCGGCTCGCGCCGATGACCGCGACCGACTCGGGGAACAGCAGCCGGGCGATGGAACGGGACTCCGCCCGCTGCTCCCGTGCGCGCATGACCTCCTGAGCGGTGTCGGTAGGTTCCAGGTCCAGGGTGAGCCGGATGACGCCCTCGTCGAAGGTCTGCTGGGCGGTGTACCCGGCCTCGCGGAAGACGTTGATCATCCGCCGGTTCTCCGGCAGGACGTCGGCGATGAACCGGCGCACGCCACGCTCCCGGGCGGCCGCGCCGATGTGCTCCAGCAGGACGGAGGCCAGCCCCCGCCCCTGGTGGGCGTCTTCCACCACAAAGGCGACCTCGGCCTCGGCCTCGTCCACTTTGTCGTAGCGGACCACCGCGACCATGACGCCGGAGATGGTCGCGATGAGTGCGACCCGGTCCTCGTAGTCCACGTTCGTGAACCGCTCGACGTCGCGCCGGGAGAGCTTGGGGTAGGGGGCGAAGAAACGGTAGTAGATCGTTTCCGGCGACAGCGGGAGTGGAACTCCTGCAGCAGGTCGCCGTCATCGGGGACGATCGGGCGGATATGCGCGGTCCCGCCATCGGTGAGGACTACGTCTGCTTCCCAGTGGTTCGGGTAAGACTGCACGGTTTGAGGGTAATCGACGCCCCCCCCGACCGTGGCGAACCCCACCTTTTCCGGACACGCGGTCGGATCCCTCGCACCCTTAGCGAAGTACCGCGATCTCCTTGATACGTCTCGGTCTGCGACTTCGTTACCCAAGGCCAACCCGGAACCTGTTAACGTCTCTGAACACAGTTCTCTTGGGGCATGATCGCGCGCGGGACGCCGGTGACGCGGAGCGGCAAGGTGGTGACGTATGGCACGAGTGGTCGTGATCGGCGATCTCATGACCGACGCTGTGGCGAGGGCCTTCTATGCGCTGGCCCGAGGTAGCGATACTCCAGCTTCGGTGACCACGTACGGAGGTGGATCCGGGGCCAATGTCGCGGCCTGGCTCGCCATGGAGGGGACCGACACCACGTTCGTGGGCCGTCGCGGGTCCGACATCACGGGGCGCACCCGCGAGATGGAACTGATGGGCTACGGCATCGACTCCCGCGTGGTCATGGACCCTGAGCGTCCCACCGGGACCTGCGTAGTCATGATCACCCACCGGGGCGACCGCACCATGCTCAGCGACCCCGGCGCCAACGCCCGGCTGCAGCCCGAGGACCTGCCGCGCGACGTGTTCGGCCCCGACGGCCACATGCACGTCTCCGGCTTCACGCTGATCAACGAGGACTCCCGGCACGCCGCTCGGATCGCCTTGCGCTTCGCCCGCGAATCCGGCATGTCCATTTCGGTCGACGGCGGATCGCACGCCCCGCTGGAGCGCGCGGGCGCGGAGAACTTCCTGGACTGGACCACCGGCGCCCGGCTGCTGTTCGCCAACAGCGAGCAGGCCAAGGTGCTGACCGGCCGCGAGGAGCCCGAGGCCGCGGCCAGGGTGCTCACGGCGTGGTTCCCGAACGTGGTCATCAAGCTCGGCGACGAAGGGGCGCTGTGGAGCTCCAAGACCCGCGACGACATCGTCACCGTTCCCGCCGAGCCGGTTGAGCCCTCCCCCGGCTCGATCGGTGCGGGCGACGCGTTCATCGCCGGGTTCCTGCCGTCGTGGCTGGCCGGCAAGCACCCCAAGGACTCCCTGACCCAGGCCCAGCGTCTCGCCGCTCGCGCCCTGCACCAGCCCGGTGCCCGGCCCGACCTCGGCGACGGCTACTGAGACCGCGCGGCGGCGGACCCGAACGGGACACAGCGCGCAGGCCGCGGGTCCTCCCCTGTCCTTCCGCCTCCTCTCCCCGGCGTCTCCTTCCGGTGCCCGGCTCCGAATCAGGAACAAGGTGGCGCCGCAGCGGGCGTCGCCCCTGATGCATCGGGCATATCGGGAGCGAGGAACAGCGTGAGTGAGAACAGCGGCAGCGAGTCCGGTCGCCCCCGGTGGACGCGCCATCCCGCCACCTGGATCGGCGCGGTAACCCTGGTCGTGGTGCTGGCGATCGGGCTGTGGGCCTTTCAGCCGTGGCGCGTCTTCACCAGCAGCACGGTGAACGAGGAGCTACCCATGGCGGGCCAGGGGGCGGGCGAGGACACCGGAGCCGCTCCCGAAGACGAGGAGAGCGCCCCATCGGAGGAGCCCGATCCCGAGCCCGCGGTCCTGGCCGAGGGCGAGTTCGTCTCCCAGGAACACGAGACCTCCGGCACCGTCCGCGTGCTGGAACTCGCCGACGGCAGCCGCCACGTGCGGGTCGAGGATCTCGAGTCCAGCGACGGGCCGGACCTCTACGTCTGGCTGACCGACCAGGAGGCCGGCGGCGACTGGTTCAAGTACCGCGACGGCCGTTATGTCGACCTGGGGTCCCTCAAGGGCACGCACGGCGACGCCAACTACGAGATACCCGCAGACGCCGACATCGAGGGCATGACCAGCGTGGTCATCTGGTGCGACCGCTTCTCCGTGGCGTTCGGTTCCGCACCCGTGGAGCTGTGACGGCTGCCGGCCCCGGGCGATTCGGACGGGACGAGGACGCCACGGGGTCCGGCGATCGGTCCTGCCGCCCCGCAGCGCTCGGGGCAGCGGCCCGCCCCGAGCGGAACCGGGCGGGATCACGCGCCGCCGCATGGAAGAGTCCGCCGGCGGGCCGGCCCGCCACCTGGCGCTGTTCGGGCCACACGGCCCGGTGGCCGCCGCCGCGTTGAACCGGCCGGCGCCGTCCAACGTCGACACCAAAAGGATCTACTGTGCGTAGGAAAGCGCACCGCTGCGCCTCCGGAACCGCCGGGGGCCGGCGCCCACTCGTCCCAGGAGCAGCATCATGAGCATTTCGGCGGACATCGGTGTCACCGGCCTGGCCGTCATGGGCCGCAACCTGGCCCGCAATTTCGCGCGGCACGGCTACCGGGTCGCCGTGCACAACCGCACCCCGGCGCGGACCACGGCGCTGGTCGATGAGTTCGGCCACGAGGGTACGCTCGTCGCCGCCGAGACCACGAAGGACATGGTCGCGTCGCTGGCGCGCCCGCGGCGACTGGTGATCATGGTCAAGGCGGGCGAACCCACCGACGCGGTCATCGCCGAGTTCGCGCCGCTCATGGAGGAGGGCGACCTCATCATCGACGGCGGCAACGCGCACTTCGCCGACACCCGGCGACGCGAGCGGGAGCTGCGCAAACAGGGGATCCACTTCGTCGGCGTCGGCATCTCCGGCGGTGAGGAGGGCGCCCTGCACGGGCCGAGCATCATGCCCGGCGGATCGGCCGAATCCTACACCGCGCTCGGCCCGATGCTGGAGAGCGTCGCCGCCAAGGCCTCCGACGGCACGCCCTGCACGACCCACGTCGGCGCCGACGGCGCGGGCCACTTCGTGAAGATGGTGCACAACGGCATCGAGTACGCCGACATGCAACTCATCGCCGAGGCGTACCACCTGCTGCGCGAGGTCGCCGGGTACTCCCCCGCGCAGATCGCCGACATCTTCCGCACCTGGAACGAGGGACGGCTGGACTCCTACCTGATGGAAGTCTCGGCCGAAGTGCTGGCCCACACCGACCCCGCCACCGGTGCCCCGTTCGTCGACGTCGTCACCGACCAGGCCGAACAGAAGGGCACCGGCCGCTGGACCGTGCAGACCGCGATGGACCTCGGGGTTCCGGTCTCCGGCATCGCCGAGGCGGTGTTCGCCCGATCCCTGTCCGGCCACGCCGGGCTGCGCGCCGCTGCCGCGGACCTGAGCGGCCCGAGCCCGAAGCCGCTGACCAGCGGCGCCGAGCAGTTCGCCGCCCAGGTCGAGCAGGCTCTCTACGCCTCGAAGGTCGTCTCCTACGCGCAGGGCTGGAACATGATCCAGGCCGGCAGCGCCGAGTACGGCTGGGACATCGGCCTTGGGGATGTCGCGGCGATCTGGCGTGCGGGCTGCATCATCCGCGCCGTGTTCCTGGACCGCATCCGCGACGCCTACACCGCCGACCCGACCCTGCCCACCCTGCTGGTCGACGACGGGTTCGCCGCCTCGATCGGCCAGGCGCAGGACGACTGGCGCGACGTGGTGGCCACCGCGACCCGGCGGGGGGTTCCCACACCCGGATTCGCGGCAGCGCTGTCGTACTACGATGCCCTGCGCGCGGGCCGGCTCCCGGCTGCGCTCACCCAGGCCCAGCGCGACTTCTTCGGCGCCCACACCTACCGCCGCGTCGACCGCGAGGGCGTGTTCCACACTCTCTGGGGCGGGGACCGCACCGAGGTCACCGCCGGCTGATCTTCCCGCCCGCCTCGCCGCCGGTCGTGCGGAAACCGGGCCCTGACCGGGGAAACGGCGCCGTCAGGATCGGCAGGCGAGGGTGAACGGGAGCACCGCGGGTGCCCCCGCCTCGCGGAGCAGACCGGCGGCGACGGTGAGGGTCCACCCGGTGTCGGTGTGGTCGTCGACCAGCAGCACCGGCCCCCCGACTCCGGCCAGGCCGGACGCCACCTGGTCGGGGACGATGAGCGAGCGCTGTACCGAGGCCAGCCGCTGGGCGCTGTTGTGCCGCCGCGGCCCTGCCCCCTCCGGAGTGAGGTAACCGAACGCGCCGATCGGGGCCAGCCGCCCCGCCCGCGCCAGCCGCGACGCCAGATCGGCGATCATCCGCGGCCGGGTCAGCGAGGGCAGGGCCACTACGCCCACCGGGCGCTCGCGCCACGGCCACGCCGCGAGGACGTCGACCACCCCCTGGAACACCCGGTCGCTCACCGGTTCGTCGGTGGCGTCCTCGGCGAGGATCCGGCGCAGCACCGTCCCCCACCCGATGTCGGTCAGCCGGGCCAGGGCCCGGCCCTCCTCAGCGCGGAGGCCGGCGGGAATGGTTCCGGAGAGGTCGACGCCCAGCGCCGCCATGCCCGTGGGCCACTGCTTGCGCGGAGCGATCGTGACCCCCGGGCGGTCGAGATGCGCGGCGGCGGCTTCGCGCTGCTCGGGGGCGAGCTCGGTGCCCCATTCCCGACCGGTGCAGCGGTCGCAGCGGCCGCACGGCGCGGCCTCGGGGTCGTCCAACTGGCGGCGCAGGAACTCCATGCGGCACCCGTCGGTGGCGATGTAGTCGAGCATGGCCTGCTGTTCGCGCTCGCGCGCCGCCGTCACCGCCGCGTAGCGCTCGGAGTCGTAGGACCACGGCTCGCCGGTGGCGGTCCAGCCGCCGCGCACGCGGCGCGCGGCGCCGTCGACGTCGAGCACCTTGAGCATCTGCTCCAGCCGGGCACGGCCCAGGTCGACGCGTGTCTCCAGGCGCGGCAGGGACATGGGGCCGCCGGCCTCGGCGAGGACGTCGAGGGTGCGGCGCACGGTCTCTTCCGGCGGGAACGCCAGGCCGGTGAAGTAGGCCCAGATCTCGCGGTCCTCACGCCCCGGCAGCAGGATCGCCTCGGCGCGTTCCATGCCGCGCCCGGCGCGGCCCACCTGCTGGTAGTAGGCGATCGGGGACTGCGGGGCGCCCAGGTGCACGACGAACCCGAGGTCGGGCTTGTCGAACCCCATGCCGAGCGCGCTCGTGGCGACCAGCGCCTTGACCCGGTTGTTCAGCAGGTCGTCCTCGGCTCGCTGCCGCTCCTCGGGATCGGTCTGCCCGGTGTAGGCGCGCACGGCGTACCCGCGCTCGGCGAGGAACCCCGCCGTCCCGGTGGCCGCGGCGACGGTGAGCGTGTAGATGATGCCGGATCCGGGCAGCCGGTCGAGGTTCTGCGCCAGCCACCCCCAGCGCGCGGTGCTGTCGGGTAGGTCGGCGACGGCCAGGCGCAGACTTTCCCGGTCGAGCGCGCCGCGCAGGACCAGGGTCCGGGAGTCGTCGCCGATCTCCAGTTGCTCGGCGACATCGCGGGTGACGCGCTCGTTGGCGGTGGCCGTGGTGGCCAGGACCGGGACGCCGCGCGGAAGCTCCCGCAGCAGCGTACGGATGCGGCGGTAGTCGGGTCGGAAGTCGTGGCCCCAGTCGGAGACGCAGTGGGCCTCGTCGACCACCACGAGTCCCGCGCCCGCGGCCAGCTCGGGCAGCACGCGGTCGCGGAAGTCGGGGTTGTTCAGCCGCTCCGGGCTGACCAGGAGGACGTCGACCTCCCCGGCGGAGATCCGGGCGTAGGTCTCCTCCCACTCGGCGGTGTTGGCGCTGTTGATCGTGTGCGCCCGGATCCCGGCGCGCTCCGCGGCGGCGATCTGGTTGCGCATGAGGGCCAGTAACGGCGAGATGATGACGGTCGGCCCGGCCCCCTGTGCGCGGCGCAGCGCGGTGGCCACGAAGTACACCGCCGACTTGCCCCACCCGGTGCGCTGCACCACCAGCGCCCGGCGCAGCTCGGCCGCCAACGCGTGGATCGCCGCCCACTGGTCCTCGCGCAGCCGGGCGGAGTCGCCGGCGAGCGCGCGCAGGTGGCGCTCCGCCGCTTCGCGCATACCGGTGTCGGAGGGTGCCGTCTCTGGGGGCACGGAGGAGACCATGTGCTCCTTGCTACCAGAGGTGGACGACACCGGAAGCGCGTGTCCACAGCCGACCATGCGCCCGCACCGGAGCGCGGCGCCGGGGCTCGGCCCCGGCTACACCTCCATGACCAGTCCGGGCACGCGCGGGCCGTAGCGCTCCATCAGGGCCGCGTTGCGCCCGTCACCGCCCGGGACGTTGGCGCTGGTCCACCGGGGCAGCTCGACCCCGTGGGCCACGGCGAGGTCGTCGAGCGCCGCGAGCAGCAGCGACCAGGCGTAGGCCGAGAGGATCGTGGAGACCGCGGCGGTACGCGGCGCCTCGGGCGGGTACACCGCGTCGCCGGGCGGGACAGCGGTGTCGAGCACGACCGCCGCGTGGTCGACCACCCGGGAGCCCGCGCGCGCGGCGGCGCCCTCGGAGGCCGCCGCCGAGGTCACGGCGATCACCGGAACACCGCGGGCCGCGCACTCCCGGGCGACCTCGACCGGGTAGGGGTTGCGCCCGCTGGTGGAGAACACCACCGCGGCGTCCCGCACGGTCGGCGCCGCCTCCGCGACAACGGAGGCGCCCAGTCCTTCCCGGCGCTCCGCCCTGGTACTGCGCCGGGCACCGGACAGCGGCACGATCGCGGGGTCCCAGAGCGGCCGTACCGCGGCCAGCCCGCCGGCGCGGTAGAACGTCTCGTACACCAGCGCGAGGGAGTGCCCCGATCCGGCGACGTAGACGAGCCCGTCCGATCCGACGGCTCCCAGCACGAGTTCCGCCGCGCGGCCGACCGCTTCGCCGGAACCCGTGTCGACCCGGTCGAGCAGGTCCCGGACCCGCTGGGCATAGCCGTCCCGGGCGGTCCCGGGCGTGTCCTCGGCCAAGGCGAACGACCTCCTTCAGGTGTCCCGCGTCGGGCGCCGTCCGGATGGACGGCGCCCGGCGCGGTCGTCACCAGCGACGCTAGGCGACCGCGCCGCCCCAGAACACCAGATATCCGGTGGGTGATGTACCTTCCGGCGGGAAACGGCCGCACGGTCAGCGCGCGGCACGAAGGCGAGGGATCGGCCCGGCGGGAACGGTAACCGCCGGATCCGCCCCGCTTCAGTCGCCCGGCGAGCGGTCCTGCCTGCCGTCCTGATCGCCCCCCTTGGCGTGCCGCACCGCTTCGGCGAGCTCGTCGACGACCATGTGTTCGCTGCTGCTCTCGCCGCGGCTGTAGGCCACCCGGCCGAGTGTCTGGGCGAGTACGGGAATGGTGGTGAACTGGAACAGCACGACCAGCAGCAGCGGGGTCGCGACGGAGATGTCGGGAAGCTGGAAGGCCACCCCGATCAGGATCAGGATCAGACCGACCGTGTCGGGTTTGGCGGCGGCGTGCAGCCGGCCGAGCAGGGTGGGCAGCCGCACGAGCCCGATGGTGCCGACGAGAGCGAAGAGGGCCCCCAGCGGCAGCAGGACGGCCGTGATCCAGTCAGTCGCGGTCATGAGCCCGCCTCTCCGCGAACCGCACCGCTGTCACCGTCGCGACGAAGCCCAGCAGCGCGATCGACACCATCAGCCCTATGTAGGCGGCGTCGCCGCGGGCCGCGGCCTCGACCGCGATCACGCTGACCAGCAGGACCGAGATCGTGTTCAGACAGACGATCCGGTCCAGCACCGACGGCCCGCGCACCAGCCGCAGCAGCGTGAACAGCACGGCCAGCGCGAGCAGGGCGAAGGTCGCCGTGTAGACATGCTCCAGAACGTTCACGGCCGTTGCATCTCCCCGTTCTCTTCGGTGCCGGCCTCGGCGGACCGCAGCAGCGCCGCGAACTCCTCCTCGGCCGCCTCGAACCCGGTCACGTCCTTCGCGGTGCCGAACGCGCGGACGATCAGCTCCTCGGTGCGCCGGATCCGTCGGCGCAGCGACTGCGCCCCTCTGGGCGAGTCGATCGGGATACCGTGCACGTAGATGACGCCCTCTTCCCGGTTGAGCTCGATGACCAGGCTTCCGGTGACCAGCGACAGCCCTCCGCTCACCATGGCCAGCAGCAGGTCGGAGTCGGTGCGCATCGGTACCGCGACGATCGCGCCGCGCACTCGCCCGGGGCGCCACAGCACGTGGAAGGCGACCTGCACACTGGACCAGAGCAGGTCCCACCCGATGCGCGCTCCCAGGCGGAGCGCGTACCACGGCCGGAACCCCAACCGGACGGGAAGGTGCGGCAGCTTCGCCGCGGCATAGCAGAGCGACGCCACCCCGACGCCCGCGAGGAGGGTCCCCGGGCTGAAGTCGCCCCAGAGCAGCGCCCACATCACGGTCAGCCAGACCACAGTGGGCAGCCGGCCGAGCAGCCGCTGGTACGGGGAGCGGCCGGTCCGGGCCTCGGCAGCACTCATGGAGCCCCCTCGGGAAGTACGGCTTCGATGTAGGCACGGCCGTCGAGCAGGTCCCGCGCGGCGGTGAACGCGATGTCGGTCAGCGGACCGGCCGCAGCGGCCACGAGCAGCCCGACACCGACCATGGTGCCGGTGGTGGCCGCCATGAGCCGGCGCCCCACGAAGTCGGGGCCGCGCCGCAGCTCGGCCCGCGCTTCGAGCATGTCGGGCAGCGGGGTGCCCCAGAACGCGCGGGCCCAGACACGGAAGATGGCCATGAGCGTGAACAGGCTGGTGAGCACGCCCGCGGTGAGGCCGAGGTAGATGAGCCATCCGCCCGCTTGGACACCGGCCTGGAACAGCGCCACCTTGGCGACGAAGCCGGACATCGGCGGCAGCCCCGCCAGGCTCAGCGCCGGCAGGAAGAAGAAGATCGCCAGCAACGGCGACACAACGGTCAGCCCCCGGATGGAGCGCAGCGAGGTGTGCCCCACGTACTGCCGGATGAGCCCGTTCACCAGGAACAGCGTGGCCTGCACGACGATGTGGTGGACCAGGTAGACCAGGACGCCGGCGATCCCGGCCACCGAGTTCAGCGCGAGCCCGAAGACCATGAACCCGATGTGGCTGACGAGCGCGAACGACATGATCCGGTTGATGTCGTCCTGGACCAGCGCGCCCAGGATGCCGATCACCATGGTCGCGATCGCGATCCACATCATGACGGTGGAGACGTCGTCGCGGCCGAACAGCAGTGTCTGGGTGCGGATGATGGCATAGACGGCGACCTTGGTGAGCAGCGCGGCGAAGATCGCGGAGATGCGGGTGATCGCCACCGGGTAGCTGTCGGGCAACCAGAAGTGCATCGGCACGATCGCGGCCTTGATACCGAACACCACCAGGAAGAGCAGCGCCAGGACCATGCGCAGCCCGGCGGGTGCGGCGCCCAGCTTCTCGGCGACGTCGGCCAGGTTCACGGTGCCGGTGAGCGCGTAGACCAGCGCGATCCCAGTGAGGAAGAAGATCGAGGAGGTCAGGCCGACCACCGTGTAGATCATGCTCGCCCGCACCCGCGCCCGTGTCGGCGCCTGGGTGATGAGCGCGTAGCTCGCGGTCAGCATGATCTCGAAGCCGACGAACAGGTTGAACAGGTCGCCCGAGAGGAAGCTCAGGCACACGCCGGCGGTGAGCACCAGATAGATGGGGTGGAACACCTGCGGAACGGCCCGGCTGAGCCCGCTGATGTCCTGGCCGATCGCGTACAGCAGCACGATCAGCAGCACCACGCTTGAGACCAGGAGCAGCAGCGCGGCCAGCGGGTCGACCACCAGGGTGATCCCCAGGGGGGCCGCCCAGCCTCCGGCCTGGCTCGCGACCACGGTGCCGTCGGCGGTCGCCGCCAGCAGCAGGGTCGAGTCGGCGATCACCACCGCCAGGGTCACGGCACTGGCCACCTGCTGGGCGCGCGGCGCGCGGCGCAGCAGCAGGGTGGCCGCCGCGCCCAGCAGCGGCACCACGAACGGGACGGCGATCAGCAGGTTCACGAGGAGTCCTCCGGCTCGCTCAGCCGGCCGATACGGCGGTCCTCCAAGTCGTCGGGGACCTCGTCGTTGTTGTCACCCAGCCACACCCGGTAGGCGAGCGCGAGCAGGAAGGTCGTCACCCCGAACGTGATGACGATGGCAGTCAGCGCCATGGCCTGCGGAAGCGGATCCGATATCTCCCCGTTCGGCCCGCCGAGCAGCGGGGGCAGCGTGATGGCCTCGTCGGTGAGCATCAGGGAGAGGTTGGCCGCGTGGCCGAGCATGATGATGCCGAAGACCACACGCATCAGTGAGCGCTGCAGCAGCAGGTAGAACCCGCCGGAGTAGAGAACGGCCACCGCGGCGACCAGGAGGAGACCGGGGGTGCTCATCGCGGCCCGCCCCCAGTCCGCCGGAGGCGGCGCGCCCGCTCGCGCCCGGCCTTGGCCTCCTCTTCCTCGGCTTCCATCCGGGCACCAAGAGCGGAGACGACGGACAGCACCAGGCCGACGACGATCAGGAACACCCCGATTTCGAAAACGAGAAAGCTCGCGAACTTCACGTCGCCGAAGACGGGGAGAGCGGCCTCGTAGCTGAAGGTCTTCAGGAGCGGAGCGCCGAACAGCAGCGGGAGTACGGCCGTACCGCAGGCGACCAGCATCCCGAGTGCGAGCACACGCTCCGGACGCGTCGGCATGCCCGCGGCGAGCTCGTGCCTGCCGCCGGCGACGTAGCGCAGGACGTAGGCCATGCTGGCGACCAGACCGCCGGCGAACCCTCCCCCGGGTTTGTCGTGCCCGGAGACCAGCAGGAAGACCGAGAGCACCAGGATGGCAGGTATCAGCAGCCGGGCGGCCACTTCCAGCAGTACCGAGCGGGGCCCGAAGGCCGGTCGGACGACCGTGCTCAGCCAGCGCTCCCTGGGCGCCTCCCATCCCTCGGGAGGGGCGCCGCCGCTGCCCTCCGGGCCGCGGGACTCCCGCTGCCGCTCGCCGTCGATGTTCACGATCGGTCCCCCTCCCCTGCCGGTCCACTGTCCGCGCCCGTCCCGCCCGCTCCGGCCGCAAGGCCGTTCCCGGCGGCCGGGTCCCCCTCGCCGTCCGAGCCGGCTGCCCCCTCCTCTTCGAGCGGGTCCGCGCCGGACTCCTCGACCACCCGGGCGCGCCGGTTGAGCAGTACCAGGGACGCCACGGCGATCGCCGCCGTCGCGAGTACGACGACCTCGCCGAAGGTGTCCAGCGCCCGGAAGTCGGCCAGGATGAGGTTGACGAGGTTGTCGCCGCCGGCCTCGTGCGCCCTCGGGGCGTATCCCAGCGAGACGGGCGCATCGGTCCGCGCGGCGGTCATGAGCCACAGCGAGACGGCGATGAACGTCCCGGTGGCCGCGCACAGCAGCACCGTGAGCCGCTTGCCCCAGCCATTGGGGCGGGTGCCGAACGTCGCGGGCAGCCGCCGCAGCACGAACACCAGGATGACCGTGGTCAGTGTCTCCACCAGGACCAGCGTCAGCGCCAGGTCGGGCGCCCCGTACAGCGCGAACAGGCCGGCGATGCCGAAGCCCATGGCACTGATCAGGATCAGCGCCGGAAACCGCCGGTGCTCGCGGACGGTCGCGACCGCCGTGACCACGATGAGCAGCGCGACCACCCCTTCCAGGGGACTGTTCCAGACCCGGAACCCCTCTCCCGCGCCCGGCGCGGCGACATCGCCGGTGACCAGCACCACGACCAGGCGCGCACCGGGCAACGCGAGCAGCATCGCCAGGATGACGCCGAGGTAGACCGGCAGCGAGCCGCTCTGCAACCGCCGGGTGACGCCCAGCGCGAAGGCGTAGGTCGCGTGCACGAAGAGGTGGTAACCCGTCTCGGCGTCGGGCCAGCGCGGCATCGCCCGCTGTATCCGGGCCACCCCTTCGCGCCGGTAGAACAGCAGGACACCAACCGCGATGACCAGCGCGGACAGTCCCAGTGCCGGGGTGGGGCCGTGCCACAGCGCCAGGTGGTACGGCTGCCCTCCGGCGTCGAAGGGCGCCGCGTAGCTCTGTGCGAGCGGGTCGAGGAGGAATGCCAGCGCCCCCGTCGCCAGGCTCACCGCGGCCAGTGATACGGGCGCGGCGACGAAGGCCGCGGACGGATGCGGAAAGCGGCGTTCGGACACGGCCGCCTTGTCGGCGAAAGCGCCCCACACGAAGCGCGCGCTGTAGGCGAAGGTGAGGATCGAGGCGAGCAGCACCCCGGTGAGCACGGCCGCCGCCGCGCCAGGGGGCATTCCGGCTGCGTGTCCGGGCAGGAACGCCTCCAGTGCGGCCTCCTTGACGACGAATCCGAGCATCGGGGGCACCCCGGCCATGGACGCCGCCGCCAGCGCGGCCGCGGCGGCCAGCACCGGCATACGCCGGCCCAGGCCGCTCAGCGCCCCGATACTTCGAGTGCCGGCCTGGTGGTCGATCACCCCGACGGTGAGGAACAACGCCGACTTGAAGAACCCGTGCGCGAGCAGCGCGCCTATCGCGGCGACCGCGGCCACCTGCGTCCCTGCCCCGGCGAGCAGGGTGAGAAAGCCGAGCTGGCTGACCGTGCCGTAGGCGAGCAGCAGTTTCAGGTCGTCCTGACGCAGTGCTCGCCACCCCCCGATGAGCATGGTCGCCAGCCCGAAGGTGAGGACCAGCGCCCGCCAGGGATCGACGTCGGCGAATCCGGGCGCCAGCCGCGCGATCAGATAGACACCGCCCTTGACCATGGCGGCGGCGTGCAGGTAAGCGCTCACCGGTGTCGGCGCGACCATCGCCCCGGGCAGCCAGTAGTGCAGGGGCACCTGCGCGGACTTGGCGAAGGCCCCGGCGAGGATCAGCACCAGCGCTACCGGCAGCCAGGGGCTGGCGGTCGGCGGGGCGGCGACCAGCTCGGAGATCCGGTAGCTGCCGCCGATCTCGCCGAGCAGGATGAACCCGACGAGCATGGGCAGGCCGAAGCCCGCGGTGGTGATCAGCGCCTGGGTGGCGGCGCGCCGCGCTTGCTCCTTGCGGTCGTCGTTCCCGATCAGCAGGAACGAGGTGATGGAGGTCAGTTCCCAGAAGACGAACAGCGCGAAGAGGTTGTCGGTGCTGACGACACCGAGCATCGCCCCCGCGAACAGCACCAGAACGGCGGCGAGCCGCCCGATCCCGCGCTCGCCGGTGTGGAAGTAGCGGGCGCAGTAGCCGAAGATCACCGCCCCCACACCGCTCACCAGCAGCACCATGGCCAGAGCCAGGGCGTCGACCCGGAAGTCGAGGTCGATGCCGAGTGCGGGAACCCAGGCGATGGAGGACGTGGCCGGCCGCCCCGCGACGATCTCCGGTGCTCGGGAGAGTACCCAGACAACGGTGGCCGCGGGCGGCAGGCACGCCAGCAGGAAGGCGCGCGGTCCCGCAACGCGCACCAGCCACGGCAGAAGCACCGCGGTCACCGCGTGCAGCGCGAGAAGAAAGGGCAGCAGCATCAGGATGTCATCGGCGATCGGACCGGAGGCGCACGTTTCTCGCCGCCGGCGGGCGGGCGGGTGGAGTGCAACATCGAGCGGACTGACCGAGTGGCTCTAAGGCTAGCCGGGCAGCGGGCCCAACCTTGACCCTGGCGTGGACGGGTGTATGATTCGCCGCGTTTTACGGCCCCCCGTCAGACAGTTACTCTACGTATCTCTATCGAACTACCAGGGGATACGCGTTTCAGCTGGTCGTGAAGAGAATTCACATTCCCGGACTGACCGTGTTTGATCTCACTGGATCACGCGAAGAGATCGCATGCTCAAACCGCGCTCGCGCATCTAAGGGCGCAACACCATCGATTATGGTCACACAGAGTGATGACATCCGGCTTGTTCTCCGGCCACCGAACCGGCGTCGACCGCTGCACGCATGATCTTGACGGAACCTTAACGCACACCCGTCCCGCGTTCCTTTTCCGGGTTCTGATTCGCGGTGGTGGCCAGGTGGGGCCAGAATTACCACCATGGCCCGTACTACGTCCCAACCTCCCGAGGAACTCGCTGAGAAGATCATCGACATCGACGTGTCCGAGGAGATGCGCGGCAGCTTCTTGGAATACGCCTACTCGGTGATCTACCAACGAGCGTTGCCGGACGCCCGCGACGGGATGAAACCCGTCCAGCGGCGGATCCTCTACCAGATGAACGAGATGGGCCTGCGCCCCGACCGCGCCCACGTCAAGTGCGCCCGCGTCGTCGGCGAGGTCATGGGGAAGCTGCACCCGCACGGCGACGCCGCGATCTACGACGCGCTGGTGCGGATGAGCCAGGCTTTCGCCATGCGCGTCCCGCTGGTCGACGGGCACGGCAACTTCGGGTCCCTCGGCGGCGACGACGCCCCCGCGGCGATGCGTTACACCGAGGCGCGGCTGGACCGCGCCGCCCAACTGCTGACCGCCTCCATGGACGAGAACGTCGTGGAGTTCCGGCCCAACTACGACGGCCAGGAACTGGAGCCGGAGGTGCTGCCGGCCGCCTTCCCGAACCTGCTGGTCAACGGCGCGTCCGGGATCGCGGTGGGCATGGCCACCAACATGGCCCCGCACAACCTCGGCGAGGTCATCGCCGCGGCGCGGCACCTGATCGCCCACCCCGAGGCCACGCTGGACGAGCTCATGGAATTCGTCCCCGGCCCAGACCTGCCCACCGGCGGCACCATCGTCGGCCTCGACGGCCTCCGCGACGCCTACGTGAAGGGACGGGGCACGTTCCGCACCCGTGCGACCGTGTCCATCGAGAAGGTCTCGCCGCGCCGCACAGGCCTCGTCGTCACCGAGCTCCCCTACAGCGTCGGGCCGGAGAAGGTCGTCGCCCGCATCAAGGAGCTGGTGCAGTCCAAGAAGATCCAGGGGATCTCCGACCTTAAGGACCTCACCGACCGCAACCAGGGTCTGCGGCTGGTCATCGAGCTGAAGAACGGCTTCAACCCCGAGGCGGTGCTGGAGGAGCTGTACCGGCTCACCCCGATGGAGGAGTCCTTCGGGATCAACAATGTGGCCCTCGTCGACGGCCAGCCGCAGACGCTGGGGTTGCGCGAGCTGCTTCAGGTCTATGTCGACCACCGGCTGGACGTCGTGCGGCGGCGCTGCGAGTTCCGCCGCGGCAAGCGCGAGGAGCGGCTGCATCTTGTCGCCGGGCTGCTCATCGCCCTGCTCAACATCGACGAGGTCATCGCGCTGATCCGCGACTCGGAGGACTCCGCGCAGGCCCGCCGACGGCTCATGGCCACGTTCGAGCTGTCCGACACCCAGGCCCGCTACATCCTCGACACTCCTCTGCGCAGGCTCACCAAGTACGACCGTCTGGAGCTGGAGAACGAGCGCGACCAGTTGAACACCGAGATCGCCGAGCTCACCGCGATCCTGGAGTCCGACGCCAAACTGCGCGAGCTGGTGTCCACCGAACTGGGCGAGATCGCCGGCGAGTACGCGACTCCCCGCCGCACGGTCCTCATGGAGAGCTCCGGTGCCACCCGCAGCGCGGCGATCCCGCTGGAGCTGGCGGACGAGCCCTGCCACGTCCTGTTCAGCACCAGCGGCATGCTCGGCCGCAGCAAGGGCGCGGCCCTCCCGCGGATGTTCGAGGGACTGCGCACCAAGCACGACGCGATCGCGGCGTCCGTCCCGGCGAGCTCGCGCTCCGAGATCGGCCTGATCACCGATCTAGGGCGGATGATCCGCCTCCCGGTGCTGGAGCTGCCCGAACTCCCCGACGCCGCCGCGGAGGCGCCGCCGCTGGCCTCCGGCCTACCGGTGAGCGAGTTCGTGGAACTGGCCGAGGACGAACGCGTGCTCTCGGTCGCCGTGCTCGACAGTGACGGCCCGGGAATCGCAGTGGGGACCGCGCACGGGGTGGTCAAGCGGGTCGCCCCCGACTATCCGCAGAACAAGGACGACTTCGAGATCATCAATCTCAGGGACGACGATCGGCTCGTGGGGGTCACCCAGCTGTCCACGGGCGAGGAGGACCTGGTCTTCATCACCTCCGCGGGCCAGTTGCTGCGGTTCTCCGCCGAGACGGTGCGGGCGCAGGGCCGCGCGGCCGGCGGCGTGACCGGCGTCAAGCTGGCCGAGGGGGCGCGGGCACTGTGGTTCGGCGCGGTCGCGCTGCCCGAGGACTCCGTCGTCGTCACCGTCGCCGGCGACTCCACTTCCTTGCCGGGAACACAGGCGGGCTCTGCGAAGGTGACCCCGTTCGAGACCTTCCCGGTCAAGGGGCGGGCCACCGGTGGCGTCCGCTGCCAGCGCTTCCTCAAGGGGGAAGACACGCTGATCTTCGGCTGGATCGGCCGGGCACCGGCCCGCGCCAGCCGCGCCGACGGCGGGCCGGTCCGGCTGCCCGACCTCGACCAGCGCAGGGACGGTTCCGGGGAACCGCTCCCCCGCGCCATCACCGTGGTCGGGAGCGGACAGACCGATGCCGGTGTGGGCCTCTCGGAGGCCGGTAGCTAAAGTTCGACGTCGGGGCCGGCTGCGGGGCTTCGAAAAGCGTGCTTCGGAGCCGGCCGAAACGCACGTGGAGTTGTGTGGAGCTGTGTTGTGAGCAATGCCTTCGATGACGTTCTCAGCGCGAACACCGACTATGTCGAGAACTTCGCCCTGGCCGGCCTGCGCCCTGCGGCCGCCCGCGGTCTCGCCCTCATCACCTGCATGGACTCGCGCATCGAACCGCTGGGCGTCCTGGGGCTCAAGCCCGGCGACGCCAAGGTGCTGCGCAACGCCGGCGCCCGCGTCACCGACGAGACGCTGCGCACCCTGGTCCTGGCCGCCTACCTCCTGGAGGTGGAGCGCGTCATGGTGATGCCGCACACCCGCTGCAAGATGGCCTCGGTCGACAGCGACGACGCCGTCCACGGTCTCATCTACGAGAAGCACGGGGTCGACACCCGCAGCCTGGAGTTCCACACCGACAACGACCAGCTCGGCGCGCTCCGCCATGACCTGGGGCGCGTCCGGCACCATCCACTGCTCCCGAAAGGGCTTCCGGTCGCGGGTGTGATCTATGACGTCGACACCGGGAAGGTATCCCCTGTGGACGCGTGACCCCGCGGGAATGGGAGACCCGTCCCAGCCGTTGTGACGCGCGATGAAGGGAGTTCCCATGGAGGAGTCGACCTACGAGACCTTCGCACGCGGCAAGATGCGATTCGACCTCGGTGATCCGATCGGCGCGGCCAAGCTCCTCGCCCCTCTCCGCGAGAAGGAGCCCGAGAGCCGCTCGATCCTGGAACTCCTGGGTCGGGCCTACTTCCACTCCGCTCAGCTGGCAAAGGCCGAGCAGACCTTCCGCCGGCTCCTCGAACTCGACCCCGGCG
Organism: Allosalinactinospora lopnorensis; assembly: GCF_000981225.1. Classification (GTDB taxonomy): domain Bacteria; phylum Actinomycetota; class Actinomycetes; order Streptosporangiales; family Streptosporangiaceae; genus Allosalinactinospora; species Allosalinactinospora lopnorensis. The sequence goes on from NZ_LAJC01000012.1 coordinate 27,931, forward strand.
ACAACTGGGCGCACATCGCGCTGGCCCGGTCGCTGGAACGCCAGAACCGCGACGACGAAGCGGCACCGCACCGGCGGTTGCACGCGGCCATGTCCGGAGGGTCCCTCGACTGATCGGCTCATCGCCTCGGCCGGTGCCGCGTGGTCACCGGCCGAGGAGGCTGCCGACATCGCGTAGCGGCGGCCGTGTGGCGCGAAGCGCCCTCCCCGGCGTCGTGCAGCGAGGGAGGCACCAGCACCCACGCCCCGCCACGCGCGTACCCGGTATCCCAGCTTCCCTTCCCATCGTTCGCCGTGCTGTTTTTACCGCCTCGCTGCGGCCCAGATGGCAAAAACAGCACGGCGGCCCATCCCTCTCTCCTGCCCGCTGCCAACGGGGACGGCGTTAGCTTCAGACATGCCATCTACGCCCGAGGAATCGTCCGGCTGGGTCGACCGTTCCTGCGCACGCACACGCTCTTGGGTGGACGAGGCCATCCGCAGGGTCGTCGCCGACGCCAACCGTTCGGCGGACACCCACCTGCACGTGTTCCCGATGCCCCCCGAGTGGGGCATCGACCTTTACCTCAAGGACGAGTCGGTGCACCCCACCGGCAGCCTGAAGCACCGGCTGGCCCGGTCGCTGTTCCTCTACGGCCTGGCCAACGGGTGGATCACCGAGAACACCCCCCTCGTGGAGGCGAGCTCGGGCTCCACCGCCGTCTCCGAGGCCTACTTCGCCCGGCTCATCGGGCTGGACTTCATCACCGTGGTCCCCCGCTCGACCAGCCCGGAGAAGATCGCGCTGATCGAGCGCTACGGCGGCAAGTGCCACTTCGTGGACGTCCCCGCCAAAATGTACTCCGAGGCCGAGCGGCTCGCCGCCGAGGTCCGCGGGCATTACCTGGACCAGTTCACCTACGCCGAGCGGGCCACGGACTGGCGGGGGAACAACAACATCGCCGAGTCGATCTTCGAGCAACTCGGGATGGAGCGCCACCCGGTCCCCGAGTGGATCGTAGTGGGGGCCGGGACGGGCGGAACCTCCGCCACCATCGGCCGCTACCTGCGCTACCGGCGCCACTACACGCGGCTGGCGGTGGTCGACCCGGAGAACTCGGCGTTCTTCCCGGGCTGGGTCACCGACGCGCCCGACTACGCCACGGGCATGCCCTCGCGCATCGAGGGGATCGGCCGCCCGCGGATGGAGCCCAGCTTCGTCCCCTCCGTCATCGACCTGATGATCCCGGTCCCCGACGCCGCGAGCATCGCGGCCATGCGCCACCTGAACGACGTGACCGGCCTGTGCACCGGCGGTTCCACCGGCACCAACCTGTGGGGGGTGTGGCAGCTCATCGCCCGGATGCTGCGCGAAGGGCGCCGGGGGAGCGTTGTCACGCTGATCTGCGACGGAGGCGAGCGCTACTGGCACAGCTACTACGACGACGCGTGGATGGCGGAGAAGGGGCTGAACCTCGCGCCCTACACCGCCACGCTGGAACGCTTCCTCGCCGCCGGCGAGTGGGCCCCACCGGCCCCTTAGTGGCGGGGTTCAGGCGTCGATCCGGTTCAGGTCCAGCTCCTGGGCTCCGTTGGCGATGAACTCGCGGCGCGGGGCGACCTCGTTCCCCATGAGCAGCCCGAAGACCGAGGCCGCCTCCTCGGCGTGCTCGACGCGGATCCGGCGCAGGGTGCGGTGGCGCGGATCCATCGTGGTCTCGGCGAGCTGGTCGGCGTCCATCTCCCCCAGCCCCTTGTACCGCTGGACCGGCTCCTTCCAGCTCAGCCCCTTCTTCTCCAGCTCCAGCAGCTTACGCTGCAGCTCGGCGTCGCTGTAGGTGTAGATGTAGCGGTCCTCGGGCTTCGCACCGCGCTTCTTCTTGCGGACGTTGGTCAGCTCGATCCGGTGCAGGGGCGGCACCGCGGCGTAGACCCGGCCGGCCTCCAGCATCGGCCGCATGTACCGGTAGAACAGCGTCAGCAGCAGGCACCGGATGTGCGCACCGTCGACGTCAGCGTCGGCCATAAGGATGACCCGGCCGTAGCGCGCGCTGTCCAGATCGAACGTGCGGCCCGACCCCGCGCCGATCACCTGCAGGATCGCCGCGCACTCGGCGTTCTTGAGCATGTCGCCGACAGAGGACTTCTGCACGTTGAGGATCTTGCCGCGGATCGGCAGCAGCGCCTGGAACTCCGAGTCGCGGGCGAGCTTGGCGGTGCCGAGGGCGGAGTCCCCCTCGACGATGAAGAGTTCACTGCGGTCCAGACCCTCGCTGCGGCAGTCGACCAGCTTGGCCGGCAGGGCGGAGCTCTCCAGTGCGTTCTTGCGCCGCTGGGTCTCGCGCTGCTGGCGGGCCGCCACCCGCGCCCGGGCGGCGTTGACGACCTTCTCCAGTACGGTCCGGGCCTGCTGCTTCTCCCCGCGCTTGGTCGAGGCCAGGAAATGCCGCAACTCCTTGCCGAGCACTTGGGAGACGATCCGGGTCGCGGCGGAGGTGCCCAGGATCTCCTTGGTCTGCCCCTCGAACTGCGGCTCGGGCAGCCGGACGGCGACCACGGCGGTAAGCCCTTCGAGCACGTCCTCCTTGGTGACCGGGTCGTCGTTGGTCTTGAGCAGCTTGCTGCTGCGCAGCTGGTCGTTGACCACCCGGACCAGCGCCCGCTCGAACCCGGCGATGTGGGTGCCGCCCTTGGGGGTGGCGATCACGTTGACGAACGAGCGCACCGTGGACTCGTAACCGGTCCCCCACCGCAGAGCGATGTCCACCTCCAGGTGCCGATCGACGTCGGTGGGCGTCATGTGACCGTTGTCGTCGAGCACCGGGACGGTCTCGGTGAAGTAGCCCGAGCCCTGGAGGCGCAGCACCTCGTTGACCGGTTCGTCGGGGGCGAGGTAGGCGCAGAACTCGCTGATGCCGCCGTCGAAGCGGAATTCCTCCTCGTAGGGCGGCTCGCCTTCGGTCCGCTCGTCGCGCACCGCGATCGTCAGCCCCGGGATGAGGAAGGCGGTCTGGCGCGCGCGGTCCAGCAGCGCCTCGCGCGCGATGTCGGCCTCCTTGAGGAAGATCCGCCGATCCGCCCAGAAGCGGATGCGCGTACCGGTGACCTTCTTGGCCACCCGCCGCACCTGCTCGACCCCCGACCCCGGGGCGAAGTCGGCGTCGGGCCCCGGCGTGTCGAACCGGCCGGGCAGCCCGCGCCGGAAACTCATGGCGTGCGTGTGGCCCTGGCGGTCGACCTCGACGTCGAGGCGGGCCGAGAGCGCGTTCACGACGGAGGCGCCGACGCCGTGCAGGCCGCCGGAGGCCGTGTAGGAGCCGGAGCCGAACTTCCCGCCGGCGTGCAGCTTGGTCATGACCAGTTCGACACCGGAGAGACCCGACTTCGGCTCGGCGTCGACGGGGATGCCGCGCCCGTTGTCGCGCACCTCGACCGAGCCGTCGGCGTGCAGCACGACGTCGATCCGGGTGCAGTGGCCGCCGAGCGCCTCGTCCACGGAGTTGTCGATGATCTCCCACATGCAGTGGGTCAGGCCGCGGCTGTCCGTCGACCCGATGTACATGCCGGGGCGCTTGCGGACCGCCTCGAGTCCTTCCAAGACCGAAAGATGCCGAGCAGAGTAATCCTCGGGATCATGGACGGCAGCGGTGAGGGCGGTCACGTGGACATCTCCTGCGTTTGTGGACGGGCGCGACACCGCCCGGCGGAGCCGGACGTGTGCTGGACACGGGTGGACAGGGGGTCGGCGCTGGAGTCCGAACGGTACGGCCCACCGGCTGCGATGGGGACTCCGCTCCCGGCCGGAGCCGGGAACACCCCCGGCCAGGGCCAGGGTATCCGCGCACTCTGACATTCGCTGGCGCGAATTTCGCCGCCGGAGGAGATCGGCGCGTGGCGCCCACTTCCTACCGGCGGCAACGGCTGGGGCGCCGGGGTTCCCGCGTCCATACCACGCGCGAGATTACCACCTCGGAGCAGGAGAACCCTGTGCTCCCCTGCTCGACCGGCTAGCCTGGCGTGTCACCGGACAGGATCCCGGCCGGAGAGCCCACCACCGAGGATGATGTGGGTCACATTCCGGGCTGATTCCGCTGTCGGCGTACAGGAGGACTGGTTGGGAAGCTCCTCGTCCGGTTAGATGTTGTCCCAAGTGACTAACGCCGAGTATTGAGGAAGGCGAAGTGACTGGAACCCTTGCCCCCACCCAGCCGCTGACGGCTGCTGACCGTTGCGACCGTTGTGGTGCGCAGGCGTACGTCCGAGTGGTACTCAGCTCCGGCGGCGAACTGCTGTTCTGCGCACATCACATGCGCAAGCACGACGATTCGATTCGCAAGATCGCCTCGGAGATCCAAGACGAGACGAGCCGCCTGCACGAAACCCCGGCCACGTCCGCCGAAGATGAGCGTTAAGTCATAACAGGAAAGGCGTCCGGCGGTGGCCTCCGAACGGAGGCCACCGCCGATGTCGTGTCGGAGGCGGTTCCGCACTCACCCGCCACCCGGTAGTGGTACCGGTCGACCACGGTGAAGCCGGAACGCCTGTAGAGGCGCCGCGCCCCCGCGTTGGCCTCGGTCACCAGCAGGTAGGCGTTGCGGGCGCCCTTGTCGTGCGCCCAGCCGAGCAGCGCCGCGACGATCTGTCCCGCCAGCCCGGAGCCGCGCGCCCGGGGACGGGTCACCATGCCGTACACCCCGGCCCAGTCCCCGTTCAGGGCGACGCAGCCGCGCGCCAGACCGGAGTCGTGCAGGCCGTATCCCATCGCCGGCACCCGGTCGAGGATGCGGTGCAGGGCGCCGATCCGTTCCGAAGGGACGTCCGCCTCCCGCCACAGCGCTCTCCATGCCTCACCCGGACGGGCGCTGACCGTGACCGCGCTGGTCGCCGCGGGCCGTTCGGCCAGTTCCCGGGCCATCACCAGCGTGGGATCGACCACGCCGTATCCGCGGGCCGCGAGGGCGGCGCCGAGTTCCGCGTTCTCCGGCCAGACCTGCACGCAGGGCGCGCTGCCGCGTGACCGGTAGAAGCGCTCCATCGCCTCCACCGACACGTCACCGCCCAGCGCGATCGCGGAGTTCGCCCGTTTGGTCACGCCCTCGCTGTGACCGAGACGCCATCCACCGCGCACGTGGACCTCTGCCGATGGCCAGTCCCGGCACACCCGATCGGCCCATTCGTTCATCGGACATTCCTCGTTTCCGCTCCGCAACCGAGGCACGTGCGGATCCCCGCGAACCCGGTACGGAGCGGTTCGACACGGCTCCGTGCGAGGACGAGCGGAGCCGCCATCGGTGACCCCGCCTGGTCCCTCGATAGGATCAGCCGGTACCCGGGGATCCGTGGACCAGCGCGCACGGCCCTGGCCGTCTCCCGTTGTGGACACAACCACAGTTCCGCCACACCAGAAAGAGAACCCATGCTCATTCTGCTGCCGCCGTCCGAAGGCAAGGCCACCGCCGGGGACGGGGCGCCGTTGGACCTGGCCGCGCTGAGCCTGCCCGAGATGAACGAAGCACGGGAGACGGCGCTGGAGGCGCTGGAGGCGCTCTGTTCCGGCCCAGAGGAAACGGCCCGGCAGGTCCTGCGGATTTCGGCCGCGCAGAACGAGGCCGTGCGGCGCGACCGCGAGGTGCGCACAGCGGCGACGCTTCGGGCCGCGGACCTCTACACCGGTATGCTCTACGGCAACCTCCGGCTGCCGGAACTACTGTCCGGCGGCTCCGCGGAGCTCACCCGGCGGTCCGTGCTGATCTTCTCCGGACTGTGGGGGGCGGTCGGGGCCACCGATCCGCTGCCGCCCTACCGGTTGTCGATGGGGGTGAGACTCCCGCCGATCGGCGCTCTGGGGACGTTCTGGCGGTCGCGGCTCGCCGAGGTCCTCACCAAGTCCGCTGACGGACAGCTCGTCGTCGACTGCCGCTCCTCGACCTACGCCGCCGCGTTCAAACCGTCGGGCGGCACGGCCGAACGGACCGCGACCGTCCGCGTCCTGCGCGAGACTGTCAGCGGCGGGGTCGCCAAGCGCACCGTTGTCAGCCACATGGCCAAGGCCACCCGAGGCGCGCTCGCCCATGCCCTGCTCGCCAACCGGGTCGACGCCGGCACCCCGGCGGAACTCGCCGAGGCTCTCAACGATCTCGGCCACCCGGCCGAACTCACCGGCCCGCCAGGCAGGAACCGGCCTTTCGTGCTGGATGTCGTCGTGCGCGCCTGACCGGATCCGCGCGGGTAACAAACCGGTCTCGGTTCTTTATCTCGGTCATACATCGCGCCCGGCATCATCGTGCGTGTCAGTTGAAGAGCGCAGAGCTGCGCTGACAGCACCACGGACTTCCCAGGGAATCGCCACACCCGAGGAGCCTCTGTGGTGACGGGGTATCACCGGCAAGCGATCGGGCCGGTCTGCGCGGAGACCGGCCCGATCCGGTGGGGCTCGTACGGCCGCTGCGTTCCACGTCAGAACTCCCGGGGCCTGCACCCCGCGGCGTGGACGTAGCGAGCCGGGCCGTCAGTCGAGGTAGTCGCGCAGCACCTGGGAACGGGACGGGTGCCGCAGCTTCGACATGGTCTTGCTCTCTATCTGCCTTATGCGCTCGCGGGTCACCCCGTAGACCTTGCCGATCTCGTCCAGGGTCTTCGGCTGGCCGTCGGTGAGGCCGAATCGCATCGAAACCACACCGGCCTCGCGTTCGGACAGGGTATCGAGCACCGAGTGGAGCTGCTCCTGCAGGAGAGTGAAGCTGACCGCCTCACCCGGCTGGATCGCCTCGGAGTCCTCGATGAGATCGCCGAACTCGCTGTCGCCGTCCTCACCGAGCGGGGTGTGCAGCGAGATCGGCTCGCGGCCGTACTTCTGCACCTCGACGACCTTCTCGGGGGTCATGTCGAGTTCCTTGGCGAGCTCCTCGGGGGTGGGCTCACGGCCGAGGTCCTGCAGCATCTGCCGCTGGACACGCGCCAGCTTGTTGATGACCTCGACCATGTGCACCGGGATGCGGATCGTACGCGCCTGGTCGGCCATCGCGCGGGTGATGGCCTGCCGGATCCACCACGTGGCGTAGGTCGAGAACTTGAAGCCCTTGGTGTAGTCGAACTTCTCGACCGCGCGGATCAGCCCCAGGTTGCCCTCCTGGATCAGGTCGAGGAAGAGCATGCCGCGACCGGTATAGCGCTTGGCCAGCGACACGACGAGCCGCAGGTTCGCCTCAAGCAGGTGCCTCTTGGCGCGGCCGCCGTCCTCGGCGATCCACTCGAGCTCGTCGCGGAAGTCCGGGCTCAGGGAGCCCTCTTCCTCGGCGAGCTTCTCCTCGGCGAACAGCCCGGCCTCGATACGCTTGGCGAGCTCCACCTCCTGCTCCGCGTTGAGCAGGGCGACGTTTCCTATCTGCTTCAGATAGTCCTTGACCGGGTCGGCGGTGGCGCCGGCGGCGACCACCTGCGCAGCGGGGGCGTCGTCGTCGTCCTCGTAGAGGACGAACGCCTCGTCCTCGGAGGTGTTGGCCGCGGCTTTCTCCGGGATTCCGACGTCTTCGGGTTTGACGCCGGACCCCGCGACAGGGCCGTCGGCCGCCTCGGGCCTGTCATCGAGGTCCTCGACGAGCTCCAGCTCGACCCCGGTGTCCTCGATGTCCTCGGTCGACTCGAGTTCGAGCTCCTGGTCCTGCTCCCCCGCGGCCTCCAGGCCGGAGTCCTCCTTGGCGTTCCCGGCGTTGGCGGGCGCCTTCTCCCGCTCCCCGGCCGGCTTGGTCTCCGTGTCCGCGGAAACGGACGAGGAGGACGCGGCCTTGGCGGTGGACTTCTTCTTCGTCGACTTCTTGGCGACGGACTCGCCACGCGCAGGCGTCTCCTTCCCGCGCGCCTGCGCGGTCACCGCCCGCCTCTTCTTCGGCTCATCCTCCGGCTCGGCCGTCGTCGTCGCGCTCCCGGAGTCGACGACCGCCGTAACGGTGTCGGGCTGCTCCTGGGCCGCCGCCGCGCGCTTCGCCTTGTTCGTAGCGGTCTTCCTCGGGGTAGCCGCCTTCTTGCGCGTGGACTTGCGTCGCGCGGGTGCGGATTCCTCAGCCCCCACGACGAGAGTCACGCCTTCCTTGGTCAGACTCCGGAGCACAGTCTGGGCCTGCGACATCGGAATATCGGCCTCTTCGAAGGCACGGCGCACGTCCTCGGGCTCAAGGTACCCCTGGGACCGCCCACGCTCGATCAGCTGCTGGATGACGGGCTCTTGCAGCGACTCCTGCTGCTTAGAGCGGGTCGAACTGGCAGGTGACACAAACACCTCTCGAACGGACGTGTGGCGAGATTGCTGGACCCGGCGGCCCGATGAGCCACAAGGAGGAGTCAGGCCCCTCTCCTCGTTCTTGCCCGGGATCGTCCCCGCCTGGACGGGGAAGCCGATTTTTCTTCAGCGTATGCGCCCTCTCTAGCGTTTGGGCACATCCGCCCAGTAGGATTTTTATCCGCAGCCGTGCGGATCGAACCCCACCGTCGGGTCCTGAATCCACCCCCCGCGTGAACGGGATTGATGGCTCCTCCACCTTAGGCAAAGTGGCGGACTTCTTCGTACGGTCTACTTCTCCGGTTCGGCCTCGAGCACCGGAAGGTGGACGGCGAGCAGTGTGACGTCATCGTCCTGCTCGTACCCGTCGAGCATGCTCTCAACAAGATAATTGAGCATCTCCTGTGGATCGCCCACCACCTCCGGCCGCGCCTGTGACGCAACGGTGACAAGTTCGTCGAGGCCGGAGGCAACGGAGCGCTTCCGGTTCTCAACCAGTCCATCGGAGTAGAGGACGACGGTGTTACCGGGCTGCACGAAAAATTTGTGATGGCCGCGCCGCGCACTCACTCCGAGCGGCGTGTCGGGGTCGGCGTCCAGCAACCACGGAGCCCCGTTGTCGACCACAACCAACGGCGGAAGGTGCCCCGCGTTGCTGAGATCGATCTGGCCGGTCTCGGGATCGAGAACGAAGTAGACCAGTGTGGTCACCTGGTCCATGCCCTCGGTGGCGTGAAACATCCGGTCGAGCCCGGTGAGGACGTCGGCGGGTTCGGGCATGCTGAACGCAAGCGCCCGCAACGCGTTGCGCACCCGGCTCATCCCGGTGGCGGCCTTGATCCCCTTGCCCATGACATCGCCGAGAACACCGGCCACCCGGCCGTCGGGAAGCGGGAAGGCGTCGTACCAGTCGCCGCCCACCTGCACGTGCTGGGTCCCCGAACGGTAGAACGCCTTCATCCGGACGCCTTTGACCTCCGGAAGCTCCTCGGGGAGCAGGCTCCTCTGCAGCGCCTCGGCGGTCCGGTGCTCGCGCTCGAACAGCGTGGCGCGCCCCAGCGCGAGAGCGCACTGGCCGGCCAGTGCCTCCAGGAAGACCTTCTCCTCGTCGGAGATCTCGCGGGGGCTGGTGAACGCGAACCGCAGCGCACCGATCGGCAGCCCTGCGCTGAGCAGCGGGAGCGTGACCCAGGCCTGTTCGTCGGTGTGCTCCAGGAACGTGACGACGTCGGGATCGTCGTCGAGCAGCGCCCGCAGCTCGATCGGGCTGCCGGCGATGAAGGGCTTGCGGTCGCGCACCGCCATCGACATCGTGCCGGGGAAGTCCAGCCCGGCTTCGGCCGGGTGAGTGCCCGGAATGTCGGGCAGGACGTCGGGGTTGAGCAGGCGCAACCGCAACCGCTCGCGGTCGAGCAGCGCCACGGTCGTGCGGTCCACGCCGACCGCCGAGCGGCCGATCTCCGTCATGACCTGGACGACCTCGTCAACGGTAAGGGCCTCGGCCAGATCCGACGTCGCCTTCTGCAACCGGACGGTCCGCAGGGCCGCCTCTCCCAGCTGCTGCGTGAGACGCTGCCGCATCTCGTCGGCCTCGCGCTGGGTCGTGACGTCGGTGTTGGCGCCCACCCACTCCATCAGCTCGCCGTCACGCATGATCGGGACCGCGCGCGAGCGGTAGTAGCGGAAGTCCCCGGACTGGGTGCGGATCCGGAAGATCTCGTCGAAGGTCGCGCTGTCTGCGATCGCGTCATCCCAGGCGCGTTCGACCAGGTCCCGGTCGTCGGGGTGCACAGCGTCCAGCCACCCCCGGCCAAGGTACTGATCGACCGACTGGCCCGTGATGGCCCGCCATTCGGGGCAGTCCTCCTGGATCTCCCCGTTGGGGTCGGCAGCCCAGACGACCTGGTTGCCGGCCTTGAGGAGGGATCGGTAGCGCTCCTCGCTCCGCCGCAACGCCACCTCCACCTTGTGCCTGTCGCTCAGATCGACCGCGATGAGGGCCACCCCCTCGACCTCGCCGTCGTCACCATAGGCGGGGAACCAGGACAGCGCCCAGTGCGGCTCCTCGCCCGAAGCGTTCGGGGCACCACCGATGAGGTGGTGGTCGCTGTAGACGACGGGGCTCCCCGCGAGCACCGCGGAGATCGCGGCGTTGTGAGCGTCGACGTCCTCGGAGCGCTGCAGCACTTCACCAGGGGTCCGACCTCGGCAGTCACCGTCGTTCCGGCCGTAGACGGCGGCCAGAGTCCGGTTGACACGGCGGAACCGTCCCGAGGTGTCGAAGAAGCCGAAACCGATAGGGGCTTCCTTGAGAAGGGTCTCGAGCAGGGCGGAATCCGAGGGGTCGAGTCCGAACACGCGAGGGGGCGGAACGGACGTCTCGGTGCTCAACGATGACACCTCCGGGTCCTTCCCCCCGTTCGAGGGGGACTCATTCACGCGAGCGCCAGAGCTTAACGAATGTGGTCCAGGTGGGGACGGGAACGACATGGCCGACCTCCACCACGGAGACGCTCCCCGCGATCGCGCCAGTCACCGCCCACTGCCCAAGACTCCCCCTTGAGACGCGATCACGAGCCGGTAGTTCTGTGGCGACGGCCCCGTAGGCCGACGCCGTCGCCTCAGCATAGGCCACGACCGCCCCTTCACATCGACTGAGCCGCGGCGGAAAGTAAATGGGCATAGCGGAAAGTAAATAATACGACGCGGAAGGGCCCGCCGGGGCGTCTTACCGGATTTCGGTCAACCTATTCTCGCCCCCTCACGCGATGACCAGGTAAAATGCGTCCTATTCGCCGGAAGCCCGAATAATCGGACGGCTACCACGCGGACACGCAGCGAATATCCATCCTCCAGATCGGCGACCCCGGGCACGCCAAGCCAGTTCCCGGGTACGCCGCCCCCTCCCACCGGAGGTGGTACCAGAAGGACGGCAACCCCGACAACTCCAAACCCATTTTTACCAATTCTTTACATCTGCACGGCGGAGCCCCGCCGACCGGTCCCCCCTTTCCCACCTGCGGCCCTCCCAGGAGAATGCGGCTCTTCCGGCGGAAATGCGACGGAGGTGCCGACTACTTCCCTCGCGTCCTCGGAGGGAACCGAACGGCCCCGTTACAGGGCTACGCAAAGCCTGCGCAAGGACCGGCGTAGCGAGGGTTGACACCTCTGCCTGAGGAAGTGAAATGGATGGTGGTCGCCGTCCGGACCACTTCACCGCAAGGGGCGTGAGCGAGGATGCTCCAAATCTCTCCGGCACATGACCTCCAACAGGTCACCGCACGGCTGCACGACGAGTTCGGGGCCCTGTCGCCCCGTCGTGTCGAACGCTGCATCACCGACACTTGGAAATGCGCCGAGCATCTCGGTTTCGACGTGACCCCCGGTCTCGTGGAACGCGTTGCGCGGGAGCGCCTCCAGGCCATGGTCAAATCCGAGCCTCCGTCCAGAGAGGCCGTGCGACCGCGCCCGGACGAGCACGACCAGCTCGTTTAGCGTCCGCTCCCGGACCTCCCCCAGGGCGCCCGCCCCACGCGCGCTCCTTGTCCGAAGGGTTTCCTCCTCTGCACCAGGCGGCCCGTGCCTTAGGCTCTACGAGTGTCCGTATCACCCCTCTCACGAAAACCGGACCCCGAACCAGTGCCAGACGCCGTCTTCGCCGAAATGCTGCGCGCTGCCAGGGCGTTCCTCGCGATGCGGCACCCCCTCGACGTCGAACTCGGTGTCAGCGAAATGCTCGGTTCCTGGTGGGGGCAGAGAGTCCCCGGTGTCGACGTCGACCGGCTGCTCGGTGAAGGACTGGTCTCCCACGCCGCGAACGCCGGCACCCCGGCCGGCCTCGCGCTGCTGACCGGCGTCTCCGTCCTGGGCACCTCCCGGAGCCAGCGTGTCCTGGCCGAGGAGCAAGTGCAGCGGCTGGAGGTCAAGGGCGTCGCGCGCCCGGTATGGGCGGCCCCGCTGGGAGAGGCCCGCCCGGTCGCGGCCTACGTATCCGGCAACAAGTTCGGCGACATCGACGACATCATCTGCACGTTCCGCTACGACGACGATCCCGAGGCCGAGACCGGCGACGCCGGGCACGCGCTGATCGCCGTCATCGACCACAACACCGGCGGCGTCCTCCGAGACGCCTGGGTGACGACCAAAGTCGACCGCCTGCTGGCGCACTGCCGCCGGAAGACCGCGGACGACCTCATGGCGAGCTTCACGACGCTCACCCCCGAACACGCCCGCACGCTGCTGGAGGCCGCGTTCAAGCGGACCCACCAGGTCTTGACCAGCACTGTGGGAGAGCGCCCGGTGCGCATCACCGGCGCGGGAAACCGGGACCTCGCAGAAGGGTCGCTGGCGGCGCACCACGCCCTGGCCCTCGCCCGGGTGCGGATGCTGCCCCGCGAGAAGGATCCCGCCCCCGAACCCGTGTGGCGGCGCGACCACCGGGCCACGCTGGCCGCCCAGTTCCTCGCCTCCGACGCCGCGGCGGAGCTCTCCGACTCCTACGCCGCGAGTCGCTGCGTCGACCACATCATCGCCTACGGCTGCGATGTCGACGCAGGCCGCCCATTGCGGGTGAGCCCGCGCAAGGTCGAGGCGTTCCTGCTCACCTGGTTGCCGCGCCGGGTCGTGCTGCTGCCGGAGGAGCAGCAGGCCATGCCGCACGTGCTGGCCGCGTGGATCCGGTGGGCGGGGCCGCGCCACGGCCTGCCGGAGACCGCGGTCAAGGCCACGCTGGACGCGCTGTGGGAGTCCACCGCGGCGTTCACCACCTCCTACCTCGACCCCGCCGCCTCGTTCGGGTTACGCAGGGAGGCGATCCGCCGACTGCTGCCTGACAACGACCTTTCGGCGCTCGCCCGCCGGATGTTCGCCTTCCCGCTGCTCGCCAGCGATCTGGTGGCCGAAGCCGCAAGCGAGTTCGATCCGGCGACCCGGACGGGGCGGCGCGCCCTGCTGCGCCTGGACCACTTCGGCGAGTACGACACCACAGGGTGGCCGCGGGGCAAGCACTCGGCCGGCCAGGAGTCCGCCGGCCGGGACGCCAACGCGGACTCCGCGTCGGAAGAGGAACTCGCGGCGCACGAGCGCCTCGCCGAACGTCTGTGGAACGGTGAGCCCTCCGCACTCTGGGAGGCCGCCCAACGCCTGCTCGACCGCGGCCACGGCCGCCCGGAGGTCCTGGAGACGCTCCTCAAGGTCCTCCACGACGCCGAGGACGAGAACGACCTGGTGGTACGGCTCGGGGAGCTGTAGCCCGCCGTCTCCGATCAGCCACGCTCCAGCAAGCGCTCCCGGAGGGAACCGATGACCTCGGGAGCGAGCTTCAGACCGTCCCGGGCGTAGTCCGTGAACGTCCCGTACACCCGTTCCACCTCGGTGAAGGCGGTCTCCAGGTATTCGCGGCGCACGAGCATGATCGGGGCGACCAGTTCCCGGTCGACGCCGTTGCTGTCGGTCAGCCCGTGGACCCACCTCCGGACGTTGTCCAACCGGGCGTTGCTGGCCAGGTAATCGGCGATGATCGCCTCCTTGGGGACGTCCAGCAACGCCAGGATCAGAGCAGAGCCCCATCCTGTGCGGTCCTTGCCGGCGCTGCAATGGAACACCGCCGCCGTTGGCCCCGTGGCGACCCGCAGAACGAGCTCCGCGTAGCCGGCGCAGGCCTCGTCGCCGGTGACGAGTACCCGGTTGACGTTGTGCATGAACCGCTCGGCGCCGCCGTTCGAGAGCACCGCCCGGGCTCGCTCGGGATGCGAGAGGATCGTGGCCAGATCCCCGACCGGGGACTGCTCCTCTCCACCCGAACCGGACGGCGGGGCCGACGGACTGGGGGCGACGTCGATGACCGTGTACTCCGCTCCCGAGGGGATGCGGTCGACGTCCTTCTCGCGTTCGAGCGCGGCGCGCAGATCGATCACCTGGCGCAGGCCGAGGCGTTCCATGAGGGCGAGATCGTGGTCGTCGAGCCAGGCCAGCGCGTCGGCACGGTACAGCAGACCGCGGCGGACCCGCGCTCCGTCACTCGTAGCGTGGCCCCCGAGATCGCGGAAGTTGGGGGCGGTGGCCAGGAGTTGGGCGTCGTTCGTCACGGAAACGACCTTATCTACCGGTTATGGCCCGGTCTTATCTAGGGCATGAACGCTCCTTCGCGCAGGGCGGGAATCTGCTCGCTGGCCTCTTTGACGTCCTTGACCGTGTCGACCCCGCGCCAGAATCCGTCGATCCGGTAACCGAAAAGCCGCCGCTGCCCGGCCAACTCCGGGAAGGTGGTGGATTCGTGGTCGCCCTTCTCCGGAAGCAGCGGAGTGGTCGCGCGCTCGAAGACGTAGACACCGGCGTTGATCCAGAAGGGCAGCATCGGGCTCTGAGTGAATCCCTCGATCGTTCCGTCCTCGGTCACGTCGACGATGCCCCAGCTGGTGCGGTACTGCGTCAGAGCCAGCGTGACCAGGCCGCCCTTCCGCCTGTGGTAGGTGGTGAAGTCGTCCAGCGAGAACCAGGTGAGCACATCGCCGTTGAGGGCGTAGTAGGGGTCGTCGCCGCCCTTCAGGCCGGACGCGGCGTAGCGCAGTGCACCGCCCCGGCCGAGCGGTTCCTCCTCCACCAGCAGAGTGACCTCCGGGCCGGCGGTACGGGCGGCCACGTGCTCACGCAGCACCTCCGCCTTGTAACCGCAGGAGACGACCACATGCTCGACGCCGTATCCGGCGAGCCACTCGAGCTGGTAGTCGATGATCGGGCGGTCGGCGACCTCGACCATGGCCTTGGGGCGGGTGTCGGTGTAGGGCCTCAGGCGGGTCGCCTGGCCGCCGGCCAGGATGACGGCCTGACGGAGGGGGGAGGTGGATCCACTCATGAAGCGGAGGCTAGCAGGACGGTTGCGCGGACGCGGGAAGCGGCGGAGAGGCCGTGCCGGTCACTCCTGCGTCACCTCGCCGTACGCCTGGCGCAGGTCGGCGCTGGTCACCATGGTCAGCTCGGCGGCCGTGGCCGCGTCCCCCAGTTCCTCCGAGACCCGCAGGTCCCGGTAGGAGCAGGCCTTCTCGAACAGGGAGCGGGCGAACCGGCCGTTGCCGAGTTCGTCGATCCAGCCGGCCTCGCAGACGTAGCCGAAGATCTGCCGCAGGTCCTCCCTGGCCGACCCGTCGAACACGTCACCGGTGCGGGCGGCCACGACGTCGGCGATCTCGGTGAGCTCGTCGGGGGTGTAGCTGGGAAATCCCACCCGCACGTTGAACCGGGAGGCCAGCCCGGAGTTGCTGGCCAGGAAGCGGTCCATCTCCGCCGGATACCCGGCGAGCACGATCACCAACCGGTTCCGGTCGTCCTCCGCGCGCTTGAGCAGCGTCTGAATGGCTTCGGCGCCGAACGCGTCGCCGCCGCTGTAGCCCGGGTTGGCCAGCGCGTAGGCCTCGTCGACGAACAGCACCCCGCCCAGCGCGCGGTCGACCAGCTTGTTGGTCTTGACCGCTGTGGCCCCCAGATGCTCCCCGACGAGGTCGGCCCGCTGCGCCTCGACGACCTCCGCCCGCGTGAGCAGCCCAAGCGCGGCGAACACCCGCCCCAGGATGCGCGCGACCGAGGTCTTGCCGGTCCCGGGCGGCCCGGAGAACACGAAATGCCGCATGGGGGGCTGGGTACGCAGCCCCTGCTCCTCGCGGAGCTTGGCGACCTGCAGCTGCGCGACGATCGACCGCACCTGGCGCTTGACTGGTTCCAGGCCGATCATCCCGTCCAGTTCGGCCAGGGCCTCGGCGACGTCCGGGGTCTCACCGAACCCGGGCAGTCGCGCGGTGAGCTCCTCGTACGCGGTGGCGATGTCAGGGACGCGCACCGTGACCAGCTCCTCCGGGTCGGGCTGGTGCTCCCCCTTCCCCGAGGTCACGACGCGCACATCGCGGGCCTCGGCGGCCTTCTCCACCAGGGAGCGGACGAAGCGGCCGTTGCCGAGCTCGGCGACAACCTCCCGTTGCGCGGCCTGCTCGAACCTGCGGCGCAGCCCCGGCCGCGCCTCGCTGTCGAGCCGGTCGCCGCGCTGCTCGAACAGGGACTCGGCTATCTGCTGCAGCTCATCGGGGCTGTAGCTGGGGAAGGTGATCCTGGTGGCGAACCGGGATGCCAGGCCGGGGTTGGAGGCCAGGAAGCGGTCCATCTCCTCCTGGTACCCGGCGAGGATGACGACCAGCCGGTCGCGGTCGTCCTCCGCGCGCTTGAGCAGCGTCTGCACCGCTTCGTTGCCGAACCGGTCGGGCTGGCCGTCGCCGTCGTTCACCAGGGAGTATGCCTCGTCGACGAACAGCACCCCGCCCAGGGCGCGGTCGACGAGTTCGTTGGTCTTGATCGCCGTCGCACCGAGGTACTCTCCCACAAGGTCGGCCCGCTGGGCCTCGACCACACGCGGGGTGGGCAGCAGGCCGAAGGAGTGGAAGATCGTGGCGAGGGTGCGGGCCACACTCGTCTTGCCGGTCCCGGGAGGGCCGGAGAACACCAGGTGACGCAGCGGCTTGTCGACGGAGTAGCCGGCGTCGGCCCGCAGCCGGGCCGCCTCGATGGATGCCGCGATCGCCCGGACCTGCTGCTTGACCGGGTCCAGCCCGATCATGTCCTCGAGCCGGGCGAGGGCCTCGTCCACCGGTATCGGTTCCACCTGCTCGTCGTCGCCCTTCGCTGCCTCCTGCTTCGAGACGCCCTCCGCGGCGCGCCCGGTGCCGCGCTCCCGGCCCGGAGCGGCACCGGCCGGCTCCCTGCCCTGGGGCCCTCCTCCCTCCTGGGCTTCGCTCCGCGGTTGCAGGTCGCGCCGGAACCGGTACGCGGCGACCGCCCGCCACAGCAGCGCCAGGCCGGCCGCCACCACGGTGCAGACGACCCCCAGGGCGGGCGGCGCGGATGCGGTGAGCATGGCCCCCAAGGCGACGGCGAGTCCCACGATGAGGGCGACCAGCAGAGCCAGGAGGGTGGTGTGCCAAACGGGGAACTCCCGGATCCGGGTGGCCGCCAGGGAAACCAGCGCCGGCAGGAGTAAGAGGACCAGCACCGCCGGATCGCCCGCGAGTGGGATCTGGAACAGCGGGAAGGCGACGGCCAGCCAGGCGATGCCCACCAGGACCGTCGCGACGGCTTCGGTGGAGCGCATCAATGCCGCGAAGACGAGCAGGACCGCGACCGCCACCGAGGTCGCCAGCAGCACCGGAATACCGGTGACAAGGGCGAGCACGGCGGTGACCGTGACGACGACCAGGCCGGCGACGAGCCGCGAACGCAGCGGGTAACCGTAGTAGGCGGAGCGCAGCCGCTCCAAGGAGGACGTCCGCCCGGAACTCTCCACGGTCCGGGTCCGGTCGGCGCGCGGCATCCTGCCCCCTTATCCCCGTCGTGCCCGGCCCGGCGACGATGTCAGCCGCCTCGCTGTCACCTGTTTTCCGTAATGTCCGCGTCAGCCCCAGGCCCGGCGGCCCGCGGCCGTGTCCCATCCTGCCGTCAGTCGCCGGTTTTCCTCGGTACTGATGCCCCGTAACGGTCCGGCGTGTCGCATCCGTCCAGACGTTGTACACCACACACGCCGCTGGGATGAACGATTCGAGACTAGACCAGGGGGAGTTGGCCGTTGGGTCCCGGTCGCGGCTTCCTGAGATGCCTCCATTCGGGCAGAGCGTCGAGGTAGGCCCAACTCAGCCGGTGGTGCGGGGTGGGGCCGCACTCCGCGAGCGCCGCGCGGTGGGCGGGCGAGGGGTAGCCCGCGGCCGTCGCGAAACCGTAGCCGGGAAACGCCGGGTCGAGCTCGGCCATGTAGGAGTCGCGGTGCACCTTGGCCAGGATCGACGCCGCCGCGACGCTCACGCAGGACAGGTCGGCCTGGACCTGGGTCCGCACGTTCCACGGGCGGCCCAGGTAATCGTGCTTGCCGTCGAGGATGACGGCGTCGGGCCGCTCGCGGAGCCCTTCCAGCGCGCGAAGGGCGGCGCGGCGCAGCGCTTCGGTCAGGCCGACCTCGTCGACCTCATCGGGAGCGGCCCGGCCGAGGGCATGGTCGCACACCCATGGACGGACCTTCTCTTCCATGGCCACGCGCTGCTTCGGAGTGAGCTTCTTGGAGTCGGTCAGCCCTTCGGGGGGATCGGATCCGTCGGTCACCGCGGCGCAGACCACGACAGGTCCGGCCCAGGCCCCGCGCCCGACCTCGTCGATACCGGCGATGAGCGCCGCGCCGTTCCCGGAGAGTTCGTTCTCCAGCGCGTAGGTCGGCGGCTCGACAGCGGAGGAGGCTGAAGTGGTCACGCGCCCCACCCTAGTGGCCCGTCCGCCGGGTGCTCGCCCCGGTTCAGCGCGCATTCGGCGATCCCCGCGTGTGGCACGCGAACAATTTCGCCGCTTTAGGTAGCTTCCTGTTGACCGACGGTGTTGAGGGGGTGGTCAAGCGTGAAGTGGGGCATGCGGCGGTCCATTGGTGGCTACCGCGGGACGTTGTACGACATCACGACCCTGGCACTCCGGCTCGGGGTGGGCCTGCTGTTCACCCGGCACGCCTGGCGGAGCATCGGGGGCGGTCCCGTCGATCCCCTTACGGTCGAGCGGCTGTCGGCGGTCGGGGTTCCCGCCCCCGAAACCGTGGCCACGGTCCTGCCGCACGTCCAGCTGGCGTGCGCGACCGCTTTCGTACTGGGACTGCTGACACCACTGTCCGGAACAATATTGGCGGCGCTCGGCGCAGGAGTCCTCTGGCTGGCCTGGATCGCGGAACCGCCTCTGTCCCCCGCCACCGCACCGGCGTTCCTCGTCCTGGCCGTGACGGCCTGTCTGCTTCCAGCGGTGCACACCGGACGCCTGGCAGTGGATCACCTGGCGTTCTCCCGGCCCTCATCGCCGCGGCATCGGATAGCCGCGAGACGATCACCGCGAACCCCGCCTCCTTCCCCCAAACGGCCCGAAGAGGCCCCGGCCCTCCCCTATCCTGAAGAACAGGCCGCCGTCGGGCGGCCTTCGCAAACTTGACGCGGCCGCCGGGGCCCGTCCCGCGTCGGCCTCGTACGAGAACACGGAATCGGTGGGGGAACATTCGTATGTCCGCCGCAGCCCCCATGTCCGGCCAGGAACCGGGCGATGGGGCCGCGCAGAGCGCCGAGGGCGACTCGGTCGCGAAGCTGATCGAGATCGCGCACAAACCCACGCTCGGCGAGCGCCTCATCGCCTGGGCGTCGCGCCCGCCCGGTCGTCTCTACCTGCCCGCGTGCGTATTCGTCGGGTTGGTCCTGCTGCACGAGGACAGCATGCCGGGCGGCCACCTGTCCAGCTGGCTGATCGGAATGGGCGGCGGGGCCGTTCTGGCCGCTATGGGTGCGCTGCGGCTGGGGATCGCGTTGACGGTGGCCCGCCCGATGATCCGCTACTACTGGCTGCGTTGGGTCACGGCACCGGTGATAGCGGTGCTGACGATCGTGCTGGCGGTGACCGACCTCCCACTGCAGGCGCGCGTCGAGGTCTCCTCCGACTCCCTGGTGGAGGTGCGCGACACCGCCAACCGCTCCACCACGATCCCGATGAACGGGACGTGGGCCGGGCTGTACCCGCTCAAAGCCGTGTCCGTCACCGACGGCGTCACGCGATACACGGTGCAGGGGGCGGGGCTGCTGAACGCGTCGTCGGGGCTCGCCCACAGCCCAGAGTCACTGCCCACCGACGTCTTCGTCCGGGGGCATGGCGGCGTCGTCTACGAGCACATCTCCGGCGACTGGTACTCCTGGAGCGAGTACTGAACCCGCGCGCGTCCAGCCCTGACCGTGCTCCGGCTCACGCCCGGTTTTCCTCTTCACGCACTGAGCACTAACCCGGTTCTTGTATCAGTCCGGTAAACATGGGTGGAGTCGCGGACCGGCCGCAGGGAACGAGAGTGCGATGACAGAATTCATGACGACGCTGCATTTGCGCATATACGACGCGGTTATGGCGTTCCAGCGCGCCCACTCCCGAGGCGACGAGGACCTGTGTCTCGTCCAGCTCGGCGAGATCGAGGATCTCGTGGAGATAGCGGCGCGCCACGGCGTGGACATCGACAGCGGCTACCAGGCTCTCGAACACGCCGCGTGACGAGGCGGGCCGGAAACGAAGTCAAGAATGCTCCAATAATTGTTCCCGGATTCCTGGCATCACCTCTTGGAGGCGGCGGAATCCGGGAACAATCTCCCCCCGATACAGCGACCCTACTCGGCGTCGATTAAAGGCCGGGTAATGATGAATCCAAACTCGCGCCATACCGGGTGAAATCCAGCGGCGGGACCTATTGCCGCCGGACGCGGGAACCGTTTCCTCCCGCATGAGCGCCTCCGAACACGGACCGGGGCGGGTGCGAACCCGGCGCGCTGCCGCCCCCGCCCCGTCCATGTGTCACGTACGGCGCCGCTGCCGGCCGGCGGCCTGCTGTCCCTGCTGGTGTTCCTGGGTCATCTGCTGCTGGCGCTCGGCCGCCGCGGCCACCGCCCCCTGGACCTGAGTGAACTCGTCGGCGGGCTCCTCCGAGCGCCCCCCGCTGTTCCTCGTGGGGCCGAGCGAGGCCCGCCCGTCCGAGCGCCGGTCGCCGATGTTCGGCAGTAGCTGCGCCAGGAGCAGGGTGGACAGCGCCGAGGAGTCCCCGCCGCCTTCTTCGGCGTGGACCACCACGGGCTGCGGAGCCTTCTCGGCGAGGACGGCGCCCACATCGAGCCGCCGGCGGGCCAGCTCGTACCGGAGCACTGCGCGGTTGTCCCGGTAGGAGGTGGCGAGGTGGCGCTGCGCCTTGGCTTCGTTCTGCGCGGCCACCAGGTCGGAGCGGCCGCGCGTCTCGATCTCATAGCGGACCCGCTGCGCCTCGGTCTCCTGCTCCTCCAGCATCTGCGCGACGTCCTTGCGTGCCTTGTTCAGCGCCGCGTTGACCTCGACGATCTTCGCGTCGCGGGTCTTCTTGGAACGCTCGATGTCCATGAGCAGGGTGTCGATGCGGCGCTTGCGGGTGAGCTCCCACTCCTGCTCGTAGGCGACCAGCTCCTTGGCCACCCGCTCGCGGGTGGCCAGGTGCTGCTGGTACTGGCTGGGCAGCTGCACATCGGGGATGTTGCAGCCCATGATCTCCACTCCGTAGCGCTCCAACTGCCGGTTGAGCAGCTGCTGCATGTCAGCGACATCGGATCCGCGCAGATCGTAGGCGCTCTCGGTCCGCACCTGCCGGCTCCGCTGCCGGATCGCGTCCTGCACCGCGTTGGACAGCACCAGGTCGAAGTTGCTGGCACCGATGGTGCGTACGAACCGGACCGCGTTCTCGATCTTGAACTTGAGGAAGAACTCGATGGACTTCAGCGGCACGTTCTCGTGCGTGGGGCAGGCGAGGACGGGCGCCGTGTACGGAAACTCCGTCGAGGTGTCCACGACGAAGTCCACCCGCGACCACGGGTGCCACAGGTAGTGCCGGCCCGGTTCGAGCGTCCCGACGACCTCGCCGTAACGGGTGAGGACGCCCGTGGTGCCCTGTTCGATCTCCACGATCGACGACCGCCACCACCAGAGCAGCCCACCGAAGAGCGCGGCGAGCGCGAGCAGCAGGAACGGGATCGCGAGGAACCTCAGGTCCGCGGCGGCCGTGTTCCCGATGATCGCGACGACCAGCGCCGTGAGCAGCATGTACAGCGCGACCCAGATCAGGATGATCCACGTGAGTCCGCGGCTGTCGCGCGGGATGACAACAGGGACGAGTGCGCCCTGGTCGCCACCGCGCAGCAGGCGGGCGATGTCGCCCCAGGAGGCCAGCGACTCCTTGATGCTGGAGCCGCCGCGGCCCGACTGTGTCGGCGTCGGCTGGTTCATCTACCGGCCTCCCTCGTGCGTGTCGTCGACGACCGCGCTCAGCCGCTCGTCGATGGAGTTGTCGGACACCGACTGGCGGATCTCCTCGACACGGTCGGCGCCGGGAACGTCGTCGGCCTCCGGTTCGGCGGGAGCCACCGTCCGCTCCTCGATCTCCAGGAGTTCGGTGATCTCGGCCTGGCGCTCGGAGATGCGCTCGGAGATCTCGTTGAGCCGGGAGCGGATGGCCGCCATGTCCTCCTCGGAGAACAGCGTGCTGTCGGTCTCGCCGATAAGGCCCTGCGCAATCCGCAGGAAGTTGACGCTGGAGTCGTCCCCGCCGCTGATCCGCAGCACCTGGGGCAGGCTCTCGGCCACGGCCTCCAGCTTGTCCAGCAGGTCCTTTTGGTAGCGGTAGTTGAGGATCTCGGGCGCCTCGGCGGCGCTGACCGCCCGGATGTCCAGGGCCTGCGCCTCCAGCAGTGCCGCGTTGGCATTCGCCTCGCTCTCGGCCTCGACGAAGCGTTCACGGGCCTTCGCGCGGGCGCGGTTGGTCTCACGCTCCAGGGCGGTGTCCATCTGCGCCTGGTACTGGGCGATGTCGGCCTGGATCGCCGACAGCGTCTCGTTGAGGGAGGCGAGCTCCTTGTTCAGGTCGCCCTCGTTCTGCTCCTTGCGGAGCTGGAGCTCGTACTCGTAGGTGTAGGCCTCTTTCGCGACGCGCACCATCTCCGGTGCGGCGAGGTCCATCCGGTACTCCTGGCCGGAGGGCTCGGCGTGCGTGATGTTGGCGTTGGTGAGCCGGACCGCCGGGAGGAACTGCTGATTGAGCTGTTCGAGCAGGCGCTCGGAGTTCTCGCCGACCATGTCGTAGATCTCCGCCGCCTGCTGGTCGTAGATGAGGCTGCGCGTGGTCTCGCTGATGGCGTTGTTCAGTTTCTCCTCGAAGCCCTGCACGGCGCCGAGCACGAAGATGAACTCGCCGGGGTTCTCGATCTTGAACTGCACGAACAGATCCACCGATGCCTTGACCCCGCTCTTGGTGGGTGCCTCGCGGATCGGCGCGTTGAACGGGTACTCCCGGGTGGTGTTGACGATGTAGGAGACCCGCTTCCACGGATTGAACAGCGTGACCCGTCCGGGGCCGACGATCTCCTCCAGCTTGCCGAACTTGGTGATCAGCGCCTGGCAGCCATCGGGCACCATGACCATGCCCTGGCGCCACCACATGAACGCGGCGACGCCGAGCGTGACGACCCAGTAGTGCAGACCGAAGAACGGGTTGAGGAGGACCCCTGTCGCCAGGGAAAGGGGGAAGGTGGCCACCGAGCCGAAGAGCCCGACGACGACCAGCAGGATGGCGGGCAGCATGGCGGTGAGGGTGCGGCCACGCGGGATCACCATCGGGCAGATGACGTGCACCGAGCCGCTGCGGTTCTGCTCGAACGAACTGCGGTTGAGTACCTCGCCGGCATTGTCGAGAGAGCTGGTCTGCTGCTCGATCCGCGTCCCTACTGAGGCCCCCTGGTCACGGGCGGCGAGGAAGTCCCCCGGGTCGAGCCCGGTCCCCTCGGCCCCCTCCCTGAACGCGCCGGCGACCGTCTCCAGCGACTCGCCCTCTTGGACGGCCCTCTCGGCGGCTCCGCGCACTGTCTGAGCGAAGGACATGCGTTCGCAACTCCTTGGATGTCGTGGAACTGGGGATTCGACGCGAGAGGGGATGGTGGGGTTCCGCGCTCCCGGCCCGGAGTGACGGCATCCTCCCACACGGCCGTTGGCCGGATCAGCCGCTATGCGGTAACCATCCGCTTTCTATAGGCGTACCGCGACCCGGCTTATCTCCCATTAGGCGAGGAAGTCGAACTCCGTGCCCGCCCCGGCGTCGCGCGCGCCCCGGTAGGCCAGCCAGGCGAGGGCCAGATCCTGCCAGGGCAGGCCGGCGGGGACGTAGACCGTGATATCGGCTTCCCCCTCGCGGGCGGCCACCGTTCCGGTGAGCACCTCGTGCAGGGTTCCGTGCACGAGTGCCGTGCTCGGTACCGCGTCCGTGGTGGCGGCGAACTCGGCGTCGTCGACGATCACCCGGGCCATCCGGAACAGCCCGTCGGAGAGTTCCCGGATACCGGGGTCATCGGTGCCGAGCGAGGTGTAGTGCGCTCCGGGGCGCGCATCGGCGCGGCGCAGGAACGGCTCGCGGGACCAGGTGGCGGTCAGCACGATATCGGCCTCGGCGGCCACGGCAGCGGCGCTGTCGGCCACCCGCACCGCGAGGCCGAACTCCGTGGCGCACCAGTCGGCGAACTCACCGGCTCGTTGCCGCTCGGCATCGGCCACGATCATCCCGGATATGGGACGGAGCCGGGTCAGCCCTCTGGTGAAGAGCCCGGCCTGCGTACCGCACCCGATGATCCCGAGTACCTCGGCGTCGAAGCGCGCCAGGCTGTGCGTGCCCAGCGCGGCGGCGAGGCTGGTCCGCCATGTGGTGAGCGTGGCGGAGTCGAGCAGCGCGAGCAGCTCCCCGCTGGAGAGGTCGTGCAGGAACACCACTCCGCGCAACGCGGGGCGCGCCCGCGGGAAGACGGCATCGGTCCTGACCGTGTAGGCGGTGACACCGGGAAGCAGCCCCGGCATGAGAACAGCGGCCGTCCCGGCGCTCCCCGGCAGTTCTGTGCGGACACGGCGGTTCGCGATCCCCGCGGTCGGGGCGGTGAACCCGTCCCACAGCCGGTCCAGGCAGGCGTGCACATCCAACACCCTGAGCAGGTCCGACCGGCCGATACACAGCGTCACGGGTTCATTGTCGCACCGCAGCGGCACGCCGGCGGGTATCCGGCGCCTCCACGGGCGTTGTGCGGCATCTGTGTGCCCGGCGGCGCTGCCGGGCACGGGGACGAGAGGAGGGAGAGGGGTCAGCCCTGGGTGATGTACTTCTCCAGCTGCTGCCGGTCGAGCTCGAGCTGGCTGATCCGGCTCTTGACGACGTCGCCGATGCTCACGATCCCTATGAGTGCGCCATCGGAGATGACGGGGACGTGACGCACACGGTTCTCGGTCATCAGAACGGTCAGGGTGTCGTCGGTGTCGGTGGTCGTACAGGTGATCACGGCGGCGGTCATGATTTCGGAGACCGGGGCCTCGAGGAGGTCCGCGCCTCTCTCCTCAAGCCGGCGCACGACGTCGCGTTCTGAGGCGATACCCGCGACTCTGCGGCCCTCGGTGACGACGACCGCCCCGACGTTGTGTCTAGCCATCGCGGTCAGCAACTGCGCCACTGTGGTTTCCGGACTGACGGTCACCACCTCCGAACCCTTAGCGCGCAGGATCTCGGCAATCAGCATGGCGGCCACCTACCTTTCGCTGGGTGCTCGGGAGTTACCCGATCGGGATCCCCCTTAATCGCCGGACCTTTGAAACCGCGGGACGGGGGCACGGCCCGGTCGCTCCGCGTGAAGGCCGCGGCGACCGCCTCACTGGTGCAGGGCGGTTATTCGGAGGGCGCGGCACTCCCCCCGGATCAGCCGCCCTCGATCCAGTACCTCTGCGTCCTGGCGGCGGCTTCCTCCTTGTTCATCGCCGCGACTTTCACTGCGACCGCGGTTCCTCATACATGAACAACGACCACCCACTGCGGCTTAGGGCGTCCGGGCTCTTCGACGAGTCGGTTAATGTCGTCGAGGTCACTTGTCAACAGCACCACCGGGCGCGGTTGCTGCAGTGCGGTCGCCGCGACCACGGCGTCGAGTGCGTAACGGTGGCCGGTCAGCCCGGTCGCGCCAAGCAGTTCCCCGGCGCGGCGCGCGATCTCGACCGTGACCGGGAGCACTGTAATACGCGACAGCACACGATGCACAGCGGCGTCGCGCGAATCGCCGCGAATGACCTCGGTCAAGGTGACCGCGCTGACCACAACTCGGGCGCGGCGGCGACGGGCGGTCTCCATATGTGCCCGTGCACGCCGGTCACCGGCTGCAAGCTTCGAGAGACCTTCACTGTCGAGGACGAGAGCTCCGCTCGCGGCTAGTCGGCGTCCGGCCACGCCGCCTCCGCTTCCGCCAAGGCGTCTTCGGGCACAGGGCCGTGTTCCTCCTCAAGCAGCACAGAGAGTTCGGCCAGCAGATCCAACTCCAACTGTTTGGCGACCGCCTCGGTCACATAGCGGCTGAACCCGCCCCGCCCGACGCGCTCTTGGACAGCGGCGCTCAGCTCCTCTGGCATCGAAACACTGACCTTACGGGCCCGGCTACCGGTGCTGGAGGCGTGCCCTCGCTCTTCGTCAACACGGGCCGCCAGTACCTGTGCGGCCCTCTGGGACTCGGGGGAAAGCACGTCGATGTCGCGAAGCGCTCCAAGAGCCAGGGCAAAGGTGTGCGACTCGTTTGACTCCATGGCTTTCACCAGTTCGCGGCGGAGTTCTCCAGCGGAGCGCTCATATGTCTCCGACCGTCTAGCGTGATCCGACTCCATCGGCTCAGCTTTCATGTCGATGATCCTACCAACGGTAGTAACTTCATGCCCGCCCTACGCGTGATCACACTGGGCGACGCTCTTCAGTTCTCCGGTCTATCGGATACCCGGGCATTCAGGCGCGATCGACGGTCCGCCGCATGAAGAGGAGCGGTGGCCCGAACCTCTCTCGGGCCACCGCTCTGAGTTTGTGTTCTCTCCCGCGAGCCCGCTCCTAGCTGCAGCCGCTGGTGGAGCCGCAGCCCTCGCAGACGTAGCAGCTGCCCGACGGGCGCATCTTGGTGCCGCAGGTGACGCAGAGCGGGGCGTCGGTGATGAAGCCCTGCTTGGCCTCGGCGTACTCGGCCGTGCTGTGCGGCTCATCCGGCCTGGCGGAGGGGGCGGAGTCGGGGCGCTCCTCCGTCTCGGCCGTGTCCTGCTCCCCGGCGTCCCCGGGGACCACCGGGGCCGACTGGGCGTACGACTCCACCTGGGCGGCGACCTGCGACGGGTCCTCGCCGGCGGCCTGGGCGCGCCGCTCCTCCGCGGACAGCACACCGAGCGCGGCCCGCTCCTCGTAGGAGAGGTGGTCCAGCGCCAGGCGGCGGAAGATGTAGTCCACCACCGACTGGGCCATGCGGATGTCCGGGTCGTCGGTCATGCCGGCCGGGTCGAAGCGCATGTTGGTGAACTTCTCGACGTAGGTCTCCAGCGGCACGCCGTACTGCAGCGCTATGGAGATCGCGATCGAGAACGCGTCCATGACGCCGGCCAGGGTCGAGCCCTGCTTGCCGAGCTTCATGAACACCTCGCCGAGACCGTCGTCGGGGTAGGAGCCCGCGGTGATGTACCCCTCGGCACCGCCGACCGTGAAGGACGTGGTCTCGCTCGGCCGCTTCTTCGGCAGCCGCCGCCGGACCGGCCGGTTGACCTCGACGATCTGGGGCTCGGGCTTCTCCTCCGCCTGATTCTCGGTCGTGGCCGTGGACAGCGGCTGGCCGACCTTGCAGTTGTCGCGGTAGACCGCCAGCGCCTTCAGGCCGAGCCGCCACCCCTCGAAGTAGATGTGCTCGAAGTCCTCGACGGCGGCCTCTTCCGGAACATTGACCGTCTTGGAGATCGCCCCCGACAGGAAGGGCTGGACCGCGGCCATCATCTTCACGTGGCCCATGGGCTCGATGTAGCGCTTGCCCATGGCGCAGTCGAACACCTCGTAGTGCTCGGGGCGCAGGCCGGGGGCATCGACCACGTGGCCGTACTCCGCGATGTACTCGACGATCGCCTCGATCTGCTCCTGCGGGTAGCCGAGATTCTTCAGCGCGCGCGGGATCGCCTGGTTGACGATCTGCATGGACCCGCCGCCGACCAGCTTCTTGAACTTGACCAGCGAGAAGTCCGGCTCGATTCCGGTGGTGTCGCAGTCGAGCATGAAACTGATGGTGCCCGTCGGCGCGAGCAGGCTCGCCTGGGCGTTGCGCCAGCCGTTCTTCTCGCCGACCGTGAGGCAGTCCTGCCATGCCTTGGTGGCGGCCGTGCGGATCGGCTTCTCCGTCTGCCCGATCGTGCGCAGGTCGTCGTTGGCCGCCGCATGCTTGCGCATGACCGCTTGTGCGCCTCGGCGTTCTTGGCGTAGCCGTCGTACGGGCCGACGACGCCGGCCAGCTGCGCGCTGCGCTTGTAGGCCACGCCCGTCATCAACGAGGTGATGGCCGCCGCCACCGCGCGGCCGCCTTCGGAGTCGTAGGCGTGCCCTGTGGCCATGAGCAGCGCGCCGAGGTTCGAGTAACCAATGCCGAGCTGGCGGTACGCGCGCGTCACTTCCGCGATCTTCTCCGTGGGAAAGTCGGCGAAAGTGATGGAGATGTCCATCGCGGTGATGATCAGTTCGGTGAGCCGAGCGAATTTGTCGACATCGAACGAGTCGTCCTCACGCAGGAACTTCAAAAGGTTGATCGAGGCCAGATTGCAGGACGAATCGTCCAGGCTGAGATATTCGCTGCAAGGATTGCTCGCGCTGATCCGTCCGGTCTCGGGGTTGGTGTGCCAGTCCTGGATCGTGTCGTCGTACTGGATTCCCGGGTCGGCGCACTCCCACGCGGCCTTCGCCATGCCGTGGAAGAGTTCCTTGGCCTCGACGGTGGCGACGACTTCACCGGTGGTGCGGGAGGTCAGGCCGAAGTCGGAGCCGCTCTCCACGGCGCGCATGAAGCGTCGGAGACCCGCACCGAGTTGTTGGCGTTCTGGTACTGGACGCTGACGATGTCCGAACCGCCCAGGTCGACGTCGAACCCGGCGTCGCGCAGAGCGCGGATCTTGCGCTCCTCGCGCGCTTTGGTCTCGATGAACTCCTCGACGTCGGGGTGGTTCACGTCGAGCACGACCATCTTGGCCGCGCGGCGGGTGGCGCCTCCGGACTTGATGGTGCCGGCGGAGGCGTCGGCACCGCGCATGAAGGAGACCGGACCGCTGGCGGTGCCCCCGGAGGACAGCAACTCCCGGCTGGAGCGGATCCGGGAGAGGTTAACCCCGGCGCCGGAGCCGCCCTTGAAGATGATCCCCTCCTCCTTGTACCAGTCGAGGATCGACTCCATGGTGTCGTCCACCGACAGGATGAAGCATGCCGAGACCTGCTGCTGGGAGGCGGTTCCGACGTTGAACCAGACCGGCGAGTTGAAACTGAAGAGCTGGTGCACCAGCGCGTGCTTCAGTTCGTGGTCGAAGATCTCGGCGTCCTCGTCGGCGGCGAAGTAGCCGTGCGCCTTACCGGTCTCGGTGTACGTGCCGGCCACTCGGTCGACCAGCTGTTTGAGGCTCCATTCGCGTTCCGGGGTGCCCACGGCGCCGCGGAAGTACTTGCTGGCGACGATCTGGGTGGCGTTCATCGACCACGACGCCGGGAACTCCACACCGCGCTGCTCGAAGTTGACCGAGCCGTCGCGCCAGTTCGTCATGACCACGTCGCGGCGTTCCCATTCCATTTCCTCGTAAGGATGGACACCGGGCGAGGTGAAGACACGCTCCATCTTCAGCCCCTTGCGCTGCCCCTTGCCCTTACGCGTGGACGTGCCGCTGGTGGTCTCCGTCATTTCGCTCCCCCTGTTCTCGCCAGATTCCCGGTTCCGCCGCGCCAACCGTCCTGGACGGCGGTCCCTCACATCTCGTCGGTCCCTCGCTCGCCGCGGCGCCTTATGGGTCCGCCGCTCAGTCCCGCTCGTTCGCCACGGCCCTGCCGGTCCGCAGCACCGCGATCTCGTTCTCGAAGTCGGCCAGGGACTCGAACCCCCGATATACCGAGGCGAAGTGCAGGTAGGCGACCTCGTCGAGCTCCCGCAGCGGGCCGAGGATCGCCAGCCCGATCTCGTGCGAGGGAATCTCGGCGACCCCGCGGCTCCTGATCTCCTCCTCGACGCTCTGTCCCAGCTTGGCCAAGGCGTCCTCGGTGACGGGACGCCCCTGGCAGGCACGGCGCACCCCGGCGATGATCTTGGACCGGGAGAACGGTTCGGTGACGCCGGACCGCTTGGCGACCATGAGGAGCACGGTCTCCTGCGTGGTGAACCGGCGCTCGCACTCGGGGCACGCGCGGCGCCGCCGGATCGCGGCGCCGTCGTCTGTGGAGCGGCTGTCGATTACCCGGGTGTCAGGATGACGGCAGAACGGGCAGTGCATCCCGGTGCGCCTCCCCCAGATCCGCATCGTCTCCGAACTCCGCCGCGCACCGCCGGGTTTCCCGTCGCGGGCGGCTTCGTTTTCGTCGCCGCAGTCGGCCCCTCACGGATCGGAACCGCCCGTAAGAGACCACTTATCCAGGGAAGCACAATTTCTAGGCCTGCTATTCCCGCGCGCACCCCAGATGTTGTGGTTAACCTACGACTGTCGCCCGGTCCTTCGCAAGTCCACCCCGCGGAGCGGCGCACGGAGCCAGGCGGCGGGAGCGGGGATCGGCAGGCGGCGGAGGAAGCGCGGACACCGCCTGAGGTCGCTTCACGAGGCCGGGAGCAGCAGCTCCTGACCGGGGGCGAGGTCGGCGGCGGGCAGGTCGTTCAGCTCCACGATCTCGTGCACCGTGCGGCGGGGGTCCTCGGCGGGGCGCGCCTGCTCGGCGATCTCCCAGAGCGTGTCGCCGTCCTCCACGATCACCGTGTCGGGTGTGACACCCAAGAGGGAGGACGTGGAATCGGCGGGCGAGCCCGAGGGGGAGTCCGCCGTCGCCGCGGTGAGGAACAGCACGGAGAGGACGGACGTGGCGACGGCGGTGAGGGCGGCGACGGACACCACCCGGCCCCGGCGGGTCAGCTTCGTCCCGCCGGGGGCGGGGCCGACGCCCGGCGCGCCCGGCCGAGCGGCATGCAGGCTGGGCAGGTCCGCCAGCGCAGGGGCCGGGGGGCGGCGTTCGCGCACCGCGCGCTCCGACCGCCATTCGGGTATCTCCTCCGCCCAGTCGTAGAGAGCGGGCGCGGAGGCAGGCCGTACCGACTCGGCCTCGCCCCCGCCTCCCTGGCACAGGACCCGGGAGGCCGCCTCGCGGGGAGCCGCCGGGCGCGTTGGACGTTGCAGAACTGGTTCGGACATAACCGTCTCCCTCGAACGCCAGTTCGCTAGAACCAACGTTCGACTACTACCGCATCTGGGCGATTTTTTCAGCACCATCTCGAACGTTTGTTTGATGTTGCTTTGCGGGGGCACTAATGTTGGACACGTTGCATTGCGGTATCAGTCCGCAGTCATCAGCACAACGAACTCGGCTGATTACCGCCCGTATACACGGTCGAATAAACGACGAACGCACCGACAGCCCACTCTTACGACCGCCGAGGAGGCCGGCCGTGCCGGAGGAGAACCACGGAGCGCAGGAAGCGCACGCAAGCGTGACACCTGTGACAACGCTCCGTTCCACCGCCCCGAACACCGCGGACGCACAGGCCTCTACGGCTCTACCGGACGCACCGCCGAAGCTTACGGCCCGCCAGCAGAGCGTCCTGAACTGCATCCATCGCTATGTTCGGCAGCGTGGCTACCCACCGTCGATCCGGGAGATCGGCGATGCGGTGGGGCTGTCGAGCCCCTCTAGTGTCGCGCACCAACTGAAGGTCTTGCAACGCAAGGGCTATCTCTACCGCGATCAGAACCGCCCACGCGCGGTGGAAATTCGCATTCCAGGACAGCCACCAGTGCGTTCCTGGGACCACCTGGAAGAGACACCTCCGGCCGATGAGTCGCACGCCATAGACGTCCCCGTTGTCGGCCGCATCGCGGCGGGCGGTCCGATCCTGGCCGAGGAGTCCATCGAGGATGTGCTGACCCTGCCGAAGCAGCTCGTCGGCGAGGGGCGGCTGTTCATGCTCAACATCGTTGGCGACTCCATGGTCGACGCCGCCATCACCCATGGCGACCTGGTCGTCGTCCGCCAGCAGCCCGACGCGACAACGGTGACATCGTGGCCGCGCTCATCGACGACGAAGCCACCGTCAAGACCTTCAAACGCGAGGACGGGCACGTGTGGCTGCTGCCCCGCAACGACGCCTACGAGCCGATCAGCGGCGATCACGCCACGATCCTGGGCAAGGTCGTCACGGTGCTCCGCCGGGTGTGAGCGTCGCCGGATCTCCGGCGGGAACAACCAGGTAACGACTTCGTCGCCTTTCGGAACGGGCCTGTGCTCCCCCTTTGCCATCACAGACCCGATTCCGTTTCGGAACACAACGGTTATCCGCTCTCCGTCGGCCGTCCGCCGCAACGGCGACGCGAGGGCCGCACTGTGGACGGTCGGCCTCTCCCCCCTCCCCGGTTGCGCGTACTCGCCCGGCGCAGCAGCCCAATACGGTAGGGGTATGCCGTTCCGTCTCCTTTCCGGCCGCGCGGTCGGCGCCCTTGCCGCCGCCGGCACCCTGCTGTTCTCCGCCGGCTGCGGCAACGGCGAGACCGACGTGCAGAGCCCGGGGATCGAGGGTGAGGAGCGCGAGGTCAGCTTCGAGGGCGGCCCCGCCCCCCTCCACGGGACCTTCACGGCGCCCGAAGGGGCCGACGGACCGGTGCCGGGCGCGCTGATCATCTCCGGGAGCGGGCCGACGGACCGCGACGGCAACAGTCCCATGCGGCCGGACGCGGGCACCAACCGGAATTTCGCGGAGGTGCTCTCCGAGGCCGGTGTCGCCTCGCTGCGCTACGACAAGGTGGGCTCGGGCGAGACCGTGACGGGCCAGGCCGACGCGGACGGCGGTATCGGCTACGAGCTCTTCGAGGAGGGGATGGTCGCCGCCTACGCCGAACTCGCCGCGCAGCCGGAAGTGGACCCGTCCCGGCTGCTGGTCCTCGGCCACAGCGAAGGCGCCCTATTCGCGCTGCGCGCCCCGGTGGTCGTCGAGGAGCACCCGCCGGCGGCTCTCGTCCTCGCCGCACCACCGGGCGAACGCTACCTGGACACCATCGACCGCCAGCTCACCGAGCAGGCGCGCCGAGCCGAAAGCGCCGGCCGGCTGGGTGAGGAGGAGGTCGCAGAGGTGCTCTCCGACTCCAGGTACGCCATATCGCGAATCCGTGCCGGGGAGCCGCTGCCCGGACACCTGGCCCCCGAGCTCGACGGGTTGTTCGAGCCGTACCTGACGCCCTTCCTGCGTCGGATCGACGCAATGGATCCCATGGAACTCGCACGCGACCTGCCCGGCGGCACCGAGACCCTCGTCCTGTGGGGGACCGCCGACGCCCACATCGCCGAGAGCGACGTCGACCGGCTCATGACCGGGCTGGACAACGCCACCCGGGTGGACATCGACCAGGCGGACCACGTGTTCCGGGAGTACGACGACTCCCCCGGCGCGGCCGCGCTCGACGCCGACCGCCCCTTCTCCGCCGAGGTCGCACCGGCTCTGCGGAAGTTCCTCGACTCAGCGGTGTGAGCGCGGCCCGCGGCGAAAGCGGGAATCCTCCCGAGGCTCCGACGGCGTACCGGAGCCGGTGGCCGCGGACCTCAGAAGTCGCCGTTCTCGATCTGCTGCACGATCTCGCGTGCGAGCTCCTCGGCCCCCGCGACGGCCTCGTCTTCCGGTATCGACTCGCTCGCCTGGAAATCGACCCCCGCGGTGTAGCAGGACACCGTGAACAGATTGGACACCCGGACGCCCACGCAGCCCCAGCCGAAACCGGCCTCCGTCTCGTGCCAGGAGAACGCCTCATCGCCGAGGTCGTCGACACGGCTCGGAGAGTACTCCTCGGAGGCGGCGCGCAAGGCGCCGGAGGCCTCGTCCTCGCCCTCGCCTCCGGAGTGGTCAGCGTTGTGCACGAGTGCCAGCCGGGCAACGGAGGGAACATCCGTGCCGCCCTCTGGTGTCACCCATCGGCACTCGTTGCCCTCTCGCCATTCCTCGGAAAGACCCGCGATCGGCTGGTCGATCTCGGTCTCATGGTCGGGGACGAGCTCTTCCAGGGCCGGGGTCTGCCCGACCGAGCAGCCCGGCGCCGCCCGGTACTCGCCGTTCGCGCCGCTGAGCCAGACGATGCCCCAGACTCCGCCCGCCACCAGAAGGAGCGCGGCGACGCTCAGGGCGGCGATGGCGGCGACAGCGCATCCGCGGTTCTGCTTGGGCGCTGAGGGCTCTAGGGGGCCGGGATGCGCTCCGGGGTACCCGCCGTACGGCGCCCCCGGCTGCTGAGCCCCCTGGTAGGGGTGCGGGTACGGCGGCCGTTCCGGCTGCCCCTCCGCGCGCGGTGGCCAGCCCTGCGGTCCGGAGGGCTGCTGCGGAGAGCCCCCGGATGGTGGCTGGGCCATGGACGCCTCCCATTTCCTACCTAAACGTGATACCGCTCGGGAGGCCTACCGTACTAGGTCGGAACCGGTGCCCGGCGGTCAGAACATGACAGAGCCGACCGTTGGCCGACCGGTTCCGGCCCGGGCACCGCCCGTCCCCCGTTACAGTCCTTCGGCCAGATGCTCGGCGACCGAGACCGCACCGTCGCGCGCCTCCTCGTAGGGGATCGCCCGGCCGTCGGAGTTCTTATCCCCGCCGTACAGGACCCGCACCACCAGGTTGTGCCGGCGAAACGCGACCTCCGCGGTCCCGCCGCCCGGGGTACCCTCCCTGACCGTGGCGTCCGTTCCCAGGGAGGGAACGGGGGACGCCCCGTCGAGCTCGTCGACGGAGCCCAGCTGCCCGATCCGCTCGGCGGCCGACGCGGTACCGCTCACCTCTCCGGCCTTGTCGGTGAAGTTCGCCGTGAAGTCCACGTGCAGAGCGCGGGGAGCCGCGCCGCCGGAGTCCACCGACGTCCACACGCAGGTGGCACCATCGGCGTTGTGCAGCGGCCCTCGTTCGCTGGCGTCCAGAGCGGCGCCCGGTACCGCCGATTCCACGGCTTCGGCCGGGACCGTGGCGCATCCGGGGGCGGCGGCGTACGTGTCGCCGGGCGCGGCCTCGCGCGCCGGCCCGTCCTTCCCCCACACCAGCCCGGCCGCGACCGCGGCCGCGGCGACCGCGACCGTGGCCACCGCGGCGAGGACCGCACGCGCGGCCCAGGAGGGCACGCCTGATGGCAGCACACGCTTGAACCGTGGCACCATCGGTCCGTCAGCCCACCACGATGTTGACCAGTTTCGGCGCCCGCACCACGATCTTGTGGATCTCCCGGTCGCCGATGAACCCCCGCACCTTCTCCGAGGCCAGTGCGAGACGCTCCAGCTCCTGCTCGGAGATGTCCGGTGAGACCTCCAGCTTGTCGCGCACCTTGCTGGCCACCTGGACGACGCAGGTCACCGACTCCTGGACCAGCAGCTCGGGCTCGGCCCGGCGCCAGTTGCCGATGGCGACCGAACCGGTGTGCCCCAGGCGCTCCCAGCCCTCCTCCGCGACGTACGGCGCGACCAGTGAGAGCGTGACCGCGATGACCTCCGCGGCCTCACGGACGGCGGGGTCGGCGGCGCCGGGACCGGAGTCGATGGCCTTGCGGGCCGCGGTCACCAGCTCCATGATCCGGGCGACGGCGACGTTGAAGCGGTACGCCTCGACCGCTGTCGTGATCTGGTCGATGGCCCGATGGGTGGCCTTGCGCAGGGTGAGATCGCCGGTGGAGGGGTCCGTTCCCGGCGGCGAGGCGGCGCCCGCCTGGACCATCACCTTGAAGGCGCGGTTCAGGAACTTCAGCGACGCGCCGGGCGAGACGTCGGCCCAGTCGATGTCGTCCTCGGGCGGACCGGCGAAGACCACGGTGAGCCGGACCGCGTCCACGCCGTACTTCTCGATCTCCTCCCCCAGGTCGACACCGTTGCCCAGGGACTTCGACATCGCCTTGCCCTGGTTGATGACCTGGCCCTGGTTGAGCAGCCGGGAGAACGGTTCGGTGAAGCCGACCATCCCCATGTCGTACAGCACCTTGGTGAAGAAGCGGGCGTAGAGCAGGTGCAGGATGGCGTGCTCGACACCGCCCACGTACTGGTCGATCGGCCCCCACTCCGCGACCTTCTCGGTGTCGAACGGGGCGGTGTCCAGGTTCGGCGAGCAGTAACGCAGGAAGTACCAGGACGAGTCGACGAAGGTGTCCATGGTGTCGGTGTCCCGCTGGGCGGCACCGCCGCACCTCGGACAGTCGACGTCGACCCAGTCGGTGACCGCCGCCAGCGGTGAGACCCCCTTGGGAGCCAGATCGGCGCCCTTGAGGTTCTCGGGCAGCTTCACCGGCAGCTGATCGTCGGGGACCGGCACCTCGCCGCACTCAGGGCAGTGGACGATCGGGATCGGGGTGCCCCAGAAGCGCTGCCGCGACAGCAGCCAGTCGCGCAGCCGGTAGTTGACCGCGCCCTGCCCGGTGCCGCGCTCCTCCAGGATCCGGGTGATCCGTTCGACGGCCTCGTCCTTCGCCAGGCCGTTCAGCGGGCCGGAGTTGGTCAGCGTGCCCTCTCCGGCGGTGGCGACTCCCGTCTCGGCCGGATCCCCCTCGCCGGTGTCGACGACCTCGCGCACCGGCAGCCCGAACTTGAGCGCGAAGTCCAGGTCGCGCTGGTCGTGGGCGGGCACCGCCATGATCGCGCCGTGCCCGTACTCGGCCAGCACGTAGTCGGCGGCCCAGACGGGGATGCGCTCGCCGTTGACCGGGTTGATCGCGTAGCGTCCCAGGAAGACGCCGGTCTTAGGCCGCTCGGTGGACTGACGCTCGATGTCGCTCAGCTTGGCGACCTGATCCCGGTAGGTCTCGAACTCCTCGCGGTGCTCGGGCGCACACAACTCGTCCGCGAGCGCGGCGTCCGCGGCGGCCACGAAGAACGTGGCGCCGTAGAGGGTGTCGGGCCGGGTGGTGAACACCGTGACGGGCTCGTCGCGGCCCTCGATGGCGAACTCGACGTCGGCCCCATAGGACCGGCCGATCCAGTTGCGCTGCATCAGCAGCACCCGCTCAGGCCACTTGCCGTCCCCCAGTTGGTCCATGTCGTCCAGCAGCCGGTCGGCGTACTCGGTGATCCTGAAGTACCACTGGTTCAGGCTGCGCCGCACGACCTCCGTATGGCAGCGCTCGCACCGGCCCTGGACGACCTGCTCGTTCGCCAGCACGGTCTGGTCCTTGGGGCACCAGTTGACCAGCCCTTCCTTCCGGTAGGCCAGGTCGCGCTCGAAGAAGCGCAGGAACAGCCACTGGTTCCAGCGGTAGTACTCCGGGTCGCTGGTGTGCAGCCGGCGGGTCCAGTCAAGGGAGACGGCGTAGCGCTGGAACGACTCGGCCTGGGTCTCGATGTTGGCGTAGGTCCACTCGCCCGGGTGGGAGTTGTGCTTGATGGCGGCGTTCTCGGCCGGCAACCCGAAGGAGTCCCAGCCGATGGGGTGCAGGACGTTCTCCCCCAGCTGGAACCGGTAGCGCGCTACCACGTCGCCCATCGCGAACGCCTCGGCGTGCCCCATGTGCAGGTCGCCGGAGGGGTAGGGGAACATGTCGAGTACGTACCGGCGCGGACGGCCGTCAGCCGGGTCCTCGCTGGCCACGAAGGGGTTCTCCTTCGCCCAGCGGACCTGCCACTTCTCCTGGAGGGCGCGAGCGTCGTAGACGTCGCTCGCCACCTGGTCTCCGCTTACCGCTGTCATCGCGTGATCGCCCTCTACCGGTTCGCACTAGGGGTACGTCGTCTGGGGAGCTCTCCGGTCGTCCGTCACGCGGCCCCGGAACGGTTCCGCGGCGGTGTCTCCACCAGTCGGGTAACTGTGCCTCAAGGTTAGCGCGCCTGCCTGGCCAACGCGCCGACCTCCTCGTCGGGAGGAAAGAAGACGCACGAGGCTTTCCGCGGCAGGCCGGCACCGGAACCCTCACACCAGATGATTCCGGATATCGGCATGGAGCGCTACCGGATATGATCCGTGGTCACTTTCGGCGCGGCCGCTGGAACGGCGGCCGAGGACGCGGCGCCCCCGAAGGACCGTCCCCTGGCCCGCGACCGGCGGTCCGCCGGTCGCGGGCCAGGGAGCCGGGCTCGCCAAGGCGATCGCGGGTCTTACTTCACCGCGCCGAGGGAGAGACCGCGGACCAACCACCGCTGGGCGGACCAGCCGGCCAGGATCACCGGAAGTGCCGCCATGGTGGAGGCGGCGGACAGCCGGGCCCAGAAGAGCCCTTCACCGGTGATGAAACCGACGAGGAAGACGGGGACCGTAGCCGCCTGCGTCGCTGTCAGGCTGACGGCGAAGAAGAACTCGTTCCAGGCGAAGATGAAACAGATCAGCGCTGTGGCCGCGATTCCCGGCGCGATCATCGGCAGGATGACGCTGCGGATCTCGACGCTCCATGTCGCGCCGTCGACCCGGGCGGCCTCCAGGACCGCCTTGGGAAGCTCGGCGAGGAAGGAGCGAATCATCCATACCGCGAGCGGGGCGTTCATCGCCGTGTAGATCATGGCCAACGCTGTCACGTTGTCGAGGACGCCCAGGTTCGTCGCCAGCACGTAGAGCGGCAGGATCATCGCGACAGGCGGCAGCAGCTTCGTGGAGATGAAGAAGAACAGGGAATCGCGCCATCTCGGGATCTTGGCGAGCGACAGTGCGTAGGCGGCCGGAACCGCCAGGACGATCGCCAGGACCGTCGAGAGGACCGACGCGGTCAGCGAGTTGAGCAGGTAGGGGACGAAGTCGCGGCCGAGAACGGCCCGGTACTGGTCGAGCGTCGGCAGGAACAGGAAGGTGGGCGGGTCGGTGGAGGCTTCCGCCTCCTGTTTGAAGCCGGTGGTGAACATCCACAGCACCGGGAAGAAGAAGAGCAGCCCGGCGCCCCAGGCGAGAATGCCGGCGACGGACATGCGCGGCCGGTCCGGATGGCGGCTCGGGCGCCGGCGCTGACGCCGGCGGGCTCGCGTGCCGGCTGTACGCGAGGTTTCCGTGGGCACGGCGACGGCGGTGGTCACGAATTCTCCTCGAACAGGTTGGAGACCACGCGCAGGGCGAAGGTCGCGATGATGATCGTGGCCACGACGACGATGACGCCGGCGGCGGCGGCCTCCCCCACATCGAAGGCACGGAACGCCTGCTGGTAGATGAAGTACGGGAGGTTGGTCGTGGCCTGTCCCGGACCGCCCTGGGTGATCATGAAGATCGCGTCGAACGTCTGCACGATGTAGATGCTGCCGAGCAGGATCCCCAGCTCGATGAACTGGCGCAGGTGCGGCAATGTGATGCGGCTGAAGGTCGTCCAGGCGCGGGCGCCGTCGACCTTGGCCGCCTCCAGGATCTCGGGGGACTGGCTCTGCAGTCCCGCGAGCACGATGAGCATCATGAACGGGGTCCACTGCCAGGTCAGCACCATGATGATGGAAAGCAGCGGAAACTGGCTGACCCAGTCCACGTTCACCCCGAAGGGAGAGAGCGCCCAGTTGAGCAGCCCGAAGACCGGGTGGTACATGGAGGTCTTCCACAGCAGCGCGGCGGCCGCCGGCATGACGAGGAAGGGCGTGATCAGCAGGGTCCGGACGACACCGCGCCCAGGGAAACGCTGGTCCAGAAGCATGGCGAGCGCTATGCCGAGCACCGTGGACAGCACCACCGTGCTCGCCGTCAGCACGACGGTGTTGGTCACGGCGTTGCGGAACAGCGGGTCGGCGAGGACCGTGCCGTAGTTCGCCAGTCCGACGAACTCGCCCGAGTCGGGACGGAGCAGGTTCCGGCCCTGCAGGCTGTAGTAGACGGTGAACAGGAACGGTATCTGGGTCAGCGCGATGACGAACAGCAGCCCCGGAAGGAGCGGCGTTCGTCGTTTCCACAGCTCCGCCCTGGTCAGCGGCCTGGGTTCCGGATCGCGCAACGGTGCGGTCGACGCAGATTGGGCGGTCATGGGTTCTTCCTTGAGGGTGCGGGGCCGGGGCGGCGCAGACCGCCCCGGCCCGGAGGTACCTGATCCACGTGGCCGGAGAGGTACCTACTCGTCCACGTAGTCGCCGGACCTGGCGGTCGCCTCCGCGTGCTCCTGAGAGAGCTCCAGCGCCTCCTCGACGCTCTGCTGGCCGGCGATCGCGGCGGAGATCTCCTGCGAGACGCTGGTCCCGAGGTCCTGGAACTCCGGAATGGCGACGTACTGCACGCCGGTCCACGGCTGGGGGTGCAGGCCGGGCTGATTGACGTCCACGTTCTCGATCGCATCGAGCGTCGGCTCCGCGAACTTCCCGGCGGCGTCCGTGTACTCGGGCAGTTCGTAGGTGGACGTCCGGCTTCCCGGCGGGACCTGCTCCCAGCCCAGTTCCTCGCCGACCAGCTGGATGTACTCCTTGGACGTGGCCCAGGAGGCGAACTCCCATGCGGCGTCCGCGTCCGTCGATGTGCTCGGGATGGCCAGTGCCCACGCCCACAGCCAGCCGGCGTGGTCGGTCTCGGCGACCGGGGCGGGCGCGTAGCCGATGTCACCGGCGACGCTGCTCGAATCGGGATCCTCAAGGGAGCCGGCGGCGACGGTCGCGTCGTAGAACATGGCCGCGTTGCCCTGCGCCATCGTGGTCAGGCACTCGGTGAAACCATCGTTGGGAGCGCCCGGCTGGCCGTAGTCGCGCAGCAGATCGACGTAGAGCTCCACCGCCTCCTGGGTCTCAGGGGAGTCGAGGTGGGCGTTCCACTCCTCGTCGTACCACTGGCCGCCATGCGTGAGGATGGCCGTGTTCAGCGGCGCGAGCAGCTCGCCCCAGCCGGGCAGGCCGCGCATGCAGATCCCGGAGACATCGTCGTCGGGGTCGTGCAGCTCCTCGGCGAACCCGGAGACGTCCTCCCACGTGGGCTGCTCGGGCATGGTCAGCCCGGCCTCCTCGAACAGGTCCTCGCGGTACATCAGGAACGACGACTCGCCGTAGAAGGGCGCGGCGAACAGCTCGTCCTCGTAGGACAGCGCTTCGCGCACGGGCGGGAGGAGGTCGTCGACGTCGTAGTCCCCCTCGTTCGCGTACTCCTCCAGGCTGAACAGCCAACCGTTCTCGGCCCAGATCGGGACCTCGTAGGTCCCGATGGTGACGATGTCGTACTGCCCGCCCTGTGTGGCGATGTCCTGCGTAACGCGGTCGCGCAGCTGGTTCTCCGGCAGGACCACGAACTCCAGCTCGATGTCCGGGTGCTCCTCCGAAAAACGCCCGGCGAGCTCCTCGATGTCCTCCATCTGGGGGTTGGCGACGGTGGCGATGGTGACCGTGCGCCCCTCCCCGCTGCCGCCTCCGGCCCCGGCACAGGAGGTGGTGACGAGCGTAAGACCTGCTGTGGCCGCCACGGTTCCAGCGAGCACCGGGCGTCTCATGAAGAGGCGGAACATGAGTGTCTCCTGAGGTAAAGGATGTCGCGCTCCCTGCGAGAAAGGGCCGCAGCGTTTGCGGGCCGCACTGCGAGCACCGGCTGCTCACATGAGCATGGTCCAATTCATTTGAGCTTCCGTGAGCAGCATTTAAGTTGTGGCGGGGGTCACCCGTCAAGACTTTTTGCAATAATGAGTAGCAAGATGCTCATATGAGCGAAACCTGAGGAGGTGACACCGGCCCGCCGAGCCGCCCTGTGCAGCACGGACTGTCCGCACCGGCGTCTCCGGCCCCCGCCATCGCACTCGACGCCTCCAGCAGAGCACGACGAGTCGGCCCGCGAAAGCGAGGACCTCACGGTGGCCGCGGCTCCCGAGTCCATGCGCGCCGCCGTTCTGCACGGCATCGGCGACATCCGCGTCGAGGAGCGGGGCGCCCGCGCCGGGGGGCGGGGGAGGTGCTGGTCCGGCACCGTGACCCTGGACGCGGAACACCCGAGGCCGGGGGAATGGGAAGAGTCCATGGTGAAGCCGCGACTGACCGGGGCCGCACCGGAGCGCCGGCCGGCTGCCCGTACACGTCACCGAACGCGGGGCGGCGCGGGAACGCGCCCGGTCCCACTGCGGCGAGGGCCGCGCCCCGTCATCCGGTTCCGGTACCGCCGCGGCGAGGCTGCTGAGGGCCGTCGGCCGGCTGCTCGGAGGGGGCCGTTCCCGCCTCCTCCTCGGGCGTCAGTGCCTCTGCGGCGCGGCGGTGCTCCTCGGCGGCCCTGCGGTGTTCATCCGCCGCCATCCGGCGCTGCTCGGCCGCCGCCCCTTCGTCCTCGCCGGCTCGCGGACGGTGCTCGGCCGGGCGGTGCTGCACGCGGCCGCCGTCGCCCCGGGACTCCTCCCCAAGCAGCTCCTCGTCAAGGAGGCGTCCCGTTTCGCGG
This sequence comes from Allosalinactinospora lopnorensis, assembly GCF_000981225.1. Lineage (GTDB taxonomy): Bacteria > Actinomycetota > Actinomycetes > Streptosporangiales > Streptosporangiaceae > Allosalinactinospora > Allosalinactinospora lopnorensis. The sequence goes on from NZ_LAJC01000012.1 coordinate 70,083, forward strand.
TCGACGTCCGTCGTAATCGGCGTCGCCTCGTGCCGCCGACCCTGGACGAACTCCGCTACCTCCTCGTCCAGGGTGGTCTCCAGCAGGCCTCGCTCCGTTGGCTCCTCGACCGTTTCGGGGGCGTGGGCGCCGCGCTCCTCGGGGGCGAACTCTTCCCGCTCCGGGTCGGCCAGACCCGCGCGGAAGAATCTGCGTGGTTGCCCGGTCCACTGAACCAGCCGCCAGATCGCAAGGATCACGCAGGCCAGAAGCAGTACACCGATCCAAGCCCACGACGGCATCTCCTGCCTCCTCTACTCACTTTCCTCCGGAGAGCTCCCGCCTTCCAGGGACCCACTGCCCGGAAAGAGCGCGCGGCCAACAAGCCACGACAGTTTCAGGAGTCGGATCAGCCTCCGGAGTCGACGAACCAAGAGACACGATCGCCCTTAAGATCATCCGGGCTCACTCTCTGGCAGCCTGGATATGGCGCGGGGGATGGCACTCGCTTGCCCGTCACGATGGGACAATGCACGACAAGTGGCCGCATCCTGTGAACATTTTGGTGCGTTTCCACGTGTCCGGCACCGTCATATGTCGTCACAGAACGACGCCGGTCCCCGCGTCGTTCTCTCCACCTTCGGCGGCGTTTCGAGAGCATTTGGAGATCCCGCACTATGACCGTCTTCAACAGCGCCCACCGCGCCACCCGGTTCATCTCCGTTACCGCTTTGGGATTCGGCCTGGTGCTTGGCGCCGTGGCCTGCGGTGATGATCAGGCCACCGACGCCGCAGCCAAAGGCGGACCCGCACCGGTCGTGGGGAACACCGACAACCGCCTCCAACTGACCGAAGGCGTCAACTACAAGATGCACATGAACGCGGACGACACCAGATCCGTTCAGCTCACCGCCCAGAAGGACGGCGACGAGCCCACTGTGGTGATCAATGTCAGCGAGGGCGGGGGCGAGGAGCAGGAGCACACGCTCAGCCTCGGCGAGACGCTCGACCTCGGTGACGGCGTCTGGCGGGTCTCCGAGATCGGCATGAGCGACTCCGAGGCCCAGCCTGGCAGCGCGACCCTGATCCGCGACGAATCATAGTCACACCCTGACCTCCCACTAGCGGTTACTGTGCGGTAAAACGGTGGTTCCGAGCACCAACCACTGTTGGAGAAACCATGCTCAACCTGTCCGTACTGCTGGAAGACGGCGCGCGTAACGTCCCCGAGCGCGAATGCGTGGTCTATGGGGATCTGCGGCTGAGCTACTCCCGGGTCGACTCGACCGCCAACCAGGTCGCGGCCCTACTGGTCTCGCGGGGTGTCCAGCCCGGCGACAAGGTCGCGCTCGCGTGCCCGAACGCTCCGTACTTCCCCTTCGTCTACTTCGGCGCGCTCAAGGCCGGCGCGGTCGTCGTTCCGTTGAACGTTCTCCTCACCGCATCCGAGATCGCCTACCACCTGCACGACTCCGAGGCCAAGGTGCTGTTCGCGTTCACCGGGACCCCCGAGCTGCCGCTGGGTGAGCGCGCGTTCCAGGCGTTCAACGAGGTCGAGACGTGTGAGACCTACATCGACCTGCCCGCCGCCACCGGCGCCACCGAATCCGCGATCGACGGCGCCGAAACGTTCTGGACGGCGCTCGACGGCCAACCAGGCGAGTTCGAGAGCGTGCGCACCGAGGCCGACGACACCGCGGTGATCATCTACACCAGCGGCACCACCGGCAAACCCAAGGGCGCCCAGCTCACCCACAACAACCTGCTCTACAACGCTGTCTGCTCGAACAACCTGTTCGAGCGCTCCCCCGACGGGGTGGACACGTTCCTCACGGTGCTCCCGCTGTTCCACATCTTCGGCCAGACCGTGATGATGAACACCGCGCTGTCCCGGCACGGCACGCTCATCCTGCAGGCGCGCTTCGACGGCGACGAGGCCCTCTCCCTCATGGAGAGGGAGGGCGTCACGATCTTCGCGGGGGTGCCCACCATGTACTGGGGCCTGCTCGGCGCCCAGGGCGAGCACGACCTGGAGGCCATCCGCCGCAAACTGAGCACCGCGGTCTCCGGCGGGTCCGCTCTGCCCGCGGAGCTGAGCAGGAAGGTCACGGAGAAGTTCGGCGTCGAGATCAAGGAGGGCTACGGACTCTCCGAGACGTCGCCGGTCGCGTCGTTCAACGATCCCAGAGTGGGAGCCAGGCCGGGCTCGATCGGCCGGCCCATCTGGGGTGTCGAGATGAAGCTCGTCGACGACGACTTCAAGGAGATCGAGGGCAACGGCCCCGGCGAGATCGCGATACGCGGGCACAACGTGATGAAGGGGTACCACAACCGCCCCGACGCCAACGCGGAGGTGCTGCAGAACGGCTGGTTCCGCACCGGTGACGTCGCCCACCGCGATGACGACGGCTTCTACTTCATCGTGGACCGGGCCAAGGACATGATCATCCGTGGCGGCTACAACGTCTACCCCCGCGAGGTGGAAGAAGTGCTGATGACGCACCCCGAGGTCAGCCTCGCCGCCGTGGTGGGTGTGCCGCACGAGACCCACGGCGAGGAGGTCAAGGCCTTCGTCATCCCCGAAAAGGGCTCCTCCCTCACCGAGGATCAGGTCGTCGACTGGACCAAGGAGCGCCTGGCCGGCTACAAGTACCCCCGCCTGGTGGAACTCCGCGACACTCTGCCGATGACCGCCACCGGAAAGATCCTCAAGCGCGAACTGCGTTGAGAAAAGGGGGCGCGTGCGGCGGCGCGACCAGCGGAGCAGGCGGCGGCCGGGACGTTCCGCCTCTCCCGCGCACCGCCGCGCGCGTGGCGCTCAGGACAGCGGCTTCCACAGCGAGTCGCACACGGTGCACCGGAACTCGATCCGCTTCCCGCAGGTCTTGCAGTGCGGTCCGGGACTGTAGTCGTCCAGGTGGTCGGCGTGCCTGTCGGCGAAGAACCGCAGGTCCACGCACACGTTGCACCGTATCCGGACGTTCGTGGGACTTTTCGGCCACGGCTGGTCCGGCTCGATCGGGTGCTCGTGGACGTCGGCGTCCATCTCTTGCTCCCCACGCCGCATTTCAGATCACCTCTCCCGCGCTCCGCCTCGCTGGTCAAGACTCTCAGCACGCAGCGCGCTCAGAGAACCGACCCGCGCGGCGGCCTCGGCAAGGCGGCCACGGGGAACGGTGCCGCGCTCGACGGCGTCGAGCAGTCCGTCCCGGGCCGCCCGGAACATCGCCTCCCCCGAGTACCCGGCGGTCTGCGGGTTGCCGAGGCAGAGCAGGTCGGCGCCCGCGGACAGCGCGGCGACAGCGCCGCGGGCGATGCCCTCCAAGGGATCCGGCGCACCCGTGAAGTGCGTCATGGCGCGCATGTCCAGAGCGTCGGTGACGGCCGCCCCGGTGAACCCCAGTTCCGCGCGGAGCAGCGCATAGCAGCGGGGTGATGCGCTGGCCGGTGCCCCGTCCAGCGCGGGGATCCGGATGTGGCCGGGCATCACCAGGTCCACTCCCGCCCCGACGGCGGCGGCGAAGGGGGCGAGCTCCCGCTCGTGCAGGGTGGCCAGGTCGATGTCGATCACCGGGAGGGCCAGGTGCGAATCGGTCCTGGTGTCGCCGTGCCCCGGAAAGTGTTTGGCGGTGGCCGCGACGCCCGCCGCGTGCAGACCCGCGACGAAGGCCGCCCCGTGGCGGGTGACCGTCCCCACGTCGGCCCCGAAGGAACGCACCCCGATGACGGGGTTGGCCGGGTCGACGTTCACGTCCACGACCGGGGCGAGCGCGATGTCGATTCCGACCGAGCGCAGCTCGCGCCCCATGGCCTCGGCGACGTCGCGGGTGCGCGCGGCGTCGCCGCCCGTGCCGAGCTCACTGTGGCCCGGGTAGCGGGAACCGTTCGCCGCGTGCAGCCGGCTGACGGTGCCTCCCTCCTCGTCGCAGGCGATCAGCAGGTCCGGGCGCAGTCCGTGCAGGTCCGCCGACAGCCGGGCCGGGTCCCCCGCGAGATTGGGGGCGAAGTACACGACCGCGCCGAGTCTGCTCTCGATCGCGCGGGCCAGCCAGGAGGGGACGGAGGTCCCGGAGAAGCCCGGCATGAGTACCGAATGGACCAGCCGCACCACCTCGGGATCACGGCGCATGTCGCTCACCCCTTCACCGCCCCTTGCACCAGCCCGGACACCAGGCCGCGCTGCACCGCCAGGAAGAACAGCATCACCGGCAGCGTGATGATCGTCGAGGCCGCCATCATGGCTCCCCAGTCGGTCGTGTACTGGCCGAAGAACTGCCGCAGTCCCACCGCGACCGTGTACTTGTCGCCCTCGTTCAGGAAGGTCAGCGCGAGGATGAACTCGTTCCAGGCCACGATGAACGAGAAGATCCCGGTGGCCACCAGTCCGGGGGCCACCAGTGGGAACAGCACCGACCAGAACATCCGCCCCCAGGAGGCCCCGTCGATGTAGGCGGCCTCCTCGACCTCGACCGGTACCGCCGCGACGAACCCCCGCAGCATCCAGACGGCGAAGGGGACGGACAGCGCGATGTAGACGATGCTCAGCCCGATCAGCGAGTTGAGCATCTGCAAGTCGCGCACCTGCAGAAACAGCGGAATGACCAGGGCTTCGAGCGGGACCATCTGCACGACGAGCACCATGACCAGAATGGAGGTGCGCATCCGGAACCGGAAGCGCGCCACGGCGGTGGCGGCGAGCAGTGCCAGCACGCAACTGCCCAGTACGGTGATCAGCGCGACGACCAGCGAGTTCCGCAGGTACAGCAGGAACCCGGCCTCGGTCAGCACGTAGTGGAACGTCTCCAGGGTCAGCGCCTCGGGCAGCAGTACATCGGTTCCGCTGCCGGTCTGCACCGAGACCGAACTGGCCACCATGAAGTAGGCGGGGAACAGGGTGAAGAACAGCACCCCGGCGACCGCCGCCCACGTGCCGACCGCCCTCCATCCGATCCGCGTTCGGGGCCGGCGGCGGGTCCGTACCGTCATCGCAGCTCCTCATCCCGGAACAGCGAACGCAGGTAGACGATGGTGATGACGAGCAGCATCAGGGTCAGCATCACGGCGATCGCCGATCCGAGCCCGTACTCCTGACGAGAGAAGGAGCGGATGTAGGACCACACCCCGAAGTTCAGCACCTCGGGGTTGGCGCCGGAACCGCCCGGCATCAGGTACACCTGCGCGAACACTTTGAAGTCCCAGATCGTGGAGAGGATGGTCACCACGGCGAACACGGGGCGGATGGTGGGCACGGTGACGTGCCAGAACCGCTGCCATGCGGTCGCCCCGTCCAGCAGGGCCGCCTCGTACAGCTCGCGGGGGACGGTGAGCAGGCCGGCGAGCACGGTGACGGCGACGAACGGGAAGCCGTGGTGGATGATGTTCAGGGTGACGATCGCGTAGAACGACAGCCGCTCGGTGAACCAGTTGATGCCTTCCGGACCGACCAGTCCGGCGGCCTGCAGCAGTTGGCGGACGATGCCGCGGTCGACGTCGAAGATCCAGACCCACACGTAGGTGCCGCTGACGGCCGGCATCGCCCAGGCGAGCATGATGCAGCTGATCACTGTGGTCCGCGCGATCCGCCCCAGCGTGCGGAGCAGCAACGCGACCAGGGTTCCGAAGACGACCGTCCCGCCGACCGCGAACACGGCGAACACCACCGTGTTGGGCAGCGCCACCCGCCAGAGGTAGGGGTCGGTGAGCAGTTGGACATAGTTGCCGAACCCGATGTAGTCCGACTCGCCGGAGACCACGTTGCTCAGGTCGTAGTCCTGGAAGGAGAGCAGCACCACCCGGAGCAGCGGGTAGAGCAGCAGGATCCCGATGACGAGGAGCGCGGGGAGCAGCAGGGTCCAGGGAAGCAGCCGCCTCCGGGCCCGCAGGGAAGCCCCGCGCCGGGATGGCCGGCGGCCGGCCGTCGAGGCGGCCGGCCGCGTGGCAACAGGGTCGCCCACGTGCTCAGGAACCTTCGTTGAGTGTCTCTTCGACGTCCTGCGCCGCCGCGGCCGCGGCCTCGTCGACAGTGGACCGCTCGTCGAGGATGGCCTGCAGCATGGTGGGCAGGGTCTGGTCGCCTTCGATCTTGCCCCAGTTCTCGCTCACCGGGACGGTCGTACCGGCCTCGCTCATCTGTTCCGCGAACGGCTGCACGAGCGGGTCGTCGGACTCGGTGTAGGGGTCGAGCTGCTCCTGGGTGCCGGGGAAGTACGTGGTGTCCTCGGACCAGCGCTGCATGTTCTCCTCACTGGTCAGCAGCTCGATGAAGGTCCAGGCCAGGTCCTCGTCGTCGGCGCCGCTCATGACCGACAGGTGGGAGCCGCCGAGGAAGGACGGGCTCGTCCCGCCGTCGGGCCCCGGGACCGGGAACGCGCCGATGTTGCCCTCCAGCTCCTCGTTGCCCTCCAGGATGGCCGCCGGGGTCCAGCTGCCGGAGATCATCATCGCGACGTTCCCGTCGATGAAGTTGTCCTGGAGATCCGTCTCCAGCCAGGTCGTCGCCCCAGTGGTCGAGGTTCCGTCCTCCAGGGCGAGGTCGGTGTAGAAGGAGAGGCCTTCGCGCGCCTCGGCGCTGTCAAGGCCGGCGGTCCAGGTGCCGCCCTCCTCCTGCACGGCGATGTCCCCGCCGTTCCCCCAGATGAACGGTGTCATCTGGTGCATGGCCCCGCCGGCGATCGGGAAGGCGGTCATGTCCTCCTTCTCCTCGGCGATCGTCACGGCGACATCGCGCAGCTCCTCCCAGTCCTCCGGCTCTTCGAGGTCGAGCTCCTCGAAGACGTCGGTGCGGTACACGATGGAGCGCACGCCCGCGTACCACGGAACGCCGTACAGCCGGCCGTCGAGCTGCCCGGCCTCCACCAGGCCGTCGACGTAGTGGTCCGTATCCCCTACGCGGTCGGTGACGTCGACGAGCCCGCCGGCGGCGGCGAACTCGGGCGTCCACGTGGTTCCCACTTCGGCGACATCGGGCATGGTGTCGCCCGCCATGGCCGTGACGAACTGGTCGTGCGCGTCGGCCCAGGGCTGGAACTCGACGGACACCTCGACCCCGGTCTCTTCTCGGAACTGCTCACCGATGTCCTCGAAGTACTCGGTCGCGTCGGGGTTGGTGCCTTCCATGATCCAGACCTCGAGTGTCCGGCCTTCTCCGCCGTCTCCGCATGCGGAGGCGACCAGGGCCACGACCGCGCTGAGCGCGGTGACAGACAAGGCGCGTGTGCGTGCCATCGGCGATCTCCCGTCCACTCACGATCCCGCCCGGTTGTAAGAAACTTACGCATATCACGGGCAGCTGTGAAGTAAACCACGCAAACATGCACTCCGCATGATTCCGGGCAGGGGCGGACCGGATGCGCTCCCGGGTCCGGTGGTGAAGACCGGGAGACCGGCCGTCCGACCCCGCGACCAGTATCGGCCGCCGCCAACAGCGGTCGCCGCCACGGTGCCGGCATCGCCGCGAAGTTGTTACCGATGGTCGTGCGTGAAAGCCCCGGCCCTTCGAGAGGGGGATGGAACGTGCCTTGAGCCTGCGGCGCGAGGGCGAGCGGGCGAAGACGGGCCCGCCCCGGTGCAGGCCGAAGAAGGACACCCGGCAGTGCAGGTGTGCTCGGCTTGCGGGACCACCGACGGCCCCAAGCCCTTGCACCTCCGGATAGAGGTGGGCGGAACTCGGGGCCGGGCATGAATGCGATGCCAACGCCGCACGCAACGTCCCCGGCCCGCCGGACGGGCGGACAGGCCGACCGCCTCGCGAAGCGCTGATGAGAGCAGGGCGAAAGTCCCGGCGCAGCGCGTTGAAGCAGGAAGCCGCCGAAACGGTCAGCCGACCGCGGTAGGAACCCCCGGCCCTCAGCCCGGGGAACACGTCAATCGTCCTGTCCCATGACGATGCGCAACGTCGAGATGAGTTCGGCCGGTTTGTAGACGGCCTGGCCGATCGCCGAGGAGAAGGCCGCGAGCATGTGCATGAACACCGTCGGATCGCCCCGGGTGAAACGCTCGGCCGTCTCCTTCTCACCCACCGAATGCGCCTCCCACGCCGTGACGACGGCGAACTCCACCTCAGGTGGCAGCAGATCGGCCACGGCCCGCGCGACGGCCTCGCGGGAGTCGGCGGGCTTCCACACCACCCCCGTCTCCTGTACCCGGCGGGTCAGGAAGGAGGCGATGACCTTCAGTTCGGAGGTGACACCGTCCACATCGTCGGCGGCCTCGGCAGCCGCCCTCTCGATGGCGGCAGAATCTTTGCGCACGTAGGCGTCGATCAGCGCGATCGCGGTCTGCTGGACGCCTTCTGCGTCATCGGTACCAGGCATGCCCCCATCATGCCCGGCTCGCCCCGGGAACCGGACCAGAACGCCGACCGCGTGGCCCGGCCCCGGAGCGGACCGGCGGCGCCGGCCTCAGGAGAAGTCCGGGCGGAGCGGCATGCGCGCGTCGGTGTCGTCGAGCTTGACGCCGAGGATCTGGTGCAACTGGACCACGTTCTTCTCGAAGCCGAGAGTGCACCCCGCCATGTAGAGCCGCCACACCCGCGCCGTGCCCTCGCCGACCTCCGCGACCGCCGCGTCCCAGTTGCGGTCGAGGTTGTCGCACCAGCGCCGCAGCGTCAGGGCGTAGTGCTCGCGGAGGTTCTCCTGGTGCCGGATCTCGAACCCGGCATGGTTCATCTCCGTCTGGAGCCGGCCCGGTCCTTCGAGCTCCCCGTCAGGGAACACGTAGCGGTTGATAACCCCGCCGGGCGTCATGGGCGGCAGGTCGTTGCGCGGGCGGGTGATGCAGTGGTTCAGCAGCCGCCCGCCCGGCTTGAGCTTGTCGTACAGCCCGGTGAAGTAGCCGGGCAGGTTCTTCTCCCCGATGTGCTCGGTCAGGCCGATGGAGCTGATCCGGTCGTAGATGCCGTCGGGAACGTCCCGGTAGTCCATGTGCCGGACCTCGGCCAGGTCCGAGAGCCCGTCCTGGGCGATCCACTTCTGCGCCCATTCCGCCTGCTCCTTGGACAGCGTGACCCCGAGCGCGCGCACACCGTACTCCCGCACGGCGTGCCGGACCATGCCGCCCCAGCCGCAGCCGACGTCCAGCAGCCGCATGCCCTCGCGCAGACCGAGCTTGCGCGCGACGAGGTCGTGCTTGCGGTACTGGGCCTGCTCCAGCGAGGTGTCCTCGGTGTCGAAGACGGCGCAGGTGTAGGTCATGGACGGGCCCAGCACCAGCTCGTAGAAGGCGTTGGAGACGTCGTAGTGGTGGTGGATCGCCTCGGCGTCCCGTCCCTTGGAGTGCCGCGTGCCGCGCCCGAACAACCGCGAACGGCGCACCTCCTGCGGGGGCGGCGAAACGCGGTTGACGAACTTCACCCACCCGACGCTCTTGGCGATCTGCACCAGTTCCAGCGGTGACAGCTGGCGCCCCGTGCTGAGGGCGACATCGGAGGTGCGCTTCAGCGCGGTGTACATGTCGCCTTCGAGGTCGATGTGCCCCGACACGTAGGCCCGCGTGAGCCCCAGCGCGCCGGGGGCCTGGGCCAGGTAGTTCAGTGCCACCGGTGTCCGAACGACAAAGGTCACGTCGCTGTCCGGATCACCGGCGGTGCTGCCGTCATAGGCTCGGAACCGAACGGGCGCGTTGGCGCCGACGACGCGTTCGAAGATCTCCGCCAGCCGCATGATCGTTTCCTTCTCCCCTCTCCCCGCACGTCGCCCCTCCCCCCGGGTGGACGCGTACCATCCGTTACCTCACCTGCGCGCCGACACACTTGGCGTGCAGGCCGAGCAGCCGCCCCCGCGGGTCGTAGGTGCTCTTGAGCCGCTGGTAGGCGTCGCCGTTGTACAGCCGCCAGAATTCCTCCTCCGAGTAGAAGACATCGGAGTAGAGCGACTTGTGCCCGCCCAGCCGGGCGACCTCCTCCTCGACCAACCGGTTGTGATGGGCCTTCCGCTGACCGGGACGCATGGGCACCATCCCCCAGAACCCGAAGTTCACATAGAGCCGGTCGTGCTCCAGGGGGTAGAGCGGCCATACATGGGCCCGCGTGCTTCCGGGGTCCGGCTTCTCGCGCAGCCGCAGCGGACACATCCAGACCGGAGCCATGCCGATCTCGGAGTGGAAGAAGTCGAGGAACTCCGTCCCGCGCTCCACCCCGACCTCGACGTCCTGGATCAGCGGCTCCTGCTGCGGTCTGCCGCGGTAGTGGTCGAGGAGCCGGCTGAAGTCGGTGCGCCGGTCCAGCGCCACGAGCCTGCGATAGACATCGGACCGCTTCAGCGAACGCGGCCAGAACCGGCGGACCGCGGGATGCTGCGCGCCGAACGCGCGAGAGCACCAGAACCAGTCGGTGTCCCAGCGCCACAGGTAGTCGTGGATCGTCAGGTAGTCGCCCGGGCCAGGGCCGGCGTAGCGCGGGATGGACCGGTAGTAGATGCCGTCGCCCGTGTAGTCGCTGGTCCAGGGAGCCGAATCGACGAAGGTGGCCAGCGTCAGGTAGAGCTCGTCCCGGGCGAACACGACTCCGTCGACGAAGTCCACCCGCTGCCCGCCGTACTCGGCGTCGGAGCAGATCCGGGCGAAGGCGTCCATGGCCTCCTCGGCAGCGCCGAAGCGCAGGTGCCGCAGGTGGACATACGGCTTGACCGGCTCCAGCTCGATGCGCAGCCGCAGACTGTACCCGAGGCTGCCGTAGGAGTTGGGGAAGCCGTAGAACAGCTCCCGGTGCTCATTGTCGCGCCTGGCCACAACGGTGTCCCCGGCGCCTGTCAGGATCTCGATCTCCCGCACCGACTCGTGCGGCAGCCCGTTTCGGAACGACGAGGACTCGATCCCCAGCCCGGTGACGGCGCCGCCGAGGGTGATGGTGCGCAACTGCGGTACGACCAAAGGCATCAGCCCGTGCGGCAGGGTCGCGTCGACCAGATCCTCGTAGGTGGTCATCCCGCCGACCTCGGCGACGCGTTCCACCGGGTCGACCGAGAGCACTGAGGTGAAGGCGCTCACGTCCAGCCGGCGCGCGGCCGAGGACTCGCGGAACCGGAAGAGGTTGGAGGTCGGCTTCGCCAGGCGCACCGGGGTGTCGGATGGCAGCTTCGCGTAGTCGCGGCGCACCTGCTGCACTGCGGCAACGTGGTCGGCGAAATCGCGCCGGGGAGACTGGCGTTTCACGTTCACCCTACTCATCACCTGCTCCGGCATCCGGGGCGCTCTCGTCCTCAGAAGCGGGGCCCCTGGCCCCTGGCTGGGGGACAGCTTATGTCTACTTCCCAGTAATCTTCCCTTCGACTCACCGGTTCGGCATGTCACCCTTCAGCTATGCCATTGTTCGAGTTCGAGGGAACCGCGCCCGCGGTCGCCCCTGGTGCATGGGTCGCACCGACCGCCACGCTGGTCGGCGACGTGACGGTCGGGGAGGAGCGTCGATCTGGTACGGCGCGGTCCTCCGGGCCGACTTCGGCCCCATTGTGGTCGGCGAGGGGGCTAATATCCAGGACAATTCGGTCGTACACACGGACGGGACGGTGACCTCCGTCGGCCCCGGGGCCACCATCGGCCACCTTTGCGTGGTGCACGCCTGCACGATCGGGGCCGAGGCCGTTATCGGCAACGCGTCCACGGTGCAGGACGGCGCGGTCATCGGGGAACATTCCATGGTGGCCGCCGGAGCGCTGGTCCTGGGCGGAACCGAGGTACCGCCCGAGGCACTGGCCCTCGGGGTCCCGGCGAAGGTCCGCGGCCCCCTCACCGGCTCCGCGCGCCAATGGGTGGAGAGCAACCCCGGGGTGTACCAGGAGCTGGCCCGGCGACACGGCCGCGGCGTTCGGGAGCTGTGATCCGGCCGCATATCATCTGCTGACGTGCGCATTGCTCTCGTCGACTCCGGGATCGGGATGCTCTCCACCGCCGCCGCCCTCCGCGCGGCCCGGCCGGACGCGGACCTGGTCCTCTCCATGGATCCCGACCACATGCCGTGGGGTCCGCGAAGCGCCGAGGACGTGATCGGGCGCGCGCTGGCGGGAGCGCGCGCCGCGGCCGGCCTCGGGCCCGACGCCATCGTGGTCCCGTGCAACACCGCATCGGTGCACGGTCTCACCGCGCTGCGCGAGGAGTTCGAACCGCGGATTCCAGTCATAGGCACGGTCCCCCCGATCAAGCCGGCCGCCGCTCCCGGTACGCCCATCGCGGTGTGGGCGACGGCCGCCACCACCCGCAGCCGGTACCAGAGCGACCTGATCGAACGTTTCGCCCCGGACGTCCCCGTGACGCAGGTGGCCTGCGTGGGCCTGGCCGAAGCGGTCGAATCGGCCGATGCCGCCGCCATCGCCGACGCCGTGTCCTACGCCGCCGGCACCACCCCGGCCGACGTGACCGGGGTGGTCCTCGGGTGCACCCACTACGACCTGGTGAGTGAGCGCATCGTCGCGGCGCTGGGGCGGCGCGTCGCCCTGTTCACAGCGGCCGGAGCCGTCTGCGCGCAGGCCCTGCGGCGGCTGGGCACCGAGGCCGATCCGGGCGCCCCGCGGACCGGCTCGGTGAGCGTACTCGCCAGCGGGCGTCCCGCCGCGCTGCCCGACACGGCGCTCGCCTACCCCGCGGGCGCCCTGCTCGCCCTGCCTCCCGACGGGAGAACCCTCGCCGCCGACACCCTGTGAGCACGGCCCGCTCAGCTGACCGGCTCGCTCGTGACCAGGGCCGCGTCGGCCAGGGCGCGGACCAGCGCGCGCACCCCGACCGTGTCGTTGTCGTACAGCAGCGTTTCCAGGAGGGACAGCGCCGCCTTCTGGTCCCCGGGGTCGCGGCGGACATGCCGCCAATGGGGTTCCGCTGCCGCGTCGGTGAGCATCAGGGTCCGACCGACCTGACCGAGCGCGTTGAGCAGCGCCGCGTCGTCGGGACGCTGTTCCAGCGCGGTGATGAGCAGATCGGCCTGACGTTCCGGATCGACCCGCTCCGGCGGTTCTTCACGCAGATGAGCCAGGACGTGCTCAGCGGGGATACCCGGATCGGTCCCCTGAACGCACTCGGCCTCGGCGCCCGCCCTGGCCAGCTCCGCGGCCGGATCGTCGCCGTGGCGGATCCCGCCCAGCGCGCGGTGGCCGCGGTCGAGCGCGCTCTCGGCGACCCACTTCGCACCGCGGGCGGCGGCCAGGCGGGCGGCGCTCAGCGACAATTCCAGGCAGGGTCGGCGCGCGTCGACCCGTTCGAAGTAGCGCGACCACGTGGTCAGGGTCACTCCCAACCGCCAGTCGTTGGGAAGCGCGCCTTCGGCGACGAGCTTCTCGACCGCGTCGGCCCAGGCCCTTCGGAAGGCCGGATGCGCGTCGGCCTCCTGGAGGCCCGGCAGGGCGGCCAGCGCATCCTCGGCCGGCCGCTCCCCCTTCCGTGCCAGCTCGGCCAGCACCCGCGCGCGCTCGAAGCGGATCCGGCGCTGCGCGGCGGCCCTGGGAACGCCGCGCGGCCATGTCCCGGTCCCGTTGACTTCCAGGCGGTCCAGCGTCTGCAGCGCCTCGGTGGGGCGCTCCTGACACCGCAGCGCCCGAACATAGCCAAAGTCGTAGTCGACGCTTACGTGGACGCCCGCCTTCCCCGCCTCGCGTGCGCGGTCGTCCAGGACCCGCACCGCTTCGTCGGGCCGTTCGTCGTCGATCAGCGCGTTGGCGTGCGCCAGCACCAGCGACTCCCAGGCCGGCTCCCCGATCCGGGCGGTGGCCATGGCCTCGGTGGTCAGGGCGATGCGGTCCGCGGCGTTTCCCGGGCCGTCGATGTTGGCGTAGCACGCCAGTACGTTCTCAGCGGCACATGCGGCGGATGCGCACTCCGCACCATCCACGTGTGCCGCGCTCAGGCGCGCTTCGGCCTCCGGTAGGGCCGTCGCCCCCTCGCCCCGGTCCCCCACACGGGCCGCGAGCGGCCAGTGCTCCAGGAAGTTCTCCAACCAGCGGGATTCGGTGACATCGCGTGCGGCGCGCAGGGCCGCGGGCAGCCCCGCCCTGAGCCGGACGACATCGCCCTCCACCGCCAGTTTCGGCATCCCGATCACGGCGTCGGCGGCCTCAGTGTGCCCGGCTTCTCTGAGATCCTTGGCTGTTTCCCCCACCCAGGTCCATAGCGTCATTACGGGCCCCCTACTCTCGATTCATGACCGAAAGTAGCAGCACGATTACAGAGTCATGTGGAAAATGCGAAAAGTCCCCAAGCAGCAGTACCTATAGACTCGGGGAGGCACCGGGCCTTGGACGCGGTTGAGTGAAACGGACGCGAGCGCGACAGCAGTGACGGGAGCGCGACCAGCATGGGATGGCGAGACCGGTTCGGACTCCGCAAGGCGAGGCGCAAGGGCAAGGCCCGATTCGACCGCGCCGCCGACGACTCCGACGTGAAGGCTCTGATCGAGTTCGCGAAGAGCCGGGTCGGCGTCGAGTTCTTCGTGGAGCCCGAGACCTTCGCGACGAGCACCACGGCCGTCGCCGTGGCCACCGACGGCGAATGGATCCGGCGCCGGGTCGGCTCCCCCGATGTCATCCGGCGGGTCGCCCGCGACCTCGCGGCCCCCGCATACGATGTTCAGATCGTCGGCTACCCGAAACGCATGCGCGAGTGGACCGCGCGCAACAAGCGCGGTCTGTCCATGGACGACTAAGCTCAGTGGGCAGGGAACCGACAGGTTTCTCCGGTTTCCCCGGCTCTCTACCGAGCAGAAAGACACCCGCGCCCTATGAGCGCATCGAACAAGAACGGCATGCTCCATGGCTGCCCCGCGCGATGATCCTCGCCGTGTGGACGGTGATCGGGTTCGCGGTCGCGGCGTGGCTGTTCCTGCAGCTGCAGAACCTCCTGGTGCTGCTGCTGATCTCGCTGTTCCTCGCGCTCGCGCTGGAACCCGCCGTCAACTGGCTGCACCGGCACCGGTGGCCGCGCGGCCTGGCGACGGGCACGGTCATGCTGGCCGGGTTCGGCGTCGTCGTCGCGTTCTTCTCGGTCCTCGGGTCGATGCTGCTCGGCCAGGTCCTCTCCCTCGTCGATCAACTGCCCGACATGGCGCGGGGGCTGCTGGACTGGGTCAACAGCACGTTCGGCACCGACTTCGCGCCCACCCACCTGGTGGCCGGGCTCTCCGACGCCAGCGGGCTGGCCGAGCAGTATGCCAGCGGGCTGGCCGAGAACGCCTGGGGAGCCGGGACCACGCTCCTCCTGCTGCTGTTCAGCAGCCTGACGATCGCACTGTTCACCTTCTACCTGACCGCCGACGGTCCCAGGTTCCGGCGCACCATCTGCTCGGTGCTGCCGCCGCGCACCCAGCGCGAGGTACTTCGGGCCTGGGAGATCGCGATCAGCAAGACCGGCGGGTACATCTACTCGCGGGCGCTGCTCGCGGTGATGGCCACGGTGGCGCACTACGTCGCCCTTCTCTTCCTGGACATTCCCTACCCCGTCGCGCTGGCGCTGTGGGTGGGGGTGCTGTCCCAGTTCATCCCGACGGTGGGCACCTACATCGGCGGGGCGCTGCCGGTGCTGGTCGCGCTGATCGAAGGGCCCTGGCCCGCGCTGTGGATGCTCGTTTTCATCACCCTTTACCAGCAGTTCGAGAACTATGTGCTGCAACCGAGAATCACCGCCCGGACCTTGGACATGCATCCCGCGGTCGCCTTTGGCGCGGTTTTCGCCGGCGCCGCTATTCTCGGAGCCCCCGGGGCACTGCTGGCGCTTCCGGCCGGAGCGAGCCTGCAGGCATTCCTGAGTGTCTACATCAAGCGCTACAAGGTGGCCGAGCACCCCCTGCTCGGCGCCGCAGAGGAGGACGAGGATCCGGAACCCGGCGGATCAAAACAACGAAAAGAGACCCCTGCCACGGACGTGCACGCGCGGGAGCCACGGGACACCGCTGAGAGGCGCCCCCGGAGCGACCAGGACGGCCCCGCGGATGGGGCACAGCAAGGCTGACCGGTTCCCGCGCAGCAGAACACACGCCCCTGTGTGACAGGACGGACACCAACCGCGATGGTTTCCACCGTGTGCGGGTTTTTGGTCATTGATGACGACCGTTTGCCGCAACTCCTTCGGCCAACGTGGTTCCCTAGCGAGGGGTTCCCATCGCATACTCACCTGGGAGGGGGACTACGAGGATGAAGCAGGATCTCACGGCCCTGTGCTGCGAATGCGGCGCCAGCCGGTACGTCAGCGCCTACCGAGGCATAGGTGAGGCGCAGTCCGCCTATGGGCTCGCGCGGTGCGTCGTCTGGCGGATGTGCCGGAACTGCGGTCACCGGACGTACCACGCCTACTTGCGCAGCGACCAGGACCGGGACGAGCTGGAGGACGCCCTCAAGCTCGATGACGCGCTCGCCGCCGAGGCCCTTGACGAAGAGATCGAACAGCTCAGGCTGTGCGGGATCGACATCGGCCACGCGACGGTACCCGCGATCTGGGACGGGCAGTCGGTGGGTATGGTCACCCAGCGGCTGACCGACCGCTCCTACTCCATCGTCCTCGACCCCGAAGCCTCCGTAGTCGCGCGGCTCAAGCTCATCGACCTGATGTGGAACGAACTCTCGATCGGCGACCACCACGACCGCTGGCACATCCAACCCGCTGACGACGACTCCCCCGGCTACGCCGTTCGACTGTTCGGCTACCGCGTACCGCGGTGACCGGCAGCGGCGGCCGGATCCCCGGTCAACGGGCGGTCGGGGTGGCGGCTGCGTTCAGGCGCCGCAGCGCGGACCTGGCGACGTCGGGATCGGTGGTACCCCAGTAGGGCGGCAGCGAGGAGCGCAGGAACCCTCCGTAGCGCGCCGTGGCCAGGCGCGGATCGAGGACCGCGACGACACCGCGGTCGTCCATGGACCGCAGCAGCCGCCCGGTCCCCTGTGCGAGCAGCAGCGCCGCATGTGTCGCGGCCACCGCCATGAAACCGTTCCCCCCTTGCGCGCCCACCGCTCTCTGCCGCGCTGAGGCCAGCGGATCGTCAGGACGTGGGAAAGGGATCCGGTCCACGATCACCAGTTGCAGCGAGGGCCCTGGAACATCGACCCCCTGCCACAGCGACAGGGTGCCGAACAGACAGGAGCTCTCCTCCTCGGCGAAGCGCTCGACCAGCCTGCCGGTGGAGTCCTCCCCCTGGCACAGGATCTCGAAGTCCAGCCGCTCTGCCAGTTCCTGGGATGCCTGCTCCGCGGCGCGCATCGAGGAGAACAGGCCGAGCGCGCGCCCTCCCGCCGCCTCGATCAGCTCCGCGATCTCATCGAGGTAGCGGGTGTCGAGGCCGTCGCGGCCGGGCGGGGGCAGGTGGCCGGCGACGTAGAGGATGCCGCTGCGCCCGTGCTCGAACGGGGAGCCGACATCCAGCCCCCGCCAGCGCGGCTCTTCGGCGGAGGTGTCGTGATCACCGGTACTGTCCCCGGCGGCCCCGTCCTCCGCTCCGTCGGGCCGCTCCATGGTCTCCGGCCCCAGTCCCCACCGCGCCGCCATCGACGTGAACGAGCCGCCGAGTGCGAGCGTGGCCGACGTGAGCACGGTCGTGCGGTCGCCGAAGAGCTTCTCGCGCAGCAACCCGCCCACGCCCAGCGGCGCGGCATGCAGGGTCGGCTGCTGTTTGGGCCCCTTGGCCAGCCAGACGACGTCGCGGCGTTCGCGCAGCGGCGGCTCGAACGCCTCCAGGATCCGTACGGCGGTGTCGTGCACCTCGTCGAGCGCCGCCAGCGCGAGCCTGCGGTCTGCGGTGGTACCGGTATCGGGATCGTCCTCGTCCGGCGGACCGATAGCGGTGATGCAGGCGTGCGCGGCGTCGCGGACACTCCGCACCGCCCCGGCGAGCCTTCGGGAAGGTGGTCGATCCGGCCCGCACCGGTCTCGGTGAACATGAGCGCGAGTCCGTCGGCCGTCTCGCTGAGCCGCTCGGTGATACCGGCCTCGACCAGCCGCGCCGCACGCTTGACGGCCGTGTTCACCGGCCGCTCCCCGAGAACGCCGGTGGCCACCGAGGTGACGCGGTCGACGAGCTCGTGCGCCTCGTCCACGATCAGCACCCGGTGCTCGGGAAGCAACTGGTACCCCTGCATCGCGCCGATGGCGAGCATGGCGTGGTTGGTGACGACGACATCGGCGCCGCCGGCGTCGGCCCGGGCCTGCTCGGCGAAGCACTCCTGGCCGAAGGGGCAGGCGGCCGCGCCCACGCACTCGTTGGCCGAGACGGACACCTGGCGCCAGGCGAGGTCGCTGACCCCGGGGATGAGCTCGTCGCGGTCGCCGGTGACGGTCTCCTCCGCCCATTCGTGCAGCCGCTTCACCTGGCGCCCGAGCGAGGACAGCTGGCGGGGGTCGAACAGCTCCGCGTCATCGGGCTCGGAGTCCCCCGCGGTCTGCAGCCGGTGCCGGCACAGGTAGTTGCGCCGGCCCTTGAGGATCGCGAACGTGGGTTCCCGCTCCAGCAGCGGTCCGAGAGCGGCGGCCAGCCGCGGCAGATCGCGTTCGATGAGTTGGCGCTGCAGGGCGATGGTGGCGGTGGAGACCACCACCGTGGTGCCCTCGACGACGGCATGGCGGATGGCCGGTACGAGGTAGGCGAGCGACTTCCCCGTGCCGGTGCCCGCCTGGACCACCAGGTGCTCTTCGGTATCGATCGCGGAACCGACCGCCTCGGCCATGGCCACCTGGCCATCGCGGCGACTGCCGCCGAGGGCGTGCACCGCAGCGTCCAACAGTGTCTCGACGTCGGGAAGTTCTGCCACGGTTGAGACGGTACCGTCACCCGGGGGCGGCCGGGCCGTTCCGTCCACAGCCCCGCGGAACCGGCCGGTGCGGAACTCCCATCGGCGACGGCCCGGACACCCCTCACCGCCACGCGCAGGCTCCGGCGGGGCGGCGACGCATCGATGCCCGGCGCGGCGCCCGTAGGGAGCGCCCGCGCCGGTGAGCTGCAGCGTTGCCGTCCGCCCTACTCGTCCGCGACCTTGAGCACCAGCTTGCCGAGGTTCTCACCGCGGAACAACCGCAGCAGAGTCTCGGGAAACGCCGCCACTCCACCGGACACCACGTCCTCCAGCGACCGCAGCCGGCCCGCCGCCCGCCACTCCGCCAGCTGCGTGATGCCCTCGGAGTACCGGTCGGCGTAGTCGAACACCACCATTCCCGTCATGGAGGCGCGGTTGACCAGCAGCGACATGTAGTTCCTCGGGCCCTTGACCGGATCGGCGCTGTTGTACTGGGAGACCGCACCGCAGATGACGATGCGGGCACCGCGCGCCAGCCGGTCCAGCACGGCCTCCAGGACGTCACCGCCGACGTTGTCGAAGTACACGTCGACGCCGTCGGGGGCATGCTCGCGCAGCGCCTTGCGGACGTCCTCGGTCTGGTAGTCGATCGCGGCGTCGAACCCGAACTCCTCGACCACCAGCCGGCACTTGCGCTCGCCGCCGGCGATGCCGATGACGCGGCAGCCCATGATCTTGGCGATCTGGCCGACCACGCTGCCGACCGCCCCGGCCGCTCCGGAGACCACCACGGTCTGCCCGGGCTCGGGGCGTCCGATGTCGATCAGACCGAAGTAGGCTGTCAGCCCCGTCATGCCGAGCGTGCCGAGATACGTCGGCAGGGAGGCCACCGCCGGGTCGACCTTGGTGAGGCCGCGCCCGTCCGACAGGCAGTACTCCTGCACGCCCAGCGAGCCCGACACGTGGTCGCCGACCGCGAAGCCGGGGTGCCGGGAGGCGATCACCCGTCCCACCGCGCCGGCACGCATCACCTCGCCGACCTCCACCGGCGGGATGTAGGACTTGCCCGCGTTCATCCAGCCGCGCATCGCCGGGTCGATCGACAGGTAGAGCACCTGGACCAGCAGTTCCCCGTCGCCGGGTTCGGCCACCGGCTCCTCGGTGTGCTCCCAGTCGGTAGGACGCACCTGCCCCACGGGACGTGCAGCCAGGCGCACCTGGTGGTTGATTCGGCTCATTTCCGGCAGCTCCTTCGGCGGTCGGCGGTGGATCGGCCGGCGGGCACAGCCCGCAGGCTGCTCGTAGCGCACCGACACACGGCTATGCACGTACCGACTGATCGGTATGCAGTCGTGAGGGTACGGCGCTCTCACGCCCAGGGCAAATGGACCCGCGCTTTGCCGTTCCGGCGCAGGTGGACGAGCTGAACGGCCCTGGGAGCGTGGGCCCGCGCGCTGCCGGGGCCACGGCGTCTGCGCTGGCCAGCGCACTGCGACGGGGGCGCGGCCCCGGCGGGGAACGCATGGTCGTTTTCGTCACCGCTGGAGAAGGAACGCACCCCGCAACTGCTCGCCGTGACCGCCGTTGTCCAGTCACCCGAACGCGAGGCCTTCGTCGGTGCCGAAGCCGGTGAGGACGCGGACCGCTCGCGGGCCCTACGGGACCGCAGTACAACCCGCGCTCGCGGGACGCGGCCCCGAGTCGGGGGTCGTCTCCCCGGCAGAAACGACGAAACGACCCGGCGAGGAGACCGAAGGCCTCCGAGCAGGGTCGTCCCGGAGTCGAGTGGAGCTATGGGGATTCGAACCCCAGACCTCCTCCATGCCATGGAGGCGCGCTACCGACTGCGCCATAGCCCCGCGAAAGAACGCACCCCCAGTGTATCGGACCCCTACGGTCACGGCGGCGCGGTTCCGGAGTCGCCCGTCGCCAAGGGGGCACGGCGCCGTCTTCGGCGGCCGGTGGCATGTGAGGCTGCGCGGAGGGTGACGAAAACGGCGGTGGGGCGCGTCCACGAATGGACGCGCCCCAGGGCATGCCAAGGCCAGGCGGGCCGGGTTCTTGCGGGCGGTCACCTCTGGGCGGGGCCGAGGGCGGGTACGAACCAGGCGGATGCCGTCCGCCGGCGGCGCAAGAACCGCCGCGGTCGCGCAGCCCACCATGCACCTGGATCCCCGCACTCCACCGGCGCAGGACTAGCTGAGCAAGCCGCGCCGGTACGCCTCGGCGACGGCCGCGGCGCGGTCGCGTGCGCCGAGCTTGTCGTAGATGTGCTGCAGGTGGGTCTTGATGCTCGCCTCGCTGATGAACAGGCGGGCGGCGGCCGCGCGGTTGGACATGCCATCGGCGACCATCTGAAGTACCTCGAGTTCCCGGTCGCTCAGTCCCCGCCCGGCCGGTTTGCGCAACTGCCCCGCCGAGGGCGCGAGCACCGACTCACCACGATGGACCGCACGGACGGCGCGCACCAGCTCCTCGGCCGGTGCGTCCTTGAGCAGGTAGCCGGTGGCACCCGCCTCGATCGCGGGCAGCACGTCGGCCTCACTGTCGAAGGTGGTGAGCACGAGAACGCGGACGGCGGTCGACCTCTCGCACAGCGCGGTGATCGCCTGGACGCCGTCCAGCTCCGGCATCCGCAGGTCCATGAGCACCACATCGATTCCGAGGCGCGTGGCCTTCTCGACGCCCTCGCGGCCGTTGGACGCCTCACCGGCCACCTCGATGTCCGGCTCTTCGGCGAACGCGCCGCGCAGCCCGTCGCGGACGATCGGGTGGTCGTCGACGATCAATACGCGGATCACGGCGCCTCTACGGTGACCGCGGGGACGCTGACGCTGACCGCCGTGCCTTCCCCCGGCGCGGTCTCGATCTCCATCGCGCCTCCCGCACTCCGGATCCGCTGCCGCATGCTGTCGAGCCCGACTCCCTGTCCCCCGGCGCCGGTCATGCCCCTGCCGTCGTCGCGGACGTCCAGCAGCACGGCGTCGTCCAGGTAGGACAGGGTCAGCCCGACGCGCGATGCCTCGGCATGCTTGGCGACGTTGGTCAGCGCCTCCTGAGCGGTCCGGAACAGGGCCACCTCGATCGCCGAACTCAACGGTAGCCGGTCTCCGGTGACGTCCACGCGCAGGTCGATGTCCCTGCCCTTGGCCCAGCGGTGCGCCATGTCACTGAGCGCGTCGGGCAGGTGGGCCTCGGCCAGCTCCCGCGGCCGCAGTGCCTGCACCGAGCGGCGGGCCTCGGCCAGGCTGTCGCGGGCCAGGGCCAAGGTACGGTCCAGATGCGGCCGCGCCTGATCAGGCGAGTGCCATACCCGCTGCGCGGCCTGCACCTGGGTGACGATGCCGGTGAGGCCCTGGGCCAGCGTGTCGTGGATCTCCCGCGCCATGCGCTGGCGTTCGTCGAGCATCCCGGCCTCGCGGGCCTGGGACAGCAGTTGGGCGTGCAGCCCGGCGTTCTCCTCCAGGGCCGCCTCCAGCTTGGCCACCGTCAGCTTGCGTTGTTCGTGCTGCTCGCTCGCCTTCTCCCCGAAGACGTAGCCGGAGCTGATGGCCAGTGTCTGGATGGCGATCACACCCACGTAGACGGAGATGTGCTGCACGAAGGGGGTGCCCGGATCCGTCCCCGGAAATCCCATGGTCATCGTGTTGAGCGCGACCGAGGACCCGCCCACTCCGGCCATGGTCCAGGGCCACGGTTTCAGCAGTGCCGCGTGGAAGAACCCGGTGATCGCGAAGAGCAGGAAGAGCAGGTCGTGCCACATCAGCACCACGAAGAGCACGAGCAGGCCGGCGAAGTACACCCGCATCGGCGCCTGGCGCTCCCGGCGTTCCTCTGATGCGAGCGTGTGTCCGGCGAGGATCCAGCCGGCGGCCAGCCCCGCCAGGCTGAGCGTGATGCTCCGGTCGGCCCAGGTCTGGCCCGGCTGGACCAGGCTGAGGATCGTCGCGGACGGCAGGAGGAGCCAGGGGAGGGCGATCAGCAGCACACCCCACCACTGCTCCCAGTCGCGGCCGGACTCGGGGGGTCCCTGGCTCATCCTCGCCTCACTCCCAGCGGAACAGCTTGGCCGCTACCGCGCCGGCCGCGACCGCGATCAGCGCCATTATCGCCAACTGCGCGAGCTGGGGAGGCCCGGCCGTCTCGACGCCAACCGCGGTCGCCGCCCCGGTGTCGCCGAACCAGGCGTCCAGCAGCGCCTGCACACCGGGCGGGGTGTAGTCGCCGATGCGCACCACAACGTCGGGCAGCGTGAACCGCGGCAGGAACACGCCTCCGAGGAACATGAACGCCATGTACGCCAACATCGCGAAGCCGTTCGCGGTGCGGACGTTGGGTGTGACCGCGGCGATCAGTATGCCGATGGCCAGGAGCGCGCCGTAGCCGACCACGAAGGCGAGCGTGAACCACCACGGGTGCTCGGGCAGCGGGACATCGAGCACCAGCCACGCCGCGACGACGAGTAGTCCGGCGGCCGCGGCGGCCGCGGCCAGGGCGACGATGAGCTGCGCGGCCAGCACTTTGCCCGGATGGACGGGCGTCGTGGACATCCGGCGCAGGATGCCGTTCTCCCGATAGGTGGCGATCGTGGCCGGGATGTGCTGCACCCCGAGGATCCCCAGCCCCAGCACCAGTGCGGACGGTGCCCAGAACTCGACGAAGCGTGCTCCGCCGAAGTCCGGCGAGGGCTCTCGGAGGACGGGGATGGCGCCCATACCGAGCAGGAGGATGG
Organism: Allosalinactinospora lopnorensis; assembly: GCF_000981225.1. Lineage (GTDB taxonomy): Bacteria > Actinomycetota > Actinomycetes > Streptosporangiales > Streptosporangiaceae > Allosalinactinospora > Allosalinactinospora lopnorensis. The sequence goes on from NZ_LAJC01000012.1 coordinate 93,483, forward strand.
TCGGAAACACGACTCCGAAGATCACCGCCATGGGTTCGCGCAGAAACAGCCTGCCTTCGACGGCGGTCAGTTTCACCAGAGTAGACACGGCGGCTACTTCCCTTCTTCGTCGTCGAACCTGCGGCCGGTGAGCGCTACGAAGGCGTCGTCCAGGCTGGTCTGCTCGACGCGCAACTCCTCGGCGATGATGTGGTTGCGCGCGAGCACCGACGTGATCGCGTGCAGCAGGTTCCCGGTGCCGGTCACCACGACCTGCCGCCCGGCGCGTTCGACTCTGGTCACCTCGGGTAGGTCGGCCAGCAGCCCGTCGTCGAGCGACACGGAGGGACGGAAACGCACCCGCTGCTCCTCGGCGGCCCGTGCGACCAGGCCGGCCGGGGTATCCAGGGCGGCGACCCGGCCGGAGTCGACCAGCGCGATCCGGTCGCACAGGCGTTCGGCCTCGTCCATGAAGTGGGTGACCAGCACGATCGTGATACCGGAGTCACGGACCTGCTCGATCAGATCCCAGGTGTCGCGCCGCGCCTGCGGGTCCAGGCCGGTGGTCAGCTCGTCGAGCACCGCGACGGCGGGGCTGCCCACCAGGGCGAGCGCAATGGACAGCCGCTGCTTCTGACCGCCGGACAGCTTGCGGAACTGGGTGCCGCGTTTGTCGGCGACGCCAAGGCTCTCCAGCAGCGTGTTCCAGTCCGCCGGCCGGCGGTAGAACGAGCTGTACAGATCCATCGCCTCGGCGACCTTGAGCTTGTCGGGCAGCCTGCTCTCCTGGAGCTGCACGCCGACCCGCTGGCGCAGTTCGGCCGCGTCCCGCTGCGGATCCCGGCCGAGTACGGTGACCGTGCCCCGGTCGGGGGCGCGTAGGCCCGCGACGCATTCGACCGTGGTGGTCTTTCCCGCGCCGTTGGGACCGAGGATCCCGAAGATCTCGCCTTCCTCGACGGCGAACGACACATCGTCCACCGCCACCGTTTCGCCGTAGCGCTTGTGCAGATTGGTTACCTCGATGACCGCCATGCTCCGAGAATGGCCGCGGTGAGCAGGGCGGCACATCGCCCCGCCGGCTCGAAGACCGGTGGATCGAACCATCGACCGATCGGTTGATGCGCCCCGCCGACTCGCGGCTGCCGGGAGCGCTGAGACAACACGGCCGCACTGCTCAAAGGCGGGAGCAGGGGGCCAAGAGCGCTGGCCGGACCGCCGGTGACCGGTCCGACCGGGTTGCCTGTGGGTGGTTCCGGATGACCGGCGCCGGGTGGGCGGCGGTGGTACCGCCTCGACCGCCGGACGGGTTCGCCGTGCCCAATGGCCCAGGAGATCGATGAAGTCCGGGCCGGAGCCCCGCGCACGGCCGCGTCTCCGACAGCTCCGTTCGGGGCATATGCAGGGGCATGAGCGACAGATCACACGGGAACCCGGTCGAGACCCTGGTCCGCTGGGAGGAGCACGGCGCTGTGTGGCGGGTGCTGGAGCGGACCCCGTCCCAGGTGACGGTGGCCCTGTGCCGGTGCGACGGTGGCGAGGAGGTGGAGCGCCTGGTCTCCGGCGATCCGGAACTCCTCGCCTTCGTGGACGAACGGGAGGCTGCCGTGGACTCGCCCCCGCCCTGATCGAAAGGCGGGGCCAGTCTGCGGGTGCGCGTGACCATGCGGCGCATCGGGGTTCGTCCCCCGGCGGAAACAACAAGACGACCCGGCGAGGAGACCGAAGGCCTCCGAGCGGGGTCGTCTCGGAGTCGAGTGGAGCTATGGGGATTCGAACCCCAGACCTCCTCCATGCCATGGAGCGCGCTACCGACTGCGCCATAGCCCCTTGGTCGCCGCAGCGACACCCTGACTCTACCGGATGCGCGGGGGTCGTCGAGCCATTACCGGCGTGGCCGCTTCTGCGCTCCGTTGTTTCCCTTCTGCACCTCGGCCGCAATACGCTTGATGGGTGTCCGAATCAAAGCTTGAAATCCAGATGCTGCATGATCGCCTCCTGATCCGCCCTGTGCACGAGAAGGGAGAGCGGCGCAGCAGCGCGGGCCTGGTCATCCCGGACACGGTAAAGATGGGGACCCGCCTCTCCTGGGGCGAGATCTGCGGGGCCGGTACCAGTGCCCGGCACGTCAAGACCGGCGACCGGGTGCTCTTCAATCCTGACGAGCAGCAGGAGGTCGAGATCCACGGCGAGCTCTACGTGGTCATGCGCGAGCGCGACATCCACGCCGTGGCCAACGAGGACCCGGAGTACGGCACAGGGTTGTATCTGTAGCGGGACTCCTCTGTTCCGGAGGCGGCGCCCTCCGGCCACCGGGCGGCCCGCGGCCGGGCCCGCGGGCTCCGCGACGCGTGTCCCGCCGGGGCGTGTTTCCAGCGAAAACCTCTTTCGGGGTAGTGCCCCGGGGCTCGCCATCCGCCGCGTGAGAACGCACTATTGAGTAATGACGCAGGACGTCGACTCCTTTGTCACCGCCGGCAACGAAGCGCTGGCGGCCGCGGAGTGGACACGGGCACGGGACTCCTTCCATGCGGCGCTGGAGGTCCGGAGAACCGCCAAGGCACTGATCGGCATGGGCGAAGCCCTGTGGTGGCTGGGCAAGCTCGACGAGTCCATCGGATTCCGCGAGCAGGGATATGCGGCGCTGCGCCGCGAACCGGATCCGTCCCAAGCCGCGTTGACCGCCCTGCTCCTGTGTATGGATTACTGGAAGCACATGGGCAACCGTGCGGCGGCGGCCGGCTGGCTGGCCCGTGCCAGCCGGCTGGTCGAGGACTTCGCCCTGGAGGAGACGCGCGGCTGGCTGCTGATCGTCGGGTCCGAGACACTGGTCGATCCGGAGAGCGGTGAGCAGGAGGCCCGGCGGGCGCTGGAGCTGGCCCGCAGGACCGGCGACATCGATCTGGAGCTGTGCGCGCTCAGCCAGATCGGCGCGCTGCTCGTCCGGCAGAGCAAGGTGACCGAGGGCGTCGCCTACCTGGACGAGTCGATGGCGGGCTGCCTCAGCGGCGAGGGCGGCAACCCCGACACGGTGGTCCTCTGTTCCTGCAACATGATCACCTCCTGCACCCGGAGCGCCGAGTTCGAGCGCGTCGTGGAGTGGGTGCGCGCCGCCGACCGGTTCGCCAAACGCTACGGCTGCCCCTTCCTGTACGCGGAATGCCGCACGTACTACGGCGGCACACTGGTGGCCACCGGCGACTGGCGGCAGGCCGAGGTGGAGCTCACCGCGGCGATCGAGATCTCGCGGTCGTCCGTGCCGGAGTACCACCGACAAGCGTTGTCCTCGCTCGCCGAGCTGCGCCTGGCCCAAGGGCGCATAGAGGAGGCCGAACGGCTCGTCGGCGGGCTTGAGGACCATGCCGTGGCCGCCCCCGCGCTGGCGCGCATCCACCAGCTGCGCGGCCGGCCCGCTGCGGCCGCGGCGGCGGCCCGGCTCGCCCTCCAGGAGCAGGAGTACGGCGAGGAACGGCCGGAGAGCGCGCCGCTGCTGGAGCTACTCGGTGAACTGGAGATCGGGCACGGCGACGCCGAGAAGGCGGCGGAGCGCGGTCGGGCGCTCGACGCGCTGGGAACCGAACGGGGCAGTCCGCTCATCCGGACGCGCGGCGAGCGCCTGCTGGGCACCGCCCTGGCCGCCTGCGGCGCTCCCGCCGCAACGCGGCACCTGGAGTCGGCGGTCACGGGGTTCCTCCGGTTGGAGATGCCCTACGAGGCGGCCAGGAGCCGACTGCTGCTCGCCGAGACGCTGTTCGACGCGGAACCGGAGAGCGCGGTGATACAGGCGCGCGCCGCGCTGAGCGCCTTCGAGACCCTCGGCGCGGAGCAGGGGGCGGACGCGGCGGCGGCCCTGCTCCGCCGGCTGGGGGTCAGGGCCGCCCGGATCGGCCCGAAGGGGCTGCCCACCCTCTCGAAGCGGGAACGCGAGGTGCTGGCGCTCCTCGGCGAGGGCCTGTCCAACCCCGGCATCGCCGACCGTCTCTATCTCAGCCGCAAGACCGTCGAGCATCATGTCGCACACGTGCTCAGCAAGCTCGGCGTACGAAGCCGGGCCGAGGCGGCCGCCGTGGCCGCGCGCCATCTTGGGGCGGGACCAGCCGCGAAATAGGTGAGTTCCCCGATGCTCCCGCCCGGCCTCGCATGCCAGGTTGACCTGCAGGGGCGCCCTGCAGGGAGCAGCGGCGCCGAGGCGGCGGCCGCCCGTGCCGCGCCGGGGAGGGCACCATGACGACGATCACGATCCGCACAGCAGAGGCTCCGGACCTCCCGCAGGTCCGCACCGCGCTGAGCACGGCCTTCTTCGACGATCCGGTGCTCAGGTGGGCCGTCCCCGATGACGACCGCTACCGCACCGTCGGCCCCGGTCTCTTCGGGCTGTACGTCGAGGCGTTCCACCGCTTCCGGGAGATCCGCACGACCGCCGACGGGGCCGGCGCCGCGCTGTGGGCACCGCCCGGCGAAGAGGCGGTCGGCGACGACGAGGCCGAGGCGTTCGGTCACCGGGTGGCGACCGTAGCGGGGCCTGACAGCGTCCGCTGCTTCGAGCTCGACGCCCTCATGGCCGAGCGCCACCCGCGCGAACCGCACTGGTACCTGATGGTCCTCGGGGTGGTTCCGGCCTACCAGGGCTTGGGCATCGGCTCCGCGCTCATGGCGCCCGTACTCGAACGCTGCGACCGCGACGGCGCCCCCGCCTACCTGGAGGCGACGACCGCCCGCAGTCGCGCCCTCTACGAGCGCCACGGCTTCCGGACCATCGGCGAGATCACGTTGCCCGGCGGGCCTTCGCTGTGGCCGATGTGGCGCGCCCCCGCCATGGCACGGGTATGAGCAACGACCACGCGCGGCCCGGACCCGCGCCCGACACTGTAGGGAGGAGCCTATGGCAATGAGCCCGGAGACGCTCGACCGGCACGCGCCGAGGAGTTCGCCGGAACGGTCTTCGAGCTGTACACCCACGCGGTACTGACCCTGATGGTCGACCTCGGCCACCGCAACGGCCTGTTCGAGGCCGCCGCAGCGGGCCGCGCCCTCCTGGCGGAGACCGGTTTCGGCCCGGTACACGCGTTCCAGGTTCCGGACGACCCGCTCGACACCGTGTACGTGGCGCGCAGGCCGGGCGCCCCTTCCTGAGGGCTGGGGGAAACCGGCGCGTGTGCCCTCAGGCCGGGGGGCGGGCCGGTCCCGGGCGTGCCGCGCGCCTCCCGCACCGGTTCGGCGCGGTCCGCTGAACGGCGCGGCCGCTCCCTCAGATCTCCTTGCGGATCCGGTGGAGCACCGCTCGGGCCGCGGTCGCCTGTTCGGCCTCGGTCGCCAGGCGGTTCATGAGGTCCCAGTAGTACTGGATCTCACCCGGCCTGTCGGGGTAGCGGGCGCTGACGAGCTGTTCGAGGTAGACCACGTCCGGGAGGTGGTGTTCGGGCAGGCGCAGGATGGCGATGGGCCCGCCGGCCGCGGCATGACCGCCGGCGCTGAACGGCATCACCTGGATGGTGACGTTTCCGAGTTCGGAGATGTCGAGGAGGTGGTCGAGCTGTGCGCGCATGGTCGGGACGCCACCGAACGGGCGGCGCAGCGCCCCCTCGTCGATCACGGCCCACAGGTGCGGGGGCCGCGCCCCGCGCAGGATCCGCTGGCGCCTCATGCGCAGTTCGACGCAGCGCTCGATCTGCGGTATGGCAAGTCGGCGGCGGCTGAACCCGGTGATCGCGCGGGCGTAGCCCTCGGTCTGCAGCAGTCCGGGGATGAACTGCGCCTCGTAGTTGCGGATGACACGGGCAGCCTGCTCCAGCCCCAGATAGGTCTCGAACCAGTTCGGTACCACGTCGCTGTAGGGCTGCCACCAACGGGGAGCGTTCGCCTGCCGGGCCAGAGCCAGCAGAGTGGCGCGCTCGGCCTCGTCGACGGCGCCGTACCGGGTGAGGAGAACGGTCATGTCGTTCTCCTTGACACTGGTCTGCCCCAGCTCCAACCGGCCGATCTTGGTGTGCGAGGCCTGGATCGCCTCGCCGGCCTCCTCGCGGGTGATGTCCCGGTCCTCCCGCATCCTGCGCAGCTGGGCACCCAGCACCATCCGCGCCGCCATCGGCCCGGTCTGCTGGTAGACATGACCGCCAGGGTGGCCGCCCACAGCCTGTCGGATTCCCATGCTCACCCTCGCAGCATCGCCGTCTCCGCCCCGAACGCGACCAGAAAGATCTTTCCACATTCTCTGACGGCCCCGGCGGTACGCATAAGGTTTTGATAAGGATTTCACCGTTTTTTCCGCGGCCGCCCGGCGGAGTCTTCGCATCCGGGAATCGCGGCCGCGACCGGATACGCACAGAGGCAGAACGCTCATTTGACGCCGAACCCGGGGCTCTAGACTGTGCGGTAACGCCGATCACAGCTATAGGGAAAGAGAGTTCCGGTGAGCGACAGTTCGGCAGTTCCCAACGATTCCGGCCCGTCACCGTCGCCCAAGATCGACACCAGCGTTCCCCAGTCAGCCCGGATCTGGAACTACTGGCTGGGCGGTAAGGACAACTACCCCGTCGACCGGGCGGCCGGGGACCAGGTTCTCGAGGTCTACCCGGAGATGGCCAACGCGGCCCGCGCCGCCCGGCACTTCATCGCCCGTGCCGTCCGGTACCTGGCCGGCGAGGTCGGCATCCGCCAATTCCTGGACGTCGGCACCGGGCTGCCCACCGTCGACAACACCCACGAGATCGCCCAGCGCGCCGCCCCCGAATCCAAGATCGTCTACGTCGACAACGACCCCCTGGTCCTGGCGCACGCCCGCGCCCTGCTGACCAGCTCTCCTGAGGGCGTCACTGTCTACGTCGACGCCGACCTGCACGACCCCGCCACGATCCTGCGCGAGGCAAGCCAGACGCTTGACCTCAGCCGACCCACCGCCCTCATGCTGATGGGCATCCTGGGACACATCGACTACGAGGAGGCGCTGTCGATCGTGCCCCGGCTGCTGGACGGCCTGCCGTCAGGCAGCTACCTGGGAACCTACGACTTCATCGACACCAGCCAGGGGGTCAAGGAGGCTGAACGGCTCTACGAGGAGAGCGGCACACTTCCCTACCGTCCCCGCCCGATCGAACAGATCGCCGGTTTCTTCGAAGGCCTGGAGCTCGTAACGCCCGGCGTGGTGGAGGTCACGCAGTGGCGGCCCGACCCCTCCCCCTTCACGCACACCAGGGTGGACGTGGCCGGCGGGGTGGGGCGAAAGCCCTAGT
>NZ_LAJC01000013.1 GCF_000981225.1 Allosalinactinospora lopnorensis
ACTAGAAGGCTGCTGAAGATCTTGGGATTGTGGCCCCGCGGTGGATGCTGCGGGGCCACAATCGCGTGCATGCAGGGAGAATGGATGGTGGGTCCGTGGGGCCGGATGTGTGGGAGAGCTGTCGGCAGATGATCCCGCCCGATGGTGTGCATGCCTTCTTGGCCCAGCATCGTGAGGAGTTGTTTGAGCCCGAGGCGTTCGCTGATATGTACCCTTCGCCCAACGGGCGTCCCAGCGCGCCGCCCTCGGTGCTGGCCGCAGTGGTGGTCTTGCAAGCGCTGGAAGGCGCCTCTGATCGCGAGGCCGTCCAGAACCTGCGCTATGACCTGTGGTGGAAGGCGGCCTGCGGCCTGGGGCTGCATGATGGCGGTTTTGATCCTTCCCTGCTCACCTACTTCCGGCGGCGTTTGGCCGCCTTGGCCGATCCCCGCCGGGTCTTCACCATCACCAGCCGGGTGATCGCTGAGACCGGTGTGCTCAAGGCTCGTCAGCGTCGAGCGCTGGACTCGGCCGTGCTCGATGACGCGGTGGCCATCCAGGACACCGTTACCCAGATCATCGCCTGCATCCGCCGGGTGGCCCGCGAGGTGCCCGGCGCAGGGGAGGTGGTGGCCCGCCACTGTCGCGCCCATGACTACGCCGATCCGGGCAAGCCGCGCATCGCCTGGGAGGATGCCCAGGCCCGCGTCGGGCTGGTCGATGGCCTGGTCACCGACGCGATCAATGTTCTGGCCCATGTGCCCGAGCAGCCGCTGGGGCACGCGGCGGCCGACGCGGTGGGATTGCTCGCTCTGGTTGCCGGCCAAGACGTCGAGCCCGCCGCGGGCTCCGACGGCAGTGACGGGCGGTGGCGGATCTGTTCGGGCACCGCCTCGGATCGCGTGGTCTCCACTGTCGATGCTGACTCCCGGCATGTGCACAAGAGCCGGACCCAGCGCCAGGACGGATACAAGGCCCACGTGGCTGTGGAGCCCGAGACGGGGCTGTTCACCGCTGTTGCCTTGCGCCCGGGCAGCGGGCCAGACCACCACGAGGCCGTGATCGCCGCTGACCTGCTCGTTGACGAGTACGCCCCGTTGACCGTGCTGGGCGACAGCGCCTATAGCGCAGGGGAGCTGCGCGGGCTGCTGGCCGAATCCGGGCACCGGACGGTGATCAATCCCGCGCCGCTGCGTGCGGTTGTTGCTGGTGGCTTCACCCTGGACGACTTCACTATCGACACCGCGGCGGGACGGGTGGCCTGCCCGGCCGGGCACACGGTGGCTCTTGGTCGCGAAGGCGGGCCGCACCGTCAGCGCAAGGCCGAGTTCGGCCACCGGTGCGGCCCCTGCCCGCTGCGCCCACGCTGCACCACTGCCAAGAACGGGCGGATTGTGACCATCCGCCCGCACCACGACCTGCAGGCCGCTGCACGGCGCCGGGCATGTGAGGATCCGGGCTGGCAGGCGGAGTACCGCCGGTGGCGGCCCCCGGTCGAACGCTGTATCGCCTGGCTCGCGGACAAGGGCAACCGCCGATTGCGCTACCGCGGCACGGTAGACAACGACATCTGGCTCCACACGCGCGCCGCCGCGCTCAACCTACGGCGCCTGGTCAACCTCGGACTCACCCACACCCCGCAGCTGGACCCTGCAAGAAGCCGCTCCCCCAAGATCTTCAGCAGCCTTCTAGGCGCCGCTGACCGAGTCGTTGCGGACCCTGGCCCAGCCGTTCATGGAGGACCTCCACAGCGCGCTTCACCAGCATCTGCAACTGGCCGTCCTCGACGGACACGAGGCAGTGATCATCGAGCGGCTTTCCGAACCGCACGCTCAGAGACTGGTGTCGCGGGTCGGTGGACGTCTGCCGCTCCATTGTTCCGGCGTCGGAAAGGTGCTGCTCAGCCATGGTGGCCCGGAGCTGATCGAGAGCGTCTTGAATGGCGGGCTTCGTCGCTACACGCCGCGGACGGTGGTCGACCCGGCGGAACTGCGCAACGAGATCGCAGCGTGCCGCCGGACCGGCACTGCCGGCGTTCGCGGTGAGCTGACCGAGGAGGCCGACTCGGTGGCCACGCGAATCGTCGACGGCCACGGTCGCGTCGTCGCGGCGCTGTCGGTGGTGCTCCGGGCGGGCTCGGTCAAGCACCAGGCCGCCCTTCCGTCGGTCCTGGCGAGTGGTCTGGGGATCTCGCGGCTGCTCGGGTGGCGACCCGGCATCCGGGTCCGCGAAGGCTGAGCCCCTCCGTCGGCACCGGACTGCGCGTGTCCGGGCCCGTGCCGTGGTGTGCCCGTTGGAGTCAGGGGGAACCTCATGAGCGGACGGCCCCGCCGCGGTGGCGGTTCGTCGCATATGACGAGTCGTTCGGGCTATGGACACCGGTGGCGGAGAGGACCGGGCTCGCGGCGCCCCGCCGGGATGCGGCCCGATAAAGCGATTCCAGCAACTCCTGAACACCCCAAGGGAGCGACCATGTTGAGCACGATGCAGGACGGAAATCTCTCGATCGCGAACCTGTTGCGGCACGGCAGCGTTGCGCACGCGGCCAGTGAAATCGTCACGTGGACCGGAGCGGACGCGCGCCGGTCAACCTTCGCCGAGGTGGGGCGGAACTCGGCGCGGCTGGCCAACGCGTTGCGCGGTCTCGGTGTCACGGGCGACCAGCGGGTCGGAACGTTCATGTGGAACAACGCCGAGCACATGGTCGCCTACTGCGCGATCCCGTCGATGGGGGCGGTGCTGCACACCCTCAACATCCGGCTGTTCCCCGACCAGTTGGTCTACATCGCCAACCACGCCGAGGACCGGGTGATCCTGGTCGACGGCACCCTCGGGCCGATGCTGGCCAAGCACCTCCCGTCGATGACGACCGTCGAGCACGTGATCGTGACCGGCGGCGACGCCGGCGTCCTGGAGGCCCCGCACGGTGTCGAGGTGCACTCCTACGACGAGCTGCTGGCGGCCCAACCGGACGTCTTCGACTGGCCCGATATCGACGAGCGCTCCGCCGCGGCGATGTGTTACACCTCCGGCACCACCGGGGATCCGAAAGGCGTCGTCTACTCGCACCGGTCGATCTGGCTGCACTCGATGCAGGTCTGCATGAGCGACAGCATGCGCCTGGCCCAGGGCGACACCGCGCTGGCGATCGTGCCGATGTTTCACGCGATGTCCTGGGGCCTGCCCTACGCCGCGCTGATGGTCGGCGCCTCACTGGTGATGCCCGATCGGTTCCTGCAGCCCGGTCCGATCGCGGAGATCCTGGCGGCCGAGAGACCGGCCTTCGCCGCGGCGGTGCCCGCCATCTGGCAGGGGCTGCTCCAGCACCTCGAAGCGCACCCGCAGGACATCTCGCACCTGCGCGAGGTCATCATCGGCGGGTCCGCGGCGCCGCCGTCGCTGATGCACGCGTTCGAGGAGCGCTACGGTGTCCCGGTGCTGCACGCGTGGGGCATGACGGAGACCTCGCCGCTGGGCAGCGTCGCCCGTCCTCCGGCGCGGACCACGGGAAGGGAGCGGTGGGCGTACCGCTACACGCAGGGCCGCTTTCCCGCGTCGGTGCGGGCGCGGCTGGTGGGGGAAACCGGCGCGGAACTGCCGTGGGACAACGAGTCCGTGGGCGAGCTGGAGGTCCGGGGGCCGTGGATCGCGGAGTCTTACTACGGCGGTGCGGACGTCGATCCGGAGAAGTTCCGCGACGGCTGGCTGCGCACCGGGGACGTCGGCACGATCAGCCCCGACGGTTTCCTGACCCTGACCGACCGGACCAAGGACGTGATCAAGTCCGGGGGCGAGTGGATCTCGTCGGTGGGCCTGGAGAACCACGTGATGAGCCACCCGGCCGTGGTCGAGGCCGCGGTGATCGGCGTTCCGGACGAGAAATGGGACGAGCGTCCGCTGGTTGCGGTGGTGGTGGCCGAGGGGCAGCAGGTCACCGCGGGTGAGCTGCGCGAGTTCCTGACCGACAAGGTCGCCCGGTGGCAGATGCCCGAGCAGTGGACGTTCGTCGACGAGGTGCCCAAGACCAGCGTCGGCAAGTTCGACAAGAAGCGGCTGCGTACCTCGTATTCCCAGGGAGAGCTCGACGTCACCCGCGCCTGAGCGCCACTGGTCGGCACGTCCGACCCCCACCCGGGCGAGTGCCAGGGTGGCCGTTGCGCATCGCTGAGAGTCCTCACGCGGCCCGGGCGTGCTTCCTATCAGGTGGCCCGTCGCGGTCTGGCGCGGCTCTGGGCGGAGGCTGGTGCCCCGGGTGGCCGTGCGGGTGGGGCACCAGCCGGCGCTGTGGCTCTACACGGCCGTGACGTAGTGGGCATCGAACCCGGCCACCCGGCGCGAATTCCGCACGAACCTGTCCACCAGCCCGGACTCACCGGTAGTGGTGTCGGTGCGCCGCAGGTTCACCGGGCGGATGCACACCCCTTTGTCGGTGGCCACCCGCTCGGCGTCCTCGCCCAAAAGACCATGTAGGGCGGAATTTCCCCGGTGACGGTCGTCAGGCGGTCGAACCCGACACCATTCCGGCGACCGGACCGCCGGTGATCGAGGTCGGTTTGGACAACACGACCATGGTCCGGGTTTGCAGGTCGACGAACCGGGGGTCGTTCACCAGGATCTGGACCGGCCCATTCTGTAGATAACGTTCCGCATTGTCGCGGGTCTCCCAGAGGTACACCCCGCCGTAGGCGTGGTCGTCGTCGGGATCAGCAAGGAAGATCTTGCTGATCAGACCAGGCATCCCGCCGTACTGCGTTGCCACGCGGTCGTTGAGGACCGCGAACTCGTCCGGGGAGATTCCATCGAGGCGGAAGGTGATGATCTGCAGGTACATGAGTTTCCTCCGTGGGATGGTTTCTGCGGTGGTCGGCTCTTTCACGTGTTCGTCCACGCCGGTAACCGGCATGGGGGTGCCGCGGTCGAGAGGATCCGCCGCTCAGAGCGCGTAGTCGGGGCCCGACGCGGACGGGCCCCGATTCCCCTCGGCAGGGTTCGGGCGGCGTCCTGCGCGAACGCCTCGGCCCGCGGGCTTCCCTGAGGGGAGTTCCGGCGTATGCCGCGGGAACGCCGCCGACTGCTATGGGCGCGCCTGGAGCACCATGTTGAACTGCGTCTTCGCCGCCACCCGGACGTCGCCGAACCCCGCTGCGGTGAGGAGTTCGCGCAGCGCCGCCTCGCCGGCTTGGGCCCCCAACGCTGATCCTCCCTGGTCAAGGGCGTTCGGAACGCACATGTAGGTGGAGCCGGAGTAGAACATCCGGCCGACCGGGTTCAGGTTGTCGGTGACCGAGTCTCCCGTCCGCGGCTCGACGATCATCCAACTGCCGCCCGGAACGAGCGACTCGCGCACCCGGCGCGCGGCCGCGAACGGGTCCCCGTAGTCGTGCAGCGCGTCGAACGTGCACACCAGGTCATAGCCCAACGCCGGGATATCGGCGGCGTCGCGGGTTTCGAAGGTGACCCGGTCGGCCACCCCGGCGTCGTCGGCGGCGTCGCGGGCCCGGGCGATCGAGGCGGCGTGGTAGTTGAAGCCGTGGAAGGTCGAGGCCGGGAAGGACTTGGCCAGCAGCACTGTGGTGACCCCGTGTCCGCAGCCGACGTCGGCGACCCTCGCGCCCGCCCTGAGCCGCTCGGACACTCCGTCGAGTGCGGGAATCCAGTCGGTGAGCAGGTAGGTGCGGTAACCGGCGGCGTAGAACCCGGCGGTGCCGCAGACCACGTCGTCGCTCTGGTCGTGCCAGCCCCGCCCGGCACCGGTACGCATGCCGTTTTCCAGCCGGTCAAGGCCGCTTAGCACGTTCACTGACAGCTCGAACATCGCGGCCGCGTTCACCGGACCCTCCGGGTCGAAGACGAGCGACTGCTCGGGACTGAGCCCGAAACGGTCACTGTCGGCGTGGTAGGTCAGGTAGCCCCCGGCGGCCTGCGCTCTGGCCCACTCCCGGACGTACCGCTCGGCGGTGCCGGTGCGCTCGGCGAGTTCGGCGGTGGTCAGCGGACCGTCATCGAGGGCGGCGTACAGGCCCAGTCGGGAGCCGAGTACGACCAGTCCGGCGGCCATGGTCGCGCCGGCGTCGACGACTGCGTTGCCCAGCAGGCGTTCGAGGCGGGCGGAGTCGAAGAGAAGGTGTTGTGTCTCGGTGGCGATCATCCCAGAACGCTCCTCAGGTGCCGGTGGGCCGATGGCGGCGTTGGCGACGGCGTCCGGTGGCCTCGCCGGGGCGCGGTCATCGGTTCCGCGGCGTGTCGGTGCGCGGCGGCGACACAGAACGGCATGGTGCAGCGGGTGTGCATGGTTTCCTTCCGGGCCGGTTTCCTACTCTCACCCGGAAAGGCGGAAGGCGGGGCCTTACGGTGTGGGGCGCGGCCTTACAGGTCCCACGCCGGCGCCGGATCGGGCCGGTAGGCGCACCACGCCCCGGTGTGCACCGCGTTGCGCAGGTGGGCGCCGAGGACCGGGTGGGCCGTGTCGATGCGCTTGATCGCCGCGCGGATCCGCCAGGTCACCGCGGAGCGGGCACGGTCGGTGCCGCTTCCGTCGCGGCGGGGGCGGCCGCCCAACCCGCTGGCCGCGGTGAGCTGGCTGAGTAGCAGTTCCATTTCGACGCCGGCCTTCTCCGCCCGTCCGCGGTCGTTGGCGTCTTCGGCCTCGGCCAGCTCCTCCTGCAGTTCGATCACCCGCGCCTGGTACTCGCGGCGGGCGCGCTCGTCCAGGATCGGGCCGGTGTCGGCCTGTTCCACCATTGCGCCCACCAGTTCGGTGCAGTGCACCTCCCGGTCCGGGCGGGCGAGCAGCACGGCGAGGTCGTGCAGTCCTTTGAGGTCGGGGAGCCGGACAGTGGTGCGCGCGAACGACAGGGTCCAGATGGCGCCGTCGAGCCGGAAGACGTTCGCCGGCTCACGCTCGGGCTCCTCGTGGGAGGCCGCGGGACCTGTCGTCGCGGGCTCAGGCCCACCCGGCCGGTCCGTTAGGCCGACCGGGGCGGCGGTGAGGGCGGCGAGTTCGCGGCGGGCCAGCGCCACCGCGTCGGCCAGCGACGGCTCCGTCGGCACCATTGCCGTGCCGGCGGTCGGCGCGGCCGCCATCCGCGCGAGTTCCCGGTTCGCCTCTGCCGGGCTGAGAGCGTCGACGACGTCGCCGTGCGCCGATACCGCGGACCGCCACAGCAGCCCGGCCGTGTCGGTGTGCCGTTCGGCCAGCAGTACGAGCCGCGCGACCCAGCGCAGCGTCTCCCGGATCTCCGACGCGTAGCCGATCCCGGTGTAGGCGTCGAGCGCCCGGGCGAGCAGCCCGGCCGCCTCCGTGTGCCGACCTGCCCGTAGGGACAGTGCCCCCAGCGCACGCAGGCTTATGCCGGCGCCGATCGGGTAGTCGACCCGCTCGCAGTACGCGGCGGCCTCCTCCAGGGTGGCCCGTCCGGCCACCGGGTCGCGCAGCGCGATCAGGCACGCCTGGATCGACGCGGCCCACGCCTCCAGTGCCGGGCTGCCGATCCCGGCCGCGGCCCGGTACGCCGTGCCTGCCTGGGTGACGGCCTCCTCTGTCCGTCCCAGTGCTGCCAACGCGATGGCTCGGAAGGTCAGCAGCTCGTTGTGCCAGGGGACCATGTCGTATGCGACGGCGTGCTCGATCGCCTCCTCCACCCAGCGCAGCGCGTGTTCGTTGCGGCCCGCCATCCGGTCGTGGAAGAAGAGCGCCCGGCGGGCGTTGACCTCCGCCAGCCCGGACCGGGCATCGACGATGGCCCGGTGGGCCAGTGCGGCGCCGCGCGCACCCGAACCACGCAGTACGTGCGCGACCGAGGCCGCCGCCGCGGCTTCGGCCCAGCGTTCCGTGGCCTCGTCCGGCCAGCGTTCCAGCAGCAGGTCGCCGAGCTCGGCAACGGGCATCGCGTTGCGCTTCTTGAGCAGTCCGCACAGCGGAACGAACAGCGGCAGCGCCCGGTCGGGCCGGTCGTCGTGGTCGATGCACCAGCGCAGTGCCTCGTCGACGTCGCCGTGCACATTCTGCAGGGTGACGAACAGGTCCATCGGCCAGGCCCGCAGCATCCGTCCCCGAGTGGCGACGGCGGTGGCCACGATCGAGGCGACCCAGCGGTCCCGCACCGTGCCCAGTTCGCCGCGTTCGGCCAGCCGTGCCCTGGCATAGCTGCGCAACGTGTCCAGCAGCCCGTACCAGGTGCGTCCCTCCCGCTGTTCGATGGTGACCAGTGACTGCACGACGAGCTGGTCGAGCAGCTTCACTGTGTCAAGCGGATCGGCCCCCGGCTCGGCCGCCACCGCATGCGCGGTGTCCGCGGTGAACCGCCCGGAGAACACCCCGACCCGTTCGAAGTATCTCCGAGCCGCCGCGGGCAGCCGGTCGTAGGACCAGCTGATCGCCGCCTCCAGGCTGCGGTGCCGCTCCGGTCCGCGGTCGCGGTTCTGGCTGAGCAGCCCGAGCCTGCGGTCGAGGTGATCGAGTGCCTCGTTCGGGGTCAGGCTGCGCATCCGGGCCGCGGCCAGCTCGATGGCCAGCGGCAGCCCGTCGAGGCGCCGGCACAGTGCCGTGATCGCCTCGGCGTCGGAGGTCAGGCTCAGGGGCGCGCCGACCGCGACGGCGCGAGCCAGAAACAGCCGTACCGCGGGCGAGTCCCCCGCGGTCTCCAAGTCTGACGGCAGCTCCAGCGCGCCCAGGGCGAGCACCCGCTCCACCGGTAGGTCGAGCGGCTCCCTGCTGGTGGCCAGTACGGTAACGCCGGCGTAGCGCTCGACCAGCCGCGCCACCACATCGGCGGCGGCGTCGAGAACGTGCTCGCAGTTGTCCAGGACCAGCAGCCGCGCTTCCTCGTCGAGCCCGAGCATGGCGGTCTCCAGGGAGGGGAAGCCCAGCGCATCAGCGACGGCGAACGGAACGGCGGCCGAGTCGCCCACCTCGCTCAGCTCGCACACGGCGACCCTGCGGCCGGTTCTCCCGACCGTCTCGGCGGCGGCCAGCCCCAGGCGGGTTTTCCCCACCCCGCCGGCCCCGGTCACTGTCAACAGCGGCGTCTCTTCGAGTAACGCACAGACCCGGGCCAGCTCACTTTCCCGGCCCAGCAGCCCCGTAGCCACACGTCGCATCCGTTGCCCCCATGGCAAACGGCTCGGGCTCCACTGAACCCCCGGCCCGAACAGCGCCAGTATACGGATATATCACCAGGTGGGAAGGGTGATGCCAGCGTGAGTCCCTCCGTGCGGAGGGCGATCACCGGCCGTTCCCGGCGTCTGAACGCGCGGCACCGGAACCGGGACCGCCGTCCACCACAGGCGTCGGCGAGAGCGCGCCTTCCTCCGTGTTGGCGGAAATTTGGCAGGTTCGAAAACAGCCCGCGGGCGAATATCGGGGGCGGATGGCGCACCCTGGGGAGAGCAGCGATCTGCGAAGGGAATCACCATGCTGACCACTGACCTCATCCCTGGCTCCCCGTGTTGGATCGATCTCGGCGCTCCGGATGTCGACGCCGCGGTCGCCTTCTATGGCTCGGTTTTCGGCTGGGAGTACCGGCCCTTCGAGTCGGAGGGGGACGGGTACGGCTTCTTCCAAATGGACGGAAGGACGGTCGCCGCGGTCGGCCCGCTCACGGAGGAGGGGGCGAGCTCGGCCTGGATGATCTACTTCGCCACCCCCGATGCGCAGGCCACGGCCCAGACCGTGGAGGGGTCGGGCGGCACGGTGCGGGTCGCCCCGTTCGATGTCAACGGTGAGGCCCGAATGGCCCAGTTCACCGACCCCCTGGGGGGCGAGTTCGCCGTCTGGCAGGCGGTGAAGAACCAGGGGCTGGAAGCGGTGAACGAACCGGGCGCCCTGAACTGGATCGAGCACTACACCACCGACGCGGACGCCGCGAAGGAGTTCTACGGCACCGTCTTCGGATGGACGACCCAGGGCATGCCGCTACCGGGCGGCGGGGGGACATATTGGCTCATCAATCCCTCCGGCCACGGCGAGGAGCGCATGCAGGGCGGCATCATGCAGCTCGCAGCGGAAGATCTTGCCTTGAGTGGCGGCCGCCCCTATTGGCACCCGGTGTTCGAGGTCGCGGACTGCGATGCCGCGGTCGCCAGGGTCGCCGAGAACGGCGGCAGCGTACAGATGGGACCGGAGGACGCTGAGGGGGTCGGGCGGCTGGCCGTCTGCCTCGACCTCTCCGGTGCGGACTTCGTGCTGCTCACCCCTACGGAAGGCTGATGTACCGGCTGTTCAGAACCGGTCGCCCACCCAGGCGAGCACTCCCCGGCGCGGGAGGCAGGACGCCGCAGCGAGCGTACCGGAGACCGCCAGACCGCCGAGCCAGCCGATGTGGTGGATGAGCGCACTGGTGAGAACGGCGGCACCGAGCGCGATTCCGAAGACGTAGACGAGTACACGTGCGATGAACGCACTGGCGGTCGACGCCGAGGACCGGATTCCGGCCCGTCGGCGTTCCGCGTTGTGCCAGCGGGCCATCATGCCCAGCATGAGCGGAAGCATGACGGCACCCATCCCGTAGAGGGTGAGAGCGACGCCGGAGGACAGCCACTCGGCTGCGTTGGCCAGGGGCGCGCCGGATTCCCACGCGGCGAGGTCCGCGGCGGTGGAAGAGAGGAAGCGCCGGTACCCGGTGCCGTCCCAGCCGTGCACCAGGATGAGGAAGAAACCGAAGTAGCCGCCGAGGAACTGCAGAGCGGCCAACCGGTTCCGCCCGAGCCGGACCAGCCGCCGGGTGGCGACGAAACCGGCGGCCCCCAGGGCGGTGTTGGTGGCTGCGAACGCGGCCACCACCCAGGCCGGGATCGCGGCGTGTCCGCTGGCCGCGTGCATGGTCTCCCAACCGGGAAAGGCCCATAGCAGCCAGGCTCCGCTCGGAGCGAAGACCACCGCGAAGAACAGCACCGACGCGGTGAAGTGCGGGTTCCGCAGTACATCTCCGCCTCCTTCGCCCTCCGGAGGTAGGCCTGTCATCTCCGCTCGCGGACGCTCTCCAGCGGCAAGGGCGAATCCCGCCCCGATGGCGTATGACCAGAACACGTCGACCTGCACCATGCCAACTCCTGTAGAAGCCGCACAAGAACGGAATGACTAGTCATTCTACTTATGAGTAAGTTATGGGCAAGAGGCTGATCACCGGTTTTCGGAACAGTCGGCCCGGCCTGCTCTTCCGCTGGAGAAGGGGGGAGGGCGCGGTGGCCCGGGGAGCAGGAGGCCGACTAACGGGCGGTGATGCCGTCGAACATCAGGTCGGTGAACCCGCGGATCCACCGCTCGCTGTTGATCGCCTCCTCGCGGCCGAGCGCGTTCAGCGCCCCCAGGAGAATCATGCCGTTCACACCTCGCGCGGTGATCTCGATATCCAGATCGGCGCGCAGGAACCCCTTGTCCACACCGTTGCGCAGGTAGGACTCGGTGAGTGAGAACAGCGACTCGGCCGCCTCGGACACGCGCGCGGTGATCTCGGCGTCGACGTTGGAGGCGTGCATTGTCAGCAGGCGGACGAGGTGGTCGTCGTCGCGGAGGAGGCGGAAGAGGGCGGCGCCGATGCGCTCGACCTGAGCGCGGTATTCCTGCGCAGTGTCGCTGGCCCCCGGATCCTCGTCGGCCAGCGCCGCCATGATGCGGTCCACAGCGTGGTCGAGCACGTGCCGCAACAGGTCGAGCTTGCTCTCGAAGTAGCGGTAGAAGGTACCGTGCCCGGCCCCGAGTTCACGGGCGATGTCCGCCACCCCGGTGTTGTGGTAGCCGCGCTCGGCGAAGACCCGCGAGGCAACGGCGATGATCTCGCGCTGCCGGCGGTCGACCAGTTCCTGTTTCGTCATCACTCCAGCAGCGATCCTAACGCCCCCTTCCGGTGATCCTGCGGAGACCGGGCCGCCTCCCATGCGGCGCCGGACGACTTCCGCGGGATCGCCGAGGTTTCCTAATCGAGCGGGGAGCGGCGTTCCAGGAGGACGGTGTCGCGCCAGACACCATGGTGCTGCGCGATGCGCTCGCGCACGCCGACGGTGCGGAACCCGGCGGCGTGGTGCAGGGTGAGGCTGGCGCGGTTCTCGGGGAAGATCGAGGTCTGCAGGGTCCACAGGTCGCCCGCGTCGGCGGCGGTGACCTGCTTGTGCAGCAGAGCCCTTCCGACGCCCCTGCCCCGGAAGTCGCAGCCGACATAGACCGATGTCTCGGCCACTCCGGCGTAGCACTCCCGGGCGGATACCGGGCAGGCGGCGGCCCAGCCGGCGACCTCTCCGTCGATCTCGGCCACCCATCGGTGCTCGGGCAGCCACTTGGCTTCCAGGGTGGTACGGGGCGGCACCTGGGTCTCGAAGGTGGCGTGCCCCATTGCGATGCCCTCGGCGTAGATGCGTCGCACCGCGGGCCAGTCAGCGGCGTGCAGGGCCCGGACGCGCACGTCCGCGGGCAGGTTGTCCGGGCAGCACGGGCGGGGCGCGAGCATGCCCATCACCGCGTCGGCGGCGTGCGGCAGTCCGGTGCAGCAGGCGGAGTTGACCGAGACCAGGGTGGCGGTGCCCTCCTCCGGGCGAGCACGAACCCGACCTCGGCCAGTTTGCGCACGTGGTGCGAACAGGTGGACTGGCTGATCCGCAGGATCTCGGTGAGCGAGCCCACGGTGATGCCCTTCGGGCTGGTGGCGACGGCGTGCAGCAGCCGCACCCGTGTGGGGTCGGCCAGACAGGCGAACCAATCGGCGTAGGTGGCCGCGTCGGCGGTGGGCAGGACCTCGGCCTGCGGGAGCGGGATCGTCATGCTCCCATTATCGACCAGAATCGATGGTTGATTTAATCGATGGCGGCCGATACATTTTCCTTCGTTGGATCGATGTTCGTCGATTAAAGGAGTGCGGGATGACCGAGTTGCCGGTGGTCGTGGTGGGGGCGGGCCCGGTCGGACTGGCCGCGGCAGCGCACCTGGCGGAACGGGGCCTTCCCTCCCTGGTGCTGGAGGCCGGTCCGAGTGCGGGGGCGGCGGTGGCCCAGTGGCACCACGTCCGGTTGTTCTCCCGGTGGCCGGAGCTAGTGGACCCGGTAGCCGCCCGGACGCTGGAGACCACCGGTTGGCGGTCGCCCGACCCGGAGGCCTGCCCCACGGGGGCGGAGTGGGCCGATGCGTACCTGCGGCCGCTGGCCGCGGTGCTGGGGGAACGGGTGCGTTTCGGCACCCGGGTGGTCGGAGTGGCCAGGCGCGGCCGGGACCTGGTCGTGGACGCCGGACGTGAGACCGAACCCCTGACGGTGCACGTGCGTACGGCCGCGGGCGAGGAGCGGATCGCCGCGCGGGCGGTGATAGACGCCTCCGGCACCTGGACGGCACCGAATCCCCTGGGCGGCGACGGCCTCCCGGCATTGGGGGAGGCCGCCGCCGAGCGGATCGTCTACCGGGTGCCGGATCTGGCCGACCCCAACGTTCGGGCCCGGTACGCGGGCAACCGGATCGCGCTCGCCGGCAGCGGCCATTCCGCCCTTACCGCCCTGGTCGCCTTCGCCGACCTGGCGGAAGAGCACCCGGGCACCGAGATCGTGTGGCTGCTGCGCCGCGGTACGGCAGGCAACGTCTTCGGTGGGGCCGAGGCCGACCAGTTGCCGGCTAGGGGAGCACTGGGCCGGCGCGCGAAGGCCGCGGCACAGGCCGGGTACGTGCGCACGGTGACCGGGTTCCGCACCGCCTCGGTGGAGCGCGTCCCGGACGGGCGGCTGGTGCCGGCCTCCCTCGACGGGCGTCGGCTGGACCCGGTGGACGAGGCCGTCGTGCTGACCGGGTTCCGGCCGGACCTGTCCTGGCTGTCGGAGGTGCGGCTGGACCTCGACCCGGTCCTCCAGGCGCCGCGCGCGCTGGCGCCGCTGATCGATCCGAACGTGCACTCCTGCGGGACCGTGTACCCGCACGGCGCGAAGGAGCTGGCGCATCCCGAGCCTGATGTGTTCCTGGTCGGGATGAAGAGCTACGGGCGGGCGCCCACCTTCCTGGCGATGACCGGCTACGAGCAGGTCCGCTCCGTGGTCGCGGCGATCGCCGGAGACCATGCTGCCGCCGAGCGGGTGGAGCTGACGCTGCCGGAGACCGGGGTGTGCGGCGGGGCGGACCTGTTCGACGAGCCGGCCGAGACCGCCACCGAGGGCTGCTGCGGTCCGCCGTCCGGCCCGGTCGAGGCGGCCATCACCGTTCCTGGTCCCGGCCGCTGACGGCGTGGCCGAGACGATCCGGTCCGCACCAGGGACCGCGCGGGCCGGTGGGCTGTCGCGCACGGGGCTGCGCCGGGTCCTGATCGCCCTCTGCGTTACCGAGGTCACCAGCTGGGGCGTGCTGTACTACGCGTTTCCGGTGCTGGCCCCCTCGATCAGCGCCACGACCGGCTGGTCGATGCCGGCGGTGACCGCGGCGTTCTCGGCCGGGCAGCTCACCGCCGCGCTTGTGGGCATCCCGGTCGGTCGCTGGCTCGACCGGTACGGGCCCCGCGGGGTGATGACCGCGGGGTCGCTGCTGGCGGTGCCCGCCATGGCGGCGATCGCGACCGCGCAGAACCTGGCGTGGTTCGTCGCCGCGTGGGTTCTGGCCGGGATCGCGATGGGCGGCGTGCTCTACCCGCCGGCGTTCGCCGCCCTGACCCGCTGGTACGGGGCCCGGCGGGTCGGAGCGCTCACCGTGCTCACCCTCGCCGCGGGGCTGGCGAGCACCGTGTTCGCCCCTCTGACGGCCGTGCTCGGGGGCCCACCTGGACTGGCGGCACGTCTACCTGGTGCTTGGGGCGGTACTCGCGGCCATCACCATCCCCGGCCATCTGTGGGGCCTGCGGGGGCCGTGGCCGGACCACACCCCCGACCCGGGCGAGTCCCCGGAGGCGTCGCACGCACCGGCGCGGATCGTGCGCGGCCGCCCGTTCATCACGCTCGTGCTCGCGTTCGCGCTGACCACCTTCGCGGCGTTCGCGGTGGTCATCAACCTTGTGCCGCTGCTCACCGAGCGTGGTGTCAGTGCCGGCTCGGCGGCGGTCGTCCTCGGTCTCGGCGGCGTCGGCCAGGTGCTCGGCCGGCTCGGCTACGCCCCGCTCACGCGGAGATTCAGCGTGCGCGGCCGAAGCCTGCTGGTGCTGCTCGCCGTCGCCGCCACCACAGCGCTGCTCGGCCTGCTCACTTCGCTCGCGGCACTGATCGCCGCGGCGGTCGTCGCCGGCATGGCCCGCGGCGCGCTCACACTGCTGCACGCCACCGCGATCACCGACCGCTGGGGCGCCGCCAATTACGGGCACCTCAACGGCATGCTGTCCGCGCCGTTGACCATCACCATCGCGCTCGCACCGTGGGCCGGTGCCGCGCTCGCCGGAGTGCTCGACGGCTACTCCCCCATGTTCCTCGTGCTCGCCGCGATCACCCTGGTCGGTGCCGCACTCGGGATGGCGAGCACACCACGTCCATCCGTCAGGAGGTACACGTGAACGACGTCGTCGTGATCGGTGCGGGCCAGTCCGGTCTCACCGCCGCACGCGCGCTGCGCGCGCACGGCCTTGCCCCGCTCGTGCTCGAAGCCGGCCCGGAACCGACGGGATCCTGGCCGCACTACTACGACAGCCTCGCCCTCTTCTCGCCCGCCCGTTACAGCGCGCTGCCGGGCCTGCCGTTCCCCGGCGACCCCGATCACTACCCGCACCGCGACGAGGTGGTCGACTATCTGCGCCGCTACGCCGCGGACCTGGACGCGGAGATCCGCACCGGAACCCGCGTCAGTTCCGTGGAAGCGGACGGCGACGGCGGTTTCCACGTACGCACCACCGCGGGCGAGACCCTGCACACCGCGGGCGTCGTGGCCGCGAGCGGATCGTTCGGCAACCCCTACACTCCGGTGCTGCCCGGACAGGACGGCTTCACCGGCCGCCTGCTGCACGTCGCCGACTACCGCGGCCCCAAGGACCACGCCGGCGAGCGCATCGTGGTCGTCGGCGCCGGAAACTCCGCTGTGCAGGTCGGATACGAGCTCGCCGGCGTCGCCTCGGTCACGCTCGCCACCCGGCATCCACTCGCCTTCCTGTCCCAGCGCCCCCATGGGCGGGACTTCCATTACTGGATCACCAGCAACGGCTTCGACCACCTGCCGCCCGAATGGCTGGCCCGCATCGTCACGACCACACTCGTCCTGGACACCGGCGACTACCGCAACGCCCTCGACTCGGGGCGGATGGACCAGCGCCGCGTGTTCACCGCATTCGACGGCGACCAGGTCGTCTGGTCGGACGGTGTGCGCGAGAGGGTGGACACGGTCGTCTTCGCCACCGGTTACCGGCCCGACCTCGACTACCTGCGGCCATTGGGGGCACTCGACAACGGCATGCCCCAGCACGTCGGCGGCCTTTCGGCGGCCACTCCGGGGCTCGTCTACGTCGGACTGGAGTTCCAGCGGTCGTTCTCGTCCAACACCCTGCGCGGCGTGTACCGCGATGCCGAGCATGTCGTGCCGCCGCTCGCCGCGCACATGGCCCCCGCTGTTTTCGGACTGTGACCCCTCGGCTGAGAGGTCAGCGCCGGCCGGACGAGGACGGCTCTTTCCGGCGTGCCGCGCGCCGGAGCGTGGTCGCCGCTCCGGCGGCGACGAGGAGGAGCAGGCCGAGGGCGACCCATCCGGGGCCGAGGCTCTCCAGCCGGCCGGCGAGGCCGTCCTGGGCCCGGGTGGCGGCGCCGACCAGCGGATCGGCGATGGGGCCGGAGAACACCCGCAGCTCGAACCAGCCGTAGTAGGCGACGTAGCTCCCGGAGAGGAGGAGCAGGGCCCCGCTTGCGCGTGTCACATATGGCATCGCGCGGCGCAGCCAGGCGGCGACGGAGTCGCGGGCGAGCGCGGTGGCCACTGTGATGACGCCGACGACCACCCCCATCCCGGCCGCGTAGGCCAGGAACATGGCGATCACCCCGAGCGCGCTGGCCGAGCGCAGCGCGCTCGTGGTCAGAGCCAGAAAGGGGGCGATGGTGCAGGACAGCGACGCGATGGCGTAGGTGAGACCGTAGACGGCGGCCCAGCGCAGTGAGCGCACCGGCCTGCCTGGTACGGGCTTGGGCAGTACCAGAGAGACGTCGCGGCCGGTCAGCAGCCACGAGCCCAGGCCGATCAGCGCCAGGCCGGCGATGACCGTCACCCAGGGCAGATGGCGCTCCACCGACAGGGCGAGCGGGGTGACGACCAGCCCGAAGCTCGCGAAGACGAGAACGAACCCGCTGGTCATGGCGGCGGTGCTGCCCAACGCTCGCCCCAGGGGGCGCCACCGCTCGCCCCCGGTGCCGGCCTGGTCCTGCCCGGAGGCGACCAGCAGCGCCACGTAGCCGGGCAGTAGCGCGAAACCGCACGGGTTGAGCACCGCGAGCATGCCCGCTACGACAGCGATCGCATACGGCAGCTCGTTCACGAGGTGTTCTGGTCGGTGTCCAAGAGTTCCTCCTCGATGTAGCCGTCCAGTTCCTCGTCGGTGAGGACTCCCTGGACCGTGTGGTGGGTTCCGTCAGGGCGGAGGAAGGAGAACGAGGGCTGCCTGGTGACCCCGAACCCGGACCAGACCGTACCGTCGTTGTCGACGAGGTGGGTCATCTCCTCCAATTCGTGGTCGGCGACGAACTCCTGCATGGGCCCGACCTGGCCGAGTCCCGCCACGCCGAGGAACTCCACCTCGTCCGCATAGCGCTCGCCGGCCTCGACCACGCCTTCGGCCTCGCTCTGGCAGACGGTGCACCACGGAGCCCAGAACCACAGCACCGCGGCCTTGCCCTCCAGTGAGGCGCCGGCGAATTCCTCGTCGTCGACGGTACGTACCTCGAAGTCACGGGCCGGGGTGACTTCGTCCGCACTGGTGGCGTTGTCGGTGTCCTCCGCGGCCTGTGCGTCGCTCGTGGTCTCTTCGGGGGTGTCGGCTCTGCACCCGGACAGGGGAAGCAGGAGCGCCACCGCGGCGGCGAACACCGACACTGCCGGACGGGACGGGATCTCCATGAGCACCTCGCGGTTTCTGCTGTGACCGGGGAACTCCAGCCGACGCCAGGGACGCGCTGCCTCTGCCGTCCCCTCGATCGCTCCTCGGACAACGCCGACTCGAAGCAGGGTCCTTAATCTGTTCTTCGGAGCCGCGTGCCCGCGGGCGATGTGTCAGCCGGCGAACTTTTCGACCACGTTCACGCGGCGGAGCGGCGTTCCGGTTCACACCACGCGGTGCGCGCGCCGGGAACGGCCGCCGTTGTGCGAGATCACCATGCGGGAGAAACCGCGGTCCGGTCACCCTTCTTCGGCCGTGCGCGCCATCGCCGCGATGTCGTCGAGTCGCCTTAGCGATTCGTCGCGGGGCAGCGTCGGGAGCAGGATGAGCAGCCGTTCGACGTCCAAGCCGGCCGCGGCTTCCACGTCCGCGGCCTTGGGCGGGACACCGAACACGCTGACCGGCATCCTGGCCCTGCCCGCCTGGACGCAGCGCTTGCGCAGTTCCGCGATACGGGTCGCCAGCGGCTCGGGGGCGCCGCTCCAGCGCGGGAACCACCCGTCCCCGTAGTCCATGACACGGTCGAGAACCGTCGGCACTTCACCGCCCAGCCAAACGGGGATGTGCGGCCGCTGGACGGGCTTCGGCCACGAGTAGACGGGGTCGAAATCGACGAACTCGCCGTGGAACTCGGCCTGCTCCCGGGTCCAGATCCGCTTGATCGCACTGACCTGCTCGCCCAGCAGCGCGACCCGGCTCGTGGGGTCGGTGCCGTGGTTGCGCATCTCCTCGCGGTTCCAGCCCGACCCGACGCCCAGGACGAAACGGCCCCCGCTGACATGGTCGAGCGAGGCGGACTCTTTCGCCACCATGATGGCATCGCGCTGAATCAGCAGCGCGATGCCGGTGCCCACGAGGATCCGGTGGGTGACGGCCGCGGCGGCGGAGAGCGCGACGAAGGGGTCCAACGTCCGGTAGTACTTGCCGGGCAGTTCGCCGCCCGGCGGAAACGGGGTCTCGCGACTGGCGGGGATGTGGCTGTGTTCGGCGACGAACAGCGACTCCAGTCCTCGTTCCTCCACTGCGCGGCCGAGTTCGGCCGCCCCGATGCCCTCGTCGGTGATGAACGTGCACACGCCGAATTCCATGCGTGGCGAGTCCGGTGGTTCCGGGACGGCCGGCGTCGGACTCTCCCTCCTCTCCGGATGGTATGAGCGGAAACCGGTCAGAACGTCTGCTCCTAAGGCATGCTTACCAAGTACCGGGGTGGTATGCGTCGCCGGAAACCGCGGTCGCCGGCAGCCGGAATCGGGGTCGGCGGAATGCGGGCGGCGCTCCGATCGGTTCCCTGAATGGGAATCAGGGACGGCTCAGGGACGTACCCCATGGTGCGGGCACGGAGCGAGGGCGCATGATGGTAGGTGGAGCCGAGCGTCCCGCCCTCGGCCCGTCGCCGGCCGACACCGTTAGGAGTGAGAGTGGCTGTGCAGAACCCGACACCTCCGCCCAGCCCGTACGGTCGCGGACGGCCGGTCCCGCAGCGCGGGCGGCACAACCAGTATCTGCGTCTAACGCACGCCGATCGCGACGCGGTGGCCGACCTGCTGAAGGAGGCATACGCCGAGGGGCGGCTTGACTCGGAGGAGTTCGATGAGCGCCTCGGCCTCGCGATGAGCGCCAAGGTCCGCGCCGACCTGGAACCACTGCTCAGTGACCTCGTTCCGGAGGGAACCCAGGCGTTCACCCCCCGAGCACGCGAGCCCGAGCCGCGGCCGAACAGCGGGGAACGCGTAGCGGCACTGGCCGGCCACGTCTCCGGCTACTTCCTCACGGCGCTCGGCCCTCTCGCTATCCTGCTGGTCAGCGGCAAGAATTCCGCCTTCGTGCGCAGGCACGCCATCGAGGCGCTGAACTTCCAGCTCACCTTCATCGTCGGGACGATCGTGCTGTGGTTTTTGTCCTGGCTGGTGCTGCCCCTCATCGCCTGGGTGTTCATGCTGCTCGGATGGCTCTTCCTGCCCATGATCGCGGGGCTGGCCTCCCTGATGGGAGGCAACTGGAAGTACCCCTTCACCTGGCGCCCCGTCAAGGACGAGTAGTACCGACGGCGCCCGTACACACGAGCGGCCCCGCTGAGCTCAGCGGGGCCGCGGATGACGGCGATGCCGGCGGTCCGGCGTCCCGGTCATTTCTTGATGCGACCGTTGAGGTCCTGGGTCGCCTCCTTCGAATCGGCCGCGTCGGTCTTCTCTTCGCCTTGGACCTTTGCGCTCTCGGCCGCGCGGCTGACCCTGTTCTTGGCGTCCTTGGCCTTCGCCGTGAGCTGCTCACGGGTCTCGCGTACCTGCTCACGGGCCTGGTCGAGGTTCTCCTGCCACTCCGCGTCCTGGGTCGCCTGGCGCAGTTTCAGCGCGCCGTAAACGGCGAATGCGCCGAGCGTCGCAACGCCGGCGAAGACCATCACACTCGGGACGCGGCGCCCGTTCCGCCGGGCGACCATGAGGCCGCGCTTGGTCCTGTTCGGCTCGACCCGGTGTGCAGCGGTGATGAGGAGGTCGGCTACGCGTGGAGCAACAGTGTCCTCGACACGGTGCGCCGCGACCTCCAGCCGCGGTGCGGTCCAACCCCGTGCCTTGTGTAGTCGGTCGGCCGCGGTCGCCTTGGCCTGATCAGCGTATGGGCCGAGTCTTTCGGCCTGTTCGCGGGCGAACTCCTGCAGCCGGGCCACTGCCGCTTCCGTCTCGAAGTCGTTCTTGCTGGGGCGTTTCGATTTGGTGCCCACGTGAACCTCCTTTGAGATCGCGGTTCCAGATGCCCCCTGCCCGCTTCCGCCCGTCCTATGCGTGAACCCGGTTCGGAGAGCACTGTGACTCGTTACTGGTGTGTTATCTCAACATACGTCCTCTCCGTCCGTCCGCCACTGTTTCGACACGCGATGCCGGAGTCGGCCCACCAGTGCAGCAGGGGAACGGAGGGCGGCGAGGCCGGGGACCGGTAACGTAGGGGCGTAAGTAATCGCAACGGAAAGGCACCCAGGTGTCCGACGTCAATGGTCAGGTTCGTGCGCGCCTGAACACCACCATGGGAACGATCGTCGTCAAACTCTTCGCTCAGGAGGCGCCCGAGACGGTCGAGAACTTCGTCGGCCTCGCCGAGGGGACGAAGCAGTGGGTGAACCCGAACACCGGTCAACCCACCAACGCCAAGCTGTACGACGGCACGATCTTCCACCGGGTCATCGACACGTTCATGGTCCAGGGCGGCGACCCTCTGGGAAACGGCCGCGGCGGTCCCGGATACAAGTTCAAGGACGAGTTCCACGACTCGCTGAAGTTCGACCGCCCGTACCTGCTGGCCATGGCGAACGCGGGGCCCGGCACCAACGGCTCGCAGTTCTTCATCACCGTGGGCACGCCCAACTGGCTGAACGGCAAGCACACGATCTTCGGTGAGGTCGTCGAGGGCAGCGATGTCGTCGAGGCGATCGCCAAGGTTCCGACCAACCCGCAGGACCGCCCGCTGGAGGACGTCGCCATCTCCTCCGTCGAAATCGAACGGGGCTAGGGCCGACCGCGCATGACCTCCTCTCCGCCACCGCAGCCCGATCCCGGGGCGCGCGAGGTGCCCACGTGCTACCGGCATCCCAAGCGGGAGGCCTATGTGCGGTGCACCCGCTGTGAGAAGCACATCTGCCCCGACTGCATGCGTGAGGCCGCTGTGGGGCACCAGTGCGTGGAGTGCGTCGCCGACGGCCAGAGGGGCATTCGGCAGGCGCGCACCGTATTCGGCGGGAAGGTGACGACCGCCCCGTACGTCACCTACGTCCTGCTCGTTCTCATGGGGCTGGGATTCGTCGTGCAGATGGCCGATCCCCAGGTAACGGGTGCCTTTGGCATGGCGGGCGCGCCGGTGGCCATGGGCGAGTGGTATCGCATGATCACCGCGGCCTTCCTGCACGGCGGTATCGGGCACCTGCTGCTCAACGGATTCGTGCTGTTCGTCTTCGGGCGACAGCTCGAAGCGGCGCTTGGGCACGGCCGCTACCTGTCCCTGTGGCTGCTCAGTGCTCTGGGGGGGTCGGTCCTCACTCTGTTGGCGTCCCCGCTGGGTCAGCTCTCCGTCGGAGCTTCGGGCGCGATCTTCGGCCTGGTCGGCGCGATCCTCGTGATGAGCCGCAGGCTGCGGTTGGACACCCGCTTCCTGCTCGTCCTGGTCGCGGTGAACCTGGTGTTCACATTCCTCGTGCCGCAGATCTCCTGGACCGCGCATATCGGAGGTTTGGTGAGCGGCCTGCTCCTGGGGGCGGTGTACAGCTACCTGCCAACCGCGCAGAACGGTGGGTCGCCGCAGGCCCGGACGCTCGTGCACGTCGTGGCGACGGCCGGGTTCGCGGTGCTGCTCCTGGCATTGGCCGTGGCGGGGGCGGTTTTCGCGCTCGGCTGACACGCCATCGCATACAGCAGGGCCTGGGATTCGTCGGATCCCAGGCCCTGGTCGTCGGAGCGTCATGCCCGGTGCGCGGCCGCGTTGCGGGCGTATCGAACACAGCTACCCACAGCTTGTGGATAACTGTGTGGACAGTTGTGCCGCCCGTTGTGGATAAATGGCTGAAGAGCTTAGTGAACTGGAAAAACGCGGCTAGTGCCAGCGTGTGGACAACAGTACGGCGATGATGATTCCGCTAAAGCCGATGAGCAGATTCCAGTTTTCGAGGTCCTGCATGTAGGGGACCTTCGCACCGGCGATGTAGTACACCCCGATCCACAGGACGCCGAGAAGGAAGGACGCGATCATTGTCGGCGCCAGCCAACGCGGGCTGACCTTCGGCTTCACCGAGGACGACGGCGGGGTGTAAACAGCCTTCTTCTTGCGATCGTTGCTGGATTTGGGCACGGTCGCTGCTCCAAAACGGTGGGCTTGGATTTAAGCGGGACGCGCCCCTCAGTCTACGCCCGCCCCATGAGTCTCCGGGACTTTTCGGGGACGGTCGCGTCGGGGCCGCCTCCGCCAACGGAAAGGGTCCCGCACTGAGAACCGTGCGGGACCCTGCGGCCTACGAAAGACCTGGTTCCGGCCGGCTAACCGGGACTCCACAGTAGGCTCCGCCGGTTGTTCTGCCCGTCCCCGTCCCCGTCACCATCGCCGTCACCATCGTCACCGTCTTCTCCGGGCGGGATCGGCAGCTCCGGCGGGTCCTCCCCTGGTGGCGGCTCCTGCCCGGGAGGCTGGTTCCCATTGCCGTTTCCGTTGCCATTGCCCTGATCACCCCCGGGCGCCTTGGCCAGCGTCACGGTGACGGTGGTCCCCGGCTCGACCTCGTTGCCCGTCTCCGGGTTCTGGCCGATCACCCGCCCAGCGGCTTCGTCGCCGTTCTCCTGCTCCTCGAAGGACGCCTCCAGACCCTTCTCCCGGAGTGCGGCATCGGCCTGCCCCTGCGTCAAACCGTCGAGATCGGGAACCTCGACGGTTTGGGGGCCTTCGGAAATCCAGATGTCGACAGCGGTCTCCGGGTCGGCACTGCTGCCGGCCTCAGGGGCCGTCCGGATGACCTTGCCCTCCTCGACCTCGTCGGACGCCTCCTCCGACGTGGAGCCGATCTGGAAATCCGAGTCCTGGAGCTCTTGGGTCGCCTCGTCCAGGGTCATGCCCGTAACATCCGGGACTTCGAGGCTCCCCGGGCCCGTCGAGACGACGAGCGTGATCGACGACCCCTCGGTGACATCGTCGCCGGCCGGGGGATCGGTCTCGATCGCGTTGCCCTCCTCGATGTCGTCGTCGTTGCGCTCCTCGATGTCGACATCGGTGAACCCGGCGTTGTTCAGCGTCTGTTCGGCTTCGTCCTGCGGGGTGTCCGCGACATCGGGGACTTCCACGGTGTCCGCGCTACCGGACATGAGCAGCCAGCCGGCGAAGACCAGGGCCGCGAGGACGGCCAGCGCGAGCAGCACCCACAGTGCCGCCTTCGCACCGTTGCCGTCGCGCCGCCGGTCGTCGTAATCGTCGTAGTCGTCGTAGTCGTCAGCCGGCCGGTTGTTCACGGCGGGCAACGCGGTCGTTGCGGCGGCGGTCGGCATGCCCTGCAGCCCGCGCTGGATGTCCTCCCGCATTTCCTCGGCGCTCTGGTACCGCTCTTCGCGGTCCTTGGCCATGGCCCGCAACGCGACGGCCTCGAGCCACTCGGGGATCTCCGGATCGAGCTCGGTAGGTGGAACAGGGTCCTCACGCACGTGCTGGTAGGCGATGGAGACCGGGGAGTCGCCGGTGAACGGGGGGCCACCGGTGAGCAGCTCGTACAGCACGCAGCCGGTCGAGTAGATGTCGCTGCGGGCGTCCACCCGCTCGCCGCGGGCCTGCTCCGGGGAGAGGTACTGGGCCGTACCGATGACCTGCGACGTCTGCGTCATCGTGACCTGGGAGTCGTCCGTGGCCCGCGCGATGCCGAAGTCCATGACCTTGACCTCGGCCTGCCGGGTCAGCATGACGTTGGCGGGCTTGATGTCCCGGTGCACGATGCCGTTGCGGTGGCTGTACTCCAGCGCCCGAAGGATGCCGTCAACGATCTCGGCGGTGCGCTCGGGCAGCAGACGGCGGTCGTCGTCGAGTAGTTCTTTGAGGGTCCGCCCCTCGACGTACTCCATGACGATGTAGGGCATGGCCACGCCGTCGACCATGTCCTCGCCGGTGTCGTATACGGCGATGATCGAGGGGTGGTTCAGCGAGGCTGCTGACTGCGCCTCGCGGCGGAACCTGGCCTGGAAGGTGTGGTCGCGGGCGAGATCGTGCCGGAGTGACTTGACCGCCACGAGCCGCTCGAGACGCTGGTCGCGAGCGCGGTAGACCTCGGCCATGCCGCCACGCCCGATGACACCGTCGAGTTGGTAGCGGCCACCGAGTAGCCGGGGCTGAGACATGTCGTGAACTGTTCCTCGTATCTCTCCACGGTGATGGGGGAGAGCCCATGTCACCTAGTGAGGTCGGGTGCGTACTGCCTTGTCACTCATCCCCCGTACCGTCCCCGTCGGCGTCGCCCCCGGGATCGGGGGGTTCGCCATTCTCCTGTTCCTGGCCTTCTTCCTGCTCGCCACCACCGCCATTGCCGTCACCGGGATCTTGGGACTCCTCCGGCGAGGTCTGCCCGTTCTCAGGCGGGGAGGTCGGTTCCTGCGGCGCTTCCTGTGTCGGTGCTTCCGTCGTCTCAGGGGGCGGTTCCTCTGGGATTTCGGGTTCCTCGAACCCGGTGTCCGGGTCGACGGCGGGTTCTTCGGTATTGGGATCGTCGTTTGTGGGGGACGGGCTTTCGGAGGTCTCCGGTTGTCTGTCGCCCACGGTCTCGTCGGGCTCTGTCCCTCCCCACAGCCATCCGGCCAGAACAACCCCACTGACTAGGACCGTTGCGGCTGCGAGTACCGCGAGCACCACCGCCAGGCTCGGGCGGGTTCTCTTGTCGGACTGCTCGGCAAGCCTATCGGAGGAACCGTCGTCGGCTGGTGCTCCGGTACGCGGTGCAGCGGCCCGGCCCGGCTGTGTACGGCGCGGATCGAAGGACGTGGGCTGAGTGGACGGGCCGGCGCCGCTCCCGCCGGCACTGGCGACCATGGTCTGTCCGGGGTCCGTGAGATCCATGGCTGTGGTGGCATCGACAACCCCCACCCCGGTGCGCAGCCGCTGCGCGAGATGGGCGACCTCTCCGGCGGAGGAGGGGCGCTGGTCGGGGGTTTTCTCCAGGAGCCGATCCACGAACGCGCTCAGCTGGGGCGGTATCTCCTCCGGCAACGGCGGCGGAGGCTCCCTGGTGTGCGCGAGTGCCAGCGCCAAGGGGGTGTCGGCGGTGAACGGAGGGCGCCCTGCCAGGCACTCGTAGGCGACCACTCCGAGCGCGTAGATGTCGGAGGCGAAGGTGGCCGAGCCGCCGGAGGCCTGCTCTGGCGAGATGTATTGGGCCGTTCCCATGACCATGCCGGTCTGCGTGAGGGTCACCGACTCGTTGCCCCGGGCGATTCCGAAGTCGGTGAGCTTGACCGTACCGTCTTCGGTCACCAGCAGGTTGCCCGGCTTCATGTCTCGGTGCACCACACCCCGGGCGTGCGCGGCGGCCAGCGCCTGCGCGGCCTGGACGACGATGTCCAGTGTGGCGCCGTGTTCCAGGGCCCCTTTGCGCCGGAGGATGGAGGACAGCGGTTCGCCGGGAACCAGTTCCATGATCAGGAACGCGCGGTCGTCCTGCTCGCCGTAGTCGAAGACCTGCGCGATCCCGGGATGGGACAGCCCAGCGGTGATCCGGCCCTCGGTGCGGAACCGCTCCCGGGAGGTGGGCTGCGCCATCTGCGCGGGGTGCAGCAGTTTGACCGCGACAGGACGGTTGAGGAGGGTGTCGGTGGCCCGCCACACCGTGCCCATGCCACCCGAGCCGATCTGCTCGTCGAGCCGGTAGCGACCGCTGAGGAGGGTACCGGACAGCTCTCCCTGACCGGAGGCGCCTGGGGATTCGGAGTCGTTTTCGCTCACTCGTCGATCACTGCCTCCATGATCGACTTCGCGACCGGGGCGGCGAGTTCGCCACCGCTGCCGCCACCGTTTTCGATGACGACGGCCACCGCGACCTGCGGATCATCGGCCGGTGCGAAGGAGATGAACCAGTTGTGGGTGGGGCCCTCGCCGGTTTCCGCGGTACCGGTCTTGCCGGCGACCTCGATTCCCGAGATGGCTCCGTTCTTGCCGCTTCCCTCGTCGCCTTGGGTGACCTCCACCATCATGTCGGTCAGGTCGCTCGCGGTCGAAGAGCTCACGGCCTGTGACAGGACCTCGGGGTTCGCCGTTTCGAGTTCGGTGAGGTCGGAGCTCTGCACTGTATCGATCAGGTAGGGCTTCATGACGTCGCCCCCGTTGGCGACCCCGCCCGCGACCATCGCCATCTGCAGCGGGGTGGCCGCGACATCGAACTGGCCGATTCCGGTCTGGGCGAGCTGGCTGTCGTCCAGGCCCCGGGGGTATGAGCTCTCGGAGACGGTCAGCGGGATCTGCATCTCCCCGCCGTCGAGGCCGAAAGCCTCTGCCTGTTGGGCCATCTTGTCCTCCCCGAGCTCCACGGCCCAGTGTCCCATCGAGGTGTTGCAGGAGATCTCGATGGAGTGCTGCAGGGTGTCCGGGTCTCCGCCGTTGCATGCCCCGCCGCTGGCGTTCGGCATCGTGCCGCCGGCCGGCATGTTGTAGGTCGCCGGCGCGGGCTGGGTGCTGTCCGGCGTCGCACCGTCCTCCAGTGCGGCGGCGGCGGTGACGATCTTGAACGTGGACCCCGGTGGGTACCTTTGGTTCAGCGCCCGGTCGAGCAGTGGCTTGTCCTCGTCCTCGTCGAGACGTTCGTACTCCGCCACGACCTCGGAGGGATCGTGGTGGGACAGCGGGTTGGCGTCGTAGGTCGGCAGCGAGGCCGAGGCGAGAACAGCGCCGGTGGACGGGTCGAGCGCCACCGCGGCGCCGTTCTTGCCGACGCTGCGCAGTCCGGCGAAGGCCGCCTCCTGGGCGTCCGGGTTGATGGTGAGCTCGACGCTGGCGCCTTGGACCTCCTCGCCCGTGATGGTGTCCATGAAGTTGCTCACGGCGAGCCGGTTGTCGGAGCCGTTGAGCATCGAGTTCTCCGCGCTCTCGATGCCGGTTGCGTTGTAGAGCGAGTAGAAGCCCGTCAGGTGCGCGTACTCCTCGGAGCTCTTGTAGCGGCGCTGGTAGTCGTATGCGCTGTCGTCCCCGGTCGGCTCGGAGTAGGCGATCTGCTCGTTGCCGACGATGATCGACCCGCGTGCGGCGTCGAACTGCCGGGCGGTCTGCCGTGCGTTCCGGGGATGCTCGCGCAGGTTCTCCGCGTTGATGGCCTGCAGGTAGTTGGCGTTGATCAGTAGCGCGCCGAACAGCACCATGCAGAAGACCGCGAGGCGGCGGATCGGCTTGTTCATCGCGAGATCACCTGCGTCATTCCCTCGTCCTGGATGGCCTGGGGAGCGGGGCGCCGGGCGTTGTCACTCATGCGCAGCAGCAAGCCGAGCATGATCCAGCTCGCCATCAGCGACGACCCGCCGGCGGACAAGAACGGCGTGGTCATACCGGTGAGCGGGATCAGCCGGGTGACCCCGCCCATCGTGATGAACACCTGGAAGGCGATGACGAACGCGATACCGGTGGCCATCATTTTGACGAACAGCTCGCGCGAGGCCAGGGCCACCCGCAATCCCCGTTCGCACAGCAGGAAGATCACCACGACGATCGCCATGAGACCGGTCAGCCCGAGCTCCTCACCGAAGGAGACGAGGATGAGGTCGCTGTCGGCGGCGAAGATGGTGTCCGGTTGGCCCTGGCCCAACCCGGTGCCGAGCACGCCGCCCTCCGCCAGCCCGAAGAGGCCTTGGACCAGCTGGAAACTGCCGCCCACGGCATCGATGACCTCGGGGTTGAACGGGTCGAGCCAGATCGTCACGCGCTGCTGTACGTGCCAGAAGATCGCCCACGCGGCGGTCGCGCCGGCCAGGAACATGACGATGCCGATGATGACCCACGAGGAACGCTGGGTCGCGGCGTAGATCATCGCCAGGAAGGTGCCGAACATCAGCAGTGAGGTGCCAAGGTCCTTGGTGCCGACCAGGATCAGGATCGCTATGCACCAGGCGACGACCATGGGGCCCATGTCGCGCATCCGGGGCAGGTCGAGGACCTTGAACGGTCCGACCTTGAACTCCTTGCTGGCCAGCGAGAGTACATCCCGTTTCATCACGAGGTAGCCCGAGAGGAAGACGACCAGTGCGATCTTGGCGAACTCCGAGGGCTGCAGCGTGAAACCGCCGATGCCGATCCAGCGGCGGGCGCCCAGGACCTCTTGGCCGAGGACGGGCGTCATAGGCGAGGCGAGCAGCACGATGGCCAGCAGCAGCGTGATGTAGGGGTAGCGCTGCAGGACGCGCGGTTCCTTGAGGAAGAACAGGATGAGCAGGCACAGCACCATGCCGATGGCGGCCCAGGTCAACTGCATGCCGACGCCGGCGTGCTCTCCTTCCTCGCCCTGGTTGAGCCGCCACACCATCGACAGGCCGAGACCGTTCAGGAAGATTCCGCACGGCAGGATCAGCGGGTCGGCGTAAGGGGCGATGAAGCGCAGCGCCGCGTGCACCCCGATGGCCAGGCCGCCGAACGTGAACCCGTACCCGAACATGCCGCCGGGGATGCGCTCGTTCAGAGCGAGGCCGGCGGCGGCGAAGGCGCCGAGTGAGATCCCCAGCGCCAGAAGGAGCATGACGAGTTCAGCGTTGCGCCGTTTGATCGGCGGTAACGTTGCTGGTCCGGTACTTGGCGCGTTCATCACTGCCCTCCGGCGGGCTCACCCGGCCCGCTGGTGGGGTCGGGGTCCTGCTCGCTCTGGTTTCGGGCGTCCTGGGCTGTATCGGCATCGGTCTCGGTCTCCGGCCGGTCCTCCTGCGGTTCCTCCAACCCGCAGGAGGCGGGATCGGCCTCGCAGCCCGCTGCGGTCTCGCGGAGGGACTCGACGCGGGCGTCGGCCTCTTCGCGGCTGTTGAAGTTGATGCTCTGGCTGACGATCTCGCGCTCATTGGCGGGCAGCATATCCAGTTGCACACCGGTGTCGTCGATCTGTTCGGCGAGTTCGTATCCGGCGACGTCGCTGTCGATGCCCTGGTAGATGGCTACGTTCTCGCCGTTCTCCGAGGGGCCGATGAAGTACTGTCCGGCGAGGTACATCCGGGCGAAGAAGAAACCGGCCACAGCGATGACGCCCACGATCACCACGAACGTCAGCACCATTGGCCACCACTTCTTGGTGCGCCGTTCCGGCTCCGGTTCGGAGTCGGGTTCGGAGCCGATTCCGGGGATCCGGTCCATCTCCGCGGTGTCGCCGGAGCCGCGCTTCAGGTTCTGCGCCCGACCCGCGGGGGTGTCCGGGGTCATAATGGGTTCGCGCCGCTGGTCGGCGGCGCCGACGACGGCCGGTTCCTGCATGGGCCCGACGGGAGAGGTCGCGGTGTCGATGACGTCGGCGACCACTGCGGTGATGTTGTCGGGGCCGCCGCCGCGGTTGGCGAGGTCGATCAGTCTTCGGGCGGCGGCGTCCGGGTGCTCTTCCGCGACAAGCGTCTCCTGGATGGTCTCCTTGCTGACGACACCGGAAAGGCCGTCGGAGCAGAGCAGGTAGCGGTCGCCGACCTTGGCTTCGAGGATGGAGATGTCCGGTTCGACCTGGTTGCGGCCGTCCAGCGCGCGCAGCAGAAGGGAGCGCTGGGGGTGGCTTTCGGCCTCCTCCTCGGTGATCTTTCCTTCGTCGACGAGGGTCTGTACGAGGGTGTGATCGTGGGTGATCTGGCCGAACTCCCCTTCGCGCAGCAGGTAGGCCCGGGAGTCGCCGATGTGGATGAGAGCGACGCGCGGGCCCGACCACAGCATCGCGGTCAGGGTGGTCCCCATGTTCTCCAGCCGGGGCTCCTCGGTGACCCGCTGGGACACGGCGCCGTTGGCGGTCTCCACGGCCTGCTGCAGCGACCCGGCCATCTCTTCGGCGCTGGGGACGTCATCGTCGAGCGACATCAGTGTCGAGATCGCGAGCGAGCTCGCGATCTCGCCGCCTGCGTATCCACCCATCCCATCGGCGACCGCGAGGAGGTACGGGCCGGCGTACGCGGAGTCTTCGTTGCCTTCGCGGAGGCATCCTACGTCGGAGTACGCCGCGTATCGGAGAGCGATTGTCATTTGCGCAGTTCCAGGACGGTTTTGCCGATGCGGATGGGCTGCCCCACCGAAATTGGCTGGGGGTTGGTCAGGCGCTGCTGACCGAGGTATGTGCCGTTGGTCGAACCGAGATCCTCCACGATCCACTTGCCCTGGTCGGAGAAGATGCGCGCGTGTCGGCCGGAAGCGTAGTCATCGTTGATGACCAGCGTCGAGTCCTTAGCCCGTCCGATGACGATGGGCTGGGAGGTGAGGTTGAGGCTGGTACCGGCCAACGGCCCCTTGGTGACGACAAGAGAGCGCGGCTCGTTGCGCCGGCCGCGAGGGGCACGCGGGGCGGACGAGCGGCGCGGTTCCGACTGCTTGGCTCGTTTGCTCTTCTCCGGAGAAGGGCCGAGCAGGTCGGTGCGGATCACCCCGACGGCCATGAGCACGAAGAGCCACAGCACCGAAAGGAACACGATCTTGATGAATATGAGGGTGACTTCGGACATCGAACTGCTCTTCAGCCCCTGTCGTGCTCTGGCGAGTAGCGGTCATCGGCGCCGCCACCGCGTCTTCTCGGCCTCGAACCCCCTGAGATCGTCCCGGGCAGCCGAACGTAACCAACGGACGCGATCATTCTGCCCGATTGGTTCCCTCCTTGCGGAGGGTCCGGCACCTGTTTCAGTTTGACGATGTGCTCTTGTGAGTTCGGCCCCACCCCCTTCAGACGCCGGGAGGGCGGTTCCGGTTTGCGATTCTTCTCGCGGTTCAGTCGCGGCGGAAGGTCATGGTGGTGCGTCCCAGGCTCACCCGGGTCCCGTCCACCAGGCGCGCCCGTTTCACCTGCTGGCCGTTGACGAACGTGCCGTTGGTGGACCCGAGATCCACGAGGACGGCTTCGTCGTCCTCCACCCGGATCTCGGCATGATGCCGCGAAACGCCGTTGTCGACCAACCTGAGGTCGCAGTCGGTCCCCCGGCCGAGCAGCGTGACCTGCGCGTTGAGTTCGAAGGACTGCTGCTGGCCCTGACCGGCCGGGCTGGTGTTCTGGACGGCCCCGCCGGGGGAGATCAGCAGCCGCGGCTGCCCATGCTGCTGGTTACCGCGTGGCTGGTCGCTGACCGGTTGCCGGATCTCACCGCTCTCCACGGTGGAGCCGCGGATGACGCCCGAGCGGATGCGGAACCGCCCGGTCTGCAGGTCGTCCTCGGTCTGGAAATGGACCCGCACCGGGCCGACGAAAGAATACCCCTGCTCAGTGGCGTAGTCCCGGGCCAGTTTCGACAGCTCTTGACCGAGGCTGTCCGCGTAGACCTCCAAACGCTCCCTGTCCGTGCCCGAGAGTTCCACGACGAAGTCGTTGGGGACCAGGGTCCGTCCTTGGGCGACGATCGCCGCGCGCTCGTCCATTTCGCGTTGGACGGCGCTTGCCACCTCGACAGGCTGGAGTTCCGACTTGAAGACCCGCGCGAAGGTGCCTTCGAATATGCCTTCAAGCCGACGCTCGAAGCGCTGTAGCACTCCCACGAGGTTCCTCCCTTACTCCACTCCGGATGTAATGACGATCGTAACCGGGCATATAGCTTCCTTGGTCGCACGCACGCCCGCCGTCCCTCCGCGAGGGGGTACCGGAGGGACGTGAAAAAGGTGTGCATGACCGATGTCGTGACCGTGCTAGCCTTGTCTCTGTCGCCGGGGGACGGCAACTGAGAACCCGGCCTTCCGGCAACTGGCGACACTCCAGGTATATGTCACTCGGGCGGGTGGCGGAACGGTAGACGCGCACGGTTCAGGTCCGTGTGTCCGAAAGGACGTGAGGGTTCAAATCCCTCCTCGCCCACACGGTGTCACCAGGTTCTTCGGACCCCGGCCTTCTTCAAGGGAGGTCGGGGTCTTTTTCGTCTGCCGGGCCGGTGCGTGTGGGTAGCGTCACAGCCGTGGGCGGGGGCTACTTCGTTCCGGTCTCTCACCAGCAGGCCTTCTCGCGCCGCATGGCAGACTGGCCCGGATGGGACTCAGTGAACGGCTGCACGCCATCGGGCGGCCCCTGATCGAGGAGCAGTTGCGGCATCCGACCGTCGCCGGGATCGCCAGGGGCGATCTTGACGAGCGTGTGTTCCGGGCATGGCTGGAGCAGGATTATCTCTACCTGCTGGACTACATCCGCGTGTTCGCCCGGCTCGCCTGGCAGGCTCCCCAGGAGCATCTCGCCGACCTGGTGGATCTCGCGCATTCCACCCTGCACGACGAGCTCGACCTGCACCGCTCGCTGGCCGGGGAGTTCCAGGCCGACCTGGACGGGGCCGTCAAGGGGCCCGAGTGCGCCGCCTACACGTCGTGGCTACTGGAGTCGGCGGCCGACTACGGCGACGGACTGGCCGCGCTCTACCCCTGCATGTGGGGGTATTCCACGCTCGGGCAGGAGCTCGCCGAACACGCGCCGGCCGATCCGCGCTACCGGCGGTGGATCGAGGTCTACGCCGATCCCGGTTTCGCCGAACTCACCCGCCGCTGCGCGCAGATGCTCGACGAAGCGGGACCGGCGCCCGAGCGTGCCGAGGAGTTGTTCCTCCAGGGCATGCGGCACGAGATCGCGTTCTGGGACGTGCCCCGTTGAGGGAGCCGGCTACGGCTCCAGCACGGCCCCCATCTCCTTGTAACGGTCGATCTCGCAGCCGCCGGACTTGTTGAACTCGGTGTCGACCTCAGTGCCGCCGACATGCCCGCTGACCCGCGCGGTCTCGGGACCGCCATAGATCTCGGTGCAGACCTGGTCGTCGGGGATCTCCTCGAAGGCCTCCTCGCCGGCCTCCTCCAGGTCGGCGCAGGCCGCCTCGGGGTCGGGGTGGTCACCACCCGCAGGAGAGCAGGTCAGCGTCCAGGTCCCCTCCTCGAAGCCTTCGGGGGTCTCTCCGGCTCCGGCCTCTTCGTCCAGGGAGAGCTCGATGGTCAGTTCGGTTTCCGGGGCGGCCCCGTCCGAATCGCCCTCTCCCCCGGGTGTCTCGTCGCGGTCCTGTCCTTCGGGGCTTTCGGTCGCGGGAGCGTCGTCTTCCGGTGGTGCGCCCTCGTCTGCGCCGCCACCACAGCCCGCGACCAGGAAGCCTATGGCCGCGATCGTAGCGAGGCGGGGCAGCGCGGTCGCTGAGATGTGCTTGCGCATACCCTGTCCGACGCGAGGGAACATTCTGGGGTTCCTTCCGGAGAACCGTCCGGGACACAATGTTAGGTAGGAGAGGTTCCTGGTGTTTGGTGTGAACGTGCCGATGGTGGAGGTCGGCTCGGTCCCGGGCGACGGCTACCTGCTCGATGTCCGGGAGTTGGACGAGTGGCAGGCCGGCCACGCGTTGGACGCGGTCCACATACCGCTGCACGAGCTCGCCCAGCGTGCCGGGGAGGTACCGCAAGATCGGCAGATCTACGTCGTCTGCCGTTCGGGCGGCCGTTCCGCTCAGGCGGTCCAGGCTCTTAATGAGGCCGGCTGGCAGGCCACCAACGTCACGGGCGGTATGCAGGCATGGGCTCTCGCCGGCCGCGAGATGACGAGTGAGCACGGGGCCGATCCCCAGGTCATCTGAGGGGTGGACCTCCGATCCGGCCGTCGCGGAACCGTGGTGTCCGTTGTGTCACGGATGCGATCTGTACCGCCTTAGTGCGTAGAACCCGACGCCGCTCCTTCCGGAATCGCAGCCGGGGGTCCGGTCGTGGCTGGCACTATGACGACGTGAGTTCCGACCGTGCACCCCTCAACGCTGATGCCGTACTGGCGTTTTCGGCGGACGCGATCGTCGCCGTCGACTCCGATTTCCGCGTCGTGGTGTGGAATCCCGCAGCGGAGCGAATGTTCGGCTGGGCAGCCGAGGAGGTCATGGGCACCGCGCCGCCGATCGTCCCCGAGGAGCTGCTCGCGGAGCACCACGCGGTGCTGGAACGGGTGCGCGCCGGCGAGCCGCTCTCGATCGTGAGCCGTCGGCTGCGGCGCGACGGAACCGCCATCGATGTCCGGATCGACACCAGCTGCCTGTTCGACCACGAGTACAGGGCCTCCGGCTGGATGAGCGTGTTCCACACCTACGAGGACGCCGGCCGGGTCCAGGCGCATATCGCCGAGCGGGCGCGGCTGGTACGCCGGCTGACCGACGTCGTCGCCGATATCAACGCCGACCTCGACCTCTGCACGGTGCTCGACCGTATCGCCCACAGCCTCACCGAGCTGACCGGCGCCGACGCCGGCGGTTTCGTGCTCATCGAAGAGGACCAGCTACGCCTGGTCAGCCTCACCCAGCTCTCCGACCATCTGCACGGCTACACCGCACCGTTGGAGTCCAGCCTCTTCGGCGAGCTCCTTCGCAGCGGTAAGACGGTGTTGCTGGCCACCGACGACACCCGGAGCCTCGACGATCTCATCTGGGCCGACCTGGACGGCCTGCACACCATCGCCCTCGGTGTCTCCAATGTGCAGGGACGCCCTTACGGCGCGTTGTACGCGCTCTACAGCAGGCGCAAGGTCGGCCACATCGAGCTGGAACTGCTGGAGCTGCTGGCCGCGCACGCCGGGGTGGCGCTCGGCAACGCCATGGCCTACCAGGAGATGGTCCGGCAGCGCGCGTACGAGCACGCCGTGGTGGACTCCAGCGCCGACGGTATCGCCGTCCTCGACGCCTCCGGACGGGTGCGCAAGTGGAACCGGGCCGCCGCCGAGTTGACCGGCTGCTCTCTCGGTGATGTGGTCGGACGCCAGCTTCCCTTCCCGCTGCCCTCGGAGCAGGACGACCCCCTCAAGCACCGGCTCGACAGCGGTCGCTGGCTGGAGATCCTCATCACCGACATCCCGGAGACCGAGGAGCGCGTGATCGACTTCCGCGACATCAGCGAGGCCAAGGCGCTTGAGGAGGAGAAGGACCTCTTCCTCGCGACCGCCAGCCACGAGCTGCGCACCCCCATCACCGCGGTGCAGGGCTTCGCCAGCACGCTGATCCAGCGCTGGGACCAGTTCGACGACGATGCCCGCCGCAGCGCTGTCGGCACCATCGCCGAGCGGTCCACGGCGCTCGCGCAGCTGGTGGAGAACCTGCTCCTCGGATCGGTCGCCGGCAGCGGTGAGCTGAACGTCGGCAACGCCCCGTTCGACCTGCGGCGGCTGCTGCGGGAGATCACCACCGCGTTCCACCCCTTCTCGGACCGGCACCGGCTGCTGCTGGAGCTGTCCGACCAGCTTCCCGAGGTCGCGGGCGATCCGGTCGCCACCGACGTCATCATGGGCCAGCTGCTTGAGAACGCCTTCAAGTACTCCCCGGATGGGGGCACCGTCACCGCCCGAGCCGCATGCGGGGACGACGGCTGGGTGATCGTCACCGTCGAGGACGAGGGAATCGGTGTCTCTCCGGGGGACGAAGAGCGGATCTTCGAGCGGTTCGTGCAGGGGGATGCCGGCGACCGGCGAAGGTTCGGCGGTATCGGGCTGGGCCTCTACATCGTGCGCAGACTCGCCAGAGCACAAGGAGGCGACGTCACCGCCCACGCGGTGGACAAGGGCACGCAAATGAGATTCACCTTACGCTCCGCCCCGGTTTCAGGGCCAGAACCCGCGGCCAGAAGGGTGGATCGGACCGTGCAAGGGCTTTCGGAAGAGGAGTAACACCCGACCGCAGCGGCCGCCGCGTGTTTTCCACGCAGGCGAACGGGGCATTTTGGGCCCTGGTGGGCCGAGGTCTGGAATTACGCGCGCGGCCGACCGGAAGTATGCGCTGCATCCGCCCCTGTGCGGGGTAGGCGGCAGGTGGGGCGCCTCCGGCCGGCGGGGTGGGCCGGCTTGGCGGGAAGCGGTGTGCTGGAGGACGGGAGAGGGACGTGTCGAGGCCTTTACTGCTGCCGCATGCACCGGCGAGTGTGACGAGCGCGCGCCGGA
The DNA here is from genome assembly GCF_000981225.1 of Allosalinactinospora lopnorensis. Lineage (GTDB taxonomy): Bacteria > Actinomycetota > Actinomycetes > Streptosporangiales > Streptosporangiaceae > Allosalinactinospora > Allosalinactinospora lopnorensis. The sequence continues at coordinate 36,535 of NZ_LAJC01000013.1, forward strand.
GCCTCTGCTCTGCTCTTGAGGCGGCGGGAGTCAGTGAGGCCAGGGTCGACGACGCCACCCTCGTCCTCAGCGAACTGATGAGCAACGCCCTGCGCCACGCGGCGCCCCTGCCCGAGCCCTTCCCGCCCGGTTCCGTGGGGGTGTCGTGGAAGGTGGCTGCCGGGAGCCTGGAGATCGCCATCTGCGACGGCGGGTCGGAGAGCCTGCCCAGGATCGCGCGGCCCTCGATATCGGCACTGGGCGGCCGCGGGCTGGGGATCGTGGAGCGTATCGCGACCAGGTGGGGAACCGAGGTCGACGACCAGGTCACCACGGTGTGGGCGATCTTGGATCTGTCTGCGCAGGGCGTTGAGTCGGCCGGAGAGGAGGTGGCGTCCGGGTCCCCCGAGGCCGCTCGGCCGGAGGCGTGGAACAGCGGGGCGTCGATGTGCTGCGAGCCGCAGATCACGGGGGCGTGAGGTTTCCCCGGATCGGGGGTTCCTAATCCTTGGATCGCGGATGATGTGGTGAAACACCGCAAGCGAGGTGGCTAGGGGATCCTGTGACCGCTACAGTACTCGACTGTGGAGTTGAAGATCTCAAGTCAATCTCGCGCGGATTACGCGGTCGTCACCGTGCGTGGCGAGATTGATCTTTACACGGCACCGCAGCTGCGTAGCGGATTCGTCGACGCGCTGGAGGACGGGGCGCGTCGCCTCATCGTCGACATGTCACGGGTGGATTTTTGCGATTCCACCGGGATGAGTGTTCTGCTGTCCGCTATGAAGCGGTCACGCGAGAAGGGCGGTGACCTCGAACTCGTCGCGCCGAAGTCGGCGGTCATGAAGGTCCTTGAGGTCACCGGGCTCGATGCCGTCTTCACCATCCAGGACTCGACCGACGCGCTCCCCATCGCCGCCGGGTCGAGTGCATGCCCATAGGACGGTCGGGATATGAATGACGGTCCCGTGGAGGCCGGCCGGGTAGGCGTCGCGGTCATCATCGCGGCCAAGGACGAAGAGGCCCGCATAGGAGACACGGTGCGGGCGGCCCGGACACTTCCCGACGTGGACCTGGTTCTCGTGGTCGACGACGGCTCCACCGATGACACCGCCGGGGTCGCGACCGAGGCCGGCGCCCGTGTAGTCCGGCACAGCCGCAACCAGGGCAAAGGGGCCGCGATAGAGAGCGGCGCCGAAGGCGTCCGCCTCATCGAGGAGCACGAGGGCGCCACCGGCGGCCCCGTGCGGGCCCGGCACCTGCTCTTCCTGGACGCCGACCTCAGGTCGACCGCCTCGGGCGCGGCTCCGCTGATCGAGCCCGTGCGCTCCGGAGCCGCCGACATGACGATCGCTCTGTTCCCGGCCACCCGGACGCGTCTGGGCGGGCACGGTTTCGTGGTGCGGCTGGCCCGCGACGGCATCCGCCGCGCCACCGGATGGGAAGCCGAGCAACCGCTCAATGGGCAGCGCTGCATCACTCGCGAGGCTTTCGAGAACGCGCGGCCGCTCGCGGCGGGGTTCGGTGCCGAGACGGGGCTGACGATCGACGTTCTGCACCTGGGGTACCGCGTGGTCGAGGTCGACGTGCCTATGGAGCACCGGCCCACCGGCACCGACATGAAGGCCCAGTTACACCGGGCGCGGCAGTTCGCCGAGGTGGGCCGCGCGCTCGCGGAGCGCGAACTGCGTCCGGCGATGGTGCGGCGGGCGCGGCGGTGGCGGGAGAACGTCCGGTCCACCTCGCGGGCCCTGTCCCGGAAAGTTATCCAAACTCGACACGGGAAACACCCACGGTAGTTGTGTATAGACGCATGGTAGCGGCTACCCTCGCCTTGTGTTCACTATTACGACGATATTGGCCGCTGGCGGCGCGCTCCTGGGACTGGGCGGGCTGATCCTCGGGGGGTGTGCCTTCCGGTACTCCCGCACCGCGCTCGGTGATTCCCGTTCCCTGGCCCGCCGGCAGTTTCCCGAGACCGGCGGCATCGATGTCCGTGCGATCCGCGATGTCGCGGTCGTACGCTACGACGCGTTGGAGGAGATGTCCGGGGCACGCTCCTTCTCCTTGGCCATCCTGAACGCCGCGGGCAACGGTGTGGTCATCACATCCATCAACGGCCGTACCGAATCCCGCACCTACGCCAAGACGATCGAGGGCGGCGAAGCGGCCGAAGCGCTCTCCCCGGAGGAGTACCGCGCGATCCGCGCCGCCCGACTCGGCCAAGGACCCAGAGCCACGACTCCAATGGACGACTCGTCGAACGTGGCCGCGATGCCCGGCCCGAGCGCCGAACGGGGAGAGGCGCGGGGACAGCCGCACACCCCTGGCGGAGTCGGTCCGTCGGTACGGCCGCTCGGCCGCTTCCCCGACAACTCCGCGCGCCGGAGCGAAGTCCCGGAGACGGCGACATAGCCCCGTGCCGTGCCCTTCGACCACGGGTGTCAGGGTTTCCCCCGGTCACGGGTATAACCTGCTACGTATGCCCAACCGATATGCCTATCTCGGGCCAGCAGGTACCTTCACCGAAGCCGCACTCCGGGCGCTTGAGCCCGAGGCTCCGGCGGAGGCGCTGGTCCCCTGCTCCGGGGTCGATGCGGTTTTCACGGCCGTCCGTGAAGGCCAGGTCGACGGCGGGGTGGTTCCGCTGGAGAACTCCGTAGAAGGGGGAGTCACCGCCACCACTGCGGAGCTCATCAACGGAGCTCCCTTGCTGATTACCGCCGAGGTCGCGGTGCCGGTCGAGTTCACCCTCTTCACGCGCGAGGGGGTCGCGTTCGCCGACGTCAAGAGGGTGGCCACCCATCCTCACGCGCTCGCGCAGTGCCGCGGCTGGCTGGCCGCGAACCTGCCGGACGCCGAGACGCACGCCGTCTCCTCGACCGCCGCGGCCGCTCAGGCGGTAGTCGAGCCGGGAGCACCGTATGACGCCGCCGTCGCCGCGCGCATCGCGGGTGAACGCTATGGCTTGTGCGCCCTCGCGGAGGGGATCGGCGACAACTCGGACGCGGCGACGCGCTTCGTCTACATCACCCGGCCCGGCCCGCTGCCCGAGCCCACCGGCGCCGACCGCACGTCGCTCGTCGCGTTCATCGCCGACGACCATCCGGGCGCGCTTATCGAGTTGCTCAACCAGTTCGCGATGCGCGGGGTTAACCTGACGCGCCTGGAGTCCCGGCCCACCGGCGACGGCCTGGGCAAGTACTGTTTCTGTATCGACGCCGAGGGGCACGTGCTGGAGGCACGGGTCGGCGAGGCAATGATGGGTATCCGCCGGATCTGCACCGACGTCCGGTTCCTCGGCAGCTACCCGCGTGCGGACAACGGTACCGGGGGCACGGCGCTCCGGCCGCCGCGGCGCACGAGCAACGCCGACTTCCACGAAGCCGAACGATGGCTGGCGCGGATCCGCACGGGCGAGGCGGAGTAGCGGGCGGATAAGAACAACGGGGCCATCCCCGCGTGCAGGAGACGGGCCGAGAGAAGCGGCCGGACCGGCTGATCGAGCGCGTACCGACCGCTGCGGGTCGCGGCTCGCCACCGCCCCGGCGCCGTGCCCTCCGGTACCCGGGACCGCCGCCCGCTTAGCGCTCCGCCCCGGGTGCGCGTTAACGCTTTGCGTTCCCCCTTCCGCAGCGTTACCGTCGTGAACGGTCCTGTTGTCTCCGATAGAGGTGGACGTTGCGCATCTGAGGTTCGCGATCATCGCGCGGTACGGCACCGGCCGTAGGCACGTCACGCTGCAGCCGGATTTCCCGTCGCCCGTGACCCGCGTGGATGCGACCTCGGTGCATGAGCCGTCCTCACTCTCCGCAGGACCGCACCCTTTTTCTCGGCTGGGTCGCCGCGTGGTGCTCGCACACGAAGCCCGTATCCACCGCGCTTGCGACTGCGAGAATCACCATGGCCAGTCTCATCACGCCCGGCACCTCTGTGACCTGCTCCGCCCTGTCTTTTCAGTGGCCTGACGGCACGACCGTCTTCGACGGGCTCTCTCTCAGCATCGGCCGGGGCCGCACCGGCCTCGTCGGTGCCAACGGCACAGGCAAGTCCACCCTGCTGCGGCTGCTGGCCGGCCGGCTGTGCCCTTCTCAGGGGTCGGTGACCGTTGGCGGTGGCCTCGCCTACCTTCCGCAGAACGCCAGCCTCGACACGGCACTGCGCGTCGACCAGACCCTGGGGATCGCCGAGCAACGCACCGCGCTGCGCGCCGTCGAGAACGGAGACGTGAGCGAGGAGCACTTCGAGACCATCGGCGATGACTGGGACGTCGAAGAGCGGGCCTTGGCGACACTGGGCTCCCTCGGGCTCGGCGGCGTCGAGCTGGATCGCACCGTGGGGCAGATATCCGGCGGGGAGACCGTTCTGCTGCGCCTGGCCGCGCTGCTGCTGGAGCGTCCCGACGTTCTGCTGCTCGACGAGCCGACCAACAACCTTGACCTGTTCGCGCGCCGTCGGCTCTATGAGGCCGTCGGCTCCTGGCGCTCCGGTGTGCTGGTCGTGGTCAGCCATGACCGTGACCTGCTGGAGCGTGTGGACCGCATCGCCGAGCTGCGATCCGGATCGGTGAGTTGGTACGGGGGCGGCTGGTCCGGCTACGAGGAGGCTCTGGCCACCCAGCAGGAAGCGGCGGAGCGGATGCTGCGCTCCGCCGAGGCGGACGTGCGCCGACAAAAGCGCGAACTGGAGGAGACCCAGACCAAGCTGGCCCGCCGCCGGCGGCACGGCGCGAAGATGGACGTCCAGCGGCGTGTTCCGAAAATCGTCGCCGGCGAACGCAAGCGGTCCGCGCAGGAGTCGGCGGGCAAGCTCCGCGGCGTGCAGGAGGATCGTCTCAATGAGGCACGCGAGCGGCGCGAGGAGGCCGCGGAGGCGGTCCGCAACGACGCCGAGATCCGGGTGAGCCTTCCCCATACAGCCGTGCCCTCAGGTCGAACCGTCCTGCGTCTGCGCGGGCTTCGCCTCCGGTTCGGCGAGCTGCGCGAAGGCGATCTCCAGGTGCACGGGCCCGAACGTATCGCGTTGGTCGGGCGCAATGGAGCCGGCAAGAGCACGCTGCTGCACACCCCCTCACCGGGGAGCTCGCACCGCTGTCCGGCGAGGCCGCGACGTTCGTGCCGCTGCGGTTCCTTCCGCAGCGCTTGGACGTGCTCGACGAAGAGATGAGCGTCGCGGCGAATGCCGCCCGCATGGCTCCCGGGGTCAACGAGAACCACATCCGCTCCCAGCTCGCGCGGTTCCTGTTCAAGGGGGCGCGCGCCGAACAGCCGGCGGGCACCCTCTCGGGAGGAGAGCGTTTCCGGGCCGCCCTTGCGGCGACGATGCTCGCCGCACCGGCCCCGCAGCTGCTGATGCTGGACGAGCCGACCAACAACCTCGACGTGGCCAGCATGCGGCAGCTGACGAGCGCTCTCGACTCCTACCAGGGCGCGCTCCTGATCGCCAGTCACGACCTGCCCTTCCTCGAATCGGTCGGCACCACACGCTGGCTGCTCCTCGCGGAGGAGCTCCGGGAGACCACCGCCGAAGAGGTCCGCGACCTGCTCGAAGCGTCAGAGACCGGCTGAGATGCCCGCGGCCCTTCGGCGGGAGCTGGCCGAGTGCTTCGGGCCTGCCATCCTCCCCCTCAAGCCGGTCGCCATCCGGTCGCGCGCAGGCGGCGGTTCGGTTCGTCGATCGACGCCGCATGCGGGCAGCCCCATACCCGCTACTCTCGCGCGGCGCCGCCGGGTGGAGCAGACCTCCCAACACGGCCCCGTGCTCGGCGAACGCAACGATGCCCCGCTGTCCTGGCACCTGCCAGGACAGCGGGGCATCGGTCATCACACCGGCGAAAGAGAGCGGACGGGCCCCGCGAGAGCGCGAGGCCAGGCGGGATGAGGTCAGACCGCCGATTTGGCCCGCGCGTGTTCCGATCCCGGCCGTTCCTGCCGCCCGCTGGGGGAGATGTCCCGCTGCGATGCGCGCAGCAGGGCGCGCCGACTGCGTGCGTCCAGCAGCCGTGTCTGCCGTAGGCCGTGCCTCTCGTTTCCCGATTTCAGTGCGTCGTTCATGTCATCGTCCCTCGTGGTCTGGAATTTCCAGCAGGGCCGGGCGGGCAGAGGGGCGTCTACCCGCCTCCTTCACCGGTCCCTTTGCCGTCGCGGTGCGTCCGGGCCGTGACCACCGCCGCCGCGGCGGGGCCGAGCGACGCTCGGCCGGCGGCGGGTGTAGCGGCATGGTCCGCACCTCCCCCGAAAAGATTCTCAGCCCGTGGCTGTCCTTCATATGGACGCACTCCGTGCGGTCCTCGTTCCCATCCCCCCTGCACACGCGTGGCACGCGGATCATGTTCGCCCTTTTCCCCACTGAGTTCGCCCCGAGCGGCCGCACCGCCCTGCAAGGCGAAGAACAGGCCGAGCGGTCGGGACCGCGGGGGGAAAGAGTGTGTGACCGTGGTGTATCCCCGGTAACCTGCTGAACGTGATCGACCTTCGTGCTCTCCGAGACGACCCTGACCTTCTTCGCGCCTCGCAACGGGCGCGCGGCGAGGACGAGTCCACCGTCGACCGGCTACTCGACCTCGACTCCCGCCGCCGTTCGGCCCTGACCCGCTTCGAGACGCTGCGCGCGGAGCAGAAGAGCGTCGGAAAGTCGGTTTCCAAAGCGTCCCCGGAGGAACGCGAGGAGCTGCTGAGCAAAGCCAAAGGCCTGGCCGCCGACGTCAAGGAGGCCGAGAGCGAGGCCGAGCGCCTCGCGGAGGAGCTCGACAAGGTCCTCGCCGGCGTGCCGAACATCGTCGAGCAGGGAGCCCCCGAGGGGGGCGTGGACGACTTTACCGTCCTCGAAGAGGTCGGTGTCCCGCGCGAGTTCGATTTCACCCCGCGCGATCACCTGGAGCTGGGCGAGGCTCTTGGTGCCATCGACACCGACCGGGGCGCCAAGGTCTCCGGCGCGCGCTTCTACTTCCTGACCGGGGTCGGCGCCATGCTGGAGCTGGGGCTGCTGAACATGGCCATGCAGCAGGCCGTGGCGAACGGGTTCACCCCGATGATCCCGCCTGTGCTGGTCAAGCCCGAAACCATGGAGGGAACCGGCTTCCTCGGCGCCCACGCCGACGAGATCTACCATCTGCCGTCGGACGACCTCTACCTTGTGGGGACCTCTGAGGTTCCCCTTGCCGGGTACCACGCTGAGGAGATCCTCGCCGCCGACGCGCTGCCGCGTCGCTACATCGGCTGGTCGCCGTGCTTCCGCCGGGAAGCCGGGTCCTACGGCAAGGACACCCGCGGGATCATCCGGGTGCACCAGTTCAACAAGATCGAGATGTTCGTCTTCAGCCACCCCGAGCAGGCGCACGACGAACACCTGCGGCTGCTGGCCTGGGAGCGCGAGATGCTCGACAAGCTGGAGCTGCCGTACCGCGTGGTCGACATCGCCGCCGGAGACCTGGGGACCAGCGCCGCACGCAAGTTCGACTGCGAGGCGTGGATCCCGACCCAGGGCCGCTACCGCGAACTGACCTCCACCTCGAACTGCACCGACTTCCAGGCGCGCCGACTGAACGTCCGTTACCGTCAGGACGATGGCAAGCCGCGCTTCGCCGCCACGCTGAACGGCACTCTCGCCACCACCCGCTGGATCGTGGCCATTCTGGAGAACCACCAGAGGGCTGACGGCTCCGTTGTGGTGCCGCCGGCATTGCGTCCCTTTGTGGGCCGCGAGGTGCTGGAACCGGTCGGCAAGTAGCGGGCCGCGGCATGGCGCCGGAAGCCCCCCGTGCCCCGGCGCCGCCTGTCCGCACGACTACAAGTACGGGCCCGATCCCGGGCCGGGCATCCGCTGCTCCTGGACGTCGGGCGCCCCGGGGGCAGTGCCTTGCGCATGTTCTCCAGCTGCGAGCGCGCGGCCATCTGCTGGGCGAACAGGGTGGTCTGTATCCCGTGGAACAGTCCTTCCAGCCAGCCCACCAGTTGGGCCTGGGCGATCCGCAGCTCGGCTTCGCTCGGTGTGGAGCCGTCGGTGAACGGAAGGCTGAGCCGTTCCAGCTCTTCGATGAGCTCCGGGGCCAGGCCGTCCTCAAGCTCCTTTATCGAGCTGGTGTGGATCTCCTTGAGCCGGGAGCGGCTGGCTTCGTCGAGTGGAGCCGCCTTCACCTCTTCGAGTAGCTGCCGGATCATGCTGCCGATGCGCATGACCTTCGCGGGCTGCTCGACCTGCTCGGTGATCGTGCGTTCCGCGGCCTTCCCCTGCTCGGCCCCCTCGCCCTGCTGCTCGACGTCGGAGTCGGCGGCTCCGGAGCCGACCACCAGGATCTGCGGCTGCTGTCGTTCTTCGTTGAATCCGTTGCTCATCAACCCTCACCTAGAAAACTCATGCGGGGTCCGCGAGTTTTTCCGTCACGGTGGTAACCCGACCCTTACCGGGTGAGCACGATCTTCCCCACATGGGCGCTCGATTCCATGATGCGATGGGCTTCTGCCGCGTCCGGCAGTTCCATCGTGCGGTCCACGATAGGCCGGATCGCCCCCTTCTCCAGAAGCGGCCATACATGCTCGACCACCTCGGAGACGATCGCGGCCTTCTCCTCAGTAGGCCGTGCGCGCAGCGTCGTCGCATGTACAGAGAGCCGCTTGACGAGCATCCGCCCGAGGTCGAGCTCTGCCGAGCGTCCTCCCATCAGCCCGATGATGACGAGTCTCCCGTTGACGGCCAGGGAGCGGACGTTGCTCTCCAGATAGGAACCGCCCATGATGTCCAGGATGACGTCGGCTCCCGCGCCTCCGGTCTCCTCCTTGACGCGTGTGGCGAACTCCTCCTCGCGGTAGTTGATGGTGACGTCGGCGCCCAGTTCGCGGCAGCGCGCGAGTTTCTCCTCGCTGCCCGCCGTCGTGATGACCCGGGCCCCCCGCGCGCGTGCGAGCTGGATGGCGAATGTGCCGATACCGCTGCCGCCGCCGTGCACCAGCAGGGTCTCGCCGGGGCGCAGAGCGCCGACCATGAACACGTTGGACCATACGGTGCATGCCACCTCGGGCAGTGCCGCCGCTTCGGCCAGGCTCACCCCGCGCGGTATGGGCAGCAGCTGCCCCGCGGGAACCGCGACGCGTTCGGCGTAGCCTCCGCCGCTGAGAAGGACGCACACCTCGTCGCCTACTGACCACCCGGAGTCCTCCGTGTCCGGACCGAGGGCGGCGACCCGCCCGGAGCACTCCAGGCCCGGGTACTCCGGTGCGCCCGGCGGCGGCGGGTAGGAACCTTGGCGCTGGTTGATGTCGGCCCTGTTGACCGCTGACGCGGCGATGTCGACGAGGACTTCTCCGGAAGCGGGGACGGGGTCGGGAACCTCTTCCCATGAGAGGACGTCGGGATCTCCAGGCTCACTGATCACAATTGCGTGCATGCTCCGAACGCTACCCGTCGCCACCTGGGTGCCGGTGGTCCGGGATACCCCTGTGGACAGGCGAAGATGAAGCCGTTTGGCAGATGGTTTTATCTTTGAGACTGGGGTCAGAGAGCTCGCGAGTCTGGGAGTCTGGCTTGGCCATGTCATCCCCGGTGTGAACCGGTCGCCCAGCGAATGAACCTGCACGCCATGTTGACCCGCCCTTGAGGAGAAAATCGCGGTGGCACCGAGAGAGCACGACGGCTGGGAACACGCGGGTACACGTCCGTGGGATCAGCCTGATCAGGAGGATCCCGCGGGAACAGGGAACGGGGACTCCCTAGAGGGGACACCGGGCGCGGCTTACGAGATGTCTCCGGCCGACCAGTGGTTCGGGGATGGGATGCTCCCGCCACCGCCGCCCTACGCCCAGCCGGCCGGTGATCAGATCGCTCCGCCCCCTGCTTTCCCCCCGTCCCCCCAGGACCCTCCGGCGCCTCCCGCACCGCAGCCGGGCCACGACATCTCCCAGAACGGCAACAGCGCACCGCCGGACACCGGCTACCAGGCGCCCTCGCCTGAGCAGTACGACCCTCCGCAGCCCGACCAGACGCGGTACCCGGGATCGCCGCCTTCCCCGGAAACGCACCAGACGCCATCCGCGGAAGGATGGGATGTCGCCGGGCGGGCGCCGGCCGATGACCGGGCGGCCCCTCAGGGGCAGGCGCCCTCGGCCTTCCGGCCGGACTTTCCGCACCCGGGGCCCGACCAGGGGTATCCGCCCCCGGCGGCCCCCGCCATACCCGAGGAAGGCGTCGGCCTGTTCCCGCCAGGACCCGATTCCCTGGAGACCGATATCCCCGAGCCCGAGCAGCTGCCTCCGCTGGACCCCTCTGTGCAGCAGGGGCAGCCGCAGGGGCCTGACCTCGTTCCCGGTGCCGCCGAACCCGGGCAGGCGTACGAGTCGCACACCCCGGAAGTTCCCCACCACCCCCGGGAACCGTACGCGCTCGATGCGTCCGAGCGGCCGCAGGGCGCCTTCCCGGGCGGGGCGGAGGAGCCGCAGCCCCCCGAGGCCGCGCCGCAGGCCACCGAGCCTGAGCAGGACCCCGCCGTGCCAGAGCCGTACCAGGACAGCGCGTCGGCTCCTGGCGCCACCGGCGGTCAGCGGAGCGGGCACGCCGCCGAGGCGGCGGAGACCCCACAGTCCCATGGCGAGTGGCGGCAGGGCGGCCCGGAAGGGCCGGCGGGCGAGCCGCAGTCGCCGGGATTTCCGCAGGACGCCCACGGGTTCGCCCCGCAGCAGGACCCCGGTGCGGGTCAGCCGCCGCAGCCCGGCCCTCAGACCCCTCTCTACGCGCCGGAGACCCCGTATAACTCCCAGGGGCCGTACGCTCCCGGAAGGCAGCCGGGCAGGCCGGGCGGTGCGCAGGAGGCTCCCAGCGGGGTGCCGATGCCGCCGGGAGCGGTTCAGTCCCCCTATGACTGGCGGGTGCCCGGCCATCCGCAGCCGCCGTACACCGGACCGCAAGCGCCTCCGAACATGCAGGGCGCCCCGCAGGAGCCCCACGCCGCCCAGGGGCCGGCGGCCGAACCGCAGGCTCCGCCCGGCGAACGGCGCAACCCGTATCAGATCCCCGGGTACCCGCCGGCCGGTCCGCCGCAGGTGCCTCAGCATCCCCAGGGAGCACCCGGTGCTCCCCAAGGGCCTCCTCCCCCCGCCTACCAGCCGCCTCCCGCCGGCCAGCAGCCACCGCAGGGCGGCCAGCAGCACTCTTATCCGCCGCATGCGCCGTACGGAGGGCAGCCGCATTACCCCGGCGGAGGGCAGGGGGCGCCGCTGCAGCAGCCTGCGCAGGGCTTCCAGTACCACTCCCACTTCCCCGGCAACCAGTCCGCGGCCCAGGAGCAGGGGCAGTTCGAGACGGCCGACGCGCTGGACGCGGACAGCCTGGTGCGCGGGCGGCGCCAGACACCCACGTCCGGGTGGCGCAAGATCGTGCATTCGGCAACGCTCGGCCTGGTGAAACCCGGCCTTTCGTCGGCGGAGATGCGGCGCCGTGAACTGACCCAGCGCGCCAGCACGCACGTGGCGGGCGGGCATCACCGGGTGGCGGTGCTCAGCCTGAAAGGCGGGGTGGGCAAGACCACCACGACCGTGGCGCTGGGGTCCACGCTGGCGTCTCTGCGCGGCGACCGCGTTCTGGCGGTCGACGCCAACCCCGACCGGGGCACCCTGTCGGACAAGGTGCGTCTGGAAACCGCTGCCACCATCCGCGACCTGCTCAACGAGCGAAACCACATCACGCGCTACGCCGATATCCGCGGTTTCACTTCGCAGTCGTCGAGTCGGCTGGAGATCCTGGCCTCCGACCGCGACCCGGCGGTCTCGGAGGCGTTCAGCGAGAACGACTACCGCGAGGTCACCCGGATTCTGGAGCACTTCTACTCGATCTGCATCACCGATTGCGGTACAGGGCTGCTGCATTCGGCGATGCGCGGGGTGCTCGGCCTGGCCGACCAGATCGTTCTGGTGAGTTCGGCGTCGGTCGACGGTGCCCGCAGCGCCAGCGCCACCCTCGACTGGTTGGAGGCGCACGAGTACGGCTACCACGTACGCGGTGCGGTCGTGGTGCTGTCCATGGTGCGCCAGGATGGTAAGAGCAGCGTGGATCTGGACCGGCTGGAGGAGCATTTCGCCAGCCGCTGCCGCGCTGTGGTCCGGGTTCCCTGGGACGCGCACCTGGAGGAGGGCGCCGAGGTCGACCTCGATCGCCTCGCCCCCTCCACACGCGACGCCTACCTGCAGCTCGCCGCGACGGTCGGCGAAGCCTTCGCCTGGCCTCGCTGATGTAGCCCCGTTGTCGAACCCGCCGGCTGGGAATGTCGGCGGGTCGCTTCCCCGCCCGTCTCGGGGTGCTGGTGCCGTGGACGGGAGGGGGCTCAGCAGGACGCGGTCCCGCTGCGAGCCGGTCCGGGCGCTGACCGCCTCGCCCTGTCACGAGACGGGGCGGGCGGCTCCGACGCTCTCCGTACGGGAGCACCGGATCCGGCCGGCCGGGGATGGAAGCGGAGGGTGTGGGATTCGAACCCACGAGACCCCGTTAAGGATCTTGTGCTTTTCAAGAGCACTGCACTCGGCCACTATGCGAACCCTCCGAGGGCAGGAGATCTGCTCCCCGGGGCTCATGCTAGCTCACCATCCGTGTCTCTGTGGAAACGGTCGCCGGTGTCCGGGGAAGCCGGTCCACGTGTCGCGGTCCGTGGCCAGAGACATTTCTCCGGCTGCCATGGGTGGCCTCTTTGGTTACCGGGGAGTAACATGTGGCCTCATGGAAACGATGAGCGCCGAGACGGCGGAGACAGTGAAGTCCGGGTTCCTGGCGGCGGTGCCGTTCGCGCGAACGCTGGGCGTGCAGTTCATGGACCTGGAGTACGGTCGGGTCGTCATGCGGCTGCCGGACGAACCGGCGCACCACAACCACGTCGGTGGCCTGCATGCCGGGGCGATGTTCACCCTCGCGGAGTCGGCCTCTGGCGTCATCGTGATCGGCTCGTTCAGCGACCAGCTCGACCGCGCCGTTCCGCTCGCGGTCAAGGCCGAGATCCACTACCACAAGCTCGCTATGGGCGATGTGATCGCCGAGGCGCGCCTGGGGCGGCCGAAGGAAGAGGTCGTCGCGGAACTCGATGCGGGCAAGCGCCCCGAGTTCTCGGTCGAGGTCGAGTTGCGCACCGAGGACGGCAAGGTCACCGGCTCGATGACCGTCGTGTGGACGCTGAAGCCCAACCGCTGAGGGACGCGGTGGGCGTTCGGCGCCGGCGAACCCGGGTTCCCCGGTCGCGGCGGCGCATCCATCCGCTGTCCTGCCGTGTTACCGGAAGGAATGTCGGCGCCTCTGGGTACGGTGACTGCATCCGATAGTCCGGACGCTCACGATCAGGAGGTTGACGTGAGGTTCCGAGTTGATCGTGACGCATTCGCCGAGGCCGTGGCCTGGACGGCCCGGGCTCTGCCCGCGCGCCCGGCCGTGCCGGTGCTGGCCGGGATGCGGCTGGAACTACCCACAGATTCAGGGCAGCTGCGGCTGTCGAGTTTCGATTACGAAGTCTCCGCCCAGGCCGCGGTGGACGTCGAGGCCGAGGAAAGCGGCGCGGTCCTGGTTTCGGGCCGGCTGCTCGCCGAGATCGCCCGCAATCTCTCCCCACAGCCTGTGGACTTCTCCTGCGACGGCTCGCGAGCCCTCGTCAACTGCGGCAGTGCGCGATTCACACTGCTCACACTCCCGTTGGAGGACTACCCGTCGCTGCCGGAAATGCCGGGGATCACGGGGTCGCTGGCCGCGGACGCCTTCGCGGCGGCGGTGCGGCAGGTGGCGCCGGCCGCCAGCCGCGACGACACACTGCCGATGCTTACGGGCGTACACATGTCCTTCTCCGGCGACTCGCTGAGCCTTGCCGCCACCGATCGCTACCGCATCGCCGTCCGCGAGCTTTGGTGGCAGTCCGAGTACTCCGATCTCGATACGTCGGCGCTGGTCCCGGCGCGCACACTCGCCGATACGGGGCGCTCGCTGGTCTCGGGGTCCAATATCGGCATCGCGTTGTCCGCGGTATCGGCCGGAGCAGGGACCGCCCCGTCGCACGGCGAGGGCATGATCGGGTTCGAGAACAACGGCCGGCGTACCACCACCCGGCTGATCGACAGCGACTTCATCAAGTACGAGTCCCGCTTCCCCACTGATTTCACGGCTCGTGCCGAGGTGTCCAAGGCAAAGCTCATCGAAGCGGTGAAGCGGGTGGCACTCGTCGCCGACCGCAACTCTCCCCTTCGGCTCTCGTTCACCGAGACCGAGGTGCTGCTCGAAGCCGGATCGGGCGACGACGCCCAGGCGCGGGAGGTGCTGGACGTCAAGTACGAGGGCGAACCCATGCGAATCGCCTTCGGCCCCGAGTTCTTCCTCGACGGCCTTGGTGCGGTCGAGACCGAGACGGCCCATCTCGCTTCACCATGCCGACCAAGCCCGCCGTGATCTCCGGTGTGCCGGCCGAAGAGGGTGCGCGGTCCGACTTCCGGTACCTCGTTATGCCGCTGCGGATCTCCTAGTCCGGCCAGCCTTCGAGGCTCTGCACCAGGTCCTCGTCGTGGGGGATCAACTCGTAGTGCAGGGTGGTGTAGCGCATCAGGCGGTACGAGATCGGCACGGCCCAGCGCTGCAACACCGGGTGGCGTCGGGCGAGGAGCCGGGCCGCGCGCCTGGCGTCATCACCCTCCAGAAGCCGGACCTCGCCGCGTATGGGCTTGCCGAGCGGTTCACCGCGGAACGTGCAGGGCCGGAGATCGGCAACAGGGTAGTGGCGCAGCGCTTTGCTTTGCCCGAGTCCGACCAGGTCCGGAACAGTACACGGTCTCCGTCGATGACGATGCTGATCGGCGTGTTGACGCAGCGCATGCCATCACTGTGGTAGGTGGTCAGCAAGGCCGTCTTGAAACTGCGGAACGACCTCAGGAGGGTGGCTGGGGACATCTCGTCACTTCCTGTGGGAAACGGCGTCACCCTCCACTTTCCCCGATTCGGTGACCTGAGTCACCTGAAATCGCTCACGCGATGGTGCGAGTTTCCAGAACGCTTGCTCACGGCCTCGCCGCAGCGACGTCAAGGTCCCAGCGGTGGCCGAACGATCGCGGCGCCCACCGCCGCGCTCCGTATGCGACTCCCGGGAAGGCCGTGGCCGGGACTTCTCCTGTCCCCGGGTACCGCCTCGGTCCCTGGCGCCGCGTTGCCGCACCTCGGGATCCCCACGAAGTTCCGTGCCCCGCTGCGGCGGTGCGAGGCCGGGACACGGCTGGTTTCGGGCAGGCGCTAACCAGTTGGCCGGATCCGGCCACGGAAAATGGTTTATCCACAGGGGGATTGGGCCGTCGGTTGTCATCCGACGCTTTTCCGCAGTTATTCACAAGGTTTTCCACAGGATTGGCCGGAATGCTGTGGACGTCCAGTGCGGACGGGAAGCCCGAAATCGCCCGTATTCCGGGGCGTGCCGCGCCACTCAGTCGCTGTCAGTGAGCGAGGGGGCGCTGCCCTGCCCGACGTTGGTCTCCACCCCAAGGTCGGCGCGGCGTCCCCGGATGTAGCCGGCGCGGGCTCCCGCGCGGTGGTGGGTCCGCTCCGGGCGGGTCGGTCGGAGTTGCGGGAAGCGGCGGTGGAATTCCTCCTGCACGCGGTGGACATCCTCGCGCAGTATCAGTTCGGCGCCGCGGGCCGTTTCCTCGCCCGCGGCGGCCGCCGACCCCGAACCGTTCTCCGCGGCCTGAGCCGAGGGTTCCTCCCGCAGCCGGGCGCGGAACTCGCGGATGCGTTCGGCCACCGCGTAGCCGTAGGCCCGGATGAACGACCGGTAGAAGCGGTTCCGCTCGGTGGCCAGTGTGGAGCGGTCGTAATTGCGCATTTCGCGCAGGTCGGCCACGTGGTTGCGGGCGGTGAGCCGCGCGGAGGCCTCCATCTGCATGGTGATCGACGGCAGCAGCACGCGCAGCGAATCCAGCGCCGTGACGGTGCCGACGATGATGAGGGTGCGTTCAGTGTTGGCCGAGGTGTTGCCGCGGACCGCCGACTGGCAGCCGTAGGCGGCGGCGATCCCGGCCAGCGCCTTTACCCGGGCCTTGCCGTGTCCGCCCACGCCGGAGACGGGAAAGTCCAGTCGGGTGACGGATTCGGCGGCCTCGCCCCGCTGTGCCCGCGCCTCTGCTTCGGCGATCGCGTGCCGCGTCATGAGTTCGGCGGCCTTGGCGGTGAACGCCTGGCTCTCGGCGTCGGTGACCGAGGGGTCCTCCGCCATACGGAGGAGCCCTCGGACCCGCTCGATCATCTTCTGACGAGCTTCAGTTGACATAGATCGCTTGGTCGTCCCCCGTGGTGGGTCATCATAACGTGTGGGCCCCGCGGAGCGTGGACCCACAGTGAAACACCGAATCTAGGAGTTCTTGTTCCCGGCGACCGAAGCGATGAGGCCGAGGATGACCCAGATCACGGCGCCGGCGGCGAGACCGATGAAGATACCACCGAGGATGCCCGCGCCGAACAACTGCACTACTCCGATACCGAGCCCGGCGAGAACGGCCGGCCCGCTGGCCCAGCGCCACGGGTACTGGCCGGCCCAGCGGCGGGCCCGGCGGTCGCCCTTGCCTCCGAGCAGCGCGACGCCGCCCCCTGCGAGGGCGAACCAGAAGATCGCCCACCCGAGCGGTCCGGCGATCGTGATCGCCGGCAGGGACAGCAGGAAGGAGAGCCCTCCGGCCACCGCGCCCGCGCCGGTAGCGACACCCGTGGGCCACATCATTGTTGCCGCGTGCACGGGCATCATCGGGTTTCCGCGCTCCAGCGTCATGTCAGCTCCTCAAGTCTGGCTGGTTCATGGCTGGTGCCGCCCAGCCTTTCAGTATCCAGGATGCCTACCGAACAGCAGGCGCACATCAGGGCACACCCCTGACTTACCCCCGACCCGGCGATCCGGCACCTGGAACCGACATGCCGTTCGCGAACATCCTGGACAAGCCAACGAATGGGCGTGACATTCAGTGCCGCGTCGGTTGTGCGCGCGGGAGCGAATCTCCATTGTCAGCACACCCCCATCCTAAAGGGCGAGGGTCTTCCGCGGCGGGGTGCCCGTGGACGGGGTACGTCCTCGGAACCGGCGCGGCACCGCGATCGGTCGAGGTCATCGGTGTATCAGTGCGGACCCGGCGTGCCCCAGCGCGCCAAGAGCGGCGCGCAGCCACTCCGGCGGCACCGTGCCGGTACCGGCGGCACCGAGGCGCTCGTGCACGTCCGGCCGGGCTGTGACGGTAAGGAGGACCGGTGTCTCGCTGCGGCTCCGGACGATCTCGGCGATGGTGTCCGCGCCGCTTCCGCCTGCCGGAACGACATCAACACCGGGGACGGAGGGCAGTCCGGGCCTCTCCTCCTCGGTCACGAGCACGACCTGCGGGAGCCACCGGTGCAGTTCGACGAGGGGAAGCCCTTCGGGCAGCGCCGGGGTGCCGAGCCCTTCCGCGGCGAGCGCGGCGAGATCATCGCGCAGCCGCACGGCCGCCCCTGGCGCGTCCGCGCTCATCGAGGCGCCGGCCGCCTGGCCGAGAACGGCCGCCGCGTCCACGACGAGAACGAGCCGCTGGGAGAGCGCCGTGCGTATCTCCGGCCAGATCTCCCCGAACGCGGGCAGCAGCCGGAGGTCGGCGACCTCGTCGACCGGGACCCAGCGGATGGCCGCGCTCTCGTTGTTCCCGGGGGAGAAAGTCCTCTGCTCCACTGAGCGAGCCAGAACGGTGTCGTACCGCCAGACCGTGTGGTCCTGCCGGTGGATCCCGCGCAGCACGATCTCCCCGATGTCGCCGTGAACCTCTTCGCCGAACTCGCGCAGTGCGGCCTGCACCGCGGACTCCGAACTGTCGATGGCGCCGCCCGGCATCCCCCATGTGCCGCCCTGGTGGCTCCACCACGCCCTGTGCTGCAGCAGCACGTGGCCGGCTCCGGCCGTCTCCGTGGAATGCAGCAGTAGCCCGGACGCGCCGTAGCGCCCCCAGCGCTGCGTGCCATCGGGCAGCACCACCCAGCCGTTGCCGTCTCCCGCGGTCATCGGGCCTCCGTAAGTCGTTGGACGGCCCGGAAGGGCCGAGTGCGCTGATGAGGTACGTGGACCAGTGTGCCGTTTCAGGCCGCTTCCGGTCAGCGGATCGACGTGTTCAGGCGTCGGGGCAGGGGACATCACGGTGGCCTAAGCTCTCCGCGAGCCGCCCGAAACGGGCGGTGCCGCCCGGCCGCCCCTGTGAGGCCCAGCTGTAAGCGAAGTGAAAGCGGGGCGCAAGCCTTCCTCTCTAGTGTCATTCACGTTCGGCGAGACCGGTGTCCGCGGGAGGACGGCCCGCGGAACCGGTCCCGGCGTTCACCAGGAGGGGGCGGTCCGCCTTCGTAAGTCCACCAGGGGGGAAACGGAAGAGATGCTGACCACCGAGCTGGAGCGGGTCGAGGAGCGGTTCCTGGAGATCGTGGGGGGTCTAGGGGCCGCCGGGCCGATTCGGGCGAAACTCGACCTTGGGGGGAGGAGGGTCCTTCTCGGGAAGAGGACATCGAGCCGTGGGATGACGAGGATGGTCTTGGCGACGGCGGTGTCGACTGGCCGTAATGGCAGCCCCCTCGGAGGATTGCGTTTCGAACCGAGGAGTTGCATATGGGGCGGGTATTGAGCGCCGAGCCGGCGCAGATTGAGGGGCGGTTCCTGGAAATCGTTGCCGGTCTTGAGGAGCCAGCGCCGGCCACGGCGAAACTCCAGCCTTACGAGGACCCGATGGAGTATCCGGTCCCCGAACGCGAAGACACCGGAGCCGAGGAAGGGGAGAGGGAGGAGCCCGAGGGCGACAAGGGGAGGTCCGCGGACCGTTGACTCGGGCGGGATGAGCGCCATCGCACCCGTGCTCGTGGGAGGGAGGTACGGGTGCGACGGCCTTCTCTCTGTCCTCCGGAATCCGCAAATGACCTTGCTACAGTGCCGTTTGTGGAATTTGGCGTGCTGGGCCCCATTTCAGCCTGGGACAACGGCGAGGCGGTTTCCGTCGGTGGGCCCAGGCAGCGGTGCGTCCTGGGTGCGCTGCTGGTGGATCTGGGAAAAGAAGTCACCGTCGACCGATTGATCGACTACCTGTGGGACGACACCCCTCCACGGACGGCGCGTTCGGTGATCCAGGTGCAGATCTCCCATCTGCGCCGTGCGTTTCCGCAGGTCATCCAGACCACTGCCGGTGGGTATCTCGCCTATTTCGACCCGAGCCGTGTCGATCTGCACCGGTTCCGCGATCTGGTGACCCGCGGGAAAGCGGCCGGTGACCCCGAGGAAGCGATCGTGCTGTGGGAGCACGCCCTGGCGTGCTGGCGGGGCAAACCGTTCTCGGGCACCGGATCCGACCAGCTCTGGTACACGGTGTGCCAACCGCTGCTGGAGGAGCGCTGGGCCGCTGAGGCCGCGTGGGCGGGGTGCGCTTTCGCGCTGCGGCGCTACCAGGAGGTGGTCACCCGCCTCACTCCGCTCGTGCGCGAGGATCCGCTACGCGAGCGGCTGCAGTATCTTCTCATCGCGGCGCTGCATCGCAGCGGGCAGCGCGCGACGGCGCTGACCGTCTTCCAGGAGACACGGGAGCACCTGGCCGAGGAGCTGGGCGTCGATCCGAGTCCTGAGGTCATGGAGCTGCACCAGCGCATCCTGCAGGACCAGGACGGTGCCGCACGGCTCCCGGAGGACTCCCCGACCGTTCCGGTGCAGAGCGGACCGGCGTCGGCCGAGCACGACCTGCTTCCCGAGGAGAGGGCCGCTGAGTTCCTCCCCCGCAACGACCTCCCGCGGGACATCCCCGACTTCACCGGCCGCGGGCGCTCCCTGCGCGAGCTGCTGCAGGTGGGCCAGTGCGCTGAGGATCGCGCCGAGATCGCCGTCATCACCGGCCCGGGGGGTGCGGGCAAGACCACCCTGGCCGTGCACGCCGCGCATCGGCTCGCCGACCGTTTCCCCGACGGTCAGCTGTTCATCGACCTCTACGGTTACACCGTCGATCAGGATCCGCTGACCGCGGCCTCCGCGCTGGGCAGCCTGCTGCGGGCCGTCGGTGCCGAGCCGGAGTCGATCCCGGAGTCGGTGGAGGAGCGCTCGGCGCTGTGGCGCGCCATGCTCGACGGTAAGCGCATCCTGGTCGTTTTCGACAACGCCTTCAACTTCGCCCAGGTCAACCCGCTTCTCCCGGCGGCGCCGGGGTCGCTGACCGTGGTGACGACCCGCCACGACCTGACCGGGCTGGGCGGGGCCCGATATATCTCCTTGGGGATGCTCAGCGAGAAGTCCTCGTTGCAGCTGTTCTCCGCAGTGCTCGGTGCCGAACGCGTGGAGCAAGAGCCCGAGCATGCCTTGCAGGTGGTGCGGCTGTGCGGGGGATTGCCCCTCGCGCTGCGGATCGTCGCGGGGCGGATGCTGAGCCGGCCGCGCTGGACCTTCGGCCATGTCGCGCAGCGCCTGGGCGAGCACCAGCGCAGGTTCCGGGAACTGCGCATCGACGGGCAGAACGTCGAGGCCGTCTTCGAGCTCTCCTACCAGAGCCTGAACGAGGTACAGCGGCGGACCTTCCTGCTCCTCGGCGTGATGATCGGGGGCACCGTCGACCTGCACGGAGCCGCGGCCCTACTGGACAGCGACCCTCCCGACACCGACGACCTGCTCCAGGAACTCGTCAGCGTGTGCCTGCTGGACGAGTCCGGGGTCGACCTCTACCGGTTCCACGACCTCATCGGGGCCTATGCCCGGCAGAAGGCGCTGCGGACCGCTCCGGAGACCGACATCGAGGCCGCGCGCCGCCGCCTGGCCGACCACTACCTGGACATGGCGCACAGCGCGGCCGACTGGCTGGGACCACGCGCGCACGACTACGAGGTGGGCGTACCGGACTCCTCGCGCTACCGCACCGAGCTGTCGAACCGCCGTGAGGCGATCGCCTGGTTCGAGACCCACCAGGAGAACCTCGCCTCGACCGTCGATTTCTACGCCTCGCTCGGACACGGCGACCAGGCCTGGCAGCTCGCCGATTCGATCTGGCGGTTCTACGCCTCCCACGGCCAGACCGAGCTGCTGCTGTCCACCCAGGAGAAGGCGCTCGCGGCGAGCCAGGCCCAGGGCAACGACCGGGGAAGCGCGGTCACCCTGATCGCTCTGGGGATCGCGCACTGCCTTGCCGGGCGCAACGAGACCTCCCTCGATCTGCTGCTCCAGGCGTACGAGATCCTGGCAAAGCTCGGTGATCGGGAGGGGCAGACCCGCGCTCACGGCAATCTGGCCATGGTGTACGAACGTATGGGGCGCTTCCAGGAGGCGCTCTCCTGCCTTGAGAAGGTTCTCGAATACACGATCGAGGCGAAGAACCAGCGGCTCGAAGCGCTGCAGCGAGGAAATATCGCCGTCCTGTGCCAGATGTTGGGGGATTTCCCGAGAGCCGTCGAGTTGTGCGAGACGGTACTGCGCATCGAGGTCGACGGCGGGCCGGTCGAGAGCCACGCCATGGCGCTGCGCATCCTCGGCGAGGTCAGCACCCAGCTCGGCGATTTCGACCAGGCGTTCTCCCGGCTGGGGGAGGCGTTGAAACTCGCCCAGCACCTGGAGTCCCCTACGGACGAGATCTACACGCGCAACGCGCTCGCCATGACCCAGCGGGAATCGGGGCAGCTGGAAGCGGCCGTCGAGTCCCACACGAAGGCGCTGGAGCTCGGGGAGGAGAACGCGCTGCGCAGTGCCGACGCCGAGATCCTGAACGAACTGGGCACCACCTACACCCGCGCTCGGCGCTACACGGACGCCAAAGCAGCGCATGAACAGGCGCTGAAACTCGCCCGGGAGCGCAAGGAGCGCTACGCCGAAGCGCGGGCGCTCCTGGGGCTGGGCATACTGCCCTCCGAGCTGGTGGAGCCGGAGACCGTCACCGGCAGGCTGCACACGGCGGTCGAGATCTTCACCGAACTCGGTGTCCCCGAGGCCGGCCGGGCGCGGACCGAACTGGGGCGCCGTTGCGGCGCCGACTGATCGTCGGGAGCGCCCGCACCGCTGCTTTGGGCCGGCGGTAGAGCCGGCCGCGTGCGGCCTGACGACGCATGTCCCACATGTAGGCGTTCTTCGGCAGGCTGCGGACGGCCATCGGAAGCCGCGGGTAGACGGCCCGGACGACGGCGAACAACCGGTCGAACATCCGCTGTCGCCCCGGCCCCCAGTCAAGGCCCAGCTGGTCGCGGATGCGCGGCGGAAGCAGACCCGCACTGAGGAAGCGCTGCATTCGGGCCAGGGGGCGGACAAGCGGGTTGGCCGGTGCGAAGAGCCCCGCGGCGATCTCCCGGGCGGTGTCGCCGACCTCGATCGAGTCGACCATCCGGGCCCAGTAGAGCTCGAAGTCGGCGCGGGTGGTCGGCCAGCGGTCCTCGGGGCAGCCCAAGGCCGTGGCGAACACCGCGGACTGCCTGTAGACCTCGTCCTTGGCCGCCGCGTCGAGCTCGCCGAACGTCATCTCATACATCCGGATCCCGCTCGAGTACAGTGTCGCGGCCACCCAGATCTGCAAGTCGGGATCGAGTGCGTTGTATCCGGGGCCGACAACCGTCTTGTGCATGGCCCGAACGATCCGGGAGACGCGCTCGGCCTCCTCCTCCGTCCCGAAGACCAGGCCGTAGACGAAGGTGAGCGTGCCGCGCAGCCGGTTGATCGGGCGCGCGGTGAAGTCGCTGTGCTCGTACACTCCCCGGCCGACGGCCGGATGGGCGACCTGGAGCAGGATCGCGTACCCGGCCCCGCCCAGGAGGACGCCCTCGCGGTTCAGCCGCCGTATCTGGGAATCTTCCGCGAACAGCCCGCTTTCCATACGAATGAGCGTAAGCCGCCGCTGATTCCCGAGAAAGCGCGACGCGAGGACGGGCCCCGGTGTTCCGGAGTCCACTGCTCCTCGGCGGGATTTCGCCGGTGGCGGCCGGAAGCGGGGCGGCCGTACCGGTGCCACACTGGAGATATGTACTGGGAGCGGCCATCGCGGGTGGTCAGCGCTGTCGTGTGGCGCGGGGTCGCGGCGTCGCCGGCGGGTTCCGAACAGCGGGTACTCCCGGACGGCTGCATGGACCTCATCTGGGTCAAGGGAGCGCTACTGGTGGCCGGCCCGGATACCTCTTCCCACCTGGCGTTCTGGCCGCCGGGAGCGGGGTTCACCGGGCTGCGGTTCTTCCCCGGAACCGCCCCCGCGATCCTGGGAGTGGCGGCGCACGAGCTCCGCGATCAGCTGGTACCGCTGGCGGATATCTGGCCGGCGCCACGGGTCCGGCGCCTCACCGAGTACGTAGGTGAGGCGCCGGACCCCGAGGCCGCCCTGGAGGAGATCGCCGCACGCCGGCATCCGCGGACCGAACTTTCCGATCCGCGCATCCCGGAGATCGTCCGGCACGTGCGCGCCGGCGTATCGGTCGCCGCCACCGCGGAGGCGGTCGGTATGGGTGAGAGGCACCTGCACCGGTGTTGCCTGGCGGCGTCGGCTACGGACCGAAGACGCTGGGGCGGATCATGCGGATGAACCGCGCGCTGGACATGGCCCGCGAAGGCACTCCATTGGCCGACGTGGCGGCGAGTGCGGGCTACGCCGACCAGGCCCATCTGGCCCGCGATACGAAGGCGCTGACGGGCGTGCCGCCCGGCGTGCTCATCCGGTAGCGGTCTGCGGAGCGAACAGGTCGACGCCGTTGCCGTCCGGATCGAGGACGATCGCGTAGCGCTGCCCCCAGAACGCGTCCCACGGCTCCCTGTGCCCCTTGTATCCGGAACGGACCAGGTCGGCGTACCACCGGTCCACCTCCGCGGGGCTCTCGCAGGCGAAAGCCAGGCTGACGCGTGGATCGCCGTGCGGCGCGGTCCAGTCCGGATCGAAGGAGCGGATGGTCTCGGCGGTGTCCCAGGCGATGCGCAGCCCTCCCGGAAGTTCCGCCTCGACGTGCGGTTGCGTATCGGCCGCTGCCGGGATGTCGAGGCCGAGTCGGCGGTAGAAGGCCAGTGAGTTCCCCATGTCGGCCACGACCAGGCCGATCACTGCGAATGTTGGCGTCATACGGCCAAAACTAGGGACGGCCGCTCCCGGGGTCTTGAACGAATCGGACAACCGCGGGCCCGGGCACGGCCCGCGTCCGCTCGCACGTTCCGGAAAACCGGCCGGCAGGCGGCGTCTTTTCAGGTGAAGACGCCGGGGTATCTCCCGGGTCAAGTTCTCGCCCGAAAAACGCAAGGAGGTTTCGGGGGTCCGGTCGGGGCCCTAATCTGCGGGAACCGGGTACCCGGAAGTGGTACCGGGGTCCTGGACCACGGCGGGCCCCGGCGCGGGCCGAGGGGTGCACCCTTTCGGTCCTGCCCGGTCGAGGACGGGGGAGCGGCATGGCACAGATCGACGGTACTTCAAGGCTCGCGAAACCACTGGCCGAGTTCCGGTCATCGGGTTTCGGGGGGAGCGTCATCGAGGAGACCGATCCGGCGTATGACGAGGCGCGCGCGATCTTCAACGCGATGATCGAGGATCGGCCGGGCGTCATCGTCCAGTGCGAGACGGTCGAGGACGTCGTACAGGCGGTCAGGTTCGGACGTGAGCACGATCTCGAGATCGCCGTTCGCGGCGGCGGGCACAGTGTCGCGGGCATGGGGCTGACCAGCGGGGGACTCGTCATCGACCTGCGCCGGATGAACACGGTGACCGTGGACCCCGACGCGCGGACCGCTCAGGTGGGCGGCGGTGCCACGATGAGCCACCTGGACCGTGCGACCGAACCCTTCGGCCTGGTGACCACCGGCGGCCGGGTGTCCACGACCGGCGTCGCCGGCCTCGTACTCGGCGGTGGAACAGGGTGGCTCGACCGCAAGTTCGGTCTCGCCTGCGACAACCTGCTCTCGGCCGATCTGGTGACAGCGGAGGGCGAGCTCGTGCGCGCGTCGGCCGACGAGAATCCCGAGCTGTTCTGGGCGCTGCATGGCGGCGGCGGCAATTTCGGGGTGGTCACGTCACTCGCCCTCCGGCTGTACCCGCTGGCGTCGGTGACCGCGGCCCTCCTGCTGTGGAGGGAGGAAGTGGGCCCCGAGGTCGTGCGCGCCTTCCGGGACTTCATGGCACAGGCGCCGGACGAGGTGGGCGGAGGTGTCCTCTACCTCACCGGAGCGCCCGACGAGTTCGTGCCCGAGCACCTGGTCGGAGAACTGGCGTGCGCGGTCCTGGTGACCTACACCGGCGGGGAGGAGGCCGCCCGCGAGGTCATACGGCCGATGCTGGAACTCGGTCACGAAGGGGAACTGATCGCCGAGATGCCCTACGCCGAGCTGCAGTGCATGCTCGACGACCCGCCGGGCCTGCGCAACTACTGGTCCGCGGAGTACCTCGCCTCGTTCCCGGACGAGGCCGTCGACGCCTTCTGCGCCAGCGCGGACCGGATGATCGTGCCTTCAGCGTCGCAGCATGTACTGTTCCCGCAGGGGGAGCCGTAGCCGCAGCGGGGACCGACTACCCGGTGCCGTGGCGGCAGGCCCCTTGGTGTGTGCACCCCTTCGGATTGTGGGAGAACGCCGCGGACGACGAACGCGGCCGGGCGTGGGCGCGCGGTATCCGCGCCGACATGCGCCGGTGGTCGACGGGCGATGTCTACCTGAACTTCATCGGCGATGAGGGGGAGCAGCGGATCCTCTCGGCGTTCGGAGCGGACAACTACCGGCGTCTGGCCGCTGTCAAGAGGCGGTACGACCCGGACAACGTCTTCCACCGCAACCACAACATCAAGCCGGCCTGACCTGCGGGAGGATCGCCCGCGGCCGCGTCACGCGGCCGCGGGCGATCTGTGTACGCAAGTGTGCAGAACGGTGATGCCCGGCGAGTCCCGATCCCTTGCGATACCGTCGTTTCAGGGCGCGCTGGCTTGATACGGGGACGCGACCCATATCACCGTTCCGCGCTCCGGCCGAGTGCGGTGTCTCCGGTCGGCGCTTGATGTGGTCGTTTTATGAGCACCCGAAGGAACTAGCACAATGCCGCAGAAGAAAGTGACGGTGAACAGGTCCACCCTGACTCACCGGCTCCGGTACGCCATGCGCTATCCGGGGCGGGTACCCGGATACCTCCGCCGGGCCGGGCGCGACGCATGGTTGTGGTTTCGCTCCCCTGACCACGTCTCCTACTACCGAGCGGTGATGAGGTCGGACACCGCGAAGAACCCGGAGGCGGCGGTCGGCAGCAAGAGCCACGACCGGTGGCTGGCCCTCGGGGCCATGCAGTTCGACTACCTGGTCGGACACGGGCTGGCTCCGGAGGACAGGATGCTGGAGATAGGCTGCGGCAACCTCCGTGCCGGGTGGCGCTTCATCGAGTACCTCGACACGGGGAACTACTACGGCATCGACATCTCCCCGGACATCCTCTTCGCGGCGCAGGACACCATCGTCCGGCACAAACTGCGGGAGAAGACGCCGCAGCTGACCCCGGTGCGCGACCTCACCTTCGCCTTCCTCCCGGACGCGTACTTCAGGGTGGTGCACGCGCACAGCGTCTTCTCGCACTCGCCGCTGTCGGTGATCGACGAGTGCCTGGCCCATGTCGGCCGCATCATGACACCGGACGGCTGGTTCGACTTCACCTACGACCGCACCGACCGCGAGGAACACCACGTTCTGCGAGAGGACTTCTACTACCGCACCGAGACACTGGTCGCCCTGGCCGAGAAACACGGGCTCAAGGCGCGGGCCATGGACGATTGGGAACGCCTCCCGCACGGCCAGTCCAAGATCCGGGTCACACACGATACGGGCGGCTCCAACGCCTGATCAGCGCCCCTTCCACTCACCATGGAAGTCTCCCCGCGAGTGGAGGTACCGGTTCCGGGCGGGAACGCCGCCCTCACGCGCGGCGTGCGCCCTCGGACCATATGACGTCGACGGGCACGCCCCGGCCGCGCGCGGCTTCGACAGCGTCGTCGGTGCCCCAGACGCGGCCCACCGGGCATGGGCCTCACCCCTTATCAGTTCGACCAGGGGTCGCCGTAGACGCCTGCCGTGCTGGGACCGGAGCCCACTGAAGGCCGTTCCGATCAGGCGGCGTCAGGTGGCGTTGCTGCCACTGCTGCTCCCCTGCTGGGAGGCGGGTTCACCGGAGAGGTTCTCGGCCTCCTTCCACCGGCCTCGTTGAGCCGGAACCACGGCGAGGGCGCCACGGCTGCCGCGATCGGTGGGGCGCTCGCGCGCACGACCGGCTGCCCCCGTCCAGCGAGCGGAGCACCCCGTTATCCCCCAGGCAGTGGTAGCGAATCCGGACCGGTCCGATACCTTGCCGAAGGGGTGAAGTCGGGAGGAATCCACGGAAACGTCAGCCGGGAGTGATATATGCGTGTTGCCATTATCGGGCAGGCGGCCTTCGGAGAGGCAGTGTTCCGGCGGCTGCGGGACGATGGCGTGACCGTTGCCGGTGTCGCGGCACCGGAGCCGACCAGTAACGGCCGGGTCGACCCGCTCTGGTCCGCGAGTGAGGCGAACGACATCCCGCGGGTCTCGACCACCAGCCTGAAAGAGCCAGACGGCCTCGTGAAGTGGAAGGAGTTCGAGGCCGACTTCTGCCTCATGGCGTTCGTCACCGAGTTCCTACCGGACGAGGTGTTCACGCTGCCCGAGCACGGAACGGCGCAGTACCACCCCAGCCTGCTGCCGTTGCATCGCGGCAAGTCGGCGATCAACTGGGCCGTCATCAATGGGGAGAAGGAGACCGGCCTGAGCATCTTCTGGCCGGACAAGGGCATCGACACCGGCCCGATCCTGCTGCGTAAGCGGTGCGAGATCGGTCCCGACGACACCGTGGGCAGCCTCTACTTCAACCACCTCTTCCCCATGGGGGTGGACGCCATGTCCGAGGCGGTGTCACTGGTGGCGGCGGGGGAGGCGCCGCGCGCCGAGCAGGACCACGCTGTCGCGACGTTCGAGCCCGGATGCCGCGACCAGCACGCCGAGATCCACTGGCACCGCCCCGCGCAGGTGGTCTACGACCTGATCCGGGGCTGTGACCCCCGGCCGGGCGCGTGGACCCTCTTCAATGAGGAGAAGCTGCGGTTCTTCGACTGCCGTCTCACCGGAGAGCAGCGTCCCGGCATGCCCGGGCAGGTTCTCGACATCGACGACGAGGGCTTCTCGATCCGGCTCAACGGCGGCGTGCTCCGCGTCGGACGGGTCCAGCACACCGGCAAGAGCAAGCTCCCCGCCGGAGAGTGGGCCTCCCACGTGGCCTCACCACAGGGTTCCGCTTCCGGTAACCCCAGCGGCTCGCCATCCCCGCCTCTCCACGGCCTCCGGGAGAGCGCGGGGGTTCTGCTTCCGCAGGCCATTGCCTTTGGTGCGCCGGGTTCTGTAGAGCCGGGTTTCTGGTTCTCAGGACACGGTGTGTCCGCTACCCGGCGAATTACCTGACCAAGGACATCGCCGAATGCCACGCCGTTGTGTCAAACGTCCAACAGCGGCATGTGGATCGGCTGACTGAGGCGCGCGGGTGCCCCCCGCGAGCAGCGCCTACTGCGCGCGGTCGGCGAAGCCTCACAACGCCGCGCACAACTCGACCGTGCTCGGCAGGCACGAGGTCGCCGCCGCCATGGACGCGGGCCGTGTGAAGGCGGTCGGTGCGTGACGCGTGGCGACGCAGGAACAGCACGGGATGACGCGCGTGTGACGCACGGGCATGAGAAAGGGCCACC
The DNA here is from genome assembly GCF_000981225.1 of Allosalinactinospora lopnorensis. Classification (GTDB taxonomy): domain Bacteria; phylum Actinomycetota; class Actinomycetes; order Streptosporangiales; family Streptosporangiaceae; genus Allosalinactinospora; species Allosalinactinospora lopnorensis. The sequence goes on from NZ_LAJC01000013.1 coordinate 65,185, forward strand.
TCCCGAGAAGTCCTAGTTCCCGGGCGGTGGCCCCTCGCACCTGCTACGGAACCGTTCCGGTTCTCTGGTCGGGGTGGCGGGATTTGAACCCACGGCCTCTTCGTCCCGAACGAAGCGCGCTGCCAAGCTGCGCTACACCCCGGTGCAGCGATCAACAGTCTAGCGGACACTGGGGAGTGCTCGCACTGCGGATAGCGCGGATGGAAGGGCGGTCTGCTTCGCGGGGACGGCGGCACCCGAGGGGGCGGCGCGTTCACCGCTCGGCGGCCGCCACCAGGTCGAGCAGACTCGCCTCAGGACGGCAGCAGAAGCGCACCGGCGCGTAGGGGGAGGTGCCAAGGCCTCCGGACACGTGCAGCCAGGATGCGCCGTAGCGGCTCAGCCCCCAGGCCCGCCGACGGTCGATCCCGCAGTTGGTGACGAGGGTGCCGTAATAGGGCAGGCAGAGCTGCCCGCCGTGGGTGTGCCCCGCGAGGAGCAGCCGGTAGCCGTCGGCGGTGAACCGGTCGAGGTTTGCGGGCTCGGGAGAGTGCATCACCCCCAAGCGGAGGTCAGCGTCGGGATCGGTCGGACCCGCGATCCTGTCGTAGCGGTCCAGTCCGATGTGTGAGTCGTGAACCCCCGCCGCGGCGACGTCCAGTCCTCCGGCCTTCAACCGTTCGGCGCGGTTGTTCAGGTCCAACCACCCCGATGCGGTCATCGCCGCACCCAGTTCGCGCCAGGGCAGATCGGGAGTCTTGCGCTTGTTGTAGTCCTCTCGGCTGCTTCGCCAGAGGTAGCGCGCGGGGTTCTTGAACTGGGGCGAGAACAGGTCGTTGGAGCCGTAGACGAACACGCCGGGGCGGTCCAGCAATGGTCCGAGCGCGTGGATGAAGGGCTCGACGGCGCGTTCGTGGGCCAGCGAGTCGCCGGTGTTGACGACGAGATCGGGCTCGTAGGCGTCGAGCCCGCGGATCCAGTCGAGGAGCATCCGGCGGCCCGGCGTGAGGTGGGCGTCGGACAGGTGCAGGACGCGCAGGCGCGGGGTTCCCGGCGGAAGCAGCGGGATCTCGTAGCGCCGCAGCCGGAACCAGTTCCGTTCGATGATCGACGCGTAACCGATCCCGGCGACCCCAAGGGCTCCTGTGACGGCAGCGGCCGTGGCCGCCGCGCGCAGGCTCTTTCGTACCGTGTTCACACTCACCGAACCTCCAGCTACCGATGGTGCCAGAATCCTGGGATGCCTAGGACCGTCGTCCACAGGCGCCGTCCGGGCGCGGACCGGCCCGAGGTCGGCATGCGTGGGAAAAGTCTTCGGTGACTCGGATCCGGAAACCATATGATCCTGCCATGTCCGAACTCAAAGACCGCCTGCAAACCGACCTCACCGACGCCATGAAGGCGCGCGATGCCCTTCGCACCCGTACCCTGCGCATGGTGCTCACCGCCGTGTCCGCTGAGGAGGTCGCCGGCGAATCCGCGCGCGAGCTCAGCGACGACGAGATCATCAAGCTGATCACGCGCGAGGCGAAGAAGCGCCGGGAGGCGGCCGAGGCGTTCGAGAAGGGCGGTCGCGCCGACAAGGCCGAGGAGGAGCGGGCCGAAGGGGAGGTGCTCGCCGGGTACCTCCCGGCGCAGCTCACCGATTCCGAGCTGGCCGACCTGGTCGCCGCGGCCGTCGCCGAGACCGGGGCGAACGACGTCAAGGGAATGGGGCGGGTCATGAAGGCCGTCACCCCGAAAGTCGCCGGGCGTGCCGAGGGGAGCCGGGTGGCCGCGGAGGCCCGCCGGCAGCTCTCCGCCTGATGAGGCCGACCGGTGCGGCGGCAGCGGCGCGGGACCGGAGTGTTCCGGTCCCGCGCCGCTGCCGCTGATCCTCGCGGCGGTCAGCCGCCGCTGCGGGCGGCTCCGCCGGTCACCATTCGAGTCCGCCCGCGGAACGGTTGGTGTTGCCGCTCGCCCCGTTACTGAGGAACACGTTCACCGTCGCGCCTTCGGGAAGGTCGGTCCCCGGGTCGGGGTTGACCGCGGCCACGGTGTCCTCGTCCTGGTTGGAACGGATCCGGGTCGAGGAGACGCTCACCTGGAACCCCGCCTCTTCGAGTTCGCTCACCGCCGCGTTCTCGGACCGCCCGACGACATTGGGGACACCGCCCTCGACGCTGGCCGGGCTCGCGTCCGACGCTCCGGACCTGCCTTTGAACTTCGACGGCGCCTTGGGGAAGTCCTTCTCGGGAAGGTCCTTCACGGCCTCGCGCATCGTCTCCTTCCAGATCGGTCCGGGAATCGTCGCACCGTAGACCTGGCTGTAGTGCCGTCCGCCGAGCGTGACGTTGCGCAGCGGGTGCTCCTGCGGCCCGCGCGGGTCGCCGACGAAGACGGTTCCGGCGAGGTTCGGGGTGAAGCCGGCCAGCCAGGCGGCGGCGGTGCCGTCGGTGGAGCCGGTCTTGGCGGCGGCCGGGCGCCCGATCTCCAGTCCGTTGGTGGTGCCGCCGTCGAACGTCTGCTGCAGCAGGTAGCTGACGCCGTCGGCGACGTCCTCGTCGATCACGCGCTCGCACTTGTTGTCGATCTCGATCGTCTTGCCCGCCTGCCGGTCCTCGATCGAGGTGATGGCCTGCGGCTCGCAGTAGGTGCCGCCGGAGGCGAACGTCGCGTAGGCGCTGACCACGTCCAGTGGCGCGACCTCTTCGCTGCCCAGGGTGAAGGAGTTGTTGGCCTGGGTGTTGGGGTTGTCGAACCCGGTGCCGTCGCCCCGCTTCAGCCCGAGCGTCTCCGCCATCTTGATGGTCTCGCACAGTCCCACGTCGGCCTGCAGTTGGGCGAAGTAGGTGTTCGCCGACTGCTGGGTCCCGGTGATCATGGTGTAGTTGCCGCCGTCGCTCTCACCGGCGTTGCTGACGTTCCACGGGGGGAGCCGCCCGTTGTCGCAGTTCCGCTGTCCGGTGATCGTGGTGGATCCGCCCCCTCCGAAGGAGGTGTTGAACCCCTTGCCCTGGTCCAGGGCAGCGGCCAGGGTGAACGCCTTGAACGTCGAGCCTGCCTGGAAGCCGGTGCTCCCGCCGCGGTCGGCACTCGTTGTGAAGTTGATCGACGTCTCGCCGATCTTGTCCTCCTCGGGACCGTAATCCCGACTCTGGGCCATGGCCCGGATCTCGCCGCTCCCCGGTTCGACGAGCACCTCGGCCGCGACCTTGCGCGACTTGTTGTCGCGCGGAACCCACTTGTCGACCGCCTTCTGGGCCGCCTTCTGCATGTCCGCGTCAAGGGTCGTGTGGATCTTCAGGCCGGCCGTCCGCAGCCAGCGGGCCCGTTCAGTCTCGTTGTCACCGAACTGCTTGCTCTTCTCGATCTCCTGTACCACGTAGTCGCAGAAGAAGGGCTGCTTACTGGGCACACACCCGTTGCTGGGATCGCTGACGTCGAGCCCGAGGTCCTTCTCCTTGGCTTCCTCGGCCTCTTTCTGGGTGATCGCCTCGTTGTGCACCATGGCGTCGAGGACCACGCTGCGGCGCTTCTCCGCGTTCTCGGGGTTCAGGCTGGGGTTGTACAGGTAGGGGTAGCGGACCAGGCCGGCGAGCATGGCGGCCTGGTGGAGTTCGAGTTCATCGGCACCGACGCCGAAAAAGTGCTGGGCGGCCGACTCCACGCCGTAGGCGCCGTCCCCGAAGTAGGCGATGTTGAGGTATCCCTCGAGGAGCTCCGCCTTGGTCATCCTCTTTTCGAGGGCGAGGGCGTAGCGCAGCTCGCGGATCTTCCGCGACAGCGTCTCCTCGCGGGCCTCTTCCTGCTCGGCCTGCGTCGTGGCGCTCTCGACCAGGACGTTCTTCACATACTGCTGGGTGATCGAGGATCCGCCCTGCGTGTTTCCGCTGGCCGTGCGAAGCGCGGCGCGGAAGGTTCCGGAGATGTCTATGCCCCCGTGCTCGTAGAATCGGGAGTCCTCGATCGCGATGATGGCGTCCTGCATCACCGGCGCCATGTCGTCGAGTTCGACCAATTCCCGGTTCTGGTCGAAGATCTCCGCGATGACTTCTTCGTTTTGGTCGTAGATGACTGAACGCTGAGGAGGTGGTGGAGTCTCCAGTTCGCTGGGCATGCTGAGGAACCCGGTGGCGACATTGCGCGCCGTGATGCCGGCGCCACCGACCGCAGGCAGCGCAAGCGCGGCGACCAGTACACCCGCGACGACTCCGACCCCAACCAGCTGACCGATTTTTTGCAGCAATGTCCCCTGGCTCACCCCATCAGACTACGTGGATTGGGCAACGATTCGTGCGATCCGGAGGAGCCGGATACGTACCGTGTTCCCCGTTTTTGGTCTCACCGTAACCAGATGACTCACGGGCAACTTCCGTTGGTGTGAAGTAGCTAACAAAGAGGGGGTGCCCGCGGGCGCTCCGTCACACTCCGTGTGGGGTTGATGACTAGTTTCTCGGGTCTCAATGGCCCACCCGGGCTATATCAGAAATGAGCCTATTGGGGCCTGTTGGTCATGCGCGCTGATCCGTAGTTTCGTCACCAGCGGTAAGCGAGGAGTAAAGAGCGCCGAAACGGTCGATCCCCCTGGAGGAGCGGACCCGTTGCCCGGTTTCGCTGTCGGTCCGTTGGGTGTGCCCTCGCTGCCGCGCCGGCGACCGCGCCCGCCGGCTGTACGCACAACACACACATGCTGATCTTGGGAGTGGGGCATCATGTGGATCACAGATTGGACTGCACGGGCCGTATGTCGGGAAACCGATCCCGACGCGCTCTTCGTGCAGGGAGCAGCGCAGAACCGGGCGAAGCTCGTCTGCAAGGGGTGTCCGGTGCGCACCGAGTGCCTGGCCGACGCGCTGGACAACCGGATCGAGTTCGGTGTCTGGGGAGGGATGACCGAACGCGAACGCCGCGCCCTATTGCGGCGTAGGCCTGATGTCAGGTCTTGGCGCGTCCTGCTGGAGAACGCGCGCAAGGAGTACGAGCAGGAGAGCACCGACGTCGACGACGCCCTCACCCGCTGACCCGCTCGCCGCCGGCGCCCTGTCGAGTCCCCCCGGTTCCCAGCGCTTCGCCGATCTCCCGGAGGCCGTCGAGGTCGTGTACATCCTCTGGTCGCGCGGGTACCTCCACGATGGGGACGCCGGGGTGGGCAGAGGTGAGGTGTTCCCGCAGCCGGATCTCTCGGGCCTGTACCTGCGTGCGTTCGGCGTGGAGCCGCAGAGCAGAGGCCGCGAGTGCGTGGTCGCCGGACTCATCCAGAGCTTCGGCCGCCGCGAGGCTGCGCGCCGCTGAGAGCTGCTGTACCGCTGTGCGGTGAGTCCGGTTGACTACGACCCCCGCGAGGGGCATGCGGTCTTCGTTGAGCCGTTCGATGAAGTAGGAGGCCTCCCGGAGCGCGTCGGGGTCCGGAGCGGCGACGACGACGAATGCGGTGCCCGGGGCCTGCAGCAGCCGGTAGGTCTGTTCCGCGCGCTCCTGGAACCCCCCGAACACGGCGTCGAACGCTGTGACGAAGGTCTGCACGTCCTTGAGTACCTGGGCACCGACGATCTTGCTGATAACACCGGTGACCATCCCGACTCCGGCGCCGATCAGCCGGAAGGCACCGCTCTTGGCCGGAGCGCTGAGGATCTTGAGGAGCCTGCCGTCGAGGAATCTGCCGAGCCGTTTCGGTGCGTCGAGGAAGTCCAGCGCCGATCGGCTCGGCGGGGTGTCGACGATGATCAGATCCCAGTCGCCGGACTGGCGCAGCTGCCCGAGCTTCTCCATGGCCATGTACTCCTGCGTTCCGGAGAAGCTGGAGGACAGCGACTGGTAGAAGGGGTTGGCCAGGATCTGGCGGGCGCGTTCGGGGTCGGCGTGCGCTTCGACGATCTCGTCGAACGTGCGCTTCATGTCGAGCATCATCGCGTGCAGTGTCCCCGGGGGACGCTGCCGCGCGCCGTCATCGCCGGAGGCGAGGGGCACCGGGCGAGGCGTGTTGTCGAGTCTGCGCAGCCCCATCGACTGCGCGAGCCGCCGGGCCGGGTCGACGGTGATGACGACGGTGTCGCGGCCGCGTTCGGCGGCGCGCAGTCCGAGAGCGGCCGCGCTCGTGGTCTTGCCGACACCGCCGGACCCGCAGCACACGATGATGCGTGTGCTGGGAGAGTCGAGCAGCGCGTCGACATCGAAGGCCGGCGCCTTCGGCCGCGGCGGGTGCGGTGCGGTCATGTCGTGCCCTCCGGCCGGCTTACACGGGGCGCGGGATCCGCGCGCGTCCCATTCATGTCATCCCCTGTTCCCGCAGCAGTTCGGCCAGGTCATAAAGACCCGCCAAGTCGATCCCGTCGCTGATGAGGGGAAGTTCGCGTACCGGGTACTCGATTCCCGACAGCCGTTCCCGGATCGCGGTCTCCACCCGGATCCGGCGGGCGTGCTCGGTGATCTCGACGGCCAGTTGGCGGCTCTTCTGCTCGGGGTTCTCCAGCATCGCGGCCTTGAGCCCACGGGCGAGCGTGTCGATGTCGAGGTCCCCCTCGGCGGCGGCGGACAGTATCCGGGGACCGAACAGTGGGTCGCGGACCATGTTGATCAGGACGGAGCCGACGTTCAGCCCGACCCCCCGCACATCGGCGATGCCGTCCAGGCACTCCTGGGCCGGCATCTCTTCGAGTACCGACACGAAGTGCACGGAGGTCTCGTGCGAGCGCATGGTCTCCATGACCTTGTCGGCGTGGTTGCGGATCGGTCCCACTCGGGCCAGTCCGGCCACTTCGGCGCTGACGCTCAGAAACTGCGCGATCCGGCCGGTCGGCGGGGCGTCCACCACCACGGCGTCGTAGACGAACGGTCCCTGGGAGCCGCCCCTGCCGCCGCGCCGCCGGTCGCTTCCGGTCCTGCGGCGCACCGCCTCGGTGGCCTTTCCGGTGAGGAGGACGTCACGCATTCCCGGGGCGATGGTCGTCGCGAAGTCCACCGCCCCGAACCGGGTGAGCACATGCCCGGCCCGGCGCATGCCGTAGAACATCTCGAGGTACTCCAGGAGGGCGGCCTCGGCGTCGACGGCCAGCGCGAAGACCTCGCCGCCATCGGGGGCGACGGCCACCCTCCGCTCCTCGTACGGCAGCGGTGGGCAGTCGAAGAGCCGGGCGATTCCCTGGCGGCCCTCGACCTCGACCAGCAGTACCCGCCCGCCCCCGGATGCGAGGGCCAGGGCGAGGGAGGCGGCGACGGTCGTCTTGCCGGTGCCCCCTTTCCCCGTAACGACATGGAGACGACTTCTGCCGACGGCACCGTTACCATCCCGCTCGCGATCACGTGCGCTCACTTCACGCAGTCTATGGTCGTAGTCGTGACCTCGCTCGATTCGCCGAGCGCCTTCGCGTGTTCGGGTACGGAGCGCGCCTGCACTCCCTCTCCGCCGGGCATCCGGGTCAACGAAAGGAAATGGTGAGTAAGGTGGCGCCCATGACGAAGTGGGAGTATGCGACCGTGCCGCTGCTGTCGCACGCGACGAAGCAGATTCTGGACAACTGGGGGGAGGACGGCTGGGATCTCGTCTCGGTGATCCCGGGGCCTCTGTCGATGGCGACCCGCGCAACCAGCAACTGGTCGCCTACATGAAACGCGAGAAGCAGTGATGCCGAGCCCTGAGGAGCGACTGGCGGGGCTCGGCCTGACCCTGCCCGAGGTGATCAAGCCGCTGGCCTCCTACACCCCGACCGTCCGGTCCGGTGACCACGTCTACGTCTCGGGCCAGGTCCCGCTGGTCGACGGCGCGGCCGCCGGCACCGGCAAGGTCGGGGCGGAGGTCACCCAGGAACGGGCGGCGGAGCTGGCGGCGATCTGCGCTCTCAACGGCATCGCCGCTCTCAAGGCCGAGGTCGGCGAGCTGTCGGCGGTCCGCCGCGTAGTCAAGGTCGTCGGGTTCGTCGCCAGCGCCCCGACCTTCACCGCTCAGCCTCAGGTCATCAACGGCGCCAGCGACCTGATTGGAGAGGTCTTCGGGTCCGCCGGTGTGCACGCCCGCAGTGCGGTCGGCGTTGCGGCGCTGCCGCTGGACGTCCCGGTCGAGGTGGAAATGATCGCCGAGGTCGGTTGAGAAACGCTGATGTGCGGATCGCCGGGCCGCGCCGAAGGCGCGGCCCGGCGATGGCGCCCGTTCATCTCAGCACGGAGGGGCGACGCCCATGGCAATGGAACATCCCTTCGACGGTGGCGTACCGAACCGGGGTGCCGAGCCCGCCGAGCCCCGTCACGCCGCCACGGTGATGCTGCTGTGCGCGGACGGTGGCCCCTCGGGCGCCGGCCGGGAGGAGATGCGGGTCCTCCTCTTGCGGAGAGCGCGGTCGATGTCGTTCGCGCCCGGCGCCTACGTGTTCCCGGGAGGACGGGTGGACGAGCGCGACACCGACCTCGGTTCGCCCCGTGAGGATTCCGCACCGGCCTGGTGGGCGGGCCCTCACCCCTCGCTGTGGGCCGCGCGGCTCGGCGTCCCGGTCCCGCTGGGCCGCGCGCTGGTGTGCGCGGCGGTCCGTGAGACGTTCGAGGAAACGGGGGTGCTGCTCGCCGGATCGTCAGCCGCGGAGGTCGTCGCGGACACGCGAGGCGAGGACTGGGAGGCCGACCGGCGCTCCCTGATCGACCGGTCGCTCTCCTTCGCCGCGTTCCTCAATCGGCGCGGCCTCGTACTGCGTTCGGACCTGCTGCGGGCGTGGGCTCAGTGGATCACCCCGCGCGCGGAACCCCGGCGCTATGACACCCGCTTCTTCGCCGCTGTGCTCCCCGAGGGGCAGCAGACACGCGAGGTCGACGGGGAGGCCGACGAGGCCGACCTCGCCACGTGGATGCGCCCGGCCGACGCCGTACAGGGATGGCGGCGCGGTGAGCTGGTGATGCTGCCGCCCACGGTGGCCACCTGCAAGGAGTTGGCGGCCTGCGGTTCACTGGAGAGTGTGATGGCCGCCGAGCGCGAGATCGTCCCGATTGAACCGGAGCTGCGGGAGGTCGACGGGCAGCTCCAGATCATTGTTCCGGACGGCGTCGACTATCCGTTATGAGGTCCGGCGCCCTGCCTAAGGGCGGTGCCTCAGAGCGGCACCGCGTAGGGGAACGAAACGAGGTGCGATGAGGATCGACGGCTCAGGCACTCTGCGCGCGAGCTGCGCGCTGTGCCCCAACCCCGGCCCCATGACACTCGACGGCACGAACACCTGGATGCTGCGCGAACCGGGCGCGCGGGCCGTGATCGTGGTCGACCCCGGTCCGGACGACGAGCGCCACCTGGAACGGGTCGCCCGCACCGTGCAGGAGCAGGGCGCCCAGGTCGCTGTCGCGCTGCTGAGCCACCACCACCCCGACCACACCGGTGGCGCGCGCTACTTCTCCGAGCTCACCGGGGCGCCGGTGCGCGCGCTCGATCCGGAGCTCTGCATCGGCGGCGAGGCGCTGAGGGACGGCGAGAGGCTGCGCGCGGACGGACTGGAGATGCAGGTCATCGCAACGCCCGGGCACACGTCGGACTCGCTGTCCTTCCACGTGCCCGCTGATTCGGTCATGCTCACCGGCGACACCGTGCTCGGCCGCGGGACCGCGGTGATCGCCGACGACGGAGGACTGGCCGACTATATGGAATCCCTGTACCGGCTGCGCCACATGGTCCGCACGGCAGAGATACGCGCCCTGCTTCCCGGGCACGGCCCCATCTGTACCGAGCCGCTGCTGAAGGTGAACGAGTACATCGATCATCGCGAGGAGCGGCTGTCCCAGGTCATCGCGGCCGTGGCGGCCGGTGACCGCACTCCGGACGAGATCATCGACCGAGTCTATGTCGGCATCGACCCGGAGCTGCGGCCTGCGGCCGAGTCCTCCGTTCGGGCGCAGGTGCGGTACCTGGCGAAGCGGGGGGACGTCCCAGCGGGGCTGGAAGAGGGGTTCTAAGGGGCGGACGCAGCGAGCCCGGCGCGTGGCCGGGCCCGGGCGTCCGTCGCGTCTGTCAGGGATCAGCGCGCGCGGCGGCGCATCCTCTCGACGTCGAGGAGCACGACGGCTTTGGCCTCGATCCGCAGCCATCCTCGCAGTGCGAACTCGGCGAGCGCTTTGTTGACGGTCTCCCGCGAAGCGCCCACGAGCTGGGCGAGCTCTTCCTGGGTGAGATCGTGGTGCACGTGCAGACCGTCCTCGCCTTCCTTGCCGAAGCGGTCGGCGAGGTCGAGCAGTTGTTTGGCGACCCGTCCCGGGACGTCGGTGAAGACCAGGTCTCCCATGACGTCATTGGTTCGGCGCAACCGGTTCGCCAGCGACTTGAGCAACTGCATAGCGACCCCGGGCTGGCCCGCTATGAAGGGCCGTAGGTCGTCGTGGCCCAAGCCGGCGAGCACAGCGTCGGTCACGGCGACCGCGCTGGCCGTCCGCGGGCGCGGGTCGAACAGCGAAAGCTCGCCGAACATCTCGCTCGGGCCGAGCACGCTCAGCAGCGTCTCCCGGCCGTCCACGGCCGTGCGGGTCAGCTTGACCTTTCCACTTGTGATCACATAGAGCCGGTCGCCCTCGTCTCCTTCGGAGAAGAGCGTCTGTCCCCGGCCGAGGCGAACCTCGCTCACTGAGGCGCGCAGCGCGGCAGCGCCCTCCTCGTCGAGAGCCTCGAAGAGAGGAGCCTTGCGCAGCACCTCGTTGGTCTCGTCCACCACTTCCTCCTTGCAGCCTGACCGTCAACAGTGTGACGTATATCGCACCCCAGTGTGAAACCAGGTCGTTACCTCGGCTTGTCTTGCAGGTGACGACCAGTCCGCCACAGCCGACGTCAGCATTTCCTGATTTTAGTTGCAGTGGGCTCCGGTGCGGCTCCGGGCCCGGTGATCTCCCTAAGGCATTGGTTCAACCTGCGGTCATCGGCGTTCTGCTTCCCGCTCCGTTCCAACTGAGTGCTCACCGTGCACGTGCGGAGATACGTAGGCTTTGGGGTGTGCCTCGCGATACATCCGACTCCTCCGCAGCGCCCGAAGTGACCGTCGACCCCGATACACCCACGGGTGAGTCGCGTCTCGCTCTGGTGAGACGCGCCCGACGGATGAACAGGGAATTGATCCGGCTGTATCCCGACGCACACTGTGAGCTTGATTTCACCGGCCCGCTTGAGCTGTTGGTCGCAACGATCCTGTCCGCGCAGTGCACCGACAAACGCGTGAACGCGGTGACTCCGAAGCTCTTCGCCCGCTACCGGAGCGCCGAGGACTACGCGGCCGCCGACCGCGAGGAGCTGGAGGAGTTCATCCGCTCGACCGGGTTCTACCGGGCCAAGGCCAACAGCATCATCGGACTCGGCCAGGCGCTGTGCGAGCATCACGGCGGTGAGGTCCCCGGCAACCTCGGCGAACTGGTGAAACTCCCCGGGGTGGGGCGCAAGACCGCCAATGTCGTACTGGGGAACGCCTTCGGCGTTCCAGGCATTACCGTGGACACCCACTTCGGGCGGCTGGCACGCAGGTTCGGATGGACCGAGGCCACCGACCCGGTGAAAGTGGAACACGAGGTCGGCGCTCTCTTCCCTCCCAAGGACTGGACGATGCTGTCCCATCGGATGATCTGGCACGGCCGGCGCATCTGCCACGCGCGCCGCCCCGCCTGCGGGGTCTGTGCCGTGGCGCACTGGTGTCCCTCGTTCGGTGAAGGCCCCGCCGACGAGGAGGAGGCGCGCAAGCTCGTTCGGAACGGACCGTTCTCATGAGTGCCCCGGACGCGAACACCACGAAGGACCGGGAGATCGGGACCCCCGAATGGCTGGCCTCCATGGCCGCGGCCGCGCGGCGGATGCCGGTCCCGAGCCTGCTGCGTCCCCCTGATCACGGCGGGCGGCGCTCGGCGATCCTCATCCTCTTCGGACAGGGCGAGCACGGCCCCGATGTCCTCCTCATCCAGCGGAAGAACGGACTACGCCGGCACTCCGGCCAACCGGCGTTCCCCGGCGGCTCCATCGAGGCCTCTGACACCGGTCCCGAGGACGCCGCGATCCGCGAGGCCGAGGAGGAGACCGGGCTGGACCCGGCCGGAATCGAGCTCCTGGGCCGGCTGCCCGAGCTCTACATCCGCCGCAGCCGGTTCCGGGTCGTTCCCGTGCTGGCCTGGTGGCGTACGCCCTCGGCGGTGCACGCCGCCGACAGCGGCGAAATCGACGCCGTCGTGCGGGTCCCTGTCACCGAGCTGGCCGAGCCCGCCAACCGCCTCCAGGCGCGGCATCCCGACGGATCCACCGGTCCCGCGTTCCGGGTCCGCGGGATGTTGGTGTGGGGTTTCACAGCCGGGATACTGAACCAGATGCTCGTCTTGGGGGGCTGGGAACGTCCCTGGCTCGACGGCAGCGGCGAAACAGTCGACGCGGTTCCTCCAGGGCCGCCGGAACGCGGGAGAACGTAGGGAGGGACGCGAACGTGCTGGACCTGGTCCTTGTCGTCCTCGTGCTGCTTTTCGCCGTGTCCGGCTATCGTCAGGGGTTCATCGTCGGGATCCTGAGCTTCGCGGGATTCCTCGGCGGAGGGGTGCTCGCCGCTCTCGGGCTCCGCCGCTGATCCAAGACTTCGTGGGCAACGCCGGCCAGCAGGCGCTGCTGGCGATCGCCGTGGTGTTCCTGGCCGCAGCGCTGGGGCAGTTCATCGCGTCCTACATCGGGGCCCTGGTCCGCAACCGGGTCACCTGGGACTCCGCGCGCATTCTGGACGCCATAGGCGGTTCCCTGGTCAGCGGGCTGTCCGTTCTCCTGGTGGGCTGGCTCATCGGCAGCGCTGTGGCCAACTCGGCACTCCCCGTCGTCACCAGCCAGGTGCAGCAGTCGCGGGTGCTGCAAGAAGTCGACCGCTTCATGCCCGACACCGCCCACACGTGGTTCTCCGCGTTCCGCAAGATCGTCGACCAGAGCGCCTTCCCGCAGGTCTTCAGCGGTCTGGGCACCGGGGATCCGGCCGAGGTGGAGCCGCCCGACCCCGAGGTGCTCTCCACCTCGGAACTGCGTGAGGCCAGTGAGAGCGTCGTCAAGGTCCTGGGAACGGCACCGGACTGCCAGCGCCGGGTCGAGGGGACCGGGTTCGCCTACGAGGACGGGCGCATCATGACCAACGCCCACGTCGTCGCCGGTGTCACGCAGGACCTGCGGGTGGTCACCCGATCGGGCCAGCAGCTACAGGCCTCGGTCGTGCTGTACGACCCGCAGCAGGACATCGCGGTGCTCGATGTACCCGACATGGACCTGGAGCCGCTGGAGTTCGATCCTGAGGCGGAGAAGGGGGACGACGCCGTCGTCGCGGGTTTCCCGCGGAACGAAGGGTTCACCGTGGTGCCCGCGCGGGTCCGCGCCGAGCAGACCGCACAAGGGCCCGATTTCTACCACTCGCAGCAGGTCAGCCGGGATATCTACCAGGTGCGGGCGGTTGTTCGCCCCGGCAACTCCGGCGGCCCGCTGCTGTCTCCGGACGGGACCGTCTACGGGGTCGTGTTCGCGGCCGCCACCAGTGAGGATGAGACGGGCTACGTGCTCACCGCTGAGGAGGTGGCCGAGAACGCCGAGACCGGGGCCGCGGCGGTCGAGCAGGTGTCGACTCAGTCGTGTGACTGAGCGGACCGGCTCTCTCCTTCGAGGGGCCCGGTAGCAGGCCGCCGGTTGAACGGCGACGGGCGCCTTCCCCTCGGGGAAGGCGCCCGTCGTGTGGTGTGCGGGTCGTCAATCGACCGAGATGGGTGACTCCGGGTCGGCGTCGTTGCGCCCCAGGGGCCAGCTCATACGCACCACTGTTCCGTTGTCGTGCGGCTCGATACTGACGTCGTCGGCCAGGCCGACGATGACGGCGAGTCCCACATCGGGGGAAAGCCCCGAGACACCGTCCGGCGGCGTTTCCCCGTGCTCGTCCTCGTCGTCCAGGTAGGCGCCGGCGTTACCTGGGCCGTTGCTGTTGAGATCGGTCCCCGTCTCCTTGGCGGGAGCACGGTCCGAGACGATGACCTCGAAACGCTGGGCTCTGCGCCCGTTGGGCGGAGTGGAGATCGGTGCCTCAGACTGTCTTCCGGACTGGGAACGCTTACCGGTGCCGTCGATCAGTTCAAGCTGGATCGGCTGGTCGGGGCAGTGCACCCGGTGGGCCTCCACCGCACGGGAGCATGCCTCGCCGACCGCCAGGCGAACTTCGTCAAGGGCGGACTCGGCGATGCCCGCCCGGCGGGCCACGGCGGTGGCCATGAGCCGCGCCGTTCGTACATGGGCGGGCAGCGCACTGATCGTGAGCTGGACGATTGCCATCGCTCGCTCGTTACGTCGTTACTTCGACTTACGCTTGTCGATGGCTTCCTGCACCGACTCGTAGATTCCAAAGACTTTGGTCAGGCCGGTAATCCGGAAGATTTTCAGGATGCGCTCCTGGGTGCAGACGAGATCGAGCGTGCCGTCGTGGGCACGTACACGCTTCAGGCCGCCCACAAGCACCCCGAGACCCGTCGAGTCGAGGAACTCCACCTTCTCCATGTTCACAACGAGGTGGACGTTGCCTTTATTGACCAGATCGATCAGGAGCTCACGCAGCCGTGGCGCGGTATAGACGTCGATCTCACCCTCAACGACGACGATCTCGGTGTCGTCCTCGGTGTAGTGATCAAGCTTCAAGTCCACAAGTCCTCCAGCGCCGAACCGCGGTACACCGCGAGTGATCTCTGCCGGGCGTTACCCCACAGGGCGGCATTCAACCACGCTTGCCGGTTGCGTCTCCCTGCTCTCCTCAAGGAAACCACGACACCGCGCCTCTCTTCCCCCAGATGCCAGACTGAAACCGTCAAAGCTGCCGTTCCTGGAAGCGCGGTTTCTGCAAGGAGGGTGTCGAGTGAATCTGTGGGAGTCGACACTCCAGCGGTTGTGGCGTGACGATACCCGGACCTCGCGGGTGACACATGTGGAGCGGCTGGCCCGTGGCGACGGGGTAAGCGAAGACTGGCCAGATTGGACACCCTCCCCCGTGATGGAACGCCTGGACGATCTGGGAATCACGACTCCATGGTCCCACCAGCCGCCGCCGCGAACCTCGCGCGCTCCGGCAATAATGTGATCATAGCCACCGGTACCGCTTCGGGGAAATCGCTGGCCTTCCTGCTGCCGTGCGCCGAAGCGATCGCCGGGGGCGGAACTGTACTGTACCTCTCCCCGGCCAAGGCGCTCGCAGCAGATCAGCGCAGAACCCTGGCCGAGATGGGAATCCCCGGACTGCGCGCCGCCACCTACGATGGCGATACCCCCGGCGAGGAACGGGCGTGGATTCGCTCGCACGCCAACTACGTGCTCACCAACCCCGACATGCTGCACTATGCGATCCTCGGCCGGCACGCGGCGTGGGCGGGGTTCCTGCGCCGGCTGCGCTACATTGTGATCGACGAGACGCACCGTTACCGGGGTGTCTTCGGCTCGCACGTCGCGCAGGTCCTGCGCCGGCTGCGGCGGGTGTGCGCCCGCTACCGGAGCCAGCCGGTTTTCATCCTGGCCTCGGCCACCACGGGAAGCCCCGAAGAGAGCGCGACCAGACTGACCGGCCTGCCGGTGCGGGCGGTCACCGAGGACGCCTCCCCGAAAGCGGCGCTCAGTTTCGCGCTGGTCGAACCCGAGCTCACCGACCAGGTGGGCGAGCGCGGCGCTCCGCTGCGCCGGACGGCGACGGCCGAGGTCGCCGACATCCTCGCCGATTTCGCGGCGGCGGGTGTGCGCACCCTGGCGTTCGTCCGGTCGCGCCAAGGCGCGGAGGTCGTCGCCATGTCGGCCCGGCGGGCGCTCAGCGACACCAAGGCGGACGGGCGGCCGGCGGCGCGGCCGGAGCGGGATCCGGGTGTGCACGAGGGCGGCGCCGGCGCAGGAGCGGATCTCGCCGGACGGGTGGCCGCCTACCGGGCCGGGTACCTCGCGACGGACCGGCGCGGGCTGGAGGAGGCGCTTCGCAGCGGAGAGCTGCTCGGCTTGGCCACCACCAACGCGCTGGAGCTCGGGGTCGATATCACCGGCCTGGACGCCGTGCTGATCGCCGGGTGGCCCGGAACCCGGGCGTCGCTCTGGCAGCAGGCGGGCCGGGCGGGGCGCAGGGGCGAGGACGCCGTGGCGGTCTTCGTCGCACGCGATGATCCGCTGGACACCTACCTGGTCCACCATCCCGAGGCGATTTTCGGCCGATCGGTGGAGGCCACCGTTCTCGATCCGGACAACCCCTACGTGCTGGAACCGCACCTGTGCGCGGCGGCCTCGGAGATCCCGCTCACCGAGGAGGATCTGGCGCTGTTCGGCCCCGGGGCCGAGGAGGTGCTGGCCGGACTGGTCGAGCGGAGGATGCTTCGCCGCCGGCCCCACGGCTGGTTCTGGACACGACGTGACCGGGCCAGTGCTCTGACCGATATCCGGGGCACGGGCGGGCCGCCGGTGCAGATCGCCGACATCGAGAGCGGGCAGCTCCTCGGCACGGTCGACGAGGCGGCCGCACACGGGAGCGTTCACACCGGGGCCGTCTACCTGCACCAAGGGGCGACGTATGTGGTGGACGAGCTCGACCTGGACGAGGGGGTGGCCCTGGTCCGCGGCGACGAACCCGGGTACAGCACCTGGGCGCGCGACGTCACCGAAATCGAGATCCGCCGCACGCTGCACGAGGAGGAGTGGGGATCACCGGGCACCGTCCACTTCGGTGAGGTCGAGGTCACGCGGCAGGTCGTGGCCTATCTCAAGCGCGACGTCCGAACCGGAGCCGTGCTCGGTGAACAGCCGCTGGACCTCCCGGAACGGACACTGAACTCGCGTGCCGTGTGGTGGACGATCTCCCCCGAGGCCGCGGAGCGCCTGCTCAAGGAGAACGTCGACCTCCGCGGTGCGGCGCACGCCGCGGAGCACGCGGCCATCGGCCTGCTCCCGCTGTTCGCCACCTGCGACCGGTGGGACATCGGCGGTGTCTCCACCGCCCTGCACGCCGACACCGGGCGGCTGACCGTCTTCGTCTACGACGGACACGAGGGCGGCGCCGGCTTCGCCGAGCGAGGCTACGCGGCCGCTCGGGACTGGCTCACCGCCACCCGCGAAGCCATCGCCACCTGCGAGTGCAAAGACGGCTGCCCGTCCTGCATCCAGTCGCCCAAGTGCGGCAACGGCAACGATCCGCTGAGCAAAGCCGGTGCCCTGCGCCTGCTCGACACCGTCCTGGGGGCGGAATAGCCGTCCCGCGGCCACCGCCGCCGGCGCCGGCCGTCCACAGCCGCGAACTCCGGCCTTTCCGGGGCGCTGCCTCCCGAGCAGTCTGGTTGCGGGCCGGGAGGTTCCCGGCTGTCCGGCCCGTCCCAGCCGAAGGAGGCCGTCATGTCCCCTGTCTTCTCGACCGCCATCATCCGTACCCGGTTCCGAACCGCCGTCGCCCCCGTCGCGCGGACCCGCGACAACGGCATGTCCACCGCGGAGTACGCGATCGGGACGGCGACGGCATGTGCCTTCGCGGCCGTGCTGTACCTGATCCTGACCAGTACCGAAGTCCGCGCCACGCTCACCCGGATCGTCACCGATGCGCTGCGGATCACGGGCTGACCGGGGGTCGGCCACCGCTGAGATCGCCGTGGCACTGCCCAGCCTGCTCGTGGTCCTGGGGGTCGCGCTCGCCGCGGTCCAGGCAGCGGCCGCGCATCTCGCCTGCGTCGACGCCGCTCGTGTCGGCGCGCGGGCGCTGGCTCGCGGCGAGCCGGACAGTGCCGTGCTGTCACTGATCGAGAGGGTGGCACCCGAACAGGCCGAAGCCGAACTGTCCGAAGATGAGGGGCTCGCCCGGGTGGTGGTGAGTTCCCCGGTCGAACTCGGACCGGGAATCGCAGCGCCCTACCGCGTCGCCGGCGAGGCCGCCGTCCCGGTGGAGCCGGACAGGTGAGGGGCCGGGGAACCAGTGCCGCACCTCCCGTCTCTCGGAGCCGCCTGCGGCCGGACGGACGACCATCCGGTTCCGATTCCGGCTCCGGGACGGTCTGGATGCTTACGCTCTGCATGCTGATCTGGTTCAGCGCGTCTGCCGTCGTCGTAGTGGCCGGTGTCCGTACCGATCGCCACCGCGCCGCGACCGCGGCCGACCTCGCGGCCCTGTCAGGAGCGCGGCAGGTCCTCAACGGGAAGGAAACCCCCTGCGCCGAGGCGCGAGAGGTCGCGGAGGCCAACAACGCCCGCCTCACGGAGTGCGAGGTCTCCGGGCTCACCGTGTACACCGAGGTACGCGTGACTGTCCGTACCTGGCCCGGTGAGGTGACCGCCAGGGCCCGTGCGGGTCCCGTAGGGCTCGGCTCTCCGGGGTGAGGCCGCTTTCGCCCCTGCGAGCCGCCAGGTGGCGGTGGGGCGTCTCCTCGGCTCGGAGGCCCCTCTGTCACCGCCCTCCCGAGGCTCGGAGTCAAGCAGTCCCGCCTCTGAGTTCCTTTCCGGCGATCGCCAGCGGGGCGGGCCTCAGGGAAGCTCCAGGCCGGAGAGGAGCCCCGCCGCCAGTGGAACGACGCCGATGAGGACGAAAGCCGGGAGGAAGCACAGGCCAAGGGGCGCGACCACGAGCACCCCAAGGCGCTGCGTGTCGGCGTACGCACGGGTCCGCGTCCGGCGCCGGACCTCAGCCGCTTGACGCTCCAGGATGTCGGCCACCGGGGCTCCGGTTTCGCCCGCCCGGGCGAGCGCGCGGCCCACGGCGACCAGTTCCGGAGGGCCGTGCAGGCCACCCCAGGCCGCGGCCGGATCCGCGCCCAGACGCAGCCGGTCCGCCACCCCGCCCAGTTCCCTTCCTAGCGGCCCGCCCACTGCGGGGGTGACGGCGGAGAGGACGCCGGTCATGGTGCCGCCCGCACGCATCCCCGCGACCATCAGGTCAATGGCGATCGGCAGCCCCACAGCCGCGCGTGAGCGGTCGACCCGGGAATCGCGGGTGCCGCGCCGGTACAGCCACCACCAGACCGCGCAAGCCGGCGGAATCCCGGCGACCAGGCCGAGCAGTGGACCGAGGAGCAGGGCAAGGACGAGGGCGGGCAGAAAGGAGACGGCGGTACGCACCCCATGCCCGCGCCATCGGCGCGGGCGGAGCGGCTCGGACCTCCCCTCCGGGAACAGCGCCGCGAGCCGGTGATGCGGGTAGCGTCCCTCGCAGGCCAGCAACCGGATGGCCAGACCGCCCAGTGCGATGGTCGCCGATTCCAGCGGGGTCATGCTGTCTCCTTGCGGGGCGTGTGCCGATGTGGAGCGCGCAGCGCGGCCGTCTTCTGCCGTCCGGGGTCGACGGTGACCAGGACACCGCCGACCATCCGGTGCGTCCACCACAGGCCGAGGGCGTCGAGGACCAGCCCCAGCAACAGGCAGGCGAGACCCGCGGGTGTGGTGAACAGGAACAGCAAAGGACCGGTTCCCATGGCCGTGGCCATGGCCAGGCCGAGTGCGGGGAGCAGGCTCAGTAGGAGTGCGGTGGTCCGAGGACCGGCGAGCTGGGCGACGACCTCCTGGCGGTGAGCCTCATCATGCGCCAGGCTTTCGGCCAGCCGGTCCACGACATCGGCGAGCCCGGATCCGGTCCCGGAGGCCACCTGCCAGCAGGCCGCCAGGTAGCCGAGTCCTTCGGCTCCCGGCCGGGCGGCGGCACCGCGCAGAGCCGGAGCGGGATCGTCGCCGGCCTGCGCCGCGGCGGCCACGTACGCGAGTTCTGCGACGACGGCGGGGTCGAGTTCGGTCAGGGCTGATCGCATCGCCTCGGCGGGGGCGCGTCCGGCGCGGAGCTCGGCGGCCAGGACGCGGCAGAGGTCGACGACCGCCTGACGCCGGCGGTTCCGAACCCGCCCCAGCGCGGAATCCCAACGGTGGCGCAGTGGCGCCTCTGTCTTCGATGCGGGGCTTCCGTCGGCGGAGTGTCTCGACCGGGTGTCCGAAGGAGGGAGCGCAGAGCGTAGCCGTACCGTCGGAGCGCTCGGCAGCGAACGGGTCAGAACCCAGCCGCCCGACCCGAGAGCGAGCAGCCACCCGGCCAGGCCGGAAATCCACACTTCCCCGTCGATGAGGCCGGTCATGGCCGGTCCGCGCCGCCCGCGCCCGTGGAGCGCAGCCAGTCGTCGCCTACCAGCGCGGTCAGGTCGCGCAGCGCCTCGTGCCGCACGAGTTCCCCGGTGGCGGGGAAGCCGACCGCCGGAACCGCTTGGACGAGGCCGTGAGGGGCGCGGCGCAGTGCGCAGATCTCGGCCACGCGGCGCAGCCGCCGGGGTCGCGTACGAGGTGCACGATGAGTACACGCGTGGCGGCGAGTTGGCTGTGCACGGCTTCGCGGCTGAGACCGGCGGCGCACCCCAGGGCCTCCACGCGCGCGGGCAGGTCCGTGGCGGCATTGGCGTGCACTGTTCCGCACCCGCCTTCGTGCCCGGTGTTCAAGGCGCACAGCAAGTCGACGATTTCGGTTCCGCGGGCCTCCCCCACGACGACCCGGTCCGGGCGCATGCGTAGAGCCTGGCGTACCAGCTGGCGCATGCTCACCTCACCCGTGCCCTCGATGTTGGCCGGGCGTGCCTGCAGCCGGACCACGTGGGGATGCTCGGGACGGAGCTCCGCGGAGTCCTCGACGAGCAGCAGCCGTTCGCCGGGATCGACCAGGGAGAGTAGGCCGGAGAGTAGCGTCGTCTTGCCTGTGCCGGTTCCTCCGCAGACCAGGAATGCGGCACGCGCCTCGATCAGCGCCCGCAGCAACCGGGCTCCGCGTGGCGGTACGCTGCCTGAGTCGACGAGTTCGGCGAGTGTGAACACCGACCGGCGGGCAAGCCTGAGCGAGACACAGGTCCCCTCAGGCGCCACGGGCGGCAACACGGCGTGCAGCCGGGCGCCCGTAGGCAGGCGGGCCTCGACCCAGGGGGCGGCGGCGTCCAGCCGCCGGCCGGCCTGCGCGGCCAACCGCTGGGCGAGTCTTCGCACGGCGCCGTCGTCGGCGAAGTGGACGCCGGAGACCCGCCGCAATCCGGATCCGTCGTCGATCCACACTTCACTGGGTCCGTTGACCAGGATGTCGGTGACGCTCGGATCGGCGAGCAGCGGATCGAGCGGACCGGCTCCGGCGAGGTCGGCACGCAGCAGCCGGACGATCGCCAGTACCTCGGCGTCGCCGAGGATGCCGCCCTCAGCGCGCAGCGCCGCCGCCACCCGTGCCGGGGTCGCCTCGAAGCCCTCGCGTACCAGGCGGGTGCGTACGGCCTCCAGCAGGACGGGATCGGGCGCGGGGGCCGCAGGAAGGGCGGTCATCGGTCGGCCTCCATGCCATCAGGGGCCGCACAGATGTCGGCCACGAAGTCGCTGGCGAACCGTCTCAAGGGGGATTTGGGGCGTGTGGCCGGGATGTCGCCCCGCTCCAGGATCCGGTTGAGGCCGGGGTCGGGGGCGATATCACCGGAGAGCGGAAGCCCCAGAGCGCGGGCGACGGTCTCGGCCGGCAGGGCCGGAGACGCGCCTCGGACGACGACCCGGAGGTCGGCGACCCGGTCGGACAACCGGGGAGCGATCCGTGCCGCGGACATCACGGCGTGGACATCGGCGGGCACCGTGAGGAGTGCCACGGTGGTGCGCCGCAGCGCTTCCTCGGCTCCGGTGTCCAGACCACGGGACAGATCGACCACGACTAGATCGGTTCCGCGAGCCGCGGAGGCGAGCACGGCCCGCATCGCGGCGGTCGGAACAGGCTGGGCCGGACCGTGTTCCCAGGTAATGAGGGCTACGCCGGAGATCTCGGGCAGCGTTTCGCGCAATGCCGGCCAGCTCATGCGGCCCTGGCGTTCCACGAGGTCGCCCCAGCGCGCGCCGCCTGCATGGTCGCCCCCAAGGAGCAGGCCGAGCCCGCTACCGAGCGGGTCCGCGTCGATCAGGGCCACCCGCTGGCCGGCCCGTTCGCCGGCCAGCGCCAGGGCGATGGCGAGGAGCTCGCGCCGGCGCCGCCCCGGCCGCCGATGACCGAAACGACACGGGACCGGACCGTGCGGGTCTCCACGGACTCGGCGAAGAGTTCGGCCATGAGGGTTTCGTCGCGGGGGAGCGAGAGCATCGTCCGAGCGCCGATTCGGAGGGCGGCGTTCCACGCGGGATCGGCGCCCTCCGAATCGGCGAGGTCGCGCCCGGCGACGATGACGTCCGAGCGCCTGTCGGGTTCCAACTCGGCCAGGGCGGGGAGAAGGTCGGTTCCCACGACGACGAGTGGTGCGCGCGGCCACTCGCGTCCGGCGTGCGCGGCGACGTGGGCGACGGCGACCTCGACGGTGGCGGCCGCCGCGAGCCGGAGCAGATCGTCGAGCAGCGCGGGTTCGTCGGTGACGAGCAGTGGGCGCCGCGGCGGCGGTGCGGGCTGGGCGTCCATGGGACCTCCCGGGAGTGGAGACGTTCCCCCACGTTCGCCGGGAGAAGGCCGGACCGGAAAGCCGGATCCACGGCCTGTGGACGAGTGCTGCCGGGAATGGCGGGGAGGAAAGGGAGGAACGAGGACGGCCCCCGCCGGGGGGAGAGCGGGGGCCGTCTTACGGTCCGGCTCCGGGGGGGTAGAGCCGGCTCCGTTATCCAGATGAGGTTTTGATATTACGCCGGACCCTATGGTCAAACGCGGACGGTGACCGCATCGTCACCCAGATGCAGAAGGTGCGTGCAAAAGGCCGTGAGACCTGTGCAATGCACCGTGCAGTTCCCCCGGAGCTCGTCCGAAAACGGGAGACAGGGGTTCCCGTCATCGTGAGTGGACGACACGTTCAAGCCGAGGTAACAAATCTAATACGCAACGTTACCATGGTGATTTGCGTGTTCGGACGGGAATGCCCCTTGCGGGAGTCTTTTCAAAACGCCTGATCAGGCGTACAAAGGGAAGTATCAGGTGGGAGGAACCCACTGGACATGGTAGCTGGATACCCACGCGTCACCAAGCCGCGGGAGGCTCGTCTAGATCAGGTGAAGGCCTGGTCAGACAATATATTCGCACGCATGATAGTCCAGTTGTCTGTGTCGGCGGCGGCGCTTGAACCGGTTCTCGGAGTCGGGCGAGGCGCCGTTCGTCATTCCGGCCAATGCGGGAGCCATTCCGTCTTGATGGCCTCTACTCGGAACCTAATGCAACCGACATGTGATGTCAGTGGAGGGCGGCCCGGCCGCGGTGGACAGCCGCCTTCGGGCTGTAGAAAGATTTGCGCCGAGCGCTTCCTTTCCTCCACTCACCCTCGCTGCAGCGCCTCGCATGTCGCGAGCGAGTCCCGTGCTCCCGCGGCGACGGCGCGGCAGCAGTACACGGCCCATTCTCCCACCCCCTCCGGGGAGCCGGTGAGGTATCCGCGCAGCACGGGGGCGTACTGCTCGCGTAGTTCCTCGTGCCCCAGCTCCACGGGAACCAGCGCCTTCGGATCGAGTCCGCGATCGGTCAGCGTCAGCCGTTCGGCCGCACGCGCAACGATCCCGTCGCCCCAGCCGAACGGGCGCAGCGCCATCAGTTCGCCGTGCACGATCGCGCTCAGCACCAGCGCCGGGACCGAACTCCTGGACGTGAGGAGGACGTTCAGCGCGTCCAACCGCGCGGCCACCTGGGCGGGACGCGGTGCGGTCCCCAGCCCCATCGGGTCCTCGACCTGCTCGCCGTCCGCGCGGGGGCGGCCAAGAGCGGTGGAGGGCACGGCGTCGGTCGCGGCCAACATGTGCAATCGGGCCAGGGCCTGGCGGGGCGCCTTCGGCCAGGTGTCGATAAGTACTCCGAGCTCGCCCGTAATACGGAGTGCGCCCTTGATCCGGGGGTCCGTGCTCTCTCCCGCGCGTACCTGCTCCAGCGGGGCGTCCGCCCCCTCCAGAGCAGCCGAGGCGCGGGCGCCGCGCAACGCAGCTTCCAAGGAGACGTCACTGCTGCGTCGCCGCAGGACACGATGGCCGAGAAGACGATCGACGACAGCCCGCGTCTCCCGCACGGCCTCGTCGACACCGGGTAGTTCTGCGATCCGCCGCAGGGGATCGGCTGATATTGCACTCACACCGCTAGACCCTACGCGGCGGTAACCGCTGGACTGGCCTTGCACGTCCTCTTGTGACCTCCACCACCTGGTTGATGGAGTGTCTTCGAACTAGATGTTTTGTTGAACGGAATCGCAGATAGTAAGGAGCATCACAGTGGCTGAGACTCCCCGGGAGCAGGGGCACGAAACACTGTCCAACCTTCTTCAGGAGTCGCGGCGGTTCCCGCCGCCCGCGGATCTTGCCGCCAACGCGAACGTGCAAGCCGACGCCTATGACGCCGCTGGCGCCGACCGGCTCGGCTTCTGGGAGGAGCAGGCGCGTCGGCTGCAATGGGACCAGCCCTGGACCGACGTCCTGGAATGGAACCCGCCGTTCGCCAAGTGGTTCACCGGCGGCAAGATCAACGCAGCCGTCAACTGCCTCGACCGGCACGTCGACGCGGGGCGCGGCGACAGGGTGGCCTTCCACTGGGAAGGGGAGCCCGGCGACACCCGAACCATTACCTATTCCCAGCTCAAGGACATGGTCTGCCAGGCGTCGAACGCCCTGCTGGAACTCGGTGTGGCCAAGGGCGACCGGGTCGCCATTTACATGCCGATGATCCCCGAGACCGTCGTCGCGATGCTGGCCTGCGCCCGTATCGGCGCCGTCCACATGGTCGTGTTCGGCGGGTTCTCGGTCGAGGCGCTCGGCACCCGGCTGGACGACAGCGAGGCCAAGCTCGTCATCACCGCCGACGGCGGCTACCGGCGCGGCAATCCCAGCAGCCTGAAGCCCGCTGTCGACGAGGCGGTCAAGGGCAGGCCCGCCGTCGAGCACGTCCTCGTGGTGCGCCGCACCGGTCAGGACGTCGACTTCCACGAGGGGCGCGACGTCTGGTGGCACGACATCGTCGACCGCCAGAGCACGGAGCACGAGGCGCCGGCGCACGACTCCGAGCACCCGCTGTACATCATGTACACCAGCGGGACGACCGCCAAACCCAAGGGCATCCTGCACACAACGGGTGGTTACCTCACACAGGTGTCGTACACGCACTGGGCGGTGTTCGACCTCAAAGCCGAGGCGGACGTCTACTGGACCGCGGCCGACATCGGCTGGGTGACCGGCCACTCCTACATCGTCTACGGCCCGCTCTCCAACGGGGCCACCTCGGTGATGTACGAGGGAACGCCTGACACCCCGCACAAAGGGCGCTTCTGGGAGATCGTGCAGAAGTACCGGGTCTCCATCCTCTACACGGCGCCCACGGCGATCCGCACCTTCATGAAGTGGGGCGATGACATCCCCGCTCAGTACGACATGTCCAGCCTGCGGGTGCTCGGCACGGTGGGGGAACCGATCAACCCCGAGGCGTACATGTGGTACCGGAAGAACATCGGCGGCGAGCGCACGCCGGTCGTGGACACCTGGTGGCAGACCGAGACCGGCGCCATCATGGTCTCCCCCCTGCCGGTGTCTCCTCGGGCAAGCCGGGCGCCGCGATGCAGCCGCTTCCGGGGGTCGTCGCCGATGTGGTCGACGACGAGGCCAAATCCGTGCCCAATGGCGGAGGCGGCTTCATCGTCATCCGCGAGCCCTGGCCGGCGATGCTCCGCGGCATCTGGGGCGACCCGGAGCGCTACGAGAGGACCTACTGGTCGCGCTTCGAGGGCCTGTACTTCCCCGGCGACGGTGCCAAACGCGACGAGGACGGCGACATCTGGCTGCTCGGCCGGGTCGATGACGTCATGCTCGTCTCGGGGCACAACATCTCCACGACCGAGGTGGAGTCCGCCCTCGTCTCGCATCCCAGCGTCGCCGAGTCCGCGGTCGTGGGGGCCACCGATCCCATGACGGGGCAGGCGATCGTGGCGTTCGTGATCCTGCGCGGTGAGGTGGGCGAGGGCGGTGACGCGTTCGTCAAGGAGCTGCGTGACCACGTGGCGGCGTCGCTCGGCCCGATCGCCAAGCCGCGCCAGATCATGGTGGTGCCGGAGCTTCCGAAGACCCGCTCCGGCAAGATCATGCGCCGGCTGCTGCGTGATGTCGCGGAGAACCGCGACCTCGGCGACGTGTCCACGCTCACCGACTCCTCGGTGATGCACGTGATCGCCGAGAAGCTGCCCGACGCCAAGAGCGAGGAGTGACCGTAGCATCGGCCTCCTGACCAGCGCTCCCGGCACCAGGCCGGGAGCGCTTTCCCGTATCGGGGCGCCGGGTGCTCGGGAACGCCCGTGTGCCGGGGGACGAGGTGAGAATGGGATATGTGCAAGGATGCGGGAGACGTTCCTCCGAGTGAAGGGAGCCGCCTCGATGCCCGAGACCGAGTCGGGGGGCCGGCAAGCTGAGGAGTTCAACGCCGCCGAGCGTTCTTTGGGCGAGCTCGTCTCCGAGGCGAGCGGGAACATTTCCCGGTTGGTGCGCCTGGAGCTGGAGCTCGCGAAACTGGAGCTCGCAAGGGATGCCCGCCAGGTCGCCAAGGGCTCGGCGATGCTGATCGCCGCCGCGGTCCTGGGGCACATGGTCCTGATCCTGGGGTCTGTCACCATCGGCCTCGCTCTGTGGAGCCTGGGACTCGCCGTCTGGCTCTCCTTCCTCATCGTTACGGTGTTCTACCTGCTGATGGCCGGGCTCCTGGCGTTCATCGGAACGCGCTCCTTCAAGCGGCTCCAAGGGCTGCCTATGACCAGTTCGACCATGTCCACGACCGCGGCGGTGCTGCGCCGTGAGCACCCCGCCGAAATCTGAGAACAGCGTCCACGACGGCCCGGTGACACATGCCTGAGGAATCGGCCGTCCTGATCGACGGGCCGTGGGAGCATCGGACGGTGAGCGCCGCCGGAACCCGGTTCCATGTGGTCGAGGCCGGCGACGGCCCGCTGGTGCTGCTGCTGCACGGCTTCCCGCAGTTCTGGTGGTCCTGGCGGGACCAGCTGACGGCGCTCGCCCGGGCCGGGTACAGGGCGGTTGCGGTCGATCTGCGGGGGCACGGGGCGAGCGACAAGCCTCCGCGCGGTTACGACCTCATCACGCTGGCATCCGACGCCGCCGGGCTGATACGCGCGCTCGGTGAGGCCAACGCCGTCGTGATCGGGCATTCGATGGGGGGACTGCTCGGCTGGACCATAGCGGCCTACTTCCCGAAGTCGGTACGGCGCCTCTCAGTGCTGTCCATGGCGCATCCCCTGCGGTTGCGCGGCTCGATGCTGACACCCGGCCAGAACTGGGCCGGGCGCCCGTTCTTCGGGTTCCAGTTGCCCATGCTCCCCGAGCGCCGGCTCCTGGCCGACGACGCCGAGCTGATCGCACGGATGCTGCGCGCCTGGTCGCGCCCGGGCTGGCCGGATCCGACCACCGAGCGCCGCATCCGGGACGCCTTCCAGATCCCCGGTGTCGCCCACTGCTCGCTCGAAGGCTACCGCTGGCTGTTCCGGTCGCAGGTGCGCCCCGACGGCCGGCGCTACCTGCGTCGGATGCGTAAACCCATCGGTGTTCCGGTCCTGCAGGTCCACGGCGCCATGGACCTTTCCTGCTGCCACGCACGGCTCAGGGGTCCGGGCGCTATGTCGACGCCCCCTACCGTTGGCGGATGATCGAGGGCGCCGGGCACTTCCCGCACCAGGAGCAGTCCGACCGGGTGAACGAGGTCCTGCTGGGCTGGCTCCACGACACCGAGCCCGAGATGTAGAGGGCATACCGTGGGCGGCAACGTGTCGGTGCCGGTCCTAGGAGGGACGTACAGAGCATGAGCACGATGGGGCGAACCGGCGACCGCGACCGCGATCCCGAGGGGCGCGCCGAGAACCAGCGCCCCCGGGACCGCTACGGGCGTCCGCTGCCGTACGGATCCCCGCAGGGGATCCCGCGCATCCCCGCCGACGCGGTCTTCACCGCCGAGGAAGGACTCGACGAAGCCCAGCGGCTGCTGGACGAGGGGTATGCCTTCCACGCGCACGAGGTCCTGGAGGCCGTCTGGAAGAGCGCTCCGGAGGCCGACAGGGAACTGTGGCGCGGCCTCGCCCAGCTCGCGGTCGGTCTCACGCACGCGCAGCGGGGCAACTCGGTCGGCGCGGCGCGGCTGTTGCGCCGGGGGGCCGACCGCGTGGCCGACTACGGCCCGCAGGCCCCCGATGGTGTCGATGCCCTCGGCGCGGCCCGGTACGGTAGAGCGGTCGCCGAGCGGTTGGAACGCGGGGATGAACCGGCGATCGACACCGCGGCGCTGCGACTCCGCCGCGGCGGCCAGCGGGCCGAGTGAGGCGTGCGGTAGGTCACATCAGACGCGAACCGGTGGCAGGGCCTCACCCCGGCTGCTCTCCTGGAGCCTGTCGGCTCCCTTCGGCCCCTGGGTGGTCCCCGTCCAGGTCAGTCCCTGTCTTGCGGCGAGCGCCGAATACCGTTCCGTGGCCGTCTGCAACTTTTATCCTTAATGCCCCATTAATGGTGTTTTGAGAAGAATAAGAATTTAATCCGGAATAATAAGAAATTTCATGCTTTCGGGGTCACCGTGTGATCACATATCTCAGTGATCCCATGGAAGTTGTGGCCCTCCCCTCACTTTTCGCGACGGCGGTGCGTAGAATCCCGGAACATCGTGCCTGCTGAAACCAGTGGGACCGATGAGCCCAATAGCTAGTGGTGGCAGTCGAACGACCCTGCTACTGACCCTGCTACGCGTGCCGTCGGGCCACCTGTGTGCGCCCACTCCGGACGGCGGTACGGCCAAGCGCGGGGCCGGAACACGCTCGTCGCAAGGAGGACGGTTTGTCTGGGCACAGCCTCGCCGTTGAAAGCGGCCCGGCTCTCGCCCTGGAAGGCATGAACTTCACGCTGGTCTTGGCGGTCTTGGTGGTGGCGCTGCTGGCGCTCGCCGTCGCCGGTTGGCTGGTTCGTGAAGTGCTCGCCGCAGGCCAGGGCACAGAGCGGATGCAAAACATCGCGCTCGCGGTTCAGGAGGGTGCGGCCGCGTATCTCAAACGCCAATTCCGCACCCTGATCATTTTCGTTATCGTTATCCCGTTTCTTCTGCTGCTGCTACCGGCGGACAGTGAAGCGGTCCGTTTCGGGCGGTCAGGATTCTTCGCGCTGGGCGCGCTCTTCTCCGCTCTGACCGGTTTCCTCGGTATGTGGCTCGCTGTGCGCGGGAATGTCCGCGTCGCCGCGGCCGCCCGCGAAGGCGGGGAGGACGGGGAGCGGACCGCAATGCGGATCGCTTTCCGCACGGGCGGCGTCGCCGGGATGTTCACCGTCGGGCTGGGACTCCTGGGTGCGGCGATCGTCGTGCTCGTGTACCAGAGCGATGCCCCGATCGTGCTCGAAGGATTCGGGTTCGGTGCGGCGCTGCTCGCCATGTTCATGCGTGTCGGCGGCGGCATCTTCACTAAAGCCGCCGACGTCGGTGCCGACCTGGTCGGCAAGGTCGAGCAGGGTATCCCGGAGGACGATCCCCGCAACGCCGCGACCATCGCCGACAACGTAGGCGACAACGTAGGCGACTGCGCCGGTATGGCCGCCGACCTGTTCGAGTCCTACGCGGTGGTGCTGGTCGCCTCGCTGATCCTCGGCCGGGTGGCGTTCGGTGTGGAAGGCCTCGTCTTCCCGCTGCTGGTGCCCATGCTCGGTGTGATCACCGCCATCATCGGCATCTTCATCGTCGCCCCGCGGGCCGGTGACAAGACGGCGATGTCAGCGATCAACCGCGGGTTCTTCATCTCGGCGGTCATCTCCGCGGTGCTCGTCGCGGGAACCACGTTCGTCTACCTGCCGAGCAGTTTCGCCGAGCTGAACGGTGTCAGCGACGACATCGCCGCCCTGGACGGCAACCCGCAGCTCATCGCGGTCGGCGCGGTCCTCATCGGACTCGTCCTCGCCGCCGCCATCCAGTTGCTGACCGGTCACTTCACCGCGACCGACCGGCGCCCGGTCAAGGACATCGGACAGAGCTCCGAAACGGGCGCGGCGACCGTCATCCTGTCTGGCGTCTCGGTCGGCCTGGAGTCGGCCGTCTACTCCGCCCTGCTCATCGCTGGAGCGGTGTACGCGGCCTTCCTGATCGGTGGCGCGTCCATCACGATCAGCCTGTTCGCGGTCGCCTTGGCCGGAACCGGCCTGCTCACCACGGTCGGTGTCATCGTGGCCATGGACACCTTCGGCCCGGTCGCCGACAACGCCCAGGGCATCGCGGAGATGTCCGGTGAGGTGGAAGGCAGGGGCGCGGATGTTCTGACGAGCCTCGACGCCGTTGGCAACACGACGAAGGCCATCACCAAGGGCATCGCGATCGCCACGGCCGTACTGGCGGCGACCGCGCTGTTCGGTGCCTTCCGCACATCGGTGGAGACAGCGCTCGGCGGAGCCGCCGACACGTTCAGCCTGTCCATCGACCAGCCGAACGTCCTCGTGGGCGTCATCATCGGTGCGTCGGTGGTCTTCATGTTCTCCGGTGTCGCCATCATGGCGGTCGGCCGTGCGGCCGGACAGGTGGTGCTCGAGGTTCGCGAGCAGTTCCGAACCCGGCCGGGGATCATGGACGGCACGGAGAAGCCGGACTATGCCAGGGTCGTGGACATCTGCACCCGCGACTCGCTGCGTGAGCTGGTGACCCCGGGTCTGCTGGCCGTCATGGGCCCCATTGCGGTGGGCTTCGCGCTCGGGTACGCGCCGCTGGGCGCATTCCTCGGCGGCGCGATCACCGCCGGTGCCTGATGGCGGTGTTCCTCGCGAACTCCGGTGGTGCCTGGGACAACGCCAAGAAGCTGGTCGAGGACGGGCATCACGGCGGCAAGGGCTCCGAGGCGCACGAAGCCACGGTCATCGGAGACACGGTGGGCGACCCGTTCAAGGACACCGCGGGTCCGGCCATCAACCCGCTGCTCAAGGTGATGAACCTGGTCGCGCTGCTCATTGCGCCGAGCGTGGTGGTCTACGCGGACAACATCGCACTGCGTGCGGGAGTCGCCGCCGTGGCGGTCGGCGCGATCGTCGGCGCCGTCCTCTGGTCCAAGCGGAGCGCCCGCCAGGAGCCCACGCGGAGTGGGTCCGCGGGCGACGGGGAGAGCCCGGCAGTGGGCGCGCCGTCGGAGAAGGCCGACCCGGTGGCCTCCTCGCTCGATGGAGAGGAAGAGGGCGGCAGCGAACACAAGGAGCAGGCACGCGCCTCTGACGGCGGATCGAAGGACTGATCACCGGCCGCGGAGCGGCGCCTGATGAACGGCCGCCCGGATCCCCGCGAGGGGAACCGGGCGGCTTCACTGTGTGCGCCATTCCGGGGGCCTCCTGGCGGCCGGTGAGTGCGCGGACACCATAGGCTGGGATCGCGGACACGGCGTATGGAGGGAGTGTCAGCCGTTGACCGGGATGAAGGGGCTCGCCATGATCGTGGGGATCATGGTCGGTTTCATGGTGCTGATCGCTGTCGTCGCAACGGTGCTGTCGCCATGATCAAGAAGCTGATCATCCTGCGCCATGCGAAGGCCGAGCAGGACTACGCCGGCGCCGACCACGAGCGGGCACTCACCGGCAAGGGGCGCAAGCAGGCGGAGGCCGTGGGCAACAGGCTGGCGGAGACGGGGATCGTTCCCGACCACGTCATCTGCTCCACGTCCCTGCGTACCCGCCAGACCCTTGAGCTTGCCATGGCCAACCTGCCGGTCGAACCGACAGTGGACTTCGAGGAATCCGCCTACGGAGCCGACCCGGACACGATCCTCGATCTGGTCCAGATGACCGATCCAGAGGTCGGCACGCTCATGGTGGTCGGGCACAATCCGGCGATGGCCCAGCTCGCGTCGCTCTTCACTGGGAACGGAAGCCTCACGTCGTTCCCCACAGCGAGCATCGCGGTCGTCGACCTGGAGGTGGAGTGGCTCTATGCGGCCCCGGGCGCCGGCGACGGTTCCATCCTCGGTTGACGGGCTTTGAACCTGACCCCACACGGT
>NZ_LAJC01000014.1 GCF_000981225.1 Allosalinactinospora lopnorensis
TGGCCACCCGCGCGGAGACCGCGGTGCGTGTGGGCGCGGACGCGGGGACGGCGCCGTCCAGGTCGTCGAATAACGCCGGTGCGTTGCCGGCGCGCAGGTCGCGGAGCTCGCCGGGTTCGAAGAGGCGGATCGTGCCGTACTCCCCGTCGTATCCGGGGTCGCGGATGACCTCGTCGGCGCGCAGCCGGCGGATCGCCTCGGCCAGCGCCGCGCTGTCGCGTTCCAGGTCCGCCAGCGGCACGTCGTCCAGGATCGCCAGCTCGGGGCCGTGGGCCGCGGTCAACGCGTCGATCTCCCGGCGGACCCGCTTGCTCTTCGGCCCCACTCCCACGATCTCGCCGACGATCTCCGGCAGCGGGATGAGGTTGCGGAAGCCGGCCGCGCCCTGGGGACGCGCGGCCTCGGCGCGGTCGGCGAGCGCCTCCACCCGGTGCAGCACCCCCACTGTCACGGGCTTGCCGCAGCTCGGGCAGCGGCCCTGGTGGGCGCGGGTCTCCGCGGGATCCAGCCGCACCTCGCACTTGCGGTGGCCGTCGAGGTGGTACTTGCCCTCCTCCGGGAAGAACTCCACCGTTCCCTCGTAGCCGGCACCGCTCTCCAGGGCGCGGCGGATGGCGAAGTAGTCCAGCTCGGTATCGAAAACGCTGGCCTCGCGCCCCAGCATCGGCGGGGAGTGCGCGTCGGAGTGGCTCACCAGGGTGTAGCCGTCCAGCGCCGACACCCGCCAGTTCATCTCCGGGTCGCTGGACAGCCCGGTCTCCAGGGCGAAGATGTGCCCGGCCAGATCCCGGTAGCAGTCCTCGACCGCGTCGAATCCGGCCTTGGAACCCAGGACCGCGAACCACGGCGTCCAGATGTGGGCCGGAACAAGGTAGGCGCCGTCGCCGCTCTCCAGGGTGATCTCCAGGAGGTCGCGGGAGTCCAGGCCGAGGATCGGGCGCCCGTCGGAGGCGATGTTGCCGATCTTGCCGAGCCGGCGGTTGAACTCCTCGGCCGCCGCGAAGTCCGGCATGTAGCACAGGTGGTGCACCTTGCGGGTGCGGTCGCCGTACTTGTAGATCGTCGAGATCTCCACCGAAAGCATGAAGCGCACATCGCTCCCGCACGTGGGCGGCGTGGCGGGCATCGTGCGGCGCAGCGTCCGCTCGTGCTCCGGGCGCAGCCGGTACAGGCCCGGCTCGGCCGGTTCGAGCACCTCCTGCAGGTGGGCGAACCAGGCCGGGTGCGTGAAGTCGCCGGTACCGACCACGCTGATGCCTTTGCGGCGCGCCCACCAGGTCAGATGCTCGATGTCGCAGTCCTTGCTGCAGGCGCGGGAGTACTTGGAGTGGATGTGCAGATCGGCGTAGTAGCGCACGTTGTCTATCCTGCCAGCAGATCGCGGCCCCCGGGTCCGGCGATCCGCTCGGCTACTCGCCGGAGGCCGCGGTGAAGAGCGGGAGCACTACCTCGTCGACGATGCCGGTGACGATCTCGTCGGGGACCGGTGCGCCGTGGGTGAGGAAGTGGAAGCGCATCAGCGCGTGGCCGGTCTCCAGCTGGCGGTCGGTGATCGCCCCCGCGTCCACCTCGCCGCGTTCGGCGGCCCGCCGGACGATCTCCCGCACGGTGCGCAGGCTGTTCCCGCGCGCGTGCGCGCGGATCTGCGCGGCCTGCTCCGGGTCCCGCAGAGCGTCGCTGAGCAGGCCGCGTATGGCATAGCCGGCGGGACCGGCGAGCTGATCGGCGGCGTTGCGGAGCATGGCCAGCAGGTCGCCGCGCAGGCTGCCCGTGGCGGTGGCCGCCTCGGGGTCGGGCAGCACGTGGTAGACCGCGTCCATGACCAGCTCGACCTTGCCGGGCCAGCGGCGGTACAACGAGGCCTTGCTCGCCCGCGCCCGCTCGGCGACGCGTTCCATGGTCAGCCCCGAGTAGCCGGCCTGGGCGAGTTCGGCCAGGGTCGCCTCGAAGATGGCCGCGTTGAGCGCGTCGCCGCGCCGCCGGGGCCGC
This sequence comes from Allosalinactinospora lopnorensis, assembly GCF_000981225.1. Classification (GTDB taxonomy): domain Bacteria; phylum Actinomycetota; class Actinomycetes; order Streptosporangiales; family Streptosporangiaceae; genus Allosalinactinospora; species Allosalinactinospora lopnorensis. The sequence continues at coordinate 1,990 of NZ_LAJC01000014.1, forward strand.
TTGCGGTGGTCGGCGGCGGTACCGGCTGCGGCGTGGGCGGCGTTATCGTTCGGCACTGCGGATCTCTTCTTCGTAGGGGTCGGCTGCGGAAACGAGCCTAGAGTCTCATCACGGGCTCCCCGGATGCTGCGGCGTCTCAGCTCCGTCGGCGGCGGTCACCCGGCCGCGGTCGCCGTCCACGGTCACCGGTCGGCCGTCGGTCAGCGTGGCGGTGCCGGTCGCCGACCCCATGACCGCCGGTATGCCGTACTCGCGGGCGACGATCGCGGCGTGGGAGCCCAGCCCGCCGGTGTCGACCACGACGGCCGCCGCGCGCTGGAACAGCGGCGTCCAGGAGGGATTGGTGTAGGGGCAGACGAGGATGTCCCCGCTGCGCAGCCGGCCGAACTCGGTCGGCTCCCGGATCACGCGCACCGGTCCGGTGGCACGCCCGCCGCCCGCGGCGGTGCCCGAGACCAGCGTGTCGGCGTCGCCGGCGGAGGCCGGGAACAGCGCCGCGGGGGAGATGAGCGGTACCCCGGCCATCTCCGCGCGCCGGGCCGCTCGTTCGCGGACGGCGGCCCGGAGCCGCTGCGCGTCCGCCTCCGGGAGCGCCGCGGGGTCGGGGAGTTCCGTCAGCTCCTCCAGCCGCAGATGCAGGACCTCGTCCCGTTCGCTCAGCACACCGGCACGGGCCAGCCGGGTACCCATCTCCAGCAGCGCGCGGCGCAGGGGCGGCAGCACCCGTGTTGCGTGGAAGTGCGTGTCCTCACGCAGGGCGATTCCGTTGCGTGCGGCGCGCACGGCACGCAGCGCCCTCTCCTGCGAACCGGTCCAGCGCAGCGCGCGGTGCTCCAGCAGGCGCCGCTGCGCCTGGCCGGCGCGGTCGGCGGAGGCGGGCTCGGGGGGATCCTCGACGAGGGCCCTGATCGCACCGAGGACGACCTCGGGGGCGTCACTCCAGGTGGGGGCGGAGAGCAACAGCGGACTGGCCGTTTCGCGGTGCCCGTACTCGGCGAGGAAGCCGTCCAGGGCGGCGCGGAAGTCCGCGAACGCGGGGGCGCGGTGCACGCGCTCCGCCAGAGCCTCCGCCTCGTACTCGGCGAAGGCCGCGCGCAGGTCGGGGTCGCGGCGTACCTGCCTCGCCAGCGCGTCCAGCGCGCGGTTGGCGTCCTCGGTGCGGGTCGGCGCGCCCAGGATCAGCGAGGGAAACAGCGCGCCCAGCCCCAGCAGCGTCACCATCAGGCGCAGCCGCAGCAGGCCGACCCCGGCCCGCGGCAGGTAGTCGATCCGCAGGTCGGTGATGATGTTCAGCACCTCCAGCCCATAGCGGGGCAGTCGGACCAGCTCCGGCCAGGTGAGGGCGGCCGGGTCGCGCTCGGCCAGTTCCCGGGCGCGCCGCTGGAACTCCGCGAACCGCGGATCGCACGTCCATTCGGCGGGATCGTAGCGCCGGATCCGGGGCAGCAGCCGGGCGGGCGCACTCAGCACCCGGCGCGTGAGCTGCGGCGACGGCGGAACGAAGCGGTCCACCACCCCGTCCACCTCGGGCACCACGTCGGCGAGATCCGCTCGCAGCCCGGGCATCTCGTCCAGCATCCGGGTGACCATCCGGCCCAGGCCCGGCAGCGTCCACGCGCTCATGTCGAGCGGATAGGGGCGGTAGGGGAACATCTCGATGATCTGCGGCCCGGTGATCCGCTGGATGCGGTTCAACCGCACCGGAGGGGGCGGGACGGCTGTCATCGGCCGCGCCTGGAGCAGCCAGACCTCGCCGTCGGCGTGTGCCCACTCCATGTCCTGCGGGCGGCCGAAGCGCTCGGCGACCGCTGTGCCGAGCTCCGCCAGTTCGGCCAGCACCCCTTGGGACAGCCGGTCCCGGCCGGGCGCCTGTGTGGTGTCGTGGGTGACGCCCCCGCCGGCGGCGCCGCGGACGACGACCTCGCGCTGCCCTGGGCGCCACTCGCGGACCCGCCCGCGCGGGTCCAGCACGTAGCGGTCCGGTGTGACCAGGCCGGAGACGACGGCCTCGCCGAGTCCGCTGCCGGCCTCCAGGACGATCTCGCCGCGTGCACCGGTGACCGGGTTCGCGGTGAGCATCACCCCTGCTGTCTCGGCCTGCACCATGGTCTGCACCACCACGGCGATCCGCACCTCGCCGGAGTCGATGCCGCGGCGGCGCCGGTAGGCGATGGCGCGCTCCGTCCACAGCGACGCCCAGCAGTTCCGCACCGCGTCGAGAACCGCCTCCGCGCCGATGACGTTGAGGTAGGTGTCCTGCTGGCCGGCGAACGCGGCGCCGGGCAGGTCCTCGGCGGTGGCACTGGACCGTACCGCCACCGGGCCCGCGCCGAGGCCCGCGTAGGCGTCGGCGATCGCGGAGCGCACGTCCTCCGGGATCCCGATCCCCGCGAACTCCGCCCGGATCGCCTCGCCGGCGGAGGCGCCGGCCGCGTCCGCCGCGAGATGGGCGTCGATGCGGTCGGAGAGCCCGGTGCGCTCAACGGCCGCGGCGTAGGCGTCCGTCGTGACGACGAAACCGTCGGGGACCCGGTAGCCGGCCCGGACGAGCTCGCCGAGGTTGGCGCCCTTGCCGCCGGCGCGCTGCAGGTCCGCCGAGCCGAAAGCGCGCAGCGGGGCGGCGAACCGGTGTCCGGCGGGAGCCGCGGCCCCGGTGGCGGTCTCACGGGGCGTTTCGGTCATGGAGCACTCCTTGTGTCGGTCCCCTCGGGGGTGGCTGCGAGGTGGGCGGTGGTGCGCAGCGGGCGTGCCGGCAGCGCGAGGGTGAGCAGGAACGCGAGGGCGAGCAGAGGGGTCACGTACCCGAACACCGGCGGGACCGCTTGGCCGAACGCCACCGCGACGGCCTCCTGCGCGCCGGACGGGAGGCTCGCGACGGCCTCCGGGGAGAGCGAGCCGACGCCGCCCGCCCGGTCGGCGAGGTCGGCGGGAAGCCGGTCGGTGAAACGCAGCGTGATCAGCGTGCCGACCACCGCCACGCCGGCGGAGGCGCCGATCTGCCGCAGGAAGGTCACCGTGGAGGTGGCGGCGCCGAGGTCGGCGTGCGCGGCGCTGTTCTGGGCGACCAGTGTCATGACCTGCATGACGAGTCCCAGGCCGAGCCCTATCAGCAGCATCGCGGCGGCCGCGGCGGCCAGGGTGCTCGTGGGGCCCAGCGCCGCCAGCAGGGCCAGGCCGAGCGCCGCCACGGCCGTTCCGGCGATCGGGTACGCCCTGTAGCTCCCGGTCCGGCTGATACGGCGCCCGGAGAGCGTCATGGTGAGGATGGCTCCGCCCATCAGCGCGGTGACCAGCACACCTGCTCGGGTCGCGGTGGTGCCCAGCGCGATCTGCAGGAAGGCCGGCATGTAGCTGACGGCGCCGAACATCGCGAAGCCGATGAGGAAGCTCACGGCGGCGGGGATCGTGAAAGCGCGGTCCCGGAACAGGTGGAGCGGGATGATCGGATCGGCGGCGTGGCGCGCCGTGAGGAGCCAACCCGCGCCGGCGCCCAACGTCACCGCGGCCGCGGTGGTGACGAGCCAGCCGGGGCGGTGCTGTCCGGCCGTGCTGAGGAGCAGTACGGGGCCGGTGACCGCGGTGGCGAGGCAGAGCGCGCCGGCGTAGTCGATCGGAGCGCGTTGCGGAGGGGACGGCAGGCGGCGCAGGGTGCGGGTCACGGTGAGCAGTGCGAGGGCGCCGAACGGGGCGTGGAGGACGAAGATCCAGCGCCACGTCAGCAGGTCGACGAGGAGCCCGCCGACCAGCGGGCCGGCGATCGCTGCGACGATGAAGGCCGACCCGAGGAGGCCGAGGTAGCGGCCTCGTTCACGCGGGCTGACGATCTCGCCGAGGATCGCCTGCGCGCCGATCATCAGCCCGCCGCCGCCCGCCCCCTGCACCGCCCGGGCCGCGATGAGCCACGGCATCGAGGGCGCCAGGGCGCACAGCGCGGCGCCGGCCACGAACACGCCGATCGCGGCCTGCAGCACGGGTCGGCGGCCGAACCGGTCGCCGAGCTTGCCGTAGAGCGGCATGACCGCGGTGGCGGCGACGAGATAGGCGGTGATCACCGCGGACATCCGGTCCAGGCCGCCCAGGTCCCCGGCCACCGCGGGCAGCGCGGGCGCCATGATCGTCTGGTCCAGGGCTCCGAGCAGCATCGTCAGCATCAGCCCGGGCAGCACCCGGCCGATCCGTAGACCTTCGTCGGCCGGGCCGGTCCGCGCCGCAGCGGGAGGAGGCTGCGTGGAGCGGCGTGGCATGGCGGCCTCCGTGGGCGCGGGGCTGTTCCCTTTAGAGAACGGTTAGTTCTCTGAAGGGAATCTACTTCTCCCGACTAAGAAACGCAACGTTCACTCGGTGGTCATCGGCCGGTACGCCCCGGGTGCGGCCCGGTTCCCTCCGTCCGCGCGGGGACGCACGCTGCTCCACTGCCGGCCCGGAGCCGGAGGAACCCGTCCGGCATGACCGAAGAGCCGCTCCCCCCGCGTTTTCCGGCCGGAAAAGACCGGGTGGCCGCCGCTGCCTCTCTGCTACCGTTAACGGCATGAAGCGCGCTGCCGCGACGACGACGCCGGAGAGTGTCCCGGCGCGCTGACCGATGTCTTAAGCCCCGGGGCGAGTGCCCCGGGGCTTCGTAGTGCGGTCACTCGTCCGATACCCGCGAGGAGACCGCCGTGCACGACCACCGCAGGCTCGGCCGCGAGCTGAACCTGTTCGACACCGACCCCCTGATCGGCGCCGGACTGCCGTACTGGCTGCCCGACGGCGCGACCGTGCGGCACACCCTGGAGGAGTACGTCCGCACCGCCGAACGGCGGGCGGGCTACCGGCACGTGTACTCGCCGGTGCTGGGCAAGCGGGAGCTGTACGAGATCTCCGGGCACTGGTCGCACTACAGCGACGACATGTTCCCCCCGATGGATCTGGGGGCGGAGCAGGTGGTGCTGCGGCCGAGCCTGTGTCCGCACCACGCGGTGATCTACCGGTCCCGCTCCCACAGCTACCGCGAACTGCCCCTGCGCATGGCCGAACTGGGCGGCATGTACCGCTCCGAGCCGTCGGGCGTGCTCGGCGGGTTGACCCGCGTCCGGGCGATCCAGCTCAACGACGCGCACGTCTTCTGCACCCCGCACCAGGTCGCCGACGAGGCGCAGGCGGCCCTGGAGATGATCCGCCGAGCCCACGAGGCGCTGGGCATCACTCCGGCCCGCTACCGGCTCTCCCTGCCCGGACCCGGCGGGAAGTACGTCGCCGCCCCCGCGATGTGGCAGCGGTCCACCGCTCTGCTGACCGCTGTCCTGGACCGCTCCGGCCTGCCCTACGAGGCGGTCGAGGGAGAGGCCGCGTTCTACGGCCCCAAGATCGACATCCAGGTCGTCGACAGCGCCGGCCGGGAGTCGACCCTGTCCACCGTCCAGGTCGACTTCCACCAGCCCGAGCGGTTCGGCCTGCACTACATCGGCGCGGACGGCGCGAAACACCGGCCGGTCATGCTGCACCGCAGCATCATCGGCAGCGTGGAGCGAGCCGTCGCCCACCTCGTCGAACAGCACGGCGGCGCCTTCCCCGCCTGGCTCGCCCCCGTCCAGATGGTGATCCTCCCGATCTCCGAGGCCGAGCTGCCCGACGCCGCGGCGTTCGCCCGGCGATGCGCCGGCCTCGGGCTGCGGGCGGAGATCGCCGAACCGGAACGCGGCAGCCTGGGCTCCCGTATCAGGCAGGCCCGCCTTGTGCCTTACCAGGCCGTCATCGGCGCCAAGGAGGCCGCCGCAGACCGTATCGCCCTGCGCCTGCGCGACGGGCGCCGCCTCGATCCACAGCCGGCCGGCGACGTCCTCGCCCGCATTGGCGCTCTCATCGACGCGCACAGCACCGACCTGTGGGACGGCGCCGCATGCTCGTAGCCGGCGACAGCTCAACACCTGCCGCCGCCCGGGACGAGGCGCCGGTGCGCGCGGCGGCGTACTGCGCGGCTCATTCCTCCTGGCTGGTCGGCAGGCCGGCGCGTTTCCAGGCGGTCATGCCGCCGGTGACGTTGAGGACGTCGGTGCGCCCGGCCCGTGCCAGCAGGCTCGCCGCGACCGAGGAGCGGTAGCCGCTGCCGCAGGCCACCGCCACCGGCTTGCCATCGGGGACCTCGCCGAGCCGGTCGGGCAGTTCCGCGCCGGTGATGTAGGCGGCGCCGGGAGCGTGCCCCGCGGCCCACTCGTTGGGCTGGCGGACATCCAGCAGCGTCAGCTCGCCCCGGTCGAGCCGTTCGCGGACCTCCTCCACGGTGATCTGCGGCGTGGTCTCCACGGGCTTGGCGGCACTCCGCCAGGAGGCCATGCCGCCGGCCAGCCAGCCCAGCGGGAGGGGGTAGCCGATACGCGAGAGCTGGGCGACCGCCTCCGGCAGGTCCCCGGACCGGTCGAGGAGCAGCAGCACGCGCGCCCCTTCGGGAAGCGCGGTCCCCGCCCAGGTGGAGAACGCCGAGCCGAGCCCCACGTTGAGGGAACCGGGGATGTGGGCACCGCCGAAGGCCTCCGGGGACCGGGCGTCCAGTACGACCGCCCCTGAACCGCGGTGCCGCTCGAACGCGTCGACATCCAACGCGGGCGGTTCGGCCGGCGCTCCCAGCGGCTCCACCCCCCGCAGGTTCCGGCCGCGCATCCGGCGCCAGTAGGGCGGCACCGCGGGCAGGTTGTCCAACCGGAGACACTCGCGGACGAAGTCCTCGGAGGAGTCCACCGCGGACAGGACGGCGTTCGTGCGGCGCTCGTAGCCAACGGTGGTGGACAGCCGGCTGCCGATGTTGCCCCCGCACAACGAGCCCGCCACGTGGGTGGGGAACACCTGCACCCCGTCGGGCAGGGGGAGCAGCTTGTCCTGGAGTGTCGTGCAGAACGCCCGCGCGGCCTCCCGGGCCTGCTCCGTCCCGCCCAGGAGGTCCGGGCGGGCCAGATCGCCGACGAGCAGCGCGCCCCCGGACAGCAGCAGCGCTGGCGTGTCCGCGCTCATCGAGCGATCGTAGACCAGCAGGCTGATGTGCTCCGGCGTGTGTCCCGGCGTGTGCATCACCCGCAGACCGATGTCCCCGATCTCGACGACCTCGCCGTCCCGCAGCGGCCTGTGCTCGTAACCGAGCTCGCCGGCGGCCGAGCCCCAGAGCCGGGCGCCGGTGCGCTCCCGGAGTTCGGTCAAGCCGGACAGGTAGTCGTTGTGGCCGTGCGAATCGGCCGCGAAGGCGATGCGCATCCCGGCGGCCCGCGCCGCCTCGGTGTAGACGTCGACGTCGCGGCGCGGGTCGAACACCAGAGCCTGACCGGTCTTCTCGTCCCCGACCAGGTAGGACGCGTGCCCTAGCGACTGTAGATAGAACTGCTGGAACAGCACGGTCCGGCCCCCTTCCTGACCGCTCGCCGTCTGGGACGGGCCGGCGGGCCGCGTCCCTCCGACGGGTAGGGCTACCCATGGGCGGCGTCCGGCTACCACCGGCACCCGGAACCGACCACGAGTCTTCACGCGCGGTTGGTGCCGCCGGGGCCGAGCTCGCCGCACCGTGTTCGGCGGTCGGGCCTAAGGGGCCGCCTCCGGCTGCGCGGCGGCCAGGGCCTGGTCGATGTCCTCCCACAGGTCCTCGACGTCCTCGATGCCGGTGCTGAGGCGGATCAGGCCGTCGCTGATCCCGGCCCGCGCCAGCTGTTCGGCACTCAGTTGCCGGTGCGACACGCTGGCCGGGTGCGTCACGAGGGTCTTGACGTCGCCCAGCGAGGGCGCCAGCGAGGCGAGCCGCACCGACTCGGCGAACGCCCGCCCCGCCCGCAGGCCGCCGACCGGTTCGAAGGCCAGCACCCCGCCGTACCCGCCGGACAGCAGCCGCTGCGCGGTACCGTGCCCGGGATGCCCGGGCAGGCCCGGGTAGTGCACCGCCGCGATCCTCGGGTCGGCTTCCAGGCGTTCGGCCAGGATCTGCGCGTTCGCGCACTGGCGCGCCACCCGCACCCCCAGTGTCTGCAACCCGCGCAGCAGCAGCCAGGCAGCGAACGGGTCGAGCACCGCGCCGGACTCCACGGCCCGCTCCCACACAGCACGGCGGGTCGTGTCGTCGGCGAACACCGCGAGACCGCCGAGCACGTCGGAATGGCCACCCAGGTACTTCGTCGCCGAGTGGACGACGACATCGGCGCCGTGCTCGATCGGGCGGCACAGCAGCGGTGTGGCGAAGGTGTTGTCGACGACCGTGGTGACGCCCGCCTCGCGCGCGACCGCGGTGAGCCGCGGCAGGTCGGCGACCTCCCCGGTGGGGTTGGTGATGGTCTCGGCGAACAGGAGGCGGGTGTCCGGTCGGATCGCGGCGCGCACGTTCTCCGGGTCGCCGACCGCGACGTGCGTGACGTCGACGCCCCAGTGCCGCCGCAGGGTGTCGAGGAAGGCCCGGGTCCCGCCGTAGAGGCGGTTCTGGGCCACCACGTGGTCGCCCTGCCGCAGCAGGGCTCCCAGGGTGGAGGCGATCGCGCCCATCCCCGAGCCCGCGGCCTGGGCCCCGGCACCGCCCTCAAGCTCGGCGACCGCCGTCTCCAGGGCGCGGACGGTCGGGTTGCCGTGCCGCGCGTAGACGAAAGCGCCGTCCGGCTCTTCCAAGGAGGCCGCCATGCTCTCGGTGTCGGAGAAGGCGAAGGTGGTGGCCTGGTACAGCGGAACGCCGAGGGGGCTGCCCTCACTGCGGGGGGAGGGGTGTGCGGGTGGACGGCCCTGGAGGCCGGGCGCAGTGCTTCTCTGCCGGAGGGGGCGATGCCGTTCGAAGTCATGTCTCCCAGCGTGCGTGCGAAGCCCGCCCAGGTACAGCCCCTCGCTGCTCCTGAGCGGTTCGCCGGCCGGCTGCCGCGGAGTTCACCGCCCCGCTGGTCCGGTTATCCACCTGTTCTTCCGGAGTTCGCATTCGCGCCCATTTCCGCTTATAGCTTCTGGGCACCCCCGTCCCCCGAGGAGCAGTGGAGCGGTACGTGGCGACGCGGCTTGTCCTCCATATCGGTGTGCAGAAGTCCGGCACGACCTACCTGCAGCAGATGCTGCAGGAACGTGCCCGGGAACTGGCCGAGGCCGGTGTGGGCTACCCACTGCCCCCGGCAGAGAACCGGTCCACCGGACGCAACTACCACGAGACGGCCACCTACGGCCTGCTCGGTACCGAGTACCCGTGGGTGAGCGCCGAACGGGCGGCGGCCGAACGCAGGGCCTGGGAGCGGCTGCTGGAGCAGGTGCGCGACTGGTCCGGAACCGCGGTCGTCTCCGCTGAGGCCCTGTCGGTGGTCCGCGGCGAGGCCGTGCGGCGGGTGATTGAGAGCCTGGACGTCGCCGACGTCCAGGTCGTCATCACCGCGCGCGGACTCGGTCGGCTGCTGCCCTCGGCCTGGCAGCAGCACATCCGCAACGGCCGGGTCCGGGATTTCGGTGCTTACCTGGACGGGCTCGCGGACCTGCGCGACCGCGGGTGGGACGTGGTCGAGAAGGAGGCGGAGGCCCACCTGTGGCGGGCCTATGCCCTGGGGCGGCTGGCCGAGCGGTGGGCCTCGGTCGTCGGCACCGACCGGGTGACGCTCGTCAGCAACCCCGGGTCCCCGGCGGAGTTGCTGTGGCACCGGTTCATGGCGGCCATCGGCCTCGACGGCACCGCCGACCGTCTCCCCGCTCCGGAGACGGGGACCACCGTGCACAGCGGGATAACCGCGGCCGAGGCCGACGTGCTCAGATCGATGAACGCCACCCTGGCGGCAGCGGGCTGGCCGCACGAGGCGGGGATGCTGCTGCGCCAACGCATCATCGAGGACTTCCGGGCGCGCGACGCGCGCGGTCCGCGGCTCGGGATCCCGCCGCGGTACCGCGGCCGGGTGGAGCGGTGGAGCGCTGAGGGCCTTGACGAGCTGGGCGAATCGGGCGTGCGCCTCGTCGGCGACATCGGCGAACTGCGTTATTCCGCCGCCGAGGAGCCGGAGGCCCCGACACCCGCTGACATCGCGCGGGCGGCGGGGACGGCGGTGTCCGCCTCCGCCGCCTGGTCGGATCCGGCTTCCGCGGCCGCACCGCTGGCAGGGCCCTCGCGGCAGCGTGGCGGGCGGCTCCCGCGCCTCTTCGGGGGCGGGTAACCGACCGCCCCCGCCCAACGGGTCCGGGCTTTCCGGTGTCCGTCCCGCAGCGGCGGCGGGACTCCCGGCTCTCTGCGGCCGGGACGTGCGCATCGGCACGTCAAGCGGGCTCCAGGAGTACCACTCTCGGTGATCACCGCGGCGGGCGCCGGGCACCGGACCGCCGCGCGCCGTCCCGCGCCGCGGCCGCCGTTCGCCCTCTTCGGCGGATCGCCGCAGTGTGCGCCGCGGACGTTTCCTGCCGTGCTCACGCTGCGTAGACTGGACTCGGCGCCGAGATAACGATCAAATTTCATGTGGACTGGCGGGGGTGCCGCCAGAGCGGGAGCGCCGACATGACGTATACTGTCTACAGTATGAATTCGAGCGCGGGAGTTGTGCTCGCCGGTGGCCGCTCCTCCAGGATGGGGGCGCCGAAGGCGGCGCTCAACTGGCACGGTTCCACCCTGCTGCGGCACGTCACCGGAGTGGTCGGGCGTGCGGTGGACGGTCCGGTGATCGTCGTGCGGGCCCCCGACCAAGTGCTACCGGAACTGGATCCCGCGGTCGCTGTTCAGGAGGACCCCGAAGAGGGGCGGGGGCCGATGCAGGGGCTCGCCGTCGGCCTGTCGGCCGCGGCGGAACACGCCGAGACCGCTTTCGTGTGCTCCACCGACCTGCCGTTTCTGCACACGGCTTTCGTGCGCGCGGTGCTGCGCGGCTTCCAGCCCGATCCGGCGTCCGGCTGGGCGAACCCGCCCGACGTGGTACTGCCGTTCGTGGGCGGCTTCCGCCAGCCGATGGCCGCCGGCTACCGCACGGATCTCGCGGGCCGGGTGACCAAGCTGCTGGAGGAGCAGCGACTGCGTCCCGCCCACCTCTTCGAGGAATGCGCCGTCCGGCAGATCGACGACGCGGGATTCCTGGCCGATCCCCGGCTGGCCGAAGTCGACCCCGGCCTCGATGCCGTCGTCAACGTCAACACCCCCGAGGAGTACTCGGCGGCGCATGGCCGCCCGGCGCCGGAGATCACCGTGGAGCGGTACGGCGTGCTGGCCACCCGCGGCGGAGGCCGGGGTACGGTCCGGATCAGGGCGGCGAACCTCGCCGACGCCGCGCGGCAGGTGGGGCTGGCGTTCGACGGCCACATCGTGGCGGCCGTCAACGGCGACCAGATCCGCGGCGACGGGAAACTGCCCCTGCTGGCCGGCGACACTGTCTCGTTCTTCTCTGCGGACGCGGGTGGGTGAATGCCATGCGGACCCCTGGAGGCTACTGCGGCCAGGCCCTGGTCGTCGACGTTTCCGACGGCTCGACGACGGTGCTGCCGCTGCCCGAGGACGTACTACGCGGCTACCTCGGGGGCGCCGGCCTCGGCACCTGGCTGCTGACCGAACTCGCTCCGGCCGGTGTCGCCCCTCTGGACCCGGCCGCGCCGTTGGCGTTCGTGTTCTCCCCGCTGGTGGGAACCCCCCTGACGACGAGCGCCAAGTTCGCCGTGGTGGCCAAGTCGCCGCTCACCGGCCTGCTCAACGATGCCCTGTCCTCCAGCCACTTCGCGATCTCGGGCAAGTTCACCGGGCACGACGCGATCGTGGTCACCGGCCGCGCGCAGGCGCCCGCCAACCTCCTGATCGATGAGGAGGGCGTCCGCCTGGTCGACGCGGCGGCGCAGTGGGGCATGTCGGCCGCCGAGGCCGAGGAGTCGGTCCGGGAGCAGTACGGCCGCAAGTGGCGGGCGGCGAGTATCGGACCGGCAGGGGAGCGGGCGGTCCGCTACGCCACCATCTCGCACGACGGACGGCACGCCGGCCGCGGCGGGCTGGGCGCCGTGCTCGGCGCCAAGAACATCAAGTGCGTCGCGGTGCGGGGCGGCAAGCGGGTGGAGCTGGCCGACCGGGAGGCGGTGCTCGCGGCGGCCAAGGACCTGCGCAACCGCTCGTTCGGGCCCGCCACGGAGAAGTACCGCGAGCTGGGCACGCTGTCCAACCTGCTCGCCTTCAACGCCATCAGCACGCTGCCCACCCGCAACTTCCAGAGCGCCACCTTCGCCGACGCGCCCAACCTGTCGGCCGAGGACCTCGCGCAGAGCCGGTCGGTGGCCAGGTCCAGCTGCGCCTCCTGCAGCATCGGCTGCGAGCACATCTACGCCTCGAAAGGCGGCACGAAGGCGCGGGTGGAGTACGAGAACGTCTTCGCCCTCGGACCGATGTGCGGGGTTTCGGACCCCGACCAGGTGCTCGAAGCGAGCGCCCGTTGCGACGAGCTCGGCCTGGACACCATTTCGGCGGGCGGCACGATCGCCTGGGCCATGGAGTGCGTGGACCGGGGCCTGCTCGACGTGCCGTGGCTGCGGTTCGGGGACGGGGCCGCGCTGCTGCGGGCGCTGGACGAGATCGGTGCGCGCACCGGTGTCGGGGACATGCTCGCCGAGGGCTCCCGGCGCGCCTCCGAAATCGTCGGGCAGGGCTCGGGGGCGTTCGCGCCGCATGTCAAGGGCCTGGAGATGCCCGGATACGAGCCGCGCACGATGCAGTCGATGGCGCTGGGGCTGGCGGTCAACGCCCGCGGCGCCGACCACAACCGCTCGGGCGCCTACGAGGCCGACCTCAAAGCTGGGCTGGACCGGGTGCACGGCACGGCCGAGCACGTGCGGGCCGCCATCCAGACCGAGGACCGGGCCGCGGTCATGGACTCACTGATCTTCTGCAAGTTCCTCCGCGGAGTGTTCACCGAGCCCTTCGAGGAATGGGCGCTCCTGCTGTCGCACGTCACCGGTTGGGACGTCGACGGGGAGGAACTGCGCGAGACCGCGCGCCGCATCGTCATGGCCAAGCGCGCCTACAACCTTCGGGAGGGATGGACCGCAAGCGATGACTGGCTACCCGAGCGCTTCCTCGACGGGTCGCTCTCTCTGGGCTCCGGGCGCACCGCGACACTGCCCCCGGAGCGTCTACGCATGATGATCGACACCTACTACGCCGAACGTGGGCTGGGCCGGGATGGTCGGCCGCTCGTGATGTCGACTGATTCAAGAACGGAGTCGAGAACATGACACAGACCAACCATGCTCCGGCCGATACCGAACAGCGGACTGTATCGCTCACCATCGACGGCCGAGAGCTCACCGTCCCCGAGGGGACGACCATCTGGCAGGCGGCCAAGGAGGCGGGGATCGAGATCCCCGCTCTGTGTCACGACGAACGCTACGACCCGGTGGGCGTCTGCCGGATGTGCGTGGTCGACACGGGGGGCCGGACCTTCCCGGCCTCGTGCATCCGCCCCTGCGAGTCCGGTATGGAGGTCGCGACGTCGACACCGGAGGTCGAACGCAGCCGTGCGGTGCTCACCGAGCTGCTCCTCGCCGACCAGCCACCCCGCGAGGAGGACCCCAAGCAGACGACGACGGCCGACAACGAGCTCATCGAGGTCGCCGACAACTACGACATCGCCACGATCGACGACCTGTTCAAGGGCCCCGGCCGCGGCACCGACACCTCCAACCCGGTGATCGCCGTCGACCACGACTCCTGCATCCTGTGCGACCGGTGCGTCCGCGCGTGCGACGACGTCCAGGGCAACGACGTCATCGGGCGCAGCGGCAAGGGCTACTCGACGCGCATCGCGTTCGACCTCAACGACCCGATGGGCGAGTCCTCCTGCGTCACCTGCGGCGAGTGCGTCTCCGCGTGCCCCACCGGCGCGCTGACCAACAAGCCGATCAACAACATCCCGATCCGGCCGCGCTCCGAGCTCGACGCGGTCGACACGGTGTGCCCGTACTGCGGTGTCGGCTGCGCGCTGACCTACTACGTCGACCGCGAGCGCGGCGGGATCTCGTTCGCCGAGGGCCGCAACCAGCCGGGCAACCAGGGCAGGCTCTGCGTGAAGGGCCGCTACGGCTGGGACTACGCGGCCTCACCGCAGCGGCTCACCGCGCCGCTGATCCGCGTCGACTCCTCCTACCCCAAGGGGCCGCTGTCGGCCGATGTCAAGGACGAGGCGCAGCAGAGCAACGGCAAGCGCGGGCGCGGCCGCAAGCCGGGAGGGCTGGTGCCCTACGAGGAGGTGCTGCCCCACTTCCGCGAGGCCACCTGGGACGAAGCGCTGGACCTGGTGGCCAGGAGGCTCGGCGGGATCTTCGCCGAAAGCGGGCCCGAGGGGATCGCGGGCTTCGGCTCGGCGAAGTGCTCCAACGAGGAGGCCTACCTCTTCCAGAAGCTGATCCGCACGGCCTTCCGCACCAACAACGTCGACCACTGCACCCGGCTGTGCCACGCCTCCAGCGTGGCCGCACTGTTCGAGGGCGTCGGCTCCGGCGCGGTCTCGACCACCTACGGCGACATCACCAATGCGGACGTCGCGATCATCACCGGCAGCAACGCGACGGCCAACCACCCGGTGGCGTCGTCCTTCTTCAAGCAGGCGCGGCGCAACGGCACCAAGATCATCTACGTTGACCCGCGCAGCGGAACGGTCGCCGACCACGCCGACATCTTCTGCCAGCTCAAGCCCGGTACGGACGTGGCCCTCTACAACGGGATCATGCACGAGGTCATCCGGCTGGGACTGGTCGACCGGGACTTCCTCGCAAGCCGCACCACCAACTACGAGGAACTCGCCCGCACCGTCGAGGCCTACCCGCCGGAGCTGGCGGCGCAGATCACCGGTGTCGACGCGGACACGATCCGCGAGATCGCCCGGCTCTGGGGCGAGGCGAACGCCGGCGTCATCTACTGGGGCATGGGCATCTCGCAGCACACCACGGGCACCGACAATGCGCGCTGCCTCATCGCGATGTGCTCCATCACCGGCAACGTCGGCCGGCCGGGGACCGGGCTGCACCCGCTGCGCGGGCAGAACAACGTGCAGGGCGCTTCCGACGCCGGGCTCATCCCGATGTTCTACCCCAACTACCAGTCGGCGGGCGACGAGAAGGCCCGCGTCCTCTTCGAGGAGGCATGGGGGACCGAGCTCAACCCGGAGAAGGGGCTCACCGTCACCGAGATCATCAAGTCGATCCTCGACGGCGGCGTGCGCGGCATGTACATGCTGGGGGAGAACCCCTTCCTGTCCGACCCCAACATCAACAAGGTCCGCAAGGCGCTGTCCCAGCTGGACTTCCTGGTGGTGCAGGACATCTTCCTCACCGAGACCGCGGAGTTCGCCGACGTCATCCTCCCGGCCTCGTCGTACCTGGAGAAGGACGGCACCTACACCAACACCGACCGCCGGGTGCAGCGCGGCCGCAAGGTCTTCGACCCGCCGGGCGACGCCCGGGTCGACTGGGAGATCGTGCAGGAGATCGCGCAGCGGCTGGGGCTGGACTGGAACTACCGGTCCCCGCAAGAGGTGTTCGACGAGATGGTCCCCCTCATGCCGGACTACGCCAACCTGAGCTACGACAACCTCGGCTCGGAGGGCAAGCTCTATCCCAACCCCGACCCCGAGCACACTGACGGCACGGTGGTGCTGTTCGACGACCGGTTCAACACCGCCGACGGGCTGGCGCACCTGGTGCCCGCCGAGTGGCTGCCGGGTAAGGAGCTGCCCAGCGAGGAGTACCCCTACGTGCTCAACACCGGCCGGCTGCTGGAGCACTGGCACACCGGCTCGATGACGCGGCGCTCGTTCGCCCTGGACAGCATCGCGCCGCGCGCCGAGGCCTACGTGCACCCCGAGGACGCCGACGAGCTCGGGCTCAAGGACGGCGAACTCGCCAGGGTGACCTCCCGGCGCGGCGAGATCGTGCTCAACGTCAAGATCTCGCACCGGGAGGCCCGCGGGAACATCTTCATCCCGTTCCACTTCCGGGAGGCAGCGGCGAACCTGCTGACGATCGACGAGATCGACCCGATGGGCAAGATCCCGGAGTTCAAGTTCTGCGCCGTACGGATAGCTCCCGTGGCGGACCGTGTAAGCACCACAGTCGGAGGTAGCGCATCATGACGTTGGAGGCTCACCATCAGGCGAAGGTCCCCGGCGTCGAGGCGCGGGCCGGCAAGTTCCGAGGGCCGAGCCTGATCCCCATGCTCATGGCCATCCAGGAGCGCTGCGGCTGGCTGCCGCGGGAGGAACTCGAAGCGCTCGCCCGCGAGCAGCGGCGGCCGCTCTACGAGATCGAGGGCCTGATCTCGTTCTATCCGCACTTTCGGACCGAGCCGCCGCAGGGCGCCACCGTGGGGCTCTGCCACGACCTGGCGTGCTGGCTGAAGGGGTCCGAGGAGCGGATCGCGCAGCTGCGCGAGCGGTACGGCGACACCGGGGACGTGGAGATCACCGGGATCTCCTGCCCCGGCCGCTGCGACATCGCGCCGGCCGCGACCGTGGACGACCGTCCCGGCCGGGTCGAGGAGATCCCCGCCCTGCTGGAGGCCCGGCGCGGCGGCAGCAGGGAACCGGGGCCGACCGTCGCCTACGGGCCCGAGGGCGGCTGGCCGAACGACCCCTATGAGCGGGTCGAACACCGCTACGGGGCGCTTCGGGCGCTGCTGTCCGGTGAGATCACACCGGAACAGGTCATCGACAACCTGCAGCGGTCGGGCCTGCGCGGCATGGGCGGCGCGGGCTTCCCGACGGGCAGGAAGTGGGAGCTGGTCCGCACGACCGAAGGCAGCCTCAAGTACGCAATCTGCAACGCCGACGAGTCCGAGCCGGGCACCTTCAAGGACCGCCAGCTTCTGGCCGAGCAGGCGCACCTGGTGCTTGAGGGCCTGCTGATGGGGATGGTCGTCACCGGCGCGAGGAGGGGTGGGTCTTCATCCGCCACGAGTACGGCCCCGAGGAGGCCGTGCTGCACGCCGAGATCGAGCACCTGCGGGAGCTGGGGCTGATCGGGCACGACGTCCTCGGCAGCGGCCGCACGCTCAGCCTGGACATCTTCACCTCACCCGGCGGCTACATCCTCGGCGAGGAGACCGCGCTGATCGAGTGCATGGAAGGGCACCGGGGAGAGCCCCGCAACAAGCCGCCGTTCCCCGGGGTCTACGGGCTGTGGGGCAAGCCCACCCTGATGAACTCGGTCGAGACCTTCGCCGACGTGCCGATCATCGCCTCGCGCGGCGCCGACTGGTGGAAGGACCAGGGGACGGGCGACAGCACCGGGCTGAAGTTCTTCGCGGTATCGGGCCACGTCGAGAAGCCGGGTGTCTACTGCGTGCCGATGGGCACCAGCATCCGCGACCTCATCGACCTCGCCGGCGGTGTCGCGGGCGGCGCGGAGCTCGACTGCGTCCAGCCCGGGGGCGCGTCGTCGAACTTCCTGGGCGTGGAGCACCTCGACACCCCGCTCGACTTCGGCACCCTGGCCGAGGCCGGCTCGATGCTGGGGTCCGGGGCGCTCGTCGTCATCGCGAAGGGAACGGACACGCTGGCGGCGGCGACCAACGTGCTGCGGTTCTTCCGCAACGAGTCCTGCGGTAAGTGCGTCCCCTGCCGGGTAGGCTCCACCAAGGCCCACGAGCTGCTCACCGACACGCTGCAGGCCGGCGGCGAGCTGAGCGACGAGCGCCGCGAGCGCCTGCGCGAGCTTGAGACCGTGATGCGCAAGACCTCGATCTGCGGGCTGGGGCAGGTGGCCATGGGGCCGGTCGTGAGCGTCCTGGACCAGCGGGGCGACGGCGCCGCGGAGCCGCCGGAGTGAGGTGGGATTGAGCGCTACGGAGTTCTTCACGGCGCTGCCCGTGTCGGAGGCGCTGGCGGGGTTCCGGCCGCGCCGGCGCACCGGCACGGAGCCGGTCGACCGCGAGGCGGCCCTGGGCCGCGTGCCCGCGGCGGCGGTGACCTCGGGTGCGGCGCTGCCCGGGTTCGCCCGCTCCACCGTCGACGGGTACGCGGTCCGCGCCGCGGACACCTACGGCGCCAGCGACGCGCTGCCCGCCTACTTCGATCTGATCGGCAGCGTGCGGATGGGCGCGCCCGCTGATGTCGCCGTCCGCCCGGGCGCGGCGGTGCAGATCCCCACCGGCGCCGCCATCCCGCACGAGGCCGACGCGGTCGTCATGGTCGAGCACACGCAGGTCACCATGCCCGGGGTGATCGAGGTGACGAGGCCGATCGCCGTCGGAGGGGGTGTCGTGCGTGCGGACGAGGACGTCGCCGTCGGCGCCGAGCTCGCCCCGGCCGGGCGGGCACTGCGCGCCCAGGACCTCGGCCTGCTCGCCGCGGCGGGAGTCACGCGGGTCGAGGTGCGCGCCCGGCCGCGGGTGGGCGTCATCTCCACGGGTGACGAGGTGGTGCCCCCGGACACCGCGGAACTGGGGCCCGGCCAGGTGCGGGACGCGACCGCGTCCGCGCTGGCCGCGCTGGTGGCGGAGGCGGGAGGCGAGCCGTCGCCGCGGGGGATTGTACCAGACGACGTCGACGCCCTGGCCGGCACGCTGGAGGCGGCCGTGCGGGACTGCGATGTCGTGGTGGTCTCGGCCGGTTCGTCGGTCGGGGCGCGGGACGAGACGACCGCCGCCGTCCGGTCCCTGGGCGATTCGAGCGTCTACTGCCACGGTCTGGCCATCAAGCCGGGAAAGCCCACACTGCTCGCCGAGTGCTCGGGCGTGCCGGTCATCGGGCTGCCCGGCAACCCGCTGTCGGCCCTGGTCGTCTTCCGGCAGGTCGGACTGCCGGTGCTGCGCCGGGTCGGCGGTATCACGCACCCGCCCGCGGAGCCGACCACCGCGGCCACCATGGAGCGCGCGGTCGCATCGGCGGCGGGCAGGCTGGACGTCGTCCAGGTGCGGTTGCGCGACGGTGTCGCCACACCGCTGTTCGGGGCCTCGGCGCTGCTGTCCCTGCTCACCAACGCGGACGGCTACGTCGTGATCCCCGAGGCGGCCACCGGGCTCGACGCGCAGGCGGCCGTGACCGTAACGATGTACAGGTAGGAACGCCCGTGCACGACAGTCCCTTCGTGAACGACGTGCCCGCGGACTCGGCGATGGCGGCCTGGCAGCGGGCCCGCGCCGCCACCGGCTGCCCGGAGCGGCTCGACGGGGTCACCCTCGCGCTCGAGGAGGCGGTGGGGCGGGTGACCGCGCTACCGGTCTGGGCCGGCCGTTCGTCGCCGGTCGGCGACGTCGCCGCGATGGACGGTATCGCCGTCCGCTCCGCCGACACCCACGGTGCGTCGGAGACCACGCCGCTCCATCTGAAGCCGGACTCCTACCACGTGGTCGACACGGGGGACCCGATGCCGGACGGCCTTGACGCGGTCGTCATGCGCGAGCACGTGCACCGCGTCGGCGGGGGCGACACCGTGGAGATCCTGGCGGCCGTACCGCCCTACCAGCACGTGCGCTCGATCGGGGAGGACGTCAGCGCGGGCGAGCTGCTGCTGCCCGAGGGGCACCGGCTGCGCCCCGTCGACGTCGCCGCCGCGGCGGCCGCGGGCGCCACCGAGCTGACGGTCCGGCGGCGGCCGAAGGTGGTGGTCATCCCCACCGGCGACGAGATCGTGCCGATCGGGTCGCCGCCGCGTCAGGATCAGATTCTCGACACCAACTCGCTGATGCTGCTCTCCCAGGCGCGCGAGGTGGGCTGCGAGGCGTGGGCGCTGCCGGTCCAGCCCGACGACGTGGCCCGGATCAGCGAGGCGGTCCGCGGCGCGGCCGCCGCTGCGGACCTGGTGGTGGTCGTCGCCGGGTCCAGTGCCGGCCGGGACGACTACACGGCGCGCGTGGTGGCCGAGCTGGGATCGCTCGCCGTGCACGGGGTCGCCGTGCGGCCCGGCCACCCGGTGGTGCTGGGCGCGGTCGAGGCCACCCCGGTGATCGGGGTGCCGGGCTATCCGGTCTCGGCTGCCCTGACGTTCGACATCTTCGCCGCGCCGCTGCTCGCCGAGCTCGAAGGCGCGGCGCCGCCGCACCGGCCGGAGGTCCAGGCCCGGCTCGCCCGGAAGCTGCCGTCCGTCGTCGGCATGGACGACTGGGTCCGGGTGCGCCTGGGAGCGGTGAACGGGCAGGTCGTGGCGACCCCGCTGCCGCGCGGTGCCGGCGTGCTGACCTCGCTGGTGCGGGCGGACGGGCTGCTGGTCGTGCCGGCGGCCGTGGAGGGGCACCAGGCCGGCGAGCGGGTTCCGGTGCAGCTGCTGCGCAGGCTGCCCGAGATCGAGCGCTCGATCGTCGCCATCGGCTCGCACGACCTGGTCCTCGACCTCGCGGCCACGGAGTTGCGCGCCGCCGACCCGACGCTGAGCCTGATGTCGTCCAACGTCGGCTCGCTCGGCGGGCTGGTGGCGCTGCGCGACGGGTTGTGCCACGTGGCCGGTTCGCATCTGCTGCACCCCGCGACGGGGGAGTACACCCTGCCCTACCTGGACGAGATGATGCCTGATCGGGAGCTGGCCGTGGTGCGCCTCGTGCACCGTGATCAGGGGCTGCTGGTGCCGCCCGGGAACCCGGAGGGGGTCACGGGCCTGTCCGACCTCGCTGGGGGGCGCCTGTCCTATGTGAACCGGCAGCGGGGCGCGGGTACCCGGATGCTGCTCGACCACGAGCTGCGCAGGCTGGGGATCGATCCGGCGGGGATCGACGGCTACGCGCGGGAGGAGCCGACGCACCTCGCCGTCGCCGCCGCGATCGCCGCGGGACGGGCGGACTGCGGCCTCGGCATCATGGCGGCCGCGCAGGCGTTCGGGCTGGGCTTCGTTCCGGTGGCACAGGAGCCCTACGACCTCGTGCTGGACGCCGGCGGTCTCGACGACCCGCTCCTCGCACCTCTGTGGGACCTGCTGGAGTCGCCGGACTTCCAGGCGTCGGTGGAGGCGCTCGGCGGCTACAGCACAGCGGAGACTGGTCACCGGATCCGGTAGACTGTATTCTGTACCGGTGGTACAGAAGGTACAGGAAGTCGCGATGGCCGTGGCAGCCGACATCATCGCCGGGCGGATCGGTCCCGGCGCCCCCGTCCCCGCCGTCCGCGAACTGGCCAGGACGGCCGGCTGTTCTCCGGGCACGGCCGCGCGGGCGCACACGATCCTGCGCGAGGCGGGCGTCATCGAGGGATCGCCGCGTTCGCACGCGGTGGTCACGGCCGAGGGTCCGGAACGGGCGGTCGCGATGACGGCCGGCCTCGGCAGCGGTACCGAAGCGGCCCGGCTGTGCGGCAGCGACGATCCCGCGCTCGACCTGCTGCTGTCGACCGCCGGGCCCGCCGTCGAGCGCGTCCCGGCGGGGCGGGGCAGCGTCGCGGGGCTGGGGATGCTCGCCCAGGGCACCGCCGACGCGGCCGCGGTGCACCTCCGCGACGCGCGCACGGGCCGCGCCAACGACACGTTCGCGCGGCGCGTCCTCGGGGGCCGGCCCGCGACCCTCGTCCACCTGTGGAGCCGCGAGCAGGGCCTCGTGGTGCCGAAAGGGAACCCGCTGGGGATCGCGGGGGTCGCCGATCTCAACGGCGCCGCTCTGGCCGTGCGGGCACCGGGAACCGGGTCGCGCCTGCTGCTGAACCGGCTGCTCCGCGAGGAGGGGGTCACTCCCGGGCAGGGCGGCGAGGTGTGCGAGTCGCACTTCGGGGTCGCCGCCGCCGTGGCCACGGGGGCCGCCGACGCGGGTCTGGCCGTCCGCGCGGTGGCCGACGCCGTCGACGCGGACTTCCTGCCGATCGAGTGGGAGGACTTCGAACTCGCCACCGGCCCGGACTCCGCGGGGCTGCTCGCTCCGCTGCTCGACGTACTCACAACGGGGGCATTCCGGAATCGGCTGGCCGACATGGCGGGCTACGACGCGCGCCGTGCCGGCGACATGCGGGAGGCAGCGTGATGAGAACGGCGTCCGGGGCGGTAGCGGCAGCGGCGGTCCTGGCGGCGGCGGGATGCTCGTCCGGGGACGCGGAGGAGAGCACGGTCGGTGCCGGGGGCGACGTGGTGCTGGCGACCACGACGAGCACCCAGAACTCGGGGCTGCTCGACGAGATCCTCCCGATGTTCGAGGAGAACAGCGACTGCACCGTGAAGACGGTGGCGGTCGGTTCCGGGCAGGCCATGGAGATGGGCGAGCGGGGCGACGCCGATGTCCTGCTCGTGCACTCGCCGGAGGCCGAGGAGCGGTTCATGGCCGACGGGCACGGGTCCAGCCGCGAGCCGGTCATGCACAACGACTTCGTCCTCCTCGGACCACCGGACGACCCCTCCGGGCTCGCCGAGGCGGACGACGCGGCCGCGGCGCTGGCCGAGGTCGCAGAGGACGAGGCGCTGTTCGCCTCGCGCGGCGACGACTCCGGTACGCACGCCAAGGAGCTGTCCCTGTGGGAGGAGGCCGGCATCGAGCCGGGCGGTTCGTGGTACGTCGAGACCGGCCAGGGCATGGGGGAGACCCTGACGGTCGCGAGCCAGAAGCAGGCCTACACGCTCTCGGACCGCGGAACGTTCCTGGCCACCAGCGGCCTGGAGTCCGAGATCGCCTTCGAGGGGACCGAGGACCTGAACAACGACTACCACGTGGTCGTCGTCGACCACGAGGGGACGAACACCGGTTGCGCGGAGGAGTTCTCCGGCTGGATCCGCGGCGAACCCGTACAGCGGGCGATCGCCGGTTTCGGCGTCGACGAGCACTCCGAGCCGCTGTTCTTTCCCGACGCACTGGACTGATGAGCGAGACGGTCTATGAGGTGCTGGCGCGCTCCGCGGTCGTGTCCTTGAGCGCGGCGGCGATCGCCTCGCTGGTCGGGATCTCGCTCGGGACCGCGCTGGCGCTCACCCGGGCGGGCGGGCGCAGGTTCCTGGTCGCCGTGGTCAACACCGGCATGGCGGTTCCGACGGTCGTCGTCGGGCTGGGCGTGGCGCTGCTGCTGTGGCGCAGCGGCCCCCTAGGCGGTCTCGGGCTGATCTACACTGTGCGCGGCATGATCATCGCCCAGGCGCTGATCGCCATACCGCTGATCACGGCGATCACGATGGCGGCGCTGCGCATGCTCCCCCCGGAGCTGCCGGAGCAGCTTCGCTCGCTCGGGGCCAACCGCGCGCAGCTGGTGCTGCGCATGTGGCTCGAAGCCCGGCTGCCGCTGCTCGCCGCCGCGGCGGCCGGGTTCGGGACGGCGATCTCGGAGGTGGGCGCCGCCACGATCGTCGGCGGCAACATCCACGGCCATACGCAGGTGATGACGACCGCGATCGTGGAGAGCGTGAGCCGCGGCGACTTCGGGGTCGCGATCGTCTACGGCCTGATCCTTCTGGGCCTGGCGTTCCTCGTCAACGGCCTGCTGGCCTCGGTGCAGCGAAGGGGGGCCGCGTGGGCGCGGAGCTGAGCGTGCGCGGTCTCCGGCACTTCCGGGGCGGCCGCGAGGTACTGCGGGTGGGCGAACTCGATGTGCAGCGCGGCGCGCGGCTGTGCGTCCTCGGCCCCAATGGGGCGGGCAAGACCACCCTGCTGCGGCTGCTCGCCGCCGTCGAGATGCCGCACCGCGGCCGGGTCACCGTCGGCGGGGTGCGCACCACCGACGGCGGGGTGGAGCTGCGGCGCCGGGTGGCGTATGCGACGCAGCGTCCGGCGCTGCTGTCCACCAGCGTCCGGTGCAACGTCGAGCTGCCGCTGCGCTGGCGGAAGGTGCCGCGGGACAGGCGGGGCGGCCTCGCCCTCCACGCGCTGGAGCGGCTGCGCGTCGCGCACCTGGCGGACCGCCCCGCGGCCGCGCTCTCCGGAGGAGAACAGCAGCGGGTCAGCCTGGCGCGTGCGCTCGCCGTCGAGCCGGCCGTGCTGCTGCTCGACGAGCCGGCAGCGGGCCTGGACGCCCAGTCGCGCCTGGCGTTCCTCGCCGATCTCGACCAGGCCCTGGCTGATCGCACCACCACGGTCGTGCACGTCTCGCACCGCCCGGAGGAGGCGATGCGGCTGGCGGACCGGGTGGTGGCCCTTTTCGACGGGCGCGTGCACCAGACCGGAACCCCCGAGTTCCTCACCCGGCACCCGGTCGACGGCAGTGTGGCCGCGCTGGTCGGCTACGACAACCTCGTCGACGCTTTCGTCGAGGCGGACGGCGGCGTGTCCGTGGACGGGGTCCCCACCGGACTCGGCTGCAGCGGTCCCGCCGGTCCCGCGACGGTCGCCGTTTTCGCCAACGGTGTGCGGGTGGCGGGGGAGGGGGATCCGGGGGTGCCCGTGCACGTCTGCCAGGTCGCCCCCGGTCCGGGGTACTGGACGGTGACACTCGACGGCGCGGTGCCGCTGCTCGCGAAGGTGCGGCTCGACCGTCCCCCTCCGCCGGCGGGCGAGCAGGCGCGGGTGGTCTTCGACCCGGCGCTCAGCGTCGTGCTGCCGAAGTCGGCCGGTTCCGCTCCGCCCTGCGGTGAGCCGGGGGCGGGGGGCTGAGCACGCCACTGCCCGATGCGGCCGGCGGATCCCGCGGGCCTTCGCCGCCGGGGTCAGCCGTAGCCGTCCTCAGAGAAGAGCTCCGGGTGCTTCGACAGTTCGAGGCGGGTCCGGCGGATGTGTCCGGTGAGGAAGCGCTCGGCGTCGATGGTGTCCGCTCGCTTGACGGCCTCGATGATCAGGCGGTGTTCAGCGTAGATCAGCTGCCAGCCGCTCGTGTCGATGATCCGCGCGAAGGCGCGGCGGTAGTGCTGGGTGCTGTTCCAGAACCGGTCGATCATGGTGTTGAGCTGATCGATCCGGCAGCCGGCGTAGGTGGCGAGGTGGAGCTCCTTGTCGAGGCTGAGGAAGCGGTCGATGTCGTCGCTGCCCTCGATCTCCTGCTGGATCTGTTCGAGGCGCTCCACGGCCGCCGGAGTGAGGCGGGGGATGCTCTCGGCCAGGGCGAGCGGTTCGACGCGCTCGCGGATCTTGTAGACCCCGTCGCACTCGGAGAGGTCCATCTTCGACACCCACGCGCCGCTGTTGGACTTGAGGACGGTCAGTCCTTCGGCCGCGAGGATCCGCAGCGCTTCGCGGACGGGCAGCCGACTCGCCCCGAGCGCGGAGGCGACCTCTTCCTGCATGATCCGCGTGCCCGGCCTCAGCTCGCCGCTGAGGATCGCGTCTCGCAGGTAGTCGGCCACCCGTTGACTCGCCACGGTCGGCGGACTCGAGGTGGCGGTTGCCTTCTTGGACATGGCCCTCCCCGGGCGTGACTAGCGGTCGCTCCGGTCATCAGGCTGCCACAGTAGGACGGAGGCGTTCTCGGCGTAGGCCTTGCCGCCGGGGTAGGACACCAGTTCGAGCTGCATCCCCCACGGCGACAGGAAGTACACCCAGCGCTGTCCTCCGCTCGGGCCGGAGCTGGCGGTGGCTCGCCCAGGATCCGCACCCCGTGACCGCGCAGGTGAGCGACCGCCGCATCGATGTCTTCGACGTAGAACGCCAGGTGGTGGCCGCCGACATCGCTGTTGCGGGGCGGCTGCGGGTTCCGCTCGGGCGCGTCGTACTCGAAGATCTCGAAGTTCGGGCCGTTGGCGCATCGGAAGAAGCGGAGTTCGCGCATCACCGTGCGCGGGTGCACGTTGAGGCGGTCGGACATCCACGAGTCATCGGAGTGGAACGGGCCGAGCGAGTACACGAAGTCGCATCCGATCACGTCGACGAAGAACCTCGTCGCCTCTTCGAGGTCGGGGACAGTGAAGCCCACGTGCTCGACCCCGGTCAGTCCCGGCAGACCACCGGATCTCCGGCCGCTCATCGGGCGAACACCTCCCGCTGCGGTTCCTACCGAATATGGATCCATATTTTGGCTCCGGCGGCAAGTATCATGCGTTGATGCCTGAATAGTCAATGATCAGAGGTCTTGAAATATAACGTCTGAATAACTTGGCTTTACTGTGGATCCATGTCGCTGTCAGTGTGATGCCTGTCTCACTGGAGTCCGAAGTGGCCGTCCAGAGCGCAGTCCGGCAGACGCCGCCGGCTGCCGGACAGGCTTCGTCACCAAGGAGGCAGTGATGCCGGAGAAACGGGTCGCGGCCCTCGCCGGACCCTGTCAGACCGGAGCCGAGACGAGCGGAGCGGTGTGCTCATGCCCACACACAAGAAACTGGTTCCGGCGGCGCCTGGGTCGAGGTCGCGGCGACGAAAAAGGACTGGCACGCCGCCGAGCCGCGGCTCCTGCTGTCGATGTTCGCCCAGATCCTGCTGATCCGGACCTTCGAGGAGTACGTTCTCGAACTCGCCCGCCAGGGCTTGGTCCACGGGCCGGTGCACTCCAGTGTCGGTCAGGAGGGCGGCGCCGTAGGTGCCATGCTGCCGCTGACCGGGGCCGATTTCGTCAACGGTTCCCACCGCGGACACCACCAGTTCCTCGCCAAGGCGCTCGGCTACGTGGCACCGGAAGGCATCGACCCGCGTGCGCCGGTGACGGAGGAGGTCCGCACCGTCCTGTCGCGCAGTCTGGCGGAGATATGCGGCCTGGCGAAGGGCTTCTGCCGCGGCCGCGGCGGCTCGATGCACCTGCGATGGAGAGAGGCCGGGGCGATGGGGACCAACGCCATCGTCGGCGGCGGCGTACCCCAGGCAGCGGGTTTCGGCTGGGCCGGCCGGCACGCCGGGACCGACGCCGTCTCGGTGACGTGCTTCGGCGACGGAGCCGTGAACATCGGCTCGGTGCTGGAGACGCTGAACCTGGCCGCGGCCTGGCGGCTTCCCGTCTGCTTCCTCATCGAGAACAACCAGTACGCGGTCTCCACCCACGTCAACGAGGCGACGGCGGAGCCCCGCCTGTCGGCGCGCGGACTGGGGTTCAACATCCCCAGCTGGCGGGTGGACGGCATGGATCCCCTCGCGGTGCACACGGCGATGACCGAAGCCGTGCACCACATGCGTGCGGGCAGCGGGCCGACGATCATCGAGGCGGACGTCTACCGCTACTTCCACCAGAACGGCCCCTTCCCGGGTAGCGCGTTCGGGTACCGCACCAAGGACGAGGAGCAGGAGTGGAGGCGGCGCGACCCGCTCGCCCTCGTCTGCGGCCACATAACCCAGCGGGACATCCTGAGCGCCGAACAGGTCGAGGCCTGCGTGACGCAGGCGAAAGCCACCATGGTCGAGATCGGGGAGGAGTTCCTGGAACCCGACCCGGACGGCAGGCCGGGGCAGCGCAGGATCAGACCCGGCGAGTGGCCCGACCCGGCCTTCTGCGATGTCGGCATCCGGGGAGACCTCAGCGAGTTCTCCGGCGCCCGTCTCGCCGACCGCGACACCTTCACCGGACGGATCGCCGAACGCACGTTCATCGACGTCGTCTCCGAGGTCATGCGCCGGCGCATGACCGAAGACGGCACGATCGTCGTCATGGGCGAGGACGTCCACCGCCTCAAGGGCGGCACGAACGGTGCCACCAAGGGACTGGCCGAAGCGCACCCCGACCGGGTTCTCGGCACACCGATCAGCGAGAACGCCTTCGCCGGGCTCGGCTGCGGAATCGCGCTGGACGGCCGCTACACACCGGTCGTGGAGTTCATGTACGCCGACTTCATGTGGGTCGCCGCGGACCAGATCTTCAACCAGATCGGCAAAGCGCGGCACATGTTCGGCGGAGACGGCGACGTTCCGTTCGTTCTGCGCAGCAAGGTCGCCATGGGCACCGGCTACGGCTCCCAGCACTCCATGGACCCCGCCGGGATCCTCGCCACAGCCCCCGGCTGGCGGATCGCGGCCCCGTCCACGCCCTTCGACTACGTGGGCCTCATGAACAGCGCCCTCAGATGCAAGGACCCCGTGGTCGTCATCGAACACGTCGACCTCTACGCCTCGGTCGGCGATGGCCCCGTGGACGACCTCGACTACTGCCTGCCCGTGGGGAAGGCCGCGATCCGCCGCACGGGCGGGGACGTCACCGTCCTCTCCTACCTGGCGATGACGAACTTCGTCCTCGAAGCCGTCGGCGAACTCGGCGCCGTCGACGCGGAGGTCGTCGATCTGCGGTGGCTGGACCGGGCCGGCGTCGACTGGGACACCATCGGCGCGAGCATCCGCAAGACCAACAACGTCCTCATCGCCGAACAGGGCCCGGTGGGCACCTCCTACGGATCCTGGCTCGCAGACGAGATCCAGCGCCGGTACTTCGACTGGCTGGACCAGCCCGTCCAGCGTGTCCACGGCGGTGAGGCCGCCCCGAGCATCAGCAGGGTGCTGGAGCGGGCCGCCATCGCGGGAACGGACGACATCGTCAGTCGGCTCGTGCAGATCACGAGTCACTGACCCCTCCCCACCCCCTTCCCAGGAGGGACACCATGGCCGAGCTTCTCCGTATGCCCGAAGTCGCCGCCGCCAGCACCGACGCGATCCTGTCCTCCTGGAACGTCGTCGAAGGCGGCGGGTTCGCCGAGAACGACGCGATCGCCGTCATCGAAACGGACAAGGCCGAGGTCGAGATCACCGCGGAAGCCGACGGTGTCCTGCTCACGGCCCTGTGCTCCGAGGGGGCCGAAGTCCCGGTCGGTGGTCCGATCGCTGTCCTGGGGTCCGCGGACGAAAAGGCCGGAGACCTCGATGCGCTGTTCGCTGAGCTCGGCGTGGCCGGGCTGGCGGAGACCGCGACCGCCCGCAGAGAAGTGCCCGACCCTCCCGCGGCCGGCACCGCTGCCCGCGGTGCCGAGCCGGCACCCAGGGCCACCGACGGCGCGGCCGACGATCGCGGCGTCAGGATCTTCATCAGCCCGCTGGCCAGGCGCATGGCCCGGGATGTGGGGCTGGCGATCGAAACCATCACCGGTACCGGCCCGGGCGCGCGCATCGTCCGGCGGGACGTCGAGGCGGCCATCGCCGCCCAGACCAAGGGGACCGAACAGGACGGGGAACCGGCGGAACCCGCCGAGGCCGCCACGACCACGTCGGCTCCGAGCGGAGCCTACGAGGAGGTCCCCCACTCACGGATGCGGACGGCGATCGCCGCGCGGCTCGCCGAGAGCAAGCGCACCGCGCCGCACTTCTACGTCCGCGCCAGGTGCAGGGCGGACGCGCTGCTGGAGTTGCGAGAGCGGATCAACGCAGCGAGCCCGGTCAGGGTCTCCGTCAACGACATGCTGGTCAAGGCCGTCGCCAAGGCGCACACTCTGGTACCGGAGATGAACGTGGCCTGGGACTCCGAGGCCGTCCGCCGGTTCACCGCCGTCGACATATCGGTCGCCGTCACCACCGACAACGGCCTGGTGACCCCGGTGCTGCGCGGTGTCGAGGCGATGCCGGTCTCGGCGGTCGCCACCCGGGTCCGCGACTACACCGACAAGGCCGGATCCGGAGGGCTCCGGCAGTCCGACCTCGAAGGCGGCTCGATCACCGTCTCGAACCTCGGCATGTTCGGCGCCGAGGAGTTCGCCGCCATCATCAACCCGCCGCAGGCAGCGGTCCTGGCCGTCGGCGCGCTCCAGGAGGAGGCTCTCGTCATCGACGGCGCGGTCGAAGTCGCCACGACCGTCCACCTCGTCCTGTCCGCCGACCACCGCCCGGTCGACGGCGTGCTCGCCGCCCGGTGGATCACCACGTTGAAGGCGGTCATCGAAGACCCGTTCCAGATCCTCGTCTGACGTCAACCCCCGAAAACGCGCGGAGACGACGGCGGAGCCGCGGCGCACCGCCCGGCCGCGCGCACGGCCGGACCGGTACGCGCGTGCGGCGCCTCCCATGGGGCTCTTTCAGCCCCACGACCACACCCACCCCTCGTCCACTTGAGGCCATCCGGAGGAACACAGTGAACACTCTGCTCGTGTCCGCCCTCGCCATGGGCGCGTACCTGCTCTTAATGCTGGTCTGGCTGCACTACGACGAACGGCGGCCCACCGCCGGGAACGAGGCCGGAAAAGGCGCCGACGCAGGGGGGTGGCCCCAATGACGGTCGTCGCCTGGGGATGGATCTACCTCGCCGGCTTCGTCGGGCTGATGTTCTACTTCGGCTACGTGGGCATGCGACGCACCCACAGCGCCGACTCCTACGCCACCGCCCGCGGTTCCTACATAGGGCCCGTACTCGGGCTGAGCTACATGGCCATGATCGCCAGCGGCGCGACCTTCATGGGTGTTCCCGGGATCGCCTACGAGTCGGGGTTCAAGGGCGCCTACGTCGCGCTGCTGTATCCGATCGGCGCCTACATCGGCACGATGCTCATCGCGCGCCGCCTGAAGAGAAGCGGAGACCGCCTGGGCTCGGCGACGATCCCCGACTTCCTGGGCGACCTCTACCGAAGTCCCGTCGTCCGGGCCGTCGCGGCCCTGATGTCACTGTTCCTGATCTACTACCTCATGGCGCAGCTGGCGGCCTCCGGCCAGCTGTTCGAGACGCTCATGGGCATCCCGTACCAGTACGGGCTCCTGGTCGTCATCGGCATCCTGATGGTCTACATGACCATAGGCGGCAGCCACAGCGACATCATCACCGACGCCGTCCAGGGATTCTTCATGCTCGTCATCGCGGGCATTGTCGCGGGGGCGTTCTTCGTCGGGTTCGGGGTCGACGGATTCGGCCCCGGCGCGGTCAACGCGGCCCTGCCCGAGGTGATGCGCTGGGACGTGCACACCGATCCCGCCAACCCCAGCTTCGCGAACTGGTGGATGATCATCGCGGTGCTCGTGTCGCACCTCGGTTTCATAGCGCTGCCGCACCTCGGCAACAAGTTCTTCGCGCTGCGGGGAACCGCCCAGGTCCGCCAGTTCGTCGTCACATCGAGCCTCGCCGGGTTCGTGGTGAGTTTCCTGTTCCTGGGCGGCATACTCGCGCGGGCCATCGGGGTGGAACCCGACCACCCCGACGCGGTGGTACCGACGTTGTTCATCGAGATGCTGCCGTCCTGGATGGCGGCGCTGCTCAGCATCGCGATTCTCTCGGCGATCCTGTCGACCTCCGACGGCCTGCTGATGAGCATCTCGCAGATCTTCGCCAACGACCTGTACCGCAAGACCTGGGTGCCATGGCGCGGCCAGGACCCCAAGGACCCGCGGGTGGACCGCCGCTCTCTCTTGGTGGGGCGGATCGGCGTGCTCCTCGCCGGCTTCGTCGCCGCGGCCGCCGTATGGACGCCGCCGGAGCTGCTCGTCATCTGGATGTGGCTCGGACTGGGAGGCATCATCTCGGCGCTGACCGGGCCCGTGTTCCTCGGCGTGTGGTGGCGCGGCGCGAACACGGCCGGGGCGCTCGGCGGCGCTCTCACCGGCTTCCTCGTCTACCTGGCCGTTCACATGGGGCCGCAGTTCGGCCTCTACGCCGGGTGGTACCCGCTGAGCGACAACCCCTTCGCCTCCACAGTGGTCGGAATGGCCGCCGGCTTCCTGGGGTGCTGGCTGTGGAGCCGGATCGGCGCTCCTCTTCCCGAACAGCACATGGCGATGGTGCGTTCGGCGGAGACCGTCGCCGAGAGGGGAGGGGAGCAGGCATGGTGACGCAGCCTGCCGTGCGGATCCGGACAATCGCGGTGGACCACGGGCCGGAGCGTTCCCGCCGACTGGTCCGGCGCCGCTCCGGATGGCTGTTGCGCCGGCTCGCCGGAAGGCGGCAGCCGCCCCGCGTGTGCGGGGATCTCTACTGGCCGGTCGATCTCGCGGTCGCGGCCGCGATGATCGAGCTCCCGTTCCGCGCGGCCCGGTCGGCCCGCGTCGCCCTCGCCCGTGACGCGGTCACCGGTCGCCTCGGCGTCGTCGACGTCGCGCTGCGGGAACGGGAGGAGACCTCGGCGGCGCCCGGCGAGCTGGTCGCGGCAGTGGCGGCGGCGGATGACGAGGCATGGTTGGAGTTCGCTCGCGACCAGGTCGTACGCCGTTACCGCCCCTCCGGCTTGGTGGGCCTTGAGCTGTGCGAACGCGAACGCGTGTACGTGCCGTACCACGTTGTGGCCGAGGGCGATTCGACTTTCCTGGTCGACCGGCTGATGCACCGCGTGGAGCCGGCGCGGTCCCTCCGCGGGGAAGCCGAGGAGACGGTCGCCTCGGGAGGAGGCGGCGCGCACGCCCCGCCGGAGCGGTGAGCCCTTCTCCGCGGGCTGCGTTCACGGGTGCCGCGGCTCCGCCCCGACCGGAGCGGTCCGCCGCTTCGCGGGGCCGCGGGCACTCGCCCGGCCCCGCGACGGGACCGGACGCGCCTACTATGGCCAGTGTGGGTATCTCGGTCACGCGTGGGCAGGTTCTCGGTTTCCGGGTGCGGGCCCAGCAGTTGGAGCGGGAGTCCGGCCGACTGGCCGACACCGCGGTGCTGGATGCGGGCGTGCAGGACACCGGCCCGGACGGCGGGCTGTGGGCGCTGGCGATCCGCGGCGTGGACGTGTCGAAGCCTCCGACGCGGAGTTGGCCACGGCCTGGACAATCCGCGGGGCGCCGCACGTCTACCGCCGTGCGAACCTGCCGCAGGTGGCCGCCGCGGTCTGGCCGTTCTCCGAGGCCGACGCCGCCAAGCGCATCTACGACGCGGCCAAGCCGCTGAAGGAGGCAGGTATCGGCGCGCTCGACGCGCTGGAGGCGGTCGCGGCGGCGATGCGGTCGGTGGTGACCGAGCCCATGGTCAAAGGCGAGGTCTCCACGCGGATGACCTCCCTGATGGACCGGCCGTACCTGCGGTACTGCCGTCCCTGCCAGGCTACGCACCTGTACGAGATGCCGTTCCGGCTCGCGGCGCTGCGTGCCGGGCTGGAGCTGCAGGCTGGCACGTCGCCGCCGGTACTGCGGTCCATTCCCGGCTTCGAGCGGGCAGTCGAGGTGCCGCAGCACTACGAGGTCGTTCGCAGCTACCTGCGCCTGTGCGGGCCCGCCACACCGAAGCACGTCGCCGACTACCTCGACGCGCCGGTCAAGGAGATCAAGGCCCGCTGGCCCTCCGACACCGTCGAGGTCTCGGTCGACGGGCAGACCAGGTGGCTGCTGGCGATCGACGCCGACGGGCTCGCGGCGGGACCGGCGAGGACGACACGGCTGCTCGGTCCCTACGACCTGTTCCTGCAGGCGAAGGACCGGTCCCTGCTGGTCGGCGACCCGGCGCGCGCCAAGGCCCTGTGGCCGGTGCTGGGTCGGCCCGGCGCCGTACTCGCCGATGGCGAGATCGTGGGGACGTGGCGGCCGCGCGCATCCGGGAGGAAACTGAAGGTGCGCGTCGAACTGTGGACCGGTGCTCCGGCGTCGGTACGCGGCGACGTGGCGGAGCAGGCCGAGCGGCTGGCGGAGTACCGGCGCACCGAGCTGTCCGGCGTCGAGTTCGCCGACTGAGGTCCCTCCCCTTCCTCCTTGCTCCTGCGGAATCCGGGCCTTCGGCGCGTCTTGGTCCAAACGCTGGGAAGGAGTGATCTCCGCGAGCTCAGTGCCTGTGCTGCTCCCAGACGCCGACAGGGATCCGTTCGAGGACGTCGATCAGGTGATCGGCGGCTTCGAGGGCGTAGTCGGGATCCAGCCGGATGCTCTCCCAGGTGACCAGGTGGTCGCCGGTGAAGCGGAGGGGAACCCGGCGGCCCGGCGGCTGGGCGAGCAGCCACGTCCTGAGCTCCTCGCTCAGCACGGAACGGGCGAAGTCGTCGTCGTCGGCGGTCACCCGGAAGGCGTCGTCGAAACGCGGATCGCCGATCCGCAGGTCGTGCATGCCGATGAGGTTCAGCAGCACGTGTCCGAAGTGCTGCTCCTTGATCTCCAGCACGGGGGTGGGGGCCGGCGTGGCCACCGCCGCGATCCGGTGGCGGTGCGTGGTGCTCGTGGTGCTCTGCCCGTTGTGGCTGCGCTTGGTGTAGCGGTGCTCGTAGAGGAGCACCCGGTGGCCGCGGTGGGAGCCGGAGAGCACGTGGTCGGCGCTGCGGCTTGAACCGCCGCGGTCGAACGGGTCCCCCGGGAAGTGGTCGACCAGGTCGGGGCGCCGCTCGTCGTACCTCCACCCGTGTCGCCCGGCCCACGCGGTCAGTTCCTTGACCTTCTTGCTGTGGGCCCCCGCGGCCATGCACATTATGGCGATGGCGATCGCCGGGCCGAGGATGAAGAGCACGACGGGGAATGCGGACTCGTCCATCGAATCCTCCTGAGGGGGCCACCGGTTTTAGTCGGTGGGGGAATCAGGCCTTCCGCGTAGCGGGTCAGGAAAAGCCGATTCGCCGCTAGGCGGACCGGCGCCCACCCCAGACCACGCCTGGTAGACCTGTCTGGCATGTATACTACTCGTGTGTCTGTGGCTCGGAAGGTTCGCCGGTTCTCCGGGGGCGTGTACGACTTGGGATTGCACGTGGTGTGGTGCTCGAAGTACCGCCGCCCGGTCATCGGTGGACGCGTCGCACACCGCCTGGAAGAACTCATCAGGCCAAGGCCGACGAGCGCGGGTGGGAGGTCATTGCCCTTGAGGTGATGCCCGACCAGGTGCACCTGTTCGTCAAGCACGACCCGAAAGCATCGGCGTCGTATGTGGCCAACCAGTTCAAGGGGTACACCTCGCGCGTGTTGCGCGAGGAGTTTCCGCACCTGAAATCCAAGCTGCCCACTCTGTGGTCGTCGTCGTACTTCGCCGCCTCGGTCGGAGCCGTATCCGCTGACACCGTCCAGCGGTACATCGATACCCAGTGGGAACGCCCGTGGAGGAAGCGCGAGGAGGACGCATAGTGCACCGCGCTTACAAGTTCCTCCTTCGCCCGACCAAGCGGCAGCAGGCGGCATTGAGGGGAATGCTGGCCGACCACCGGTCGCTGTACAACGCTGCGCTGCAAGAACGACGCGACGCCTACGCCCACGCATCCACGACGCCTATCACCTACGGCGACCAGTCCGCCCAGCTCAGGGAGATCCGCGCGTTCGACCCCGAACGCCAGGGCCGCTGGTCGTTCTCTTCCCAGCAGGCCACCTTGCGACGGCTGGACAAAGCCTTCCAAGCGTTCTTCCGACGTGTGAAAGCTGGCCTCAAGCCCGGCTACCCCCGGTTCAAGGGGGCTGGTCGCTTCGACACCGTGGTCTTTCCCAAGGACGGCGACGGGTGCCGGTGGGACTCCACCCCCGAGGACCCGGTGAGGCGGGTGCGGTTCCGGGGTGTCGGGCACGTGCGTGTCCACCAGCACCGCCCGCTCAAGGGCCGGGTGAAGACGATCAGCGTCAAGCGGGAAGGCAAGCGCTGGTTCGTCGTCCTGGCCTGCGATGAGGTTCCCGCCGAACCGCTGGAGCCGACCGGGCGCGTCACCGGGATCGACATGGGGGTGGCATCGTTCACCACCACATCCGAGGGCGAGCGCATCCCAAACCCTCGGTTCCTTCAACGGTCGGCGGACAAGCTGGCCAACGCGCAACGTGACCTCGCCAGGTTTCCCCGGGTAAAGGCGGAGAACCGGACCCGCAAGCACAACGCCGCTCAAGCGAAGGTGTCGCGGCTGCATGCCAAGGTGCGCCACCAGCGCCTGGATCACCACCACAAGACCGCGCTCGACCTGGTGCGCCGGTTCGAGACGATCGCACACGAGCAACTGAACATCGCGGGCATGACCAAGGTGCCTGCACCCAAACCCGACCCGGACGGCGGTTACCTGCCCAACGGCGCCGTCGCCAAATCTGGGTTGAACAAGAGCATCCTGGACACGGGTTGGGGATTGTTCCTGGGAATCCTCGCGCACAAGGCTGCAAGGGCCGGTCGCGAGCTGTTCCCGGTGGATGCCCGCAACACCTCGCGCACCTGCCCCCGCGAACTGTGCGGGCACGTTAGTGCGGACAACCGCCCCACCCAGGAAAAGTTCCGCTGTTCCCGGTGCGGCTACACAGAGCACGCCGACCGGGTGGCAGCGATCAACGTAGGAATCAGGGCCGGGCTGGTCCTTCCTGCCGCCTGAACGACGCCAGGAGAAGCCCGCCGCTTTAGCGGTGGGAGAAGTCACGAGGGCCTTTCGTCGCTCGCGGGGGCCTCATCGCGGGACGCCGCGATCCGGAGGCGGGTTCCGGCCGGGCCGGCACCTGCGGTCAGGGGTAGGGAACGTCCTGCTCCAGCGGCGGCCGGAGCGCCCCGCCGGGCCGCGGCACGGCACTTGGGGCACACCCGCCGCCCCTCGCCGACCGGGCCGCCGGATTCGGGGAACGCGCCCATTCACGGTACACGGCTGAATCGGGTCAGCCGCGAACGGCCCGACGCCGGTCCGCGCAGGGTCTGGTTCCGGCCCGGCCGCCAGGCGTGTGTCTCTCCTGACGGCAGGCGCACACCGCCCTCATCCCCACTCGCCCGACGCCGCGACCGAGGGGTCCCCGTGTGCCGGCATCGCGCTCCTCCCGTCCACGAGAGGTTGCGCCCGTCCGGGGCCATGAGACCGCGGTACCGCACCGCCCCTCCGCACGGCCGGTCCTCCAACCAGCAGGGACAAAAGAACGAGACGTACGGGGGCTCCGCACGCCCCGGCCGTCCGTGTGGATCATGCCCCGGAAGGAGGCACTGTCGCATCGCTCGGCGAAGGCGCGCCGGTGACAGCACGGCCGGATGGTTCGCGGTCCACTGGGCCCGATATTGCCTCGGGCCGGCCAGGTAGGTTCTCCGCGGGATGCTCGTGGCCGTTGGAACCTCCCGGCGGGTGGGTAGTACCCGGTAGGACCAGCTCCGGCCTTCGGCGTGCGGGAGCAGTGGGCCACCGGGGCGGCGCCGGTGCCGAACCACGGGGAACCGCGGCGCGTTGATCCGTTGTGCTCCCGCCGGCGGCCCATCGGCACACATGAGGCGAGGCGGCACGGAATATGGACAGGACGATCGTGCTCACGGGGGCCACCAGCGGCATCGGCGCGGCCGCCGCCTTGCTGCTGGCCGACCGGGCCGGCCGGCTCGTCGTGCACGGTCCGCAACCGGCCGCGGAGGTCGCGGACCTGCTGGCGCGACTGAGGAAAGCGGGCCGGAGCGAGGTGCACTATGTCCGGGCCGACTTCGGCGAACTGGCGGCCGTCGGCGAGTTGGCCACCTCGATCGGCCGGCTGACCGACCGGGTCGACGTGCTCGTCAACAACGCGGGGCGTCCGGGACCGCCGCGGCGGCGGCTGAGCCATGACGGCAACGAAGTCACCCTGCAGACGAACTACCTCGCCGCGGTCGTGCTGACCGAGCGGCTGGCGCCATCACTGCGCGCGGCCGGCGGTCGTGTGGTGCACGTCGCCTCGGCCACGCACGCGTCGGCGACGCTGGAACTGGACGATCTCAACCTCGACCGGCACCCCTATAGCCCAACGATCGCCTATTCCCGGTCGAAGCTCGCGATGGTGGCACACGCCCTGTGGCTGGCCGGCCGGAGCGCCGGGGCAATACCGGGCATCGTGAGCATCAGCCCGGGGGTGATCAGCACATCCCTGCTGCACGCGATGTACGGGATAGGCGGTGCGCCCGTCCAGCACGGAGCGCGCAACGTCGTGCAGGCCGCACTGGCCGGGGACGTCGTCTCGGGGCAGTATCTCGACGACGGCAGGGTGACGCTGCCGAGCGCGACCGCGCGAGACGCGCGTTTCCAGCGTGAGCTGGCCGAGCGCACCCGGAACCTGCTGGACCCCTCCGAGGGGGACACCACGGTCCGCAGCGGCCATGCCGGCTGAAGACGCGCCACCGCGGCGGGAAGTGAGCGGAGTGAGCGGAGCCGCCGGGCATCGGCAGGTCCATGGTCCCGACCGCCGGCCGGAAGGCGGGGACCGGCGGTCGGGGTGATGAAAAGCCCGCGTCGCCACCGGTCCCCGTGCTGTCAGGAGTCTGCGGCGATCCGAGTCTCGCCCGGGGCTTCCTCGGCAGGGGCAGGGGACTGCTTGCCGATCAGCCGCAGCCCGGCGACCAGCACGACCACGGCCATGGGGAACGCCAGCCACCACGGCAGGCCGAAGCCCACCGGAATGAGCCCGAACACGAGCGCGACGGCGCCGGCGTAGAGCGCGTACGGGATCTGGGTGCGGACGTGGTCGATCACGTCGCACTGCGAGGCGAGCGAGGAGATGACCGTCGTGTCGGAGATCGGCGAGCAGTGGTCGCCCCAGACGGCGCCGGCGAGAACGGTCGACACACTGGCGAACAGGATCGGGTGGCCCTCCGGGAACGCGTTGCCCTGGGCCTCCAGCACCGCCCACGCCACCGGCACGGCCAGCGGCGTCAGGATGCCCATCGTCCCCCAGCTGGTGCCGGTGGCGAAGGCGACCGCTGCCGCGATGACGAACAGGATGGCGGGCAGCAGCGCGGCGGGGATCGCATCGCCGAGGGCCCCGGCGAGGAACTCGGCGGTCCCCAGTTCCTCGGTCAACGCGGACAGCGACCAGGCCATCGTCAGGATGATGACCACGTAGAGCATCGACGTGACACCGGAGAACCACGACGCCACGGTCTCGCTGAGCGTCAGGATCCGCTGGCCCACGCTCATGACCCCGGCGACGAGCACCGCCAGCAGCGACCCCCACAGCAGGGCGGAGAACGCGTCGCCGTCGCCCATGACCTCCATGGCGTTGTCGCCCTCGCCGGTGACGATGAGCCCGATCAGGGTCGTCGTGATCAGCACGACGATCGGGACGACGGCGTTCACCAGCCGGCGCGGCGTACGCTCATCGGGCTGCAGTTCCTCGGCGAGCGCTTCGCTGTTGCCGAGCTGCGACCCGGGCCGCAGCACCTGGCCCTCCCGCGCCCGCCGCTCGGCCTTCAACATGGGGCCGAAGTCGCGCCCGCTCGCGGCGATCGCGAACACGAGGACGACGGCGAGAACCGGGTAGAAGGCGTAGGCCAGCGACTCCACGAAGACCGCGAAGCCGGTCCGTTCGAGGCCGATCCCGTCCGCGGCCTCACCGAGCAGGCCGACCTGGAAGCCGATCCAGGTGGTGAACAACCCGAGCGTGGCGACCGGCGCGGCCGTGGAGTCCACCAGGTACGCCAGTTTCTCGCGGGATATCCGCAGCCGGTCGGTGACGGGCCGCATCGTGTTGCCGACGACGAGCGTGTTGGCGTAGTCGTCGAAGAAGACCGCGACGCCGAGCCCGCCGGTGGCGGCCTGCCCGCGGCGCGGTGTCGACGCCCAGCGTGTCACGAGCTTGACGATGCCGTCGGTGCCGCCGTTGCGGCGGATGATGCCGACCATACCGCCGATCATCAGGGAGAAAACGATGATCATCACGTGGTCCGGGTCGGACAGGGCGTCGACGACGTAGACCCCGACCGTGTCGAGCAGGGAGATGCCCAGGCCTTTGAGTGTCACCCCCTCGACGAGCCACGCGCCGAGCCAGACGCCCGCGAGGAGTGACGGAAGGATCTGGCGAGTCAGCAGCGCAAGGCCGATCGCGAGTAGTGGTGGCAGGATGGAGAACCAGGTCGCTGTCATGATTATGGTCTTTCCTGGGATCAGCGGTGGGGATACAGGTCGCGTCGGGCGACGGTGAAGCGGCGCAGCACGTCGGGGAGCACGTCCACGCCAGTACCGGGGCCTTTCGGCACCGGAAGGGAGCCGTCGTCCAGGACGAACGGCTCTGTGATGTCCTCGGCGTAGAAGCGGCGGGATGCGGAGACGTCCCCGGGGAGCACGAAACCGGGCAGCGCGGCGAGCGCGAGGTTGGGGGCCCGGCCGACTCCGGTCTCCAGCATCCCGCCGCACCAGACCGGGACACCGTTCGCGGCGGCGACATCGTGAATGCGCCGGGCTTCCAGGTAACCGCCGACGCGAGCGGGTTTGACGTTGACGATCCGGCACGCTCCGAGCGCGATCGCCGTGGCGGCGTCGCGGGCGGAGCCGATCGTCTCGTCGAGGCACAGGGGCGTGCGTACCAGCTTGGCGAGTTCGGCGTGGCCGCGCAGGTCGTCCTCGGCCAGCGGCTGTTCGATCATCAGCAGGCCGAAATCGTCGAGCCCGCGCAGGTGCTCGGCGTCGGTCAGCGAGTACGCGGTGTTCGCGTCCACCTGCAGCAGCAGGTCCGCGCCGAACTCGGCGCGGACCGCCCGGACGGGCTCGATGTCCCAGCCGGGCTCGATCTTCAGTTTGATCCGCAGGTAGCCCTGGGCGAGGTAGTCGGAAACGGCGCCCACCAGCTCGGGAATCGAATCCATGATGCCGACCGAGACCCCGGAGCACCCGGTCGCGCACCGAGCCGAGGTAGGTGGCCAGCGGCATGCCGTAGGCGCGCATCTCCGCGTCGAGGACCGCGGTTTCCAGCACCGCCTTGGCCAGCGGATGCCCCTTGACCGCTTCGACGGCCGGGGCGATACGCGCGGCCCCGGGATCCCCGAGGGCGACCACGCGCGGGATGAGGTGGTCGCGGAGTACGAGCTCGGCGCTCGCCGCGAACTCGTCGCAGTACAGCGGTTCGGGGTCGCCCGCGAACTCCGCCCAGCCCTCCGCGCTGTCGGTGACCACACGGAGCAGGAAGGTGTCCTTCTCCGGCATCGAGCCGAACGAGGTCCGGAACACGCCGGTCAGCGGCAGGCGGATGTGGACCAGCTCGATCCGTTCGATCTTCACTGTTGCTCCCGGTGGTGTTCCCTGTGCTCCCGTTGCTCCTGGCGCGCGAGGTGATACCAGTTGTCGCGCGACATGCCGATGGCGATGAAACCATCGGCCATGGCCGGTACGAACACGTCGCGTACGGCCGCCCGCCAGCTCGCCGCCTGCCCGGGATCGGTCCGGCGCAGGGCGACGATGTCATCGGGTACCCGGCACCACAGGCCATGGGAGTCCATGACGGTGAGCGGCCCGCCGTCCGGCGCCCACTCCGGTGCGTGTTCGGGGGAGGACGGGCCGGCTCCTGCGGCCCGGTGGGGCCGGCCGTGCGCGGCGTCCGGGGCGTGCACGCTGTCCAGCGCCCAGCTCACGGTCAGCCGGTCGGTCTCGTCGCCGTCGTTGGTGCCGTCAGCGAGGGGGCCGTAGAAGTCCACGATGTACTCGTTTGCCACCGCGCCGAGCTTGACCAGGTTGAAGCGGGCGTTGCGGCTGACGAGTGGATCGAAGGTCCACGTCAGCGACGTCGCCCCGTTTCCCAGCGCCCACGCGCGCTGCGCGTGTTTGAGCGCGAACCCGATCCCCCGGCCCGGCCTGGCCGACGCCGCGATCAGGGAGTAGGCGCCGCGCGTCCGGGGCGGCCCGAATACGGCGGCGGCCGCCCCCGCCGGCTCCGGACCGTCTGTGCCGTCGACGTCGTAGGCGACGTGCACGGCTCCCCCGGAATGGACGAGCGCGCGCAGGACGTCGGCGGCCAGCGGTTCCTGGCCCGGTTCGCTGCCCCAGACCGAGGCGAACAACTCGGCCACCGGTCCCAGCCGCCGCGGGTCGTCCACGGTCTCGATCCGAACGCCCGCATGTTCGGCTGTGGTCTCGGCGGCGCGTTCGGCTGCTTCGGTGGCGGTGCGGTTACGCATCAGCGGCCCTCCCGGTAGCACGTTGGGCGGTCCGTCGGCGATGCGCGGTGGCGATGCCGGTGGGCTCGGCGTGCTCGCGATCGGGAGTCGCCTCGACCATGTTCACCCCTACCCCTTTGGTCCCATGGAGTATCTCCGGGAACGCGCGGCCTGCTGCGGGGCTGTGGGCCGGTGCCGGCGGTGCGGGGGCCGTGCTGCGGTTCCCCGCGGGTTCCGGCGCGCGAGGCACGCGGCGATCCGGGGAGCTCCCGGCCTGCGGCAGCGCTCCGCCGTTCCCGCCATGGGCGAGGACATCCTCGGGCGGGCGGAGGGGACAACGGCATCCGCTGGCGTGGCCGCCGGTGTGCGGCGAACCTTGGGAGACTGCGACGAGCACCGCGGCTCCTCGGGAGTGTCGATCGTGAGCTTGTTCACCCGGTGGCAGGGCTGGACAAACGGTATCGCTACCCATATGCCGAAAAAAACAGTCGAATGTTGCTAGTTAGTGGCACTGATCGGCGATTCGTTGCGTTATCTGTCGGCGTGAGAGCGGGGTATCGCGCCAGCGTCACCCCACCGGGCCGACTCCCGCAAAGACCCTAACCCGACGAACGGGGGAAACCGCCCTTTTCCCTCAACCCCGGCGACCTGCCTCCGAGGCAAGGGCGCGCGATGAGGGCGGATCATCGATGCGCGCCACCGGGCCTCGCGGTACGTCGCCCGGACAGAGCAGTGCCTGCGTGGTCGGCATCGCCTCGTCGATGGCCGCCCCCATGGTCTGGGGGCCGAAGAACGGCATCGACCAGCCGCCGTGGGCGAAGCCGCCGTCGGTGTCCTCTTCGCGGCCGCCGGGCGACCGTCACCCACACTTTCGGACCGCATTTCCGTGGATCGCCGAACCGCCGGCTGGTTCCTTATCCGGGATGATCGCGATTTTGCTGTCCGGTGATGTGCGGAACGGAAAAGTCTGCAATTCTCGTTTTTGTTTTCGGGAAAATAATTGCCCGTCGGACTCGTTTCCCTTCCTTCTGCCGCGGATTCCGGTCCGGTGCTCGCCGAAGCGGCGTGGCACCTCGGCCGAACTGGCGATGTGCCAGTGCACGGCTGGTATCGCCGGTTGTGCGGTGTTGCGGTGCCGGCCCTGGAGCAGGAGAGGTGCCACAGGTCTGAGATGTCGTAGAGGCTGCCGGGTCCGCTGCCGGCTTCCGGTGGTTTCGAGCGCTCCGCGCGGTTTGCTCGATTTAGCGTGCGGAATCAATTGACCCCGCTGTCCGGAGTGAAATAGAATGGCGAGAAGAATAGCGATATGAAGGGACGTGAGATGACCGTGGCGGTCGTCCAAGATTACGTCAGCGCATTCTGTCTGCGGTGCGGTCGCTCCCTCCGTGCTCCCTCCTCCGTCTCCCGTGGCTACGGCCCCACCTGTGTCAGCTATATTCACGAAGCCCGAAAGACCACCGACCTCACCGGGTTCCACACCTGGCAGGCCGACAAGGCCGCCGAGCTGATCGAAACCTGCGGCCTCGTGCCCACCAGCCTCCCCGAGGTCTACCGGTCGGTCAGTAGTGACGGATCGCGGGCCTACTTCAGCACCACGGACGGCTGCACCTGCAAGGCGGGCCGGAACCGGGTGCGGTGCTACCACCGCGCCGGTGTGGCGATGCTGCGGACCACCCGCCGCGCTGCGTGACGGGCGGCCCGCCGGCCTTTGAGCTGTCAGGGAGGGGAACGAGCGCGGCGGCCTCGATCACGTGGGGATCGTTTCGGCCGAGGCTTTTGCGCCCCCTGGCGTGCTGACCGTTGACGCCGGTGAGGGCGAAGAATTCCTGGCGGGAGCGGGTGTCCTGGCGCAGGCTGTCCAGCAGGGTGGAGGCGACGGTGCGCGAGCCGGTGGCTTGGGCTCCGCGCAGTGTCATGCAGGTGTCTTCGGCCTCGACGACCATTCCGACACCTTTGGGGTGCAAGTGCTCGCGTAGCCGGTCGGCGGTCTGCTTGGTCAGGCGTTCCTGCGCCTGTGGGCGGCAGGCGAAGTACTCGACGATCGGGGCCGGTTCGGACAGTCCCAGGATCCGTTCTCCGGGCAGGTAGCGACGTGGGCCACACCGACGAAAGGCAGCGGGTGGCGCTCGCGGACGGAGCGTACGGGGATCGCGCGGGCGAGCACGAGTTCGTCGTAGCCCTCGTTGCCGGGAAACGTGGTCAGGTCGAACGGTCGTGGCCTGAGCAGTTCGGCGTAGGCGCGCGCCATCCGCTCGGGCGTGCTGCGCATGCTCTCGGAGTCGGTGCGGATGCCCAGCGCCCGCAAGAACCGGCCCGCGGCCTGCTCGGCGGCATCGAGGTCGATACCGGTACCGGGTTCGTGCACCACATGCAGGGCGGCGTCGGGCGCATGGGCATGTCCTCGCTATTCAATGACGGGGGTGGATGTGGTTAGAGGCCGAGGGCGGCCAGCAACGCGAGGATGACGGTGGCCACGGCGAACACCCCGTGTCCGGCCACCACGGCCACCGGGAAATGCTGCTCGGCCGGCCCCTGGCCCGCGGCCGTGGCGCCGGGAGCACCGGCCGAGGCGGCGCGGGCGCGGTAGACGGGGATCCAGCGGAACAGCATCACGAAGCCGAGCACCGCGACCGGCACCAGCAGCGCGACCCCGATCCAGGCGATCGCGTGGTTGTCGGTGAACACGTAGCCGATCCACAGGATCAGGCCGAGCGCGGCGAGCGCGAAGTGGCCGAACACCACGCTCGGCGGTAGGTGGGTGGTCGGCTGCTGCTTTTTCGGCCCGCCCTTGGCGATCCACATGCCCAGCATGACGAAGCCGCCGACGGCGGTGAGCAACCAGGTGACCAGTGCTGCGATAGCCATGTCGTTCTCCTGCTTTCAGTGGTCGAAAGGAGCCGAGGCCACGGAACACCAGGTCAACTGTCCGAATCGCGGCCGCGGTACACGTAGCCCTCGGCCTGAGTGGTCTCGTCGGCGACCCGCACGCCATAGCGGTAGGCGAGTTTGCCACCGAGGAAACCGGACACCGCGAGTACGGCCACGCTCGCCGCTGACAGTGCGAGCATCCCGATCCCGGTCGGAACCGGTTGGCCGTAGTCGGCCAGCCGCCACACGAGGTTGAGGGCATAGGCGCCGGTGACCGCCAGATTCAGCGTCATGTGCACCAGCGCGAGGCGGAAGGCCGGTGTGCCGACCGGGATGGCGAACAGGTCCAGCAGGCCCACCAGTGCCGCCGCCACGGCCCCGAGTACGCCGAGACCGATCAACCACACCGACCCTTGGGTCAGGAACCCCGGATCGGCCACGAACCGCGAGGCCGCGTCGAACACCAGGCTCGCGATCCACGCCCCGATCGGCACGGTGACCAGGATCGGGTGGAACGGGTGCCCGTAGGGGCCGGCCAGTGCTGCGCTCACCGGCTGTTTCGCCTGCGCGTGCGGACCGACCATAGCGGGCCTCCTCATCATCGTTTCGCTAAGAAACATTAGTTTTATTCGTGAGCAGACGCAATGTATGCACGCCAGTCGATGGTGGATTGTTTTCGGCGTATGTGTGTTGGTGTATCTGAGTTAAGGTGGCCCTGTGACCATCGGTGAGGAATCCGGCTCGATCGCGGCCGTCGCCACCTTGGACGACGAGCTGCGCCGCGGGATGTATGAGTTCATCCGGCGCGCCCGCCGCCCTG
Organism: Allosalinactinospora lopnorensis; assembly: GCF_000981225.1. GTDB lineage: Bacteria > Actinomycetota > Actinomycetes > Streptosporangiales > Streptosporangiaceae > Allosalinactinospora > Allosalinactinospora lopnorensis. Next base: position 46,909 of record NZ_LAJC01000014.1, read on the forward strand.
TGGGCCGGGACGAAGCCGCCGCCGCGGTCGGGATCTCCCGCAAACTCGCAGCATTCCACCTGGACAAACTCGTCACCGCGGGGCTGCTGCAGGCCCAGTTCGAAGCGGTCGGCGGCACCCGCAAGGCAGGGCGTAGGCCGAAGGTCTACGAACCCACCGACGCCGACGTCCGCATCAGCATCCCCCAACGCCAGCACGACCTGCTCGCCGGCATCCTGCTTGAGGCCGTGCGTACCGAGGGCGAGGGCGAGAACGCCCGGCAGGCCGCCATACGCGTCGCACACGACCACGGCCGGCAACTGGGCGCCACCGAGCGGGCGCACACCCGCCTCGGCAAGCTCGGCGCCCAACGTGCGCTGACCCGCGCCGAAGGAGTGCTCGCCCGGTACGGCTTCGAGCCCGCACGTGAATCACCCACCTGCCTGCGCCTGGTCAACTGTCCCTTCCACCCCATGGCTGCCACCTCCCCTGAACTGGTCTGCGGGATCAACCACGCCCTCCTCGCCGGCTTCCTCGTCGGGCTCCATGCCCCTACCGTCGAGGCCGTCCTCGCGCCGCGCGCCGGCGAATGCTGTGTCCACCTGCGGCAGAGCGCCGAAAGTTCCTGACCGGGTGTTCTGTCCCGCCACCCCGCGGACGAAGGCGCAGGCGCTGTGTGTTCCGGAGCGGCGCTGGCAGAACAGCCTGCGCGCGCTCAGACCGGGCGGGAGGGCGGCTCAGACGTGCGGGGGTAAGCCCGCCCCCGGATTCGTCGTCCTGCGCGGCGGGGGAGTCGATCAGGTCGGCATCCCGCCGGTCGGCGATGCTGTAGAAGTTCTGCACGCACACGATCGGCGCGGTCGACTGCGCCTCGGCGATTGGGCCGGTGGACGGGGTACAGGCCGATACGTCCGCCGTCTCCCGAGGAGGGAGCCGGCGGACGGCTGTGGCGGACCGAGGTCAGCGGCCGGCCTGCATGGCGAAGACCTCGTCGTAGGTGCCCGTCGCCTCGGCGAAGCGCTGGCGCTTGACCCGCTCGACCAGGATCTGCGGCGCGTCGGGCTGCGACTCGAGCAGGCTCATGGTCTCGGACGCGAACTCGTCGAGTGGCATGGCCCGCTCGTTGTCCGTCCCGCTGCCCATCAGCGTCGTGCGGGTGAGCGGCGGGGCGAGCTCGATGACCTGCACCGAGGTTTCGCGCAGCTGCTCGCGCAGGCTCTCTGTGTAGGAGTGGATCGCGGCTTTGGTGGCGCTGTAGGTCGGCGTGGTCGGCAGCGGCACGTACGCCAGCCCCGACGTCACCGTGAGGATCGCGGCGTTCGGCTGCTCCACGAGGAACGGCGCGAACGCGTGGACGAGCCGGATCGGGCCGAGCAGGTTGGTCCCGACCGTGCGTTCGGAGACCTCGAGCGAGCCGGGATCGAGTACTCTCTCGGGAACCATGACCCCGGCCATGGCGATGAGCACATTGAGCTCGGGATGCTGTGTCGTGACGGTCTCGAACAGCCGGCGGATCGACGCGTCGTCGGTGATGTCGAGCACCTCGCCTTCGATGCCGTCGTGCTCGGCGGCGATCTCGTCGAGCAGCCGGCGGCGCCGGCCGGCGACGATCACCTTGTTCCCGGCCGCGTGGAACCGGCGGGCGAGTTCGAGGCCGATGCCGGAGGTGCCCCCGGCGACGAGGACGGTGTTGCCTGTGGTCTTCAATTCCGTTCTCCTTCGGATGGATAGGACTGGTCAGTCGGGCGGGGCGAGTTCGATGCGCAGGATGCGGTCGTCGCCGGGCCGGGGGGCGGTGCCGCCCCAGGTCGCCTCGTCGGTGTTCGAGGTCACGATCCACAGGGCGCCGTCCGGGGCCGCCTCGACCGTGCGGATGCGTCCGTACTCGCCGACGTAGTGGGCGATCGGGTCGCCCGCCGCCTCGCGGCCGTCGACCGGGAGCTGCCAGAGGCGCTGTCCGCCGAGCGCACCCATCCACAGCGACCCTTCGGCGTAGGCGACCCCGGACGGTGAGGCCTCGTCCGGGTGGATCGTGAAGATCGGCTCCTCGCCGGTGTCACCCTCGATTCCTTCGGTCTCGGGCCAGCCGTAGTCGGCGCCGGCCTCGAGCACGTTCACCTCGTCCCAGGTGCGGTGGCCGAGCTCGGATGCGTAGACGGTCCCGTCCGGGTCGAAGGTGATGCCCTGGACGTTGCGGTGTCCGCTGGAGTACACCTCGGTGCCGAACGGGTTGTCCTCGGGGATCAAGCCGTCCAGGCCGATTCGCAGGATCTTGCCGTTCAGCGATTCATCGTCGGCGGCGTTCTCGGGTTCGAACGCGTCGCCCGTGCCGATCCACAGATGCCCGTCGGGTCCGATACGCAGCCGTCCGCCGTGATGGCGGTCGGCGGGTTCGATGCCGTCGAGCAGCACGCGCTCCTGCGTGAGCGAGTCGAAGTCCTCGCCGACCTGCAGGGCGACGACGCGGTTGGTGGGCGACGAGGAGACGTAGGCGAACACGGTGCGGTCGGTCTCGAAGTCCGGTGAGGCGGCGAGGCCGAGCAGGCCGCCCTCGGAACTCGTTTCCACGTCGGGAACGTCTCCGACTGGTTCGGCGTCTCCGCCCTCCGCCGGCACACGCACGATGTCGCCCGACAGCCGCGACGACACCAACGCCGAGCCGTCCGGCAGGAACGCGAGGCCCCATGGCGAGTCGAGCCCGGTCACCAGCTCGGTGCGCTCGCCCGGCACCAGTCGGTCAGCGTCGGTGGGGAAGGAATCCGTCGCCGGACCCGTCGGGCGATCCGTCTGCGGCGCCTGCGCGGGCGGCGAGATGCAGCCGCCCAGCCCGAGCGCGACGGCAAGGGCCGTCGCGGACACCGGGGCCGCGGCCATCGTTCTGGTGAACCTCATCTCAACCTCCACTTTATCGATGATAACAATACACTGTTCTCAGTGGAATGCAACCATAGATATCACCGAACTGCTATCGTTGATTCGTGAGCGAGCGAGGTGAGGTGCGCCAGCGGATCATCGATGCGGCGGCGCAACTGCTGCAGTCGCAGGGGCGCGACGCGGTGACCACCCGTGCCGTGAGCGCTGCCGCCGGGGTGCAGCCGCCGACCATCTACCGGCTCTTCACCGATATGCGCGGCCTGCTGGACGCCGTGGCGTCCGACGGGTTCGATACCTACCTGGTGCGCAAGCACGATCAGGCTCTGACCGACGACCCGGTGGAGGACCTGCGCACGGGCTGGGATCTCCACGTCCAGTTCGGACTCGAGCACCCGGCCCACTATCTCCTCATGTACGGGCAGCCGGTTCCCGGTCACCGAACGGCCGCCGCCGAGCGGGCGTCGCAGCGGCTGCGCATGCTCGTCGGACGCATCGCCACGGCGGGCAGGCTCGCGGTCAGTGTCGAGACCGGCGCCGGCATGATCCACGCCGCCGGTACCGGGGTCACCCTCAGCCTCATCGGAACGGCCCCCGAAGACCGCGACCCCGACCTTCCCCGGCGACTGCGCGAGGCGACGATCGACTCCATCACCGGTGCCGCGCCCACCGACGCGCGCGACTATGCCCAGCGCGCGGCCGGGCTGAAAGCGGTGCTAGGCGGGGCGACCGAACTCTTCACGGCCGGCGAGCGCGCGCTCCTCGACGAACTCCTCGACCGCCTCGCGGACGCCCCACTGGCCCGCTGACATCCATGTCTCGCCCGAACCCGCAGGAAGTGCGCGGGGTCGCCGGCGGTGGTGCCGGGGAGACCGTCGGAAGCGGCCCAGAGCTCGCCTGGGACGTGGGAAGCACTCCGGGGCGGGGCGAGTACGCCCGGACGCCGTGGTCCTCGCCTAAGGCATCGAGACGGACCGCTCCCTCGGCCGATCCCCGCGCTCCGAAGCCCATTCCGGTCTCCCGCGGACACGCGTCTGAGGTCCGGCCGCTTCTTGGCGTGTAGGACTTCCAAACGTCGGCATCGAGTATCCGCTCGCGGTAAAAAAACTCCCAATTTAGTCCAAGGGTAATGTTCGTGTAACTTCGGTCGGACTAGCGTGTATAGCAAAGACATACGCCACTTTTGTTTGGGTGCCGAAAATTTTTCGGGGGTACCGAAAGGGGCGCGAGGATGGCCGATATAACCCTGGCGCAGGCGCAGGTCGTGGTCGATGCGGCGGCTCGGAGGTCGCAGCAGCTCGGAACACTCATGGACATCACCGTGGTGGACGTCGGCGGCAACCTCAAAGCATTCGTCCGCGAGGACGGTGCGTGGTTGGGAAGCATCGACATCTCGATCAAGAAAGCAAGAACAGCCCGATTCTTCGACATGCATACCGGAGAAATCGGCAAGTTGTCACAGCCCGGCGGTCCGCTCTACAACATCGAGGTCTCCAACGGCGGCTTGGTCACGTTCCCCGGAGGGATCCCGTTGCGCAACGGCGATGGCGAGGTCATCGGAGCGATCGGGGTGAGTGGAAGCACGGTCGAGAACGACCACGACGTTGCAGATGCCGGCGCAGGCGCGCTGCCGTGAGACGTCTTGTTCGCTGACCGGTTTCCACCGCCTGCCCGCCGTTCGTCGCCCGACAGCAGTCGCTCCGTGCGACTTCCTCGCCGCGCCGTGCTGGACAACCCGGAGTTCACATTTGATTTCAGTGAAATCCGCATTTTTCAATGATTGGAGTGGAAAGGAGTTGGCGCCTTTCGGGTGGCGCAGGGGGACGCCGGGTTCGTCCGCGGGGAAGTGCGGGACCGGTCCACACGGCAGCGTCGCCGCGTAAGGCGGCACCCCGATGGTTCGCCCGGTGGCGCGAGAGGGGCACCATGCGTGCGGTCTCCCTCGGAGGACCACCACCGAGCCGAAGAATTGTCTCCGAGAGATTGTTGGCGTGGAGGCGGCTCACACCAAAAGTGGGGCGACCTACCAGGCGCCTTTGGAATTAGGGGGTGAATCCGATGGCGACCGCTACAGAGGACCTGTCCGCAATGGTACGCGAGATCGGATTGGACAGGCAGAACAAGGCGACGCTGGGTCGACTGCTCGCCCACGGACCTCTCAGGCGTGCCGAGGAGGGACCGGACGGCCGCATGCGCGCTCGAGTCCGGATCCCGCCCGATGAGCTGATCTGGGATCCCTCGATCCTCGTCCTGCCCCATGCGGGCGACCTCGATGTCGAACTCGTCAACGACGACGAGAACACTCACTGCGCGCTCCTGCCGAGCAACGGTGACGAGCAGTTCATCTGGTTGCCGAACCACTCACGCGGAACGGCCAGCCTCAACCTCGATGGCCCTGGTTACTACTGGTTCAGTTCCCCCATCGGCAACGACGAAGGCCGGGGCCTGATCGGAGCGATCGTCGTACTGGGGGACGTTCCGAAGGGGGCTCGCCTCGATCGCCCGCCCCAGCCGCAACCGTAGAAAGGAGCAGGTGATGGCGGAATACGTAGAGGCAGGGCATGCCGTCAACCAAGCATCGCTGAGCGGCATAGTCGGGAGTGCGCCGCCGGTGGCCCAGAACGTCACGTATGAGCGCATTCTCCAGGCCCGCTCGGAACCGCAGAACTGGCTCACCTACTACGGCGCCTACGACGGGCAGCGCTACAGCCCGCTGGACCAGATCAACACGGAGAACGTCAAGCAGCTCGCTCCCGCGTGGGTGTTCCAGTCCGGCTCTGTCGGCCTTCACGCGGGCCCGTCGACGTACTCGTTCGAAGCCGCCCCGATCGTCGTGGACGGAGTCATGTACGTCGCGGGCTGGGACGGCTGGGTCTGGGCCCTCGACGCCCGGACCGGGCAGGAACTATGGCGATACAAGCATGCGATCCCGTATGACACGTCGCTCTGCTGCGGCAATGTGAACCGCGGGGTCGCCGTGGCGAAGGGGAAGGTCTTCGTCGTCACCCTGAACGCCCACGTGATCGCGCTCGACGCCGAAACCGGCGAGCGTGTCTGGGACAGCACGTACGGTGATGTGCGGGCCGGGGAGAGCGCTACGCTCGCTCCTCTGGTCGTGAAGAACCTGGTGATCGTCGGGAGTTCTGGCGGGGAGTTCGGGGTGCGCGGCCACCTCGACGCCTTCGATCTCGACACCGGACGGCACGTCTGGCGGACGTACACAGTGCCGAAGCCCGGCGAGCCCGGGTCCGAGACCTGGCCTGCTGAAGGGAAGGCCTGGGAGCGGGGTGGGGGAAACTGCTGGGTCACCGGCACCTACGACCCGGAGCTGAACCTCATGTACTGGGGGACCGGCAACCCGTCGCCCGACTTCGACGGAGGTGTCCGTGAGGGCGACAACCTCTACACCGACAGCGTCATCGCCGTGAACCCGGACAATGGCGAGATCCGCTGGCACTACCAGTACAACCCGCACGACCTGTGGGACTACGACAGCACGATGGAGAACATCCTGTTCGACCTGGACGGCCGCAAGCTGCTGGCGCATTTCAACAAGAACGGGTATTTCTTCGTCCTGGATCGTACGAACGGTGAGCTGGTCCGGGTAGCGCCCTTCGTCGATCGCATCACGTGGGGCGAGATCGACGCCAACGGCAAGGTGACACCCGAGGTGTACCCCAAGAACGAGGGGGAGCCGGTCAAGTTCTGGCCGGGGCCGGCTGGTGGCAAGGAATGGACGCACGCGGCCTACAGCCCGAGGACACAGCTCTTCTACGTCCCGGTGCAGGATGTCGGTGCGGAGGTCACCCTGCGGCGCAGGGAGTTCAGGGAGAGCATTCCGTACTGGGGAGCGGCCGTCGTCGTGGACTCCGAGGAAATGGCGGGCTCCGTGAGCGCCTTCGATCCGTCCACGGGCGAGGAGGTGTGGCGCTGGCGTAATGACCTGCCGATGTGCGCGTCGGTGTTGGCCACGGGCGGTGACCTCGTGTTCGCTGGCGAACCCACGGGGGAGTTCAACGCGTTCAACGACCGCACCGGGGAGCTGCTGTGGCAGTTCCAGACGGGAAGCGGTCACCACAGCAGCCCGACGACCTACAGCGTCGACGGAAGGCAGTACATAGCCGTGCCGGTCGGGTGGGGTGCCTGGGTCGAGGGGTTCCTCCCCGGGATGCTCGGGGCTCCCTCTGGAAGCGCGCTCGTCGTCTTCGCACTGCCGGAATCGTAGTAGCGCCGCGGACTTCCCCGACCTCACCGGTGACCGGGAAGGCTGCGGCGGACAACCACCAGACCCGCCCGCGAGTTCGGCGGAGGAGGTGACAGCCATGGAGTCCGTTGCCGCTCGGCCTCAGCCCGACGTATGGGAGGCCCCGGAGTTCGAGGAAATCGAGGTCGCGCCCGAGGTGACGATGTACTTCGCTCGGTTGGACTAGTGCCTGACGGGCGGGCGCCGGGTGTGGGCCCGCCGCCCGCCCGGTCCTTCCGGCGCAGGTGTCCGACCGCGAACAACCGTGTTGCGAGGGTTGGAGGGCCAGGATGTGGTTGCGGGTGCTGGGCTCAGCAGCGGGGGGAGGCTATCCACAGTGGAACTGCGGTTGCCCGGCATGCCGTGCGGTACGTGAAGGGTCCCGGCCCTGCCGCCCGCGCACGCAGTCGTCGATCGCGGTGAGTGCCGACTACCAGCGGTGGTTCCTGCTCAACGCCTCACCCGACATCCGTGCCCAGATCGAGTCCTTCCCCGCCCTGCGTTCGCGCGGGACCAGGTCGACGCCGCTGCAGGCGGTGCTGCTCACTGACGCCGAACTCGACCACACGCTGGGGCTGCTGCTACTGCGCGAGGGACGGGCCCTTGAGCTCCACGCCACCCCCGCGGTACACGAAACGCTGTGCGACGGGACAGCGCTGCTCCGAACCCTCGGCGCCTACTGCCCCGTCGAGTGGCGACCGGTCGCTTTGAACGTCGACGTGTCCCTGGCGGACGGGGTGTCCTACCGGGCCTTCGAGGTCCCCACGACCAAGCGGACACGCTTGGGAACCGGGAAGGAAGAGGGACGGGTCGTGGGCTACCGCCTGACCGACGAACGCAGCGGGCGGGCGGCGGTGTACCTGCCGGGCGTCCAGGAACTCACGCCAGCGGTGCGCGAGCAGTTGGACGACTGCGCCTGTCTGCTCTTCGACGGAACCTGCTGGCACGACGACGAGCTGATCCGGCTCGGTCTTGCCGGCAGGACGGCACGCGAGATGGGGCACCTACCGATCGAGGGGCCCGGCGGCAGCTCGAGCAGCTGTCATCGCTTCCCATCGAGCGGAGGATCTACCTCCACATCAACAACACCAATCCGATCCTGCTGGACGACGCGCCGGAACGGCGCATCGTCGAGGAGAGCGGCATGGAAGTGTCCATGGACGGGATGGAGGTGCAGATCTAGAGCCGTGATGACGCTACCCGACACCGACAGCTTCGTCGCAGCGTTGCGCGCCCAGGCGCAGCGCTACCACGACCGGCATCCCTTCCACGTCGAGATGAACGAAGGGCGTCTCAGCCGTTGGCAGATCCAGGGCTGGGTGGCCAACCGCTTCTACTACCAGGAGAACATTCCCCGCAAGGATGCCGCCATCCTCGCCAACTGCCCTGACCGCGAGGTGCGCCGACGGTGGATCCGACGCGTCCTCGACCACGACGGCACCGAGGGCGACGAGGGCGGCACCGAAGCATGGCTGCGCCTGGGCGAGGCGGTGGGACTGACACGCGAGGAGGTGTGCGACAAGCGCCATGTCGTGCCCGGCGTGCGGTTCGCTGTCGACGCGTATGTCACCTTCGCCCGCACCCGGCCGTGGGCCGAGGCGGTGGCGTCCTCGCTGACCGAGCTCTTCGCGCCGGACCTGATGACAGAGCGGATCGCCGCGTTCGAACGTTCCTATCCCTGGATCGACCGCGAGGGCCTCACTTACTTCCGGGCCCGGTTGCGGCAGGCTCCCCGCGACTCCGAGCACGCCCTGGAGGTGGTAACCGGACACTGCCGATCAGTCGACGAACAGGAGCGCGCCGTGGCGGCGCTGTCGTTCAAGTGCGACGTCCTCTGGAGCATGTTGGACGCCATTGACCGAGCCTATGCCGAATGAACGGACCGAAACAGCGATGAGCACTGCACTGCGGTTATCAAGCCATCCCGGGCTTTCCCCGCACGTTCGACTGGCGTTCGATCGGGTGCGCGAGCGCCACGTGCTGCTGGGCCCGGAGTCGGTACTGGTCCTGAACCCGACAGGCGCGGCCGTTCTCAAACTGTGCGACGGGCGGCGGACGGTGGCCGAGATCGTGCGGGAACTGGGCCGGCAATACGACCGTGTGGTCGGCGACGAGGTGCGGGACTTCCTCGCTCGCCTGGTCGCCAACCGGTGTGTGGAGTTCGGCGATGACTAGCCCGTTCGGACTGCTGGCCGAGCTCACCTACGCCTGCCCACTGCACTGCGCGTACTGCTCGAACCCGCTCAACCTCGCCGACTACCGCGACGAACTGAGCACGGCGCAGTGGCAACGGGTGCTGACCGAGGCGCGGGAGCTGGGTGTCCTGCAGCTTCACTTGTCGGGCGGCGAACCGCTCCAGCGCCGCGACATCGTAGAGATCGTGCACAGTGCCACTGATCTGGGGCTGTACACGAACCTCATCACGAGCGCGCTCGGTCTCTCGCGACGTCGGGCGGAGCAGCTCAGAGCGGCCGGCCTGGGGCACGTACAGATCAGCATCCAGGCCGCTGAGGCGGCCGAGTCCGACCGCATCGCCGGCACTCCCTCCTTCGAGCGCAAGCTCACGGCAGCGCATCTGGTGAAGGAGCTGGACTGGCCGCTCACGTTGAACGTCGTCCTCCACCGGCGGAACATCGACAGGGTCACCGACATTCTTCGCATAGCCGAGGAGTTGCGGGCCGACCGCGTCGAGCTCGCCAACACTCAGTACTACGGCTGGGCGTGGCACAACCGCAGTGCGCTTCTGCCCAGCAGGCCGCAGATCGAACGGGCGGAGACGACCGTACGCGCCGCGCGTGAGCGCCTGAGGGAACGGATGGAAATCGTCTATGTTCTCCCGGACTACTACGGCCAGTACCCCAAGCCGTGTATGGGCGGATGGGGACAGCGACAGCTCACCGTGGCACCCAACGGCGACGTCCTCCCCTGTCCCGCCGCACACGCCCTGCCGCTGCCGCGCGCGAGCGTGCACGAGAACTCTCTGGCGTGGATCTGGGAGGAGTCTCCCCTCTTCCAACGTTTCCGCGGAACAGACTGGATGCCGGAACCATGCCGGAGCTGCGAACGCCGCGAACTCGACTTCGGCGGGTGCCGCTGTCAGGCCTTCCAGCTCACAGGGGATGCTGCACGCACCGATCCGGTCTGCCATCTCTCGCCCGACCACGGGATCGTGGTCGAAGCGGTGCAGGCGGCCAACGAGGCGGCACGGCCACGCGAAGAAGAACTCACTCCCCGACCTCATCCGGGCCGCTCGGTGTGAGCGGTGCGCGGAACCCTCGCCAGCCGCGCGGCACTGCTGAGGGGCAGGCCGCTGGTAGGGGATCCTCGTCGTTGCCCACTCCACCGGCGCTCCTACGGATCGGCACACAGGGTGATGGTTTCACTACTTTAAGAAAGGGAAGGAGGGGGTGTCCGACTCCGACGCGAGCACGGTAGGCGTGCCGTGCCCTCCGGGAACGCGGCGGTTCAGACGGCGAGAGGGAGGTTTCACTGTGACCTCGGTACTCGTTTTCATCTCCGGGGCGGCGCTGTTGGTCTACAGCGCCGAAAAGCTGATCGGCTACCTCGTCGGGGTCGCGGGTGGCCTCAAGGTCTCCGTGTTTCTGCTCGCCATCATCTTCACGGGTATCGAGTTCGACGACGTTTTTCTCGGTGTTGTGCTCAATCTCGAGGACATCGACGATGTCGCACTCGGCATCGTGTTCGGGACGGTGCTCTCGCTACCTGGAATCGTGCTCGCGATCGCCGCGATCCTCACACCGACCGAGATAAACGTTCCGCGTGGTTATGTCATCGTCTTCGCCCTCGCGCCGGTCGTGATGATCGTGTTCACGCTGATAGCGCCGCTCACCATCGTGCACGGTGTAATCCTCCTCGGGCTGTTCGCGCTGTTCCTCGCCTACGTCGCAGTCCGGGAGTCGAGGGGAGAGACGCCGGTATTCCGCGACGCGGAGATGTACGAGGCCTACGCCGCCGTCCGAGCGTCCGGCGGAGAAACGTCGGACCTCCCGGAGGCCGGTACCTACGCGGGAAAGGCCGAGCCGGACACCGGAAGCGAACTTCCGGCCGGGGTGGCGGAGGGGCGGCTATCGGAACACATGCCTTTCGGTGAAGCACGCCGCCGTTCCGGATGGGCCAGCCTCGGGTTGGCGGTCATCGCACTCGCCGGTCTCATTATCGGCGCCGCGACCACGGGCATCGGGACCGAGGGCATCCTCGAAGAGTACGGAATCGAGGGGACCATCTTCGGGGCCACGATCGTAACCGTCGTGCTGACCGTCGAAGACATCTTCCTGACCGTTGAACCCGCCCGCAAGGGCGCGCCGGAGATCGGAATCGGGAACGTCATCGGGAGCGTCGTCTTCTCGGTCACGGGGAAACTGGGCATCATCCTCCTGGCGGGCGGTCTCATGCTCGGCCCGAACGTGCTCACGTGGCATTTGCCGGTGCTCGTCGCACTGACCGGGCTCGCGGCGTACTTCCTCTCCACGGGGCAGCTGAAGCGATGGCACGGCTACACGCTGCTCAGCCTCTACATCGTCTACTGGGCCGTCAGTTTCTTCGGGCTCGGGACGGTTCCAGCCGAGATGGACTAGCGGCTTCCGTGGCCGCTGTGCGCGGCGGAACCGCGCAGACGCCCCCGAATGATGAAGGGCGCCTCTGGAGCCAGGGGGCCGGGATGCCACTCCTAGGACCGAGCCACGCAGGCCGGCGGTGGTCTCGGGGTTCTCATGCGGGGATACTGGCGGACGTGAGCGATGATCCTGCGTGGTTGATGCTGGTCTACCGGGTGCCGAGTAAGCCGTCCCGGTTGCGGGCGGCGGTGTGGCGGCGGTTGAAGTCGGCCGGAGCGGTGTACCTGGCGAACTCGGTGGCCGTGCTACCGGAGTCCAGCACTGCCGAGCGGACACTGCGTACGCTGCGGGCCGAGGTGGAACAGATGGGCGGGTCCGGGCAGGTGCTGCGGGCGGAAGCGCTGGCGGGGCAGGCCGATATCGTCGCCGCCTTCAACGCCGCGCGCGATGCAGAGTACACAGAGGTGCTGTCGCGGTGTGCGGACTTCCAGGCCGAGATCGACAAGGAGACCAAGGCAGAGAAGTTCACCTACGCCGAGCTGGAGGAGAACGAGGAAGACCTGGCCAAACTGCGCGGCTGGCTGGACAAGATCCGCACGCGCGACAGGTTGGGCGCCTCCCGCGCCCGGGAGGCCGGTACCGCTGTGGAGAGCTGCGCGACATCCCTGGAGGGCTTCGCGGAACGGGTCTACGCCGCTGAGACCGGATAATAGTTCTACCTGGTATTTCTAACAGCAGTTATGATCAATATATGACATTGGTTAGTGTATGGCGGTTTGCGGTGGCCTTCGGTGCGGTCAGCCTGCCCGCGAAAGCGGTGCACGAGGAGGCCCGTGCGGTGACCGGCCCGTCCTGGGCTCGCTCGGAGCCGACACGGCGCTGGTCGGGATGATCACCGGACCGGGGGAGGCGTTCGCGTTCGCCGGCCGGCCGGGCAGAGGGCCGTTGGCGGGTCGTGCCCGCGTGGTCAAGGCGGAGGGGCCACCGTGACCGGGACAGCCTGGGCGGACGCACTGATCGGTCTCGCCGCGGGGATGCTTTTGGCATGGCTTGCCCTGGTCACTGTGTTGCTGGTGCTCCGTCCCCATGGGGGGGTGCCACGGGAGGCGCTTCGGCTGCTGTCCGACGCGCCGCGCCTGATCCGGCGGCTGGCCACCGATCCCGACCTTCCCCGTGGTGTGCGCATCCGAATCGGCCTGCTGGCGGTCTACCTGGCGATGCCCATCGACCTGGTGCCCGACTTCGTGCCCGTGCTCGGCTACGCCGACGACGCGATCGTCGTCATCGCCGTACTGCGCTCCGTCGTACGGCGCGCCGGAATCCAGGCCGTACGCCGGCACTGGCCCGGCACCGAGGACGGCTTCACCGCACTCTGCCGGCTCGCCGGCCTGCCCACCGGAGAGCCACCCGCCACCGGTACGCCCGGGAGGTGACCGTCAGCGCCGCGGCCCCGAGGTGCCGCCCGTGAACCGTGTCTGCGACGTTTTGGGCAGCCTCATCGGACGGGACGCGCCCTGCGCGAGAGGTTTTCTCCTCGACGGGGTCTCCCTGTTGTCCCCGCAGGTGGCGGATCTCGATCGACTCGGGAACCGGCCTGGGCGCGCGATCACGGTTCGGCGCTCACCTCCGATCCGCAGGTGTCCCGGTACCCTTCCCAGGTCTCCAGCGCGCCCGCGGCCTGCTCCCCCTCGTACAGGATCGGGACGCCGCCCCGGATCCGCCCCGGTAGCCACTCGTCCTCCAGCACTTCTCCCTCCTGGAGGGTGAGCTGGAGCACACCGGTTTCGGCGGTGGGGCCGCTGAAGTTGTAGAAGACGAAGTTGCCCAACCCGTAGTGCACGTAGGCGCCGTCGAGGTAACCGCCGGGACTGAGCACGTGGGCGTGGGAGCCGACGACGACGTCGGCGCCGGCGTCGATGAGCCGGCGTGCGAGATCCGGCGCGTGCGGAAGCGGGCAGTGCTCGCCCTCCAGCCCTTCGTGCAGGTAGGTGATGACGGTATCGGCCTGCGCGTCGGCCTGGCTGACCGCCTCCAGCATGCGCTCCAGCTCTCCGTCCTTGACCGAGGCGAGCCCGGGCTTGTCGTCCCCGGCCGTCCAGTCCGGGATCAGGTGTGCGTCCAGGACGTCGGTGGCGCCGAGGATCGCGACCGTGTTGCCGTTGATCTCGACCTGGTGCGGGGCGTAGGCCTCATCGGCGTTCCGGCCGATGCCCACGATCGGGAATCCGGCGTCCTCGGCATGGTCAAGGGTGTCCTCCAGCCTTCGGTGCCGTAATCCATGCCGTGGTTGTTGGCGACCGTGGCGACATCGACCCCGGCGGTTTCCAGGGCCTCGTAGGCCGAGGGGGGCGCCCGGAAGACGAACTCCTTGCCGGGGGCCGGAGTACCCGCCTCGGTCACGGCGGTTTCCAGGTTCACCATGCTGAGGTCGCTCCGGGAGAACACCTCGGAGACCGGTCCCATGGCGGTTCCGGGATCGGAGGCCAGCCGGTCGGCCAGCATGCCCTCGAACATCACATCGCCGCCGAAAGCGACGGTGAACGGCTTCGGCTCGGTCGAGGATTCGGATGTGTCGACGGCCTCGGCCGTCGCGCCTTGGTTCTCGGCGGGGTCCTGCACGCCCGGCCCTCCGCACGAGGTGAGCAACAGCGCCGCCATGGCGAGCAATGTGTAGTGCCGCGGCCGGTAGGGGGCTGGGGGATGTGTTGTGGGGGTCACACGAGCCTCCGTCTTGCGGGCACCTTCCCCGTTGGCGAACGGGACCCGGCGGCCACAGTGCGCTGCGCCCTGCCGGCTCTCCCGACCCGGACGTGCGGGGACCGCGGCCGGCCCTCAAGGGGTACGTGTGGCTGCGGCGAGTCAGGGCGGAGGGACGGTCGGCGCGGCTGTGTGGCCACCCCGGCGCCCCGTCTCGGGAGATCGGGAAAAGCCCCTGGTCAGTCGTCATTCCCTCTATAGGACGCAAAGCGGTGTATCCCGGTTGAGAGACGCATGCCGCTCATCGACGGCGATTCGCACATTTCGCCCATGGGGACCATCGGACCGTGGGCGCCCGGAGGGGAGTGCCGAGCGCCGTTCGGACTTCCGGGATGCAGGAGACCGGCACCTCCCGGCGGCGATCCCTGAGGGCACCGCGGCGAACAAGACGGCCTTCCCCGTGCACCAACCGGTGGGGGAAGCGGCGGAAGGGACATCGTCCGTCTTCCGACCTCTCCCGCACGTGTGGACTCGACGCAGCCGGGTGGGGGAGCGGCGTGCACCGCGATCAACGGCTCCCACGCACCGTGGAGTCGCCGAGCCGTGAAGCGGAGCGGAAATCGTCGTCGGCCGTGATGCCCAACGCATGCGGAGGAATGGCAAGGGCGCGGCTGAGGTAGGACCGTGGACCGTGGTCGGTGATGGTGCGCTGGCCGCGTTCGAGAAAGGAGATGTAGGAGGGGGCGTAACCGAGCCGTTCACCGAGTGCGGACTGCGACATCCGGGTCAGACGCCCGTCGCCGCTGGCCGGTGCTTGGCGGGATGTGGTCTTGCCTCGGTTTCGCGGACACCTGAGGAGTTGGGACGATGCGTCCCGCCTAAGGGAGGTTCGCAAGTGGCACAGCCAGGCCCCTACCTAGCATTCGCGAGAATGCCCTGGCCTTCAGGCCGGGGGTGAATCGTCCCACCAGCCTCCCGGAACCGGCCCGGGTCGCTGTTGTTCCTGGATGTAGCGCTTGACCACGGCCAGCGGAGCACCACCGCACGATCCCGCGAAGTACGACCCTGACCAGAACCGCCCGTGCATGATGTTGCGGTTCACCTGGTAAGTGAACTCCCGCCGAAGGTAGCGAGAGCTGACCCCCTTAAGGCTGTTGACCAGCTTGGACAACGCGACTTTCGGTGGGTAGTGCACCAATAGGTGCACGTGGTCGTGCTCGCCGTTGAACCGCTTCAGCTTGGCGCCGAAGTCCGCGCACACATCGCCCATGATCTCCTCGCACCTGATCAGCATCTCGGGCGTGAACACCTTGCGCCGGTACTTCGTGACGAAAACCAAGTGAGCATGAAGGTTGTAGGCGACATGTGCACCCCGGCGTAAATCGGGACTCTGTTCCCATCGTGGTGACATGAACCAATAGCATAGTGCTGTGTTGGC
Organism: Allosalinactinospora lopnorensis; assembly: GCF_000981225.1. Taxonomy (GTDB): domain Bacteria; phylum Actinomycetota; class Actinomycetes; order Streptosporangiales; family Streptosporangiaceae; genus Allosalinactinospora; species Allosalinactinospora lopnorensis. The sequence goes on from NZ_LAJC01000014.1 coordinate 62,711, forward strand.
AAGGAGGTGACATATGAAGCGCGAACGCGGCCACAAGGCACGCCTTTACCCCGACTCTGACCAGCTCTCGGCGCTGGAAGACCAGGGGCACGCGTCGCGCGCCATGTGGAACCTCCTGCACGACTGGTGGACCATGGCAAGCGAGAACCGGCGCGTGCAGCTGAAGGAAGCCGACCAGGCGATCCGGCAGGCACGCAAGGACATCGACTGGCTGTCCGACCTGCCCGCCCAAGCCGCCCAAGCGGTCCTGAAGACCTACTTCCGGGCGTGGGGGAACTACTGGGAAGGACGTGCCAAGGCCCCGACGTTCAAGGCCCGGTTCCGCTCCCGCATGGCCATCGACGTACCCCAAGGTCGCGACCTCGGCATCCGCAGGATCACCCGCCGATGGGGCGTGGTGAAGGTCCCCAAGGTCGGCATGATCCGGTTCCGGTGGACCAAAGACCTTCCGGTCGGCAAGCACACCGACGTCAAGAACAAGGTCACCGGTGCCCGCCTGGTCAGGGAAGCCAACGGGTGGCACGTGGTGTTCCGCGTGCGCACCGAGACCAAGGAACTGGCCCCCCAGCTCGGACCCGGAGTCGGTATCGACCGGGGTGTCGCCAAGCCATTGGCCCTCTCAGACGGCAGCTTCCGCGAACACGACCCCTGGCTGAGCCGGCTGAGTCGCAACGTCTGCGCCGATTGGAGAAGACAGCGGCACGTCAGAAGCACGCTCGCAAGCGCGGTGAGAGAACATCGAACCGTCTCAAGCGGACCTATGACCAGATCGCAGGCATGCGCGCGAGAGCCAAGCGCCGCACCCTGGACTGGCAGCACAAGACCACCACCGGACTTGCCGAGACCTTCGGCGTGATCGGGGTGGAAAACCTGGCCATCGCCAACATGGTCAAGTCCGCTCGGGGGACCGTGGACACCTCGGGCACAGGCGTCCGGCAGAAAGCCGGATTGAACCGGTCGATCAGCGGAGAAGCGTGGGGACGCACGAGCACCCTGCTGGAATACAAGCTGTTCGACCGGGGCGGCCACTGTCCTGTACCGGGTGTGATGGAGGCTCTGGTGTGTGCCGGGTTCTGTGGAGCCCTCGGGGGTACCCGGGCGATGAAGCGTCAACCACCAGCAGCGGACGCGTTCCGTTGGCTGGATTCTCCCGCCTTTGGGCAGGAGAGGATGTCAAGGACGACGATCTCAGCGCGGTGGGCGAGCCGTTCGCACACTACGAGGGCGAAGCCCTCCGGCTGTGTCCGGGACAGGGCCGGAGGACCTCCTCGGCCGGCGATCGCTGGCCCGCCCGCACGTGGCGTGTCCTCGCTGTTCCTTCAGCTCGCCAGTGCGTGTTTAGCGTACCCTGACTCAATGGTGTCGAGGTTGGCGCGGACCGAGCGTACGACCTCCTCCCAGAAGTGCTGCGATCCCGACAGCGAGATCCGTTGGATCACCGTTCCGATTTCGGCTTCCCCGGCGCGTTCGACGGCGTCCGCGGCGTTCTTGGCCGTGCTGGCCAGGACGAGCGTGTTTCCCGCCACCAGGGCGATGGCGTTTCCGGTCTGGCTCAGGCGTTGCCTGAGGACGGTGATCTCCTCGCGGAGCCGTGCAACGGACTCTTCGAACGTGGACCGCACCCGCTCGAATTGCCGCATGGCGTTGTCCTTGCCACACGGTTTGTCGTCGATGAACTCCCGCATCGCGCTCAGGGACGCTGCCGCGGAGCGCTCGAACTCCTCGGCCAGGCGGACGAGTGAGTCCAGGGCGGCGTCGGTGCGCTGAGAGTGCCGGGCGATTCGTGAGGTCAGGGAGCTGAATACCTCCTTGCTGCCGTCCAAGTGCCGGTACAGGGTTGTCAGCGCGGTGTGGAGCTGCTCCCGGTCACCAGGGCCGGGTTGTTCGCCCCGATCGATCGCGCTGCGCACGTCGTTCACCAGGCGTGTTGCTCCGCGGTAGGCGTCGTCGGTAGCGGGGACGGTGTCGCGCATCCAGTCAAGAAGCGCGCGGTAGTCCGAAAGGGTTGACCGGCCCTCGTTCGCGGCCTCGAAGAGGATGCCGCTTATGGGGCCGCGTATTGCGGAGAAGCTGACCTCGTAGCCATATTGGGCGCGTTTGGTGTCCCAGAACAGGAAGGGGTCGTAGGTGCAGTTGACTGCTATGTGCCAAGGGCCGAGGTCGGTAGCTGCGACGCGGGCTCCAATGTCGAGGATGTCTTGGGGCAGACGGGCGAGGCGACCGATGGCGGAGGCGACCTGTGCCTGGTTGTTCACGGCGGTGCTCCTGTTCGTTCCAGTCGCTGCTGGCGGGGCGTGCAGGTTCAGGGATCGCTGGTGGCCATGGACGCTTGGACGAATTGCTCGGCGTTGGCCTTGAGCGCCTGCCACCGCTTCGGCCATTCGGGATACCCGATTGCCGTGCGGACTTTGGCGGGGTCGGCGAGCATCGAGTCGGGGCCCAGCTCGGTCACCATGCCGAACGTGGCCGAAACGCTGTTGAAGGCGTGTTCGATCTCGCGGACGCGGCGTTCCACCTCCAGCAGTGCGGGCACGACCCGGTCGGCGGCGATGAAAAAGTCCCGGAGGTCGGCGGTGAAACGCTGCTTGTGCTGGATGATCTCTTGGTTGTGGGAGATCTTGCTGGTGATCTCCTGCTTCTCGGCCGGAGTCAGCTTCTTTTGGGGCAGGAGGCCGCCGCCCTTACCAGAGGCAAGCCGCTGTTGCAGGTCGCGGTTGACGGCGGTGAGTTCACCGATTGTCTGGTTGGCCTCGTTGATCAGTTTGGTGCTCTCCAGGGCCTGGACCTGGGCGAATAGGTCGGCGCGGTCCTGTTGGACCTGGGCGCGCAGCGCCGGGCCCTCACCTGTGATCTTGGCCGCGGTGGCGGTCAGCCCTCCCTGCCCGACCAGGATCTCGCGAACCTGGGTTATCCGCTCGGCGGGAGTGGTGCCGTCCACGAGGGCGGGCAGATGGTCGAGGGTGTCGAGCATCGCCCCGGCGGCGCTGCCGACCTGCCCGGCGAACCACACCAGCGCCCCGAAGGTTTCCTTGGGGGAGCGCTTGCCCAGCAGGTAGTTCCCGTCGTGGACGATGTGGTTCTTGAGGTCGGCCGGCCCGCTCATCCGTGCGGCGACCTGCCGCACGGATGACAGCGCGGAGGTGAACGCGGTGATCTCGGCCGCTTCGTCGAACGCGCCGTAGCGGTGCGTGAACTCCTCGGTGTGATGCGGGATCTCGGACACCTGGGCAAACCACGCGGTGATGGTGTCCCAGCAGGTGCGCACGCCGGTGAACGAGGCCGGGTCGCTTGTGGCGGAAGCGGTGGTGCCGTCGGTCATGCTGCCTTCCTCGCCTTCAAGGTCGGTTCTGGTCGCGGCATGGAGATGCTCAGTCAGCGGTGCGGTAGCTGACACGCAGGGTGAGCAGGAGTCTGGTGGCACCGTTGAGGTCGCCTCCGTTGCGGTCGAGCCGCAGGATCCATTCGGTGAACGGCGTGGGAGTGAGATAGGTCTTCTCATCGACCGTCCAAGGGGTGGATATCGTTCCGGTCGCCGGGGCGTAGACGTAGCTGCCTTTCATAGCGGCCGACACGAACCGGCGCTCGTCGGTCGGGTCCGGCCCGGTGAGGTTGCGGTACAGCCAGATGTCGCCAAGCTCGCGATGATGTTGCCCCGACTGTTGGGGGTCGCCCCCTCGACACGCACTTTCGCCTCCAGCACCCAGACGGGCAGTTGGCCGCTGTCAGGCAGTTGACCCTGCAGTCGGGGGTCGTTCGGGGAGATGGTGAAGAGCAGCCCGGACCCGCTACGACCGGAAGGGGGGACCAGGTAGGCCACGTCGCTGTCCGGGACAGTTGTGTCCTTGGCGCCTACGATCGGGAAGGCGAGTTCCACCGTCCCCTTACTGGGCAGGGTCACCCGGTTGGCACCCAGGCCGCTGACCCGGGCCACCCAGTCGGCTACCTCGGCGAATCGCGTCTTGAGTTCGGTTGCGGTCATGTCGACGCCGATCGTTGGCGGGGCGGCGAAGAACAGGTAGCGATAGGCGCTTCGGTAGTCGGTCCAGGTCGCATACAGCGATCTGCGGATGGTGTCGGCGCGCATGGCGAGCAACCCCCGCAGTGCCGCCCGGCGTTCCCCCTGCTCGCCCGTGTCCCGGGCCAGTTTGGCCCACCGGTCGTGGACGGTTGCGGCCGCGGTGATCTGCGAGCTGAGCGCGGCCGCGTCGGCGAGCCGCGCAGCGTACCGGATGAGTTTGGCGCTGACGGCCTTGCCATAGGCGCCCAGGATCCGCAGCGCCGCGAGGTAGGCGTTGACCTCTGGCCCGGGGGCGCCGGAGTCTCTGAGATCGGCGACTTTGTGTTCGGCTGCGGTGAGGAAGTTGGACCAGGCAAGATCCGGGTCGACGGCGATGGTTCCCAGCTCGCGGGGAAGGTCCGTGGCCGCCGTTGGCTGTTCACGCAGCCGGGCCCCACTCTGGCAGGCCGCCACTATCTGCTCTTGGGTTCGGATCAGTGTCCTGGCGTGCCCGATCAGTCCGCCGTCGTCGGGGATCTCCTGCGAGACCTCCTTGATGGCGCTGTAGGCCTGTTCGGCCAGCCGCGCGAATCCCTCGGCGGCCTCCTGCGCCTTTCCGGGATCCTCGACAGCCGCGGCAGCGGTGACGCCGCTCTTCACCGCGTTGATGCCCATACTGAGGCAGGCGTCCAGCCAATCGCGGATCTGCTTGTCGGCAATGGCTTTGCGAAGCAGCGCGAACCGGGTGGCGACGGTGTCATGCTGGGCCAGCAGTTCGTACCGCAGAGAGGTGATCTCCTTGCCCAACCGGACCAGGTCCTCGTCGACCTGGTCGTGCCGCTGCTTGACGGGTTTCTGTTCGGTCAGGGCGGTCTCGGCCAGGCCGGTGCTCAGTTTGGTGACCGCATCGTCGATCTCCGCGGCGGTGGCGAGGGTGTGCAGGGCGTCCTCGTGCCATTTGACGGCGTCGATCAAGCCGGTGATGCGCTCTTTGTAGAAATCCGACGCCAGCACCGGAACGTAGGTGGTGCCGGGCGGTACGTTCAGCGTCATCAGCAGCGCGGCGGCCTGCTGGTAGAGGTCGGTGAACTCTCCGCGCAGCCCGGCCGGGATCTTCGCCCCCGCGATGGCCACGCATCGGGTGATCCAGCTCAGCATCGAACGGGCGGTCGCGGCGTCGTCCGGATCCTCGTTTCCCAGCAGAAATGTGGACGCGGTGAGGGACGCCTTGAACGCGTTGAGCGCAGCAGGCCGCGCCACCATGTCGGCGATGTCCTCAGCGGTGGCGCTGGTGGTGGCTTTGACATGGCCACCGGCCACCTCGACGCTGACCACACGTGGCTCCGGGGAGGTCGGCACCGGATAGCCATCGTCGCTCCTGGCTCCGGTCGCAAGCCGGAGCGGACCTTCGGTGGTGCCGCCGATCAGCAGCGTTAGGGCGTCGCCGTCCCTGACGATCCGGGGGCCGTCCTGGGCGTCGCGCACGATCACGTTGCGCGCGACGATCGAGGTTCCCCGAGCGTTGAAGCTCGGTTGGTCCAGTAGCAGGGTATCGGTGTAGATGACCAGAGTGGTGCCGGGATCGGCACCGGGATGGTCGACAATCTCGCTCAGCGCGGTGTACAGCCCGCCGAACAGCAGGTCGATCACCCGGCCGCTGTCAACGGTGCGACGCAGCGTTCGGTACGCCTTGGTCTTGACGGTGAGACCGCTCAACTCGGTGGCCACGAGGACGCTCCTTTCGAACAGTGGGTGCGGGCCGCGGGGGAGCGGTGCCTCCGACCCCCGCAACACCGTCTGGGCCATCCGGTCCACCTAGGCGGGCTGGAGTTCATGCTCGGGGATGGGCTTGCCGGGAGGCGTGGCAGAGTGGGAGAACTTCACCATCGAGTTGAGCGTGAAGTTGCCGGCAGCCTCCTTGATCTCCTCCCACTTGTGCGCGGCCTCGGCCACCTTGAGCTTCTGCATCATGAGGCTCATGTCGGCGAGTTCCTTGTCCTGGTAGTTCTGGGCGACGAAGGTGAGCCGCTGCCCGATGTCGATCCAGGAGCCTTCGATGCTCTCCAGTTGCGTCTTGAAGCCGCTGAGAGCGGGGGTTACTTGGCTGATCGAGGTGTTGAACGCGGACAGGTCCGTGGTCAGCAGGGTCTTCTTGGTGATCTCCTGTCCGGCGCCGGCGATCTGACCGCACAGGTCGTTGTAGGCCGAGCGGGCTTTGGCGGCGGCCACTCCGAAACCGATCCCGAGGCCGAGCGCGATCGGGAAGAGCAGGCCGCCTGAGAGGATGAGCAGCCCGACGGAGGTTGCACATGCCGTGATGGTGTAGTCGTGCCACTTCTTCCACGCCGCGTCCCTGGCCCCTTCCAGGGTTTTGATTTCCTTCTTCTTCTCGCCGATCATCTTGTTGGCCTCGCTCATGATGTCTGAGGAGGCGTTGGTGTAGAGCCGGAGCTCTTCGTGCGCGGCGGTGATCTTCGTGTCGAAGTCCGCCAGTTTCTGCAGAAGTTTCGCGGTCTGCTTGCGCATCTCCTCGGCTGTCTGAACGACCCCTTGCGGGCCGGTGAGGAAGTCGCGGACGTCCTTGGCCCTCTGCGCCGCGTCGTGGCCGGAGTAGACGTCCGAGAAGTTTCGGAACATGAAGGCGATCTGGTCGGCCCTGCTGCGGACCTGGCCCGCCAACCACACGATGTGCGCGTAGATCTCCTTCGGCGGCTCTTTCTGGAGCAGAATCGCGCCGTCCTTCGCGATCGCATCGCGCAGTGTGGTCGGGTTGCCGAAGGTGCCGCTGAGGTCCTGGACGTTCTTCATCGCCTGGACCGCCTTGTTGATCTTGTCCTTGTCGGGGAACTCGCCGTAGCGGGAGACGAAGTCCCCAGTGGTGATGGGCAGCTTCAGAGCGGAGGCGATGTGTGACTGCAAGGTCAGCCACTCGTTGCCGAAGATGATCAGCCGGTTCGCGGGCTGCCCCCGTTCCTGGTTGAGGTTGGGGATGATGGGGAGCTTCTTCGGGAAGGCGGCCGTGTCCGTGGTCATAGGAGCTCCTTGAAATAGAGACTTTCCGGAATCCCGTTCCAAGCGCGGCTACCACATGCCTTTCTGGCCATCGGAGGTTCTCTTTCGTTGGGCGGTCGTGGGCGTCGCGCTATGAGCGACTCCGGTGCCGAAGTTCACCCCGACTGGAATCGGCGAGATCCGATCTACCCGGGCGCCATTCCGGTCCAAACACAGGTGAAACGGGAGCCGCTGTTTCGTGTGGTGTTCTAGAAATACCGGCGTGACGAGTTGAAAGGCGAATGCGGTGGGCCCTCACGGGATGTCGTGCGGGCCTCGGCGAATTCCAGGACCCGCCGCGCCCAGTAGACCACGGAAGGCGCATACGCCTGCTGCACCGCGGAACGGTGCAGGTCTCGCCAGACCCCGGCCCGGGTCCACCGGCGGAATCTGCGGTAGGCGGTTTGCCAGGAGACGGTGAACACCGACGGCAGTTGCCGCCACGGGCACCCTGTCACCAGCACGTAAACGACCGCGGCGAATACGGCCTCCTCGTCGGTAGCGGCGGTGCCTCCGCCCTGCGGTCGATGGGCGAACCAGGGAAGGAGCGGTGCGGCCAATTCCCACAGGCAGGTGGGGGCCAGCCAGCAGAAGCGACCATTCATAGGGCTCATCATGCGCGGCAGGCGTGCCACATGAAACAACTTCCGTTTATTTTTCGCTCGATTGGCGAACAGTCCGCTTTGCATCGAATGCGCTGTTTGTCGACGGATGGGGATTTCACTCGGGACTCAAAAAGAAGAAATCGGGACAGTTCGTCGAGTCGAAAGTGAGTCCATTTCGCGATCGGGGGGCGCCCTGCCCCGCGGACGAGTCAATTCCGGAGGCAACTCTTCTCAGATTCTATTGCCGCCCGAATGCGTGGACCGCGGTGGTGCTCCCGCTCCGCTCCGAGGTGGATTCATTTCCGCTCTTGGTGCGAGGCTTCGCCGGCCAGCAGAGCCCGACCAGGCTGAGGGGTGGATAAGGATCTCGTAGACCCCATCGGATCGCATCCGGGATCGTGTGGTGGCCAAAACCAGACGGCGGGGCTGCGGAGCGTAGCCAGGTTCTCAGGTCGGTGGCCAGCACTGTCTGGCAGGCGTTCTCGCCAAGCGGAGGTCTCTGAGGTGGTGCGGGGCCTCGATATCCCAATGCCCGCACACCAGTGCGCCCAGCCTGAAGGCACCGGCCCGCTCCGCTTCCACGCTTGTCACCACAACTGATCTTTTCATTAGTCGGGTGGGGCGAGTGGGTGGTCTGCGATCATCGCGGTATGCCCCCATTGTTGAGCGTGACGCTGCTGATGTGCCCCCGTTGACACGGCCGCAGACGGTCGAGGCGCGGCGGAGGCGAGCCGCCGAGTTGCTGGAGCAGGGCTGCTCCCAGGCCGAGGTGGCACGGATGGCAGGCGTCTCGCCCGAGAGCGTGCGGCGCTGGAAGCGCCAGATCGAGCGGGGCGGCACCGCCGCGCTGCGGCGGGCGCGTGGCCAGCGGGCGCCTGCCCAAGCTCACCGAGGCCCAGGTGGAACAGGTGCGCACCGTCCTGGATCGGCGGCAGAGCCTGCGTGCGCTCTGGCAGGGTGAGGCGAGGTTGTCGGAGGCGGTGTGCCGCAGATCGGTGGGCACTACCATGCGAGCGGCACCGAGGGGTGCGGACAAACCCCGGAAACGAAAACGGTCTCCCAGATGTCTCCCATGAAGGCTGAGCCCTCCCGGAAGATCTCTGAGAGACCTGTCCTGACCCGCTGTTGTAGTGGTGGGCGATACTGGATTCGAACCAGTGACCTCTACCGTGTCAAGGTAGCGCTCTAACCAGCTGAGCTAACCGCCCAAGCCTAGGCTTGGAGGCGGAGACGGGAATCGAACCCGTGTACAGGGATTTGCAGTCCCTTGCCTAAGCCACTCGGCCACTCCGCCGCGAGGCGCGTTCGCGCCCTCTGAGTGGCACCCACACGGCCTCTCCGAGCGGACGACGGGATTCGAACCCGCGACCCTCACCTTGGCAAGGTGATGCTCTACCAGCTGAGCCACGTCCGCCTGTCACGGGGCCGCAACCCCGTGAGTTTTGCTGCTCCGAGCGGACGACGGGATTCGAACCCGCGACCCTCACCTTGGCAAGGTGATGCTCTACCAGCTGAGCCACGTCCGCGCCGCGAGGCCTGGGCGCCCGGGGCTTGCCGGATGCGCCTCCCTCACTGCCTTTAGAACTCTAGCGGATACCAGCCTCCAGACGAAATCGAAACCCGCTGGTGGCGCGGGAGCGATCCTTGGATGAACGACGAGTGCGCGGATCGGCGCGGGAACGGAGGTCCGCCCCGAAGCGTCGCGGAAGGGGAGCAGGGGGTGGGCGTCCACGGGAGTGATCCCTGCTCACCGGGAATACCGCGGGTCAGCGCTCCAGAGGGCCTATGGAGGTGGGGACGTCCGGGCGGGGCGGGGCTGACAGGTACCGGCCCACTCGCTGTATTACCTTGTTCATCTCGTAGGCCACCAGGCCCACATCGCAGTCGGTGTCGGCGAGCAACGCCATACAGGCGCCCTCGCCTGCGGCGGCGACGAACAGGAACGCGCCGTCCATCTCGATGATGCTCTGTCGGACGTCGCCGGCCGAGAACTGCTTGCCGGCGCCTGAGGCGAGGCTGTGCAGCCCTGAGGCGATGGCCGCCAGGTGCTCGGCCGTCGAACGGTCCAGTTGGCTGGAGGAGGCCATCAGCAGGCCGTCGGTGGAGAGCACGATGGCGTGGCGCGTGCCTTTCGCGCGGATTAGGAGGTCGTCGAGCAACCAGCTCAGTTCGGCGGGGGCGGTACTCCGTGAGGTCATGGCTCTCTTGATCTGTTGTCGTCTGGAGATGGCGCGTCGGTGGCCGGCCGTGAAGGCCGGGCGGCCACCGACATCGGCGGGATACCGTGAGGGCCCCGCAAGCGTTGCCCAGATGATAGCGATTCGTGACCCGTCCGTCCGGTTTCTGATGTGGTGCCGGGGTGGCGTTCTCCTGGTGAGGGTGGGGAACCGGTCTGGTCCGTTACCGTACCCACCGGTTCAGAGCTCTATATGAGACCGGCCGGTGCTGGTCAGGGGGTTGCGTCCATGGCGGAACAGAACGTAGTGGATGGCGGTCCGAGAGTGCACAGGTGGCAGGATCAGGATAGGACGCGGTTCGGAGATGAGGGGATCGAAGCCATGCGGGTGTGGATCGCGGGTGCCGGATACGGCAGGGGGCAGGTGCTCGATGCCGAGGAGGCCCGGATTCCCGTGCTGGATCACGGGATTACGGTCGGTGACGGCGTCTTCGAGACGGTGAAGGCCGTGGGAGGGGAGACCTTCGCTCTCACCCGCCACCTGCAACGGTTGGCTCGCTCGGCGCGGGCTCTCGGCATCGCGTCTCCCGACCTCGACCTCATCAGGGCCGGCGTACGCCAGGCGCTCGACGCCAATCCCGGGATGGAGCCGACCCGGGTGCGCATCACCGTGACCGCGGGGCTGGGGCCGCTGGGATCCGAGCGCACCGGAAGCGAACTCACCAGCATTGTCGCGATCGGGCCCTTCCCTCCGATCGCTCCCATGGTGGACGTCACGGTGGTGCCGTGGACCCGCAACGAGAACGGTGCGCTCGCCGGTGTGAAGTCCACCTCATACGCCGAGAACGTCTTGGCGCTGAGCTATGCGGCCAAGCGCGGCGGGAGTGAGGCGGTCTTCGCGAACACGGCGGGGAACCTGTGCGAGGGAACGGGCAGCAACATCTTCGTGGTCATCGGGGGGCGGCTCGTGACGCCCCCGTTGTCGGCCGGTCCGCTGGCGGGTATCACCCGCGAGCTGGTGCTGGAGTGGGCCGGGGGAGAGGAGAGCGACATCCCGATGTCGTCGCTGCCGGAGGCATCGGAGGCCTTCCTGGCGTCGACCGGCCGCGACGTCCAGCCGATCCGCGCGATCGATGGCCGAGAGCTGCCGGAGGCTCCGGGACCGATCACCCGGAAGGCCATGGAGGTGTTCATGGAGCGCGCCGCGGCCGACCTGGACCCCTGAGCCGACCGGAACACCGCATGCGCCCCGAAGACGACGAAGCCGTGCCCCTTCCGGAAGGGGCACGGCTTCGTCGTCTTCGGCTCTGATGGGGGGTTTGTGGGTGATGTCGGTGGGTAAACCACGAACCAGGTGTATAGGCGTATTCACGTATTGTCGGACATGTCGCAGCGCCCCGGGCGACGGAGGTACCAAGGGCGCATCAGAGGTGCAGGTGCTGCTCGATCTCAGCGTCCAGGTCCACATGGTCGGCTTCCTGCCCTGCTGGAACGATTTCGTACGTCTTGTGCAGGAACTCGGCCAGTGGAGAGACGGGAGCGTCGAACTGCGCCTTCCCGAACGGGGACGACAGTGAGATGTTGACCGTCTGCTCTCCCTCGCCCTTGGCCGGCCAGACCCGGACGTCCCCCTCGCCGACGGGACGCACGATGCCCACTGTCAGCAGCTCCCGGGCGAAGATCCACTCAACGGGGTCGTCCTCGCCGGTGTGGAAGGCCACCTTGATCGCGTAGGGGTCATCGGCGGTGTAGTCCAGCCGCGCGACCAAGGGGACCGCCGTGCGGTCAGGGACCACGAGCCGAAGGCCGAGCTCGGCGCTGGCAGTTATGCCGCTACTGTTCATATTCGCCAAACCTTTTTCTCGTCCGGCCCCGCGTTGTGCGGGTGGTTGCCGTGTCGCCCGCTTCAACGCGGCCGGCCGCGACCTGTGACGCGCGACCGGAACTTATCCTCTCGAATCGTGCAGGGGGAGCGCGCCGCGGCCGCTCCCCCGATCCTTCGTCACTGTAATGAGCTGCGGAAACCAGGAATTTCCGGATGGTGTGTGTGCCAGGTCACCTGCAGGCGGGAAGCTTATGGCTCCCTTCTACTACCGTGCGCCCGGACCACCGTCACATGAGGGGGTTTCACATTTTGCGTGTCCTTGGGAAGAACCTGTGCATTCATGGCGTGATATCGATCACATCCAGGGGGTTTCCTCGGTGCGGGTGAGTGCGCCACCCACCCCTCCGGATGCGCTAGAGTCTTTCTTGTCCGCCCCATAGCGCGGGGCGGGCGCACCTTCAGGGGCGATTAGCTCAGTTGGCTAGAGCGCGTCGTTCACACCGACGAGGTCACTGGTTCGAGTCCAGTATCGCCCACAAGTCGACCCGTTCTGTTCACCGACCCCCGGTCATTTTCATGGCGGGCCGCAGCGTTCCTTCGGGGAGCCAGGCTCCCTTGGCCGGTCCACCCGCCCCAGTTCGACTTCGCTGCGGGTGACGGTGTTTTCCGGGCGCAGGCTGCGGAAGGTCTCACTCGTCGGATGCCACCCTCTTGCGGGCGCGGCGCCCGGCATCCAGGGCCCTCTCCTTGGTGCCGTGCGCCCAGCGCCGGGCCCGGCGCAGCAGTCCGTGCGCCCACGCGAACTCGGTCGCCAGGATCGCCAACCCGAGGATGATCCCGGCGAGTCCCGGTCCGGGGGTCACACACATGACGAGCCCGGCCAGCAGGATCAGGCCGCCGGTGAGCCCAACAGCGGTGCGCCAGGTCCAGTGCAGCACCGGATGGGAGCGCATACGTTGACGCCAGATGCGCAGCCGGGTGCGGAACCGCCGCCAACGGCGGACGCGCGGGGAAGAGAGGTTCGAAGAGGGGGATGTCGCCGGATCCGGCGTGCCGGAGAGTGAGCTCGGTGACATATGATCACAATATCGGCTAGATGACGTGGAGAAATCGGCTCGGCCGCTTAGGGGAAGAGTTTAGGCGGTCGTCATCCGCCCCGGTGGGCCCCAATCCCGCTCTACAGTCCGCCCCCGGTCTCGGCGGCGACGTCGTGGCCGTAGATCCAGTCGGCGTTGGCCAGCTCCGCGTTTCTGAGGACGGCCGTGCGCCGCCCCGAATCCTCGCTGCCGGTCCCGGTCAGCCTGTGCATGAGCTCCCGGGAGAGCGCGTGGATCCGTTCGGTGCGCTCCCGGCGCAACGCAGCGTACCGGGCCAGCGCCTGGTCCGCCGTGAAGGCCGTCGCCGTGCGGAGGCAGGAGGCCAGCACAATGGCGTCCTCCACGGCCTGGTTGGCCCCCTGGGCGAAGAAGGGCAGCATCGGGTGTGCGGCATCGCCCATGAGGGCGATCCGGCCCCGGTGCCAATCAGTGGCCGCGTCCCGGTCGTGCAGCACCCACCTGCCGATCCAGTCGGCCCCGGAGACCACCGAGAGAATGTCGGGGCTCCAGTCCTGGAACGCCTGCTTGAGGTCGCTGATACGCCCCTGAGCGGTCCACGACTCCGGGCGGACGACCTGCGTGGGAACGGAGGCGTTGAAACTGATCGTCGCGCCGCTCGACACCGGGTAGCAGGAGAAGTACGTTTCGGCGCCCATCCACACCCGGATCCGCGGCTCGGCGCCGAAACCGGTCACGCGCTCGGCGGGTACCAGGCCGCGGTAGAGGTTCCTGCCGGCGAACCGATGTTTCTCGGTGTTGAGCACTCCCCGCATGACCGAGTGGATGCCGTCGGCCCCGACCGCCACGTCGCCGTGTACCTCCTGGCCGTCGGCGCAGCACAGGGTTACGCCGTCGCTGCTCTCCAGCACGTCTGTGACGTAGCGCCCGCGCCTGACGGAGCCGGAGGGGACGGCGTCCAGCAGGATCCGGTGCAGATCGGAGCGCAGCAGCGTATAGAAGGGGGCTTCGTACCGGCGTTCGTAGTCCGTGCCCAGAGGAGTGGAGTGCAGCAGAAGGCCGTCGTTCCACCGCAGCATGTCGTGGCTCTCGGGGCGCACGGCCACCTTCGCCAGCGCGTCGCCCAACCCTAGGCGCAGGAGGAGGCGTGCGGCGTTCGGCGCGAGCTGAAGCCCGGCCCCGACCGGCCGGAGCTCCTGGTTCTGGTCCAGCAGCACCACCCTGATGCCGCTGCGCGCGAGCGCGGTCGCCAGCGTCAATCCGGCGATTCCCGCCCCTACGATGACGATCCGCATGAACACCCCTGCACCTCGGACATCTCGGGCTGCACGCCCTGTCCTTGTTGATCTGCATACCCGTGGAAGCTTTACCGAAGTCCTGAGTCCTGAGAATCCCTCACTTATTATTCGACGTCAGGCCCGGGTGTCCAGTTCGAAGTCATTTATCACGGTTCGGGTGGTCGGTGCGGGGGGGGGAAGACGACCAGTGAAGCGCGGCGATCCGGATGAGGGGGCGGCCGGTAGCCGATAGCATCGAAACCGAGGTGGCGGGCCAGGCCGCGGTGGCCGGTGCCCGCACCCGGAAATTCCGACATCATCCCGCATACGGCCGCATGCCGCAATCTTGGCCGCCGAGATGCCCGACCTCTTGAGGAGACACCGTGTCCGCCGTTCCTGACCTGCGCATCACCCTCGCCGGAGCCGAGCGCGTGGTGGCGACCGGAACGACGGCCGGTCAGGCGCTGGAGGCCGACGGGCGAACCGTGATCGCGGCGCGGGTCAACGGGGAACCGCGCGACCTCGCTCACGAGGTGGCCGATGGCGACGCCGTCGAGCCGGTCGCCATCGACTCCGGCGAGGGCCGCGCGATCCTGCGGCACTCCACCGCGCACGTGCTGGCCCAGGCCGTCCAGGAGCTGTTCCCCGAGGCCAAGCTGGGGATCGGTCCGCCCGTCGACAACGGCTTCTACTACGACTTCGACGTCGCCGAGCCGTTCACCCCGCAGGACCTCAAGCGCATCGAGAAGAGGATGCAGGAGATCGTCCGGCAGGGGCAGCGCTTCGACCGCCGCGCGGTCTCGGAGGCCGACGCGCGCGCGGAACTCTCCACCGAGCCCTACAAGCTGGAGCTCATCGGGCTCAAAGGCGGTGCGGATGACGCCGCGGAAGGGGCGAGCGTCGAGGTCGGCGCGGGCGAGCTCACCATCTACGACAACGTGCACCCGCGTACCGGCGAGCTGTGCTGGAAGGACCTCTGCCGGGGCCCGCACCTGCCCACCACCAAGGTCATCCCGGCGTTCAAGCTGATGCGCTCGGCGGCGGCCTACTGGCGCGGAAGCGAGCTCAACCCGCAGTTGCAGCGCATCTACGGCACCGCGTGGGAGAGCAGGGACGCGCTCAAGAGCTACCTGACCTTCCTGGAGGAGGCCGAGAAGCGCGACCACCGCAAGCTCGGCGCGGAACTGGACCTGTTCTCCTTCCCCGAGGAGCTGGGGTCCGGTCTTCCGGTGTTCCACCCCAAGGGGGGCGTGGTCCGCACGGAGATGGAGAACTACTCCCGGCGGCGGCACGAGGAGTCGGGCTACGAGTTCGTCAACACCCCGCACATTTCGAAGGCGAAGCTGTTCGAGACCTCCGGCCACCTGCCGAACTACGCCGAGGCCATGTTCCCGGCCATGGCGTTCGAGGGGCAGGACTACTACCTCAAGGCCATGAACTGCCCGATGCACAACCTGATCTACCGGGCGCGCGGGCGGTCCTACCGCGAGCTGCCGCTACGGCTGTTCGAGTTCGGGACGGTGTACCGGTACGAGAAGTCCGGCGTTGTGCACGGCCTGACCCGCGCACGGGGCTTCACCCAGGACGACTCGCACATCTACTGCACCAAGGAGCAGATGCCGGGTGAGCTCGACACCCTGCTCACCTTCGTGCTCGACCTGCTGCGCGACTACGGCCTGAACGACTTCTACCTGGAGCTGTCCACCCGCGGCGACTCCGACAAGTTCATGGGCGACCCCGAGGAGTGGGAAGAGGCCACCGAGGCGCTCCGGCAGGCCGCCGACAAGCAGGAACTGGAACTGGTCATGGACCCCGGCGGGGCCGCCTACTACGGCCCGAAGATCTCGGTGCAGGCGAAGGACGCCATCGGCCGAACCTGGCAGATGTCCACGATCCAGGTCGATTTCCAGCAGCCCAAGCGGTTCGGGCTGGAGTACACCGCTGCCGACGGCTCGCGGCAGCGTCCGGTGATGATCCACCGGGCGCTGTTCGGTTCGATCGAGCGCTTCTTCGGCGTGCTGTTGGAGCACTACGCCGGTGCGTTCCCGGCGTGGCTGGCTCCGGTGCAGGCCCTGGGGATCCCGATCGCCGACGAGCACGTTCCGTACCTGGAGAAGGTCGTGGAGAGGCTGCGCGCCGAGGGGATCCGGGCGGAACTCGACTCCAGCGACGACCGGATGCAGAAGAAGATCCGCAATGCCCAGAAGCAGAAGGTTCCCTTCATGCTGCTGGCCGGGGACGACGATGTCAGCAAGGGCGCGGTGTCCTTCCGCTACCGCGACGGTTCGCAGAACAACGGCGTGGCCGTCGAGGACGCCGTCGCCGAGATCGCCGCGGCGGTTCGCGAACGGAGATAGCAGCGCCTGAATTCCGCAGTCGGCGGGCAGACACGTGGTGACGGATCCGTGACGCGGAAAACGCCGGAGCTTTCGGCCGCGCCCGCACCGGAATCAGCCTATGCCCGCACCTGCGCCCGCGACGGTGCGAAGGCGCTCGAATCGCCGCCTACCGACTGCGGAACGTTCTCAGGAAGGAACGCCGACGTTATTTCCTGTAGGCATGAATCGGCGTGTCGCCTTTGTTGCTCACTTTGACCTTCTGCCCGCCGAAGAATCTCGTCGCGCAGTCCGATTCCCCGGCCTCCGGGGCCATGCGGAGAGCCGAGTTTACATCCATTGAGACGAAGTCGAGGTATGCCGCCACATACTCCTTGGACGTGTCGCTTCTGTTTGCGACGCAGAGGGTCGTGGGGAGGAACGTGCGGGTGTCCAGGTATCCGAAGTCTCCGCGCTCGGGTAGGTCCACACCGTCCGACGCCTCCCGTTCGGGGGTCCCGGCGGTGGCCTCCGACGCGGAGGCGGCGTGCGCGGTCGTGCCGAACATGGCTGCCGCCGCGAAAACGACGCCGACCCGCGTGATGTTCGAAACCCAACTGTTTTTCAATAGAGGACCCTTCTGAAACAGAACTCGCCCGGTGGCGAGCATCCAACGTATGTTTTATCCGGCAGCGCGGAAAATGGCCAAACCAGCCGTTCAGAGGGTCGGGGCCTCCGAGGGATGCTTCGGCCCGCGTTTCCGGAGGGCGGCGCGAAGGCGGTTCCGGGCCCCGGCCGCCGGTGGCGCATATCACTCAGTGAATCCGGGAATGAGTCTAGTGTTTCTCGTCGCGCAGGAGCGCCTCTTAAAGGGATCGACACTCCTGGTTAAGGTTGGTTTAGGGCGGCACTGCCCCTGTCGTCCAGGGAAGAGCCGTGGAATCCTCCGACTCAGGAACGGTGCGGAGGACGCTGCGCCCGAAAGTCCGGCGGTGGTCGAGCGGCTGAGGCGGTGCGGCGGGCGGTAGCCGCGAACGCGGCTACCGGAGGCCGGAAGTGCGGTCCCGGGGCGCCGGAGCCGCTCTCCTCACATCCGCGGCGCCTGGGCCCACACGTGGGCGGGGACGCGTTCCAGGACGTCGATCAGGTAGTCGGCGGCCCGTGCGGCGTTGTCGGAGTCGAACTTGCCGCGCTGCCAGGCCAGCAGGTGGTCCCCATTGAAGCGGAGGGTGAGGTTTCGGATCCGCTCGTCGGTGAGCATCCACTCCGTCATGTGCGGGTGCAGGACGTCGTGGGCGAACTGGTCGTTTTCGGTCCGGATCCGGAAGGCGGCGTTGAACCTTTCATTCGGCAACCGCAGGTCGTGGATGCCGACGAACTCCAGGAGCTTGTGGCCGAAGTGCTCCCGGGACACCTCGAGGGTCGGCCGCGCGGCCGGAAGCGGGATCGCCGTGATCTGGTGGTGGTGGGTCCTCGACGAGCTGTCCTCCCCGCTTCCGCTTCTCGTCGTGTACCTGTACTCGAACGCGAGGACCCGGTGGCCGCGGTGCGTGCCGGAGAGGACGTGCTGCACCCGCCGGCCGCGCCCGCGGCCGAACGGGGCCCCGGAGAATCGGTTGACCAGGTCGGGCCGCTTCTCCGTGTACTGCCAGCCTCGCTGCCGCGCCCACTCGGTCAGCGCGGCGACCTTCCTGCGGTGCAGCCACGTGGAGACGGACAGGGCCACGACCGCCACGACGACGAAGACGAGGATGCCCGCCACCGCGTCCATCGGTACGTCCATCGGGGAACCTCACTCTGCAACGGGGGTTGATGGGACCTTGGATGTACCGAGCCCCTCCCAGGTTCCCCCGCGGGGCTCAGGTCGGCAATCCGAGCTCCCGCGCGATCAGCATCCGCTGCACCTCCGAGGTGCCCTCGCCGATCTCCAGGATCTTGGCGTCGCGGTAGAACCGGCCCACCGGGTACTCGTTCATGAAGCCGTAGCCGCCGAAGATCTGCGTGGCGTCGCGCGAGTTGTCCATCGCGGCGTTGGAGGCCGCCAGTTTCGCGATGGCGGCCTGCTTCTTGAACGGTTCGCCGGCCAGCATCCGGGAGGCGGCGTCGTAGTAGGCGAGGCGGGCCGTGTGCGCGCGGGCCTCCATGTCGGCGATCTTGAACTGGATGGCCTGGTACTGCCCGATATGCTTGCCGAAGGTCTCGCGTTCCGCGGCATAGCGCAGGCTCTCATCCACGCAGCCCTGCGCCAGGCCCACCGACAGTGCGGCGATCGCGATCCGGCCCTCGTCGAGGATCCGCAGGAACTGGGCGTAGCCGCGGCCCCGTTCGCCGACGAGGTTGGCCTGGGGCACCCGGCAGTCGTCGAAGACCAGCTCGTTGGTGTCGGAGGCGTTCCAGCCCACCTTGGAGTACTTCTGCCCCACGGAGAAGCCCGGTGTGCCGGCGGGGACCAGGATCGCCGAGATCTCCGGCCTCCCGTTGTCCCGCTCCCCGGTGACGGCCGTGACGGTGACCAGCACGGTGATGTCGGTACCGGAGTTGGTGATGAAGGACTTCGTCCCGTTGATCACCCACTCGCCGTCGACCGGCCGGGCCGTCGTGCGCGTGGCGCCGGCGTCCGAGCCCCCTCCCGGCTCGGTCAGTCCGAACGCGCCGAGCGCCTCGCCGGAGCACAACCGGGGCAGCCACGTCTTCTTCTGTTCGTCGCTGCCGAACCGGTAGATCGGCATCGCGCCGAGGGATACCCCGGCCTCAAGGGTGATGGCCACCGAGGAGTCGACGCGCGCGAGCTCCTCCAGGGCCAGGCAGAGCGCGAAATAGTCGCCGCCCATGCCACCGTGCTCCTCGGGAAAGGGCAGGCCGAACAGGCCCATCCGGCCCATCTTCGCGACGATGTCGTAGGGGAAGGCGCCCCGTTCGTAGTAGTCACCGATGACGGGGGCGACCTCCTCCCGTGCGAACGTCTCGACGGTGCGGCGGAGTTCCTCGTGTTCGGTGGAGAGTCCGTGGGGCATGGCGCTCACTCCTCGTGGGTGGCGGGTTCGGCGGAACCGGGCGGGGGTTCCGCCGGTTCCGGGGTGACGGCGGCCAGGACCGTGTCCAGGGCCACGGAGCGGCCGGGGTGCGCGTCGACCCGGGCCACAACGCCGTCGATAGGACTGGTGACCGTGTGCTCCATCTTCATCGCCTCGACGACGGCGACCGGGGTGCCGGCGGCGACATGCCGGCCCTGCTCCACCAGGACCGACAGTACGGTGCCCGGCATCGGACTGCGCACCGTGCCGTCGACCGCCGACTCGCGCTCGCGGATCGGAGCGAAGGCGGGCTCTTCGAGCAGTTGCCAGGTACCGCCCTCGTGGCCGAGCCAGAGGCTGCTGTCATCGGCGGCACGGGCGTAGTGTACCGTGTGTCCGCCGAAGGAGACGGCCAGTCGGCGTCCATCGGCGGAGCGGGAGGCGCGGGCGGGCACGGGAGCGGAGTCGCCCACGCGGACCTCGTAGTCGAGCGCGCCGGAGCGGTGCGGCGCGTCCGGCGGCACGGACCGCCGGATGGCCACGGCCACCGTGCCGAGTCGCGGTGCGCGCAGCCGCCACATGGTCCAGGCGGGGGCACCGATGCGCCATCCGTCGGGGACGTCGAAGCGGTCGGCGGCGGGGCCGGCGGGCTCCAGGTCGAGCTGGCGGTCCAGCGCCGCGGCGGCATAGAGCTCGTCGGGAACCTCCTCCCCCTCTTCGGGGAGCAGCTCGCGGTGGACGAGCTCGATGAGGTCGGTGCTGAGGTCCGCTGACACGACGCGGGGGTGCCGGAGCAACCGGCGCAGGTAACCGACGTTGGTGGTGCAACCGAGCAGGGTGTACTCGGCGAGCGCGGTGTCCATGCGGTCCAGCGCCGCCGCCCGGTCCGGCCCCCAGGTGACCACCTTGGCCAGCATGGGGTCGTAGGCGGAGGTGATCTCCGCGCCGCCGTCCACGCCGGAGTCGACGCGCACGTCGCTCCCTTCGGGTTCGCTGAGCAGCAGCACCCGGCCGCCGGTGGGCAGGAAGTCGCGCGCGGGGTCCTCGGCGTAGACGCGGGATTCCACCGCGTGCCCGGACATCCCGATGTCGGCCTGGGAGAAAGAGAGGGGGTCGCCCTTGGCGACGCGGAGCTGCAGTTCGACCAGGTCGACACCGCGCTGCCCGGCCACGGTGGCCACGGCCTCGGTGATCGGGTGCTCCACCTGCAGCCGGGTGTTCATCTCCAGGAAGGAGTAGTCGAGGGGGGAGGGGCTCTTCGCGGTGGAGTCTCCGGCCCCGCCCGCGTCTCCGGCCTGCACGATGAACTCGACCGTTCCCGCTCCCACGTAGCCGCAGGCCTTGGCCGCGGCGACCGCCGCCTCGCCCATAGCGGTGCGCTGGTCGGCGGTGAGCAGCGGGGAGGGTGCCTCCTCCACGATCTTCTGGTGCCTGCGCTGCAGGCTGCACTCGCGTTCCCCCAGATGCACGACGTTGCCGTGGGTGTCGGCGAGGACCTGGATCTCGATGTGCCGGGGCCGCTCCACGAAGCGTTCCACGAGCAGCGTCGCGTCGCCGAACGCCGCCCGCGCCTCGCGCCTGGCCGCGGCCGCCGCGGCCGCGAGGTCGACCGGGGTGCGGACGAGCCGCATACCCTTGCCACCGCCGCCGGCCGAGGGTTTGATCAGCAGCGGGTAGCCGACTTCGGCCGCCGCGCGCGCGAGTTGGTCCTCGTCCATCGGGGTGTCCGGCTCCTCGGCGAAGCCGGGGAGCAGCGGCACGCCCGCGGCGGCGACGGCGGATTTGGCCCGGATCTTGTCGCCCATCGCGTCGATCGCGGCGGCCGGGGGACCGACGAACACCAGCCCCGCCTCGGCGCAGGCGCGTCCGAACCCGGCGTTCTCCGACAGGAACCCGTACCCGGGGTGGACCATGCCCGCCCCGGCGGTGAGCGCGGCGTCGATGATGGCCGCCCCGTTGAGGTAACTGTCGGCGAGGTCCGCGCCGCCGACCCGTACCGCGGTGTCGGCGGCGTGTACGTGGCGGGCGTCGGGGTCGCCGTCGCTGTGGATCGCCACCGAGCGCATTCCCAGCCGTCGCAGCGTGCGCATGATGCGCACGGCGATCTCACCCCGGTTGGCCACCAGAACGGTGGTCGCGCCGGCCGGGTTCGTCGCCGTCTGAGGATTCGTGTACATCCAGCTTCACATCCGGAAAACGCCGTAGCCGACCGGTTCCAGGGGGGTGTGCCTGGCTGCGGAAAGCGCCAGGGCGAGCACGGTGCGGGTGTCTACGGGGTCGATCACACCGTCGTCCCAGATCCGGGCGGTCGAGTAATAGGGATTGCCTTGGTGCTCGTACTGCTCGCGGATAGGGGCCTTGAACTCCTCCTCGGCCTCCGCCGGCCATTCCGCCCCCTGAGCCGCCAACTGGTCGCGGTGCACCGTCGCCAGGACGGAGGCGGCCTGCTCGCCGCCCATGACCGAGACGCGCGCGTTCGGCCACATCCACAGGAAGCGCGGTGAATAGGCCCGGCCGCACATGCTGTAGTTCCCCGCGCCGAACGATCCGCCGATCACAACGGTGAACTTGGGGACTCGGGCGCAGGCGACGGCGGTGACCATCTTGGCCCCGTGCTTGGCGATGCCGCCGGCCTCGTAGTCGCGGCCCACCATGAAGCCGGAGATGTTCTGCAGGAACACCAGGGGGATCCGGCGGCGGTCGCACACCTCGATGAAGTGCGCCCCCTTCATCGCGGACTCGCTGAACAGCACCCCGTTGTTGGCGACGATGCCGACCGGGTGGCCGTGGATATGGGCGAACCCGGTCACCAGGGTGCTGCCGTACTCGGCCTTGAACTCGGTGAACTCGCTCGCGTCGACGACGCGGCCGATGACCTCGCGCACGTCGTAGGGGGTGCGGGTGTCGGTCGGGACCACGCCGTAGATCTCGGCGGGGTCGAGCTCGGGCGGGCGCGCGGGCTGCCGCTCCCACGCCGGTTCGGCCCGGGGGCCGAAGGTGGCGGCGATCTGGCGGACGATGGACAGCGCGTGCGCGTCGTCCTCGGCGAGGTGGTCGGTCACCCCGGAGGTCCGGGAGTGCACATCGCCGCCCCCGAGCTCGTCGGCGGTGACCACCTCGCCCGTCGCGGCCTTCACCAGCGGCGGTCCGCCGAGGAAGATCGTGCCCTGGTCGCGGACGATCACCGCCTCGTCGCTCATCGCCGGAACGTAGGCGCCGCCCGCGGTGCACGACCCCAGCACCGCGGCGATCTGCGGAATGCCGAGCCGCGACATCGTGGCCTGGTTGTAGAAGATCCGGCCGAAGTGCTCGCGGTCGGGGAAGACGTCGTCCTGCATGGGCAGGAACGCCCCGCCGGAGTCGACCAGGTACAGGCAGGGCAGCCGGTTGTGGAGGGCCACCTCCTGGGCGCGCAGGTGCTTTTTGACGGTCATCGGGTAGTAGCTGCCGCCCTTGACCGTGGCGTCGTTGGCCACCACCACGACCTCGCGGCCGCGCACCCGGCCGACACCGGTGATCAGCCCGGCGCTGGTGGCGTCCTGTCCGTCGGCCCTGTACAGGTCGTAGCCGGCCAGCGGAGACAGCTCGAGGAACGGCGATCCCGGGTCCAGCAGCGCGTGTACACGGTCGCGCGGCAGCAGCTTGCCCCGCTCGACGTGCCGGGTCCGGGTCTTCTCCGGGCCGCCCAGGGCCGCGGTCGCGAGGCGCTCGCGCAACTCGGCGGCCAGGGCGCGGTTGGCCTCGGCGTTGGCCTCGAACGCCGCGCCGGCGGTGTCGACCGCCGATGCGAGCACGGGAGCCCTGCTCATCCCTGTCCCTTCTGGCCGCGCCTGTTAATGGTCGCTAACATGGTCGATGTTAGTGAGTATTAACATCGGTGTCCAGAACACGGCGGATGGAGCGTGACGAACGGATGACGAGCCGGGCAGTGGGCACACGCCGGGTGGAGATCCTGCGTGCCGCCGCCGAACTGTTCGCCGCGCGCGGCTTCCACGGCGTCTCGATCGAGGAGTTGGGGCGGGCCGTGGGAACCAGCGGTCCGGCGCTCTACCGGCATTTTCCCGGCAAGGAGTCGCTGCTCGCCGCGATGCTGCTGGACGTGAGCGAACGGCTGGCGGCCGGCGGCCGCGAGCGGGTGGCCGCCGCCGCGGATCCGCGGGAGGCCCTGGAGTCGCTGCTGCGCGGGCATATCGCGTTCGCGTTGGGAGAGCCCGCGCTCATCACCGTGCACGACCGCGAGCTCGACAACGTGCCCGAGCCGGAGCGCCGCCGCATCCGGCGGCTGCAGAGAGGCTACGTGGAGGAATGGGTGCGGGTGCTCGCCCAACTGCGCGCGGACGGCCGCCCCGAACTGCTGCGCGCCACTGTGCACGCGACCTTCGGCCTGCTCAACTCCACTCCGCACAGTGCGGACGAGGTGCCGGGGGAGCAGATGGCCGAGCTGCTGCTGGACATGGGGGGCGCGGCGCTACTCGCGGGCGGATGAGGAGCGTGCGCCGGCTGCGGCGGACCCTGCGACAGCTCTTCCCGTAGGCTTTGGACACGTTTCACGTAGGGGGAAGCGGGCAGCCGAGTCACCGAACGGCCTATTCCGCCCGGCATCCGCGGGAGTCGTGGGGCCGCTTGACGCGTCTCGCGGATACGGTGCCGGGCCGTCTACGGGGAGAGTGGTCAGACGATGACACGGCCTAGGATCGTTGTGATCGGCGCGGGGTTCGCCGGTCTGCGCACACTGCGCCGACTCGAACAGCGTATCCCGAAGGGGGCGGCTGAACTCGTGCTCGTCGCGCCGAACGACTACATGCTCTACAGTCCCCTGCTGCCGCAGGTGGCCTCCGGCCTGCTCACCCCGCAATCCGTCGCGGTGTCGCTGCACCGGCGGCTGCGGCGCACCCGGATGGTGCCCGGTTCGGCCATCGGGGTCGACACCGAATCACGCGTCGTGGTGGTCCGCAAGATCTCCGAGGAGATCAGCTACGAGCGCTACGACCGGCTCGTCCTCGCCCCGGGCAGCCTGACCCGGGTCTTCGACATCCCCGGCCTGACCGAGCACGCCTTCGGCAACAAGAACCTCGCCGAGGCGGTCGTGCTGCGCGACCACGTGCTGGCCCAGCTGGAACTCGCCAATGCCAGCAAGGACCCGGTGGAGCGCGAGGAGCGGTGCCGCTTCATCGTCGTCGGCGGCGGCTACACCGGGGTGGAGACGGCCGCGTCGCTGCACCGGCTGACAGAGGAGGCGGCGCGGTACTACCCGGCACTGCGCTCCTCGATCCGCTGGCATCTGGTCGACATCGCGCCCCGGGTGCTTCCGGAACTGGGCACCAACCTCGGCGACGAGGCTCTCCACCTGCTGCGCAACCTCGGGATCGAGGTGAAACTGGAGATCTCGGTCCGCGAGGTGACCGAGAACAAGGTGGCGCTCACCGACGGCCGGGTGCTGCCCTGCCGCACGCTCATCTGGACGGCCGGCACCTCTCCCAGCCCCCTGATGTCCTCGCTGGACGCGCCGACCGAGCGCGGAAAGCTGATCACCGGATCCGATCTCGCGGTTCCGGAGCTTCCCGGCGTGTTCGCGTTGGGGGACGCCGCGGCGGTCCCCGACCTCACCAAGGACGACGAGGGGGCGTTCTGCCCGCCCACTGCTCAGTACGCGCAGCGGCAGGGGTGCGTGGCCGCGGACAACGTGATCGCCTCCCTGCTCGACCAGCCGATGCGGCCGTTCCTGCACGAGGACCTGGGGCTGGTGGTGGACCTCAGCGGCCGTGACGCGGTGGCCCGCCCCTTCGGCTACGACCTGTCCGGGCTCCCGGCCTTCGCCGTGACACGCGCCTACCACCTGCTGTCGCTGCAGTCGACGCCCGCTCGCGCCCGCGTGCTGGCCAACTGGCTGATCCGCGCGCTGACCGGGGGCGAGGTCGCACGCCTCGGTTTCGCGCACGGCAAGCCGTCCACGTTCGTCGATGTCGAGACCGAGCGCTATCTGGACGCGGAAGCGGCCCGCAAGGAGAGCGCCAAGTTCCTCGAAGCTCCGAGCGGGCGCTGAGTGGCCTGCCGGGGACCCGCCCCGACGGAGCCGGCGGTGCACGGTGAGCGCCGCTCCGGCCGGCCGGAGCGGCGGCTCGCTGCTTCCGTCCCAGCACAGGAAGTGGCGAGCCCGCGGTTCGGAAGGAACATCCGGGCCCGTCGGCCGGTACGGCCCTGGAACGGGGAGGGAGGGGAGGGTCAGCCGACGATCTCGTAGCCGGCTTCGTCGATCGCGGTCTTGAGCTGCTCGTCGGATAGAGGCGTGCTGCTGTCGACGGTGACGCGTCCGCTCTCCAGGTCGACCTGGACGTCCTGGACGCCGGGCAGCGCGCCGACCTCCTCCTTGACGGAGCTGACGCAGTGCCCGCAGCTCATGCCGGAGACGGTGATCGTGGTGCTGGTCATCGGGGTCTCTCTTCCAACCGGGTCTTCGGGTAGGGGTCAGGAGCGCACCAGCCGGGCGATGGCGTCGGAGGCCTCACGTACCTTCTCGTCGGCGTCCTCGCCGCCGGAGGCGACGGCGTTGCCGACGCAGTGCTTGAGGTGCTCGTCCAGCATGGACAGGGCGAAGGAGCGCAGCGCCTTGTTCACCGCGGCGGTCTGGGTGAGGATGTCGATGCAGTAGGCGTCGTCCTCCACCATCCGCTGCAGCCCACGGACCTGACCCTCGACGCGGCGCAGCCGGTTGAGGTGGCTCTGTTTGTCGTCGTGATATCCGTAGGTCGCCATGGTGGTACTCCCCTGATCTCCGTGGCCTTCCGCCGTCACTATACCCCCTCGCGGTATTTTTCCGGTGTCTCCGGAATCCTGCCGCACTCCTGGGTATCAGCTCTTCCACGGAGAACAGCGGAAAATCCGCCCTTTCATCCCATGGGGGCCGGGACGCGGACCGGCGATCCCGTTCCCGCCGCGGCGGTATTCGCGGCCCGTATCGGCGGTAGTGTACGGGATGAGCTGCGCGGACGCTGCGGCGAAGGGTTGCCGACCATTCCGGTAGCGCCGAGTATTGGTCATATGAACGACCCCAAGAGCTTCGAGACCGACATCCTCGGACGCATCGGCGCCTTGGTCACCGAAGAGCACGATCTCCGCCAGCAACCCGAACACCGGCTGACCCCGCAGGAGCGGCAGCGGATGCGCGAGCTTGAGACGGCCCTCGACCAGTGCTGGGATCTGCTGCGCCGGCGCAGGGCCCGCGCGGAGTTCGGTCAGGACCCCTGGAGCACCTAGAGCCGCATCCGGCCAATGAGTGCCGGCGGGGTTTTCCCGGACGCCCGCTCTTATACCGTCTCATCCGCAAGGTGAGTCCGCGGATGAGGGAAGAGCGTCCATGCTGGAAGTACTGACCGGTACTGGGCTTGCGTCGGCGGCCGGTCTCAACGCCTACGTCCCGTTACTGGCGGTCGGGCTCGCGGCTCGTTACAGCGATCTGATGCCGCTTGGGCCGGGCTGGCAGTGGCTGGAACACCCGGCCGTCCTCGGGCTCCTGGGCGTGCTGCTGGCCGTCGAGTTCCTGGCCGACAAGGTCCCGCTCGTCGACAGCGTGAACGACGCCGTGCAGACGTTCGTCCGGTCGGCCTCGGGCGGAATCACCTTCGGAGCGGGGGTTCAGTGGCCGCCGCCGACCTCGCGGCCGTGAGCGACGGGACCGCGTCCTGGACGCCGGTCGTCGCCGGGGCGCTCATCGCTCTCGCCTTCCACGCTCTCAAGGCGCTGGCCAGGCCGGTCCTGAACACCCTCACCTTCGGCGCGGCCGGTCCCGCCGTCAGCACGGCCGAGGACTTCGCCAGCACCGTAATGGCGGTGCTGGCGATCGTCGTGCCGGTCCTCGTCCTGGTGTTCGTGCCGCTGCTCATCGGGATTCTCCTGTGGGCGCGGCAGCGCGGCCGCCGCGCCAAAGCCGAACGAGGCCAACGCGGGCCGGACCACACGCCGCGGCCTCCCGGCGCAGGGTCCGGGTGAGGCGGCCCCGTCTTGAGTGCGGCAGGCCGTGTACCACGGCGCGGGCTGGTCGCCGGCTGCCTTAAGGTGCTGGCGTGGCAGAAAACGCGCTGGATCAGCTCACCGGAATCACGCACATCGTCTGGGACTGGAACGGGACCCTGCTCGACGACAACCATGCGAACATCATGGCGGTCAACCGCATCTGCGCGCAGTTCGGGCGCCCTCCCATCGAGCTCGACTACTGGCGTTCGGTCTTTCAGCGGCCGCTCATGCCCTGCTATGAGGAGCTGCTGGGGAGGCGCTTCGACGACGGGGAGTGGAAGCGGGTGAACGAGACCTACGAGCGCGGCTACAGTGCGGCGCTGCCTTCCTGCCGGCTGGCGACGGGCGTGCCCGACGTGCTGCACGAGTGGAGTTCGGCCGGGGGGACGCAGTCGTTGCTGTCGATGGCCTCGCACGGGCATCTCATACCGCTGGTCTCGGAGCGGGGCCTGACCCACCACTTCACCCGCATCGACGGCCGCCGGGTCGGCAGCGTGGACGACTCCAAGGCCAAGCACCTGGTGACGCATCTCGCCGAACAGGACATCGATCCGGCCACAGCGGTGCTCATCGGCGACGTCGACGACGACGCCTGGGCCGCGCGCGAGGCGGGGGCACACGTGATTCTCGTCGCGAGCGGTCTGATGAGCCGGACGCGTCTGGAGGCCACCGGACACCCCGTGGTGTCGTCCCCGATCGACGCGGTCGCGGCCCTGGGGTGACCCCCGTCGACAGCGAAGGGCGGCGCCCACCGGCGCCGCCCCGTAACCGTGGTCAGCCGAACCTCAGCCGAGCTGGACCTTGCGGGCGTCGTTGAAGCGGCGCTGTACGTCGGCCCAGTTGACGACGTTCCAGAACGCCTTGACGTAGTCCGCCTTGACGTTCTTGTACTGCAGGTAGAAGGCGTGCTCCCACATGTCGAGCATGAGCAGCGGGTAGGAGCCCGCGGCCAGGTTGCCCTGGTGGTCGTAGAGCTGCTCGATGATCAGCCTCTGGCCGAGGATGTCCCAGGCCAGGATGGCCCAGCCGGAGCCCTGGACGCCGGTCGCGACGGCGCTGAAGTGCGCACGGAAGGCGTCGAAGGAGCCGAACTGGTCGTCGATCGCTGCCCCCAGCTCCCCTTCGGGCTTGTCGCCGCCGTCAGGGGAGAGGTTCGGCCAGAAGACGGTGTGGTTGACGTGCCCGGCCAGGTTGAACGCCAGGTTCTTCTGGAGCAGGTTGACGGTGCCCAGCTCGCCCTTATCGCGGGCCGCGGCCATCTGCTCCAAAGCGTCGTTGGCGCCCTTGACATACGTGGCATGGTGCTTGTCGTGGTGCAGCTCCATGATCTGACCGGAGATCCACGGTTCAAGCGCCGAGTAGTCGTACGGCAGGTCGGGAAGCGAATATGGCGCGGACATGTACGCACCTTTCCTCTGACGCGTTCGTATGCTGGTTGTGAGCGAATTGCTCGCTGGTAAGAAGCTATCAGCAGCCGAGCGGCCGAGCCGGTGTAGGCCTCGCGACAGCCTGCTTCGGGAATACCCCGCCGCTACCCATGTCACCGGTACTCATGCCCGGTCTCCGGACGGCAAAGCAGCGGGGCGGATCCCCGATCCGGGACTCGGCTCGCACGACGTCATACCGCCGCCTCGAACCCGCTGCCGGTCCACGTGGTCCGGGCGCAGGCGACGCCCCACGTGCCTTGCGCTTGAGGACGTCGTAGATGTGCATGCGGTCGATCTTCGGCGAGACCCCGTAGCCGGACGGCCACGTGATGGCCCAGTCCATGTCCAGGTCGACGAGAAGTTCCAGCAGGCGGGCGATCGTGGGATCGTCGAGCCGTTCGAAGGCCTCGTCCAGCAGCACCATGCGCAGCGGGCCGTCGATCTCGCTCTGCAGGGCGTCGTAGAAGGCCGCGCTGGCGGCGAACAGGGTCACATACGACACCAGCCGCGTCTCCCCCGAGGAGAGCTGGCGGATCCGGCGGTCGCGCGGGCGGCCGTCGGGGCCGGTGTCGTGCACGCGCACTCGGTAGGTGTACCACTGCCGGTAATCCAGCGCCGCGGCCAGCACCTCCGCGTAGCCGCTGCTGCGGCCCTGGGCGCGCGTGGCGCGGATGCGGTCCATCAGGATGCGCTGCAGCCGGTCGTTCTCCTCCGGCGTGCGCCGCCCGACGGATTTTTTGGCCAGCGCGAACGCCGAGCGCTCAGCGGGGTCCAGGTGTGGTGCGGGCTCCCAGGAGAGCTCCACCCGTACACCCTGGCTGGACTGGGCGTTCTCCAGCACCGTGTTCATCCGCCGGGTCAGCGCCTCGGCCGACCGGATCTGGCGGTGCAGCTCCTCCGCGACGTCGCCGAGCAGGTACTCCTCGAAGATCCTTTCCTCTCGGGAGCTCAGGTTCCCCTCGGCCTCGGCCAGCCGTGCGGCGGTGTGCCGCGCGGTGGAGGCCACCGGTGCGGTGCCCGACTCGTCGCTCACGACCACCGTGAGGATCTGCTGCGTCCGGTCGGCCTGCACATCGTGCGTGCCGGCCAGCGCTGTCTGCAGCGCCTGGATCCGGCCGATGAGGGCGCGTTCCAGGGCCGATGGGTCCCCCGGGCTCTCCGCGGCCTCGAGTGCCTCGGTCAGAGCGGCCCGCAGTTCCGCGCGCTCGAACGGCGGGTCGACCAGTCCGGTGACCGCCTCCCAGACACCGGGAACGTCGGCGGTGTCGGTGAGCGAGTCCTCGGCGTCGGCGACCCTGCCCTCGGCCTCGGCCACCTCCTTCTCCGCCCGTTCCAGCCGGCCCTCGGCCTCGGCCACGGCCTTCACCCGGCTCTCGACCTCCGCCTGGGCCCTGGGCGCCTGCTCGCGTAGCCGCCGGCGTTCCTCGTTCAGCGCGCGCACCTGCTCGCTGACCTCTTCGGCGTCCCGGCCCAGGGCGGAGCGCAGCGTCGCCAGCCCGGAGTGCGCCTCGACGTAGGCCCGGTGCGCCTGTTCGGCGTCGGCCTCGGCCTTCTCCCGGCTGGCCACGGTGCGCTCGTGGTCGGCCTGGGAGGCCGCGACCGAGCGCAGCGCCTCGGGGTAGTCCCGGTCGAGGAGGGCGGCGAGGCGCTCCAATGTGGCCGCTGCCTCCCGCGACCGGTCGCGGAGTTCCCGAAGGCGTGCACGCTCCCGCTGTCGGCCACGCCGAGCTCGCCGCAGGACCGCCGGTGCCCGGCCCGTTCGGAGCCGAGCCTGGCGCGTGCGCGTGCGTGCGCGGCCTCGGCGGCCTCGGCCTCCGCGGCCGCGCGCTGGGCCGCCGAGCGCCGCGCCCGGTCCTCCGCGTGGCCGCTCAGTACCTCGGAGATGTCCGGGAAGGAGTCCAGGCACAGGTTCCATGCCTGTTCGAGAGCCTGCGCCGCCTCCAGGGACTCCCGCACCCCTGTCTCGCGTCCGGCCACCTCCGCCAGCGCCTGCTCCAGTTCGCCGATACGGCCGCGCCGCGCCTGCTCCCGCGCGCCCGCGCCGATGCGCTCGGCCCTGTCCTTGCTGTGCCGCCCGTGCAGCGGTCCGGCGTTCCACCGCCCGTCGCAGCCCACGGCGAAGGCGCCCGAGCCCGGGCCGGCGGCATCGCCGTCGCCGAGCAACGGGACGGAACGCAGCAGTGCCCCGACGACGTCCGGGGCGACGACATCGGGCGCCTCGTCATCATGGCCGGGTGCCAGCACATCGGCGAGCGACGGACCGTCGACGGGGGCGCGCGGAACGGCCCAGGTGTCGTCGCCCTCGGTGTCGATACCGCCGTCGGGGCGCACCCAGGCATTGAGCAGACCGCTCGCGCGCAGCGCCGCTTCCAGCCCCGCGCGTTCGGCGTCGCTCAGGCCGGGACCGAAGTCCACCAGGCGGAAGAAGGGTGCTCCGGCCCCGCTGTCGCGCACGGCGGTGCTGAGCGCAGGGGCGCGCAGGCCCACCTCGGCGGACTCTCGCAGCCGGGACAGTTCGGAATCGATCCGGGCCCGTTCGTCGGTCGCCTCCGCCAGCCGCTGCTCCGTTGCGATCACCGCGTGCTGGACGTCGCGCATCCGGGGCTTCAGCGCCGAGCGCGCCTCGCGGTGCGCCTCGCGGAACGAGTCGGGTGCCGCCAGCACGTCGTCAAAGTCCGGTACCGGCGGCAGCTCGGAGGGGTCGGGGCGGTCGTCCTGCGGCAGCGCCTCGTCGCGCCAGTCCCGCACCGCCCCGGCCCACTGCCGGACGAGTCCGGCCAGGCGGTCCCTGCTCTCGCGGGCCCGCTGCTCGGCATCGGCGGCGTCCTCGGCGGCCTGCGCGGCGCGTTCCCCCAGGCGCTCGACGTCGCCGCCGGCCTCGGCCAGCCGCTCGGCCTCCGCGTGCAGCCCGTTCAGCAGTGGAGCCCGTTCTCCGGCGGCCTGCGCGGCCGCGTGGACGCTTTCGGCCGCCTCCTCGGCGGTCCGCTGGAGCGCGGTGACATCGATGGCGGGCGCGGACACGCGGCGAAGCTCTTCCGGGCGCGCGTCGGGCTCGGCGGACAGCAGCACGTGCGCGGCCGACTCGCGCCGGTCCAGGCCGGGAACCAAGGAGGGCGGCGCGTCGAGGGCCGAGCGCAGGCCGACCGCCGAAAGGGCTTCGCGGGCCTCGGCCGCGCTCGCCGCGGTGGTCTCGCCCAGCCGGGCGGCCAGCGCCGCGGCGCGCTCGATGGCACTGACGGACTGCTCCTCGGCGGCACGCAGGTCGGCGGCGGTCCGCAGGGCCGCTTCGACGTGCAGCCGCCGGGAGGCAACGGTCGCCTCCTTGTCCTCCAGATCGCCGAGCGCGCTGTAAGCGGGGGATGCCTTGAGGGCGTCCAGATCGGTCTGCGCCTGTTCCAGCCGCTCGATCACAGCGCCGCGGGCCCGCTTGGCCCGCCGGTGGTCCGCCCCGGCCCCGTCCCGCTCCTTGGTCCGCTTCTCCTTCGCGCCGCGGGTGCGCCGCAGTTCCTTCTCGGCCTTCTCCAGCCGGGCCGCGCGATCGGTGAGAACCCCGCGCGCGTAGTCCCGGTAGCCGGCCAGGAACTCCTGCAGCGCGGCGTCCGCCTGGCGCAGCCGGGCGACGTTGCGCCGTACCCCTTCGAGGTTATCCAGGCCTGTCGCGGTGCGGGCGATGACATCGGGGTCGACCGGTGGGAGCGCGTCGGAGAGGAGCTGCTCCAGCTGGCCCTGCAGCACCTTCAGCCCGATGTCGGGGTTGCGCAGGGTCCGCTGCAGGTGCAGCAGGTCGGTGTAGCGGTTGCCGCCGGTGATGCCGTAGACGACCTCGGCGATGCGCTGCCGGAACGCCTCCTGCGCGCCGACGACGGCGTTCTCGCCGATGTGCTCGCGCAGCCGCGACGCCGTGATCGGGCGGTCCTGCTCCATGAGCGCGAAGTCCTTGTTCACCCGCAAAGGGGTGACGAACCGCCAGGAGTCGCTGATCTGCCGGCTGGAGGCGCTGGCTTTCACCCCGATACCGGCGGTGCAGAAGTCCTCGGAGCCGTCGGCGAGGACCCGGCGCAGCTCGACCCAGGCGTAGCCGAGCCGGACCGTGCCCTCGCTGTAGTCGTCGAGCATGAGCCGGCTCATGCTGACGGTGTCGAAGCCCTTGCACCCCATGTTGCGCAGGTCGCCGTCCAGACACAGAGGCAGCAGCAGTTCCAGGGTGCGCGACTTGCCGGAGCCGTTGGTCCCCTTGAAGATCACCCGGCCGCCGGAGAGGTCGAACTCTTCGTCGCGGTACTGCCAGATGTTGACCACGCCGCCACGGTGCAGGCGCCAGCGCCCCCGCGGGTCGGCTTTGCTGTCCACGTGTGCGTCCTCACTCGGTCGTCAAAAGGATGGGATCCGGCCGTAGTCAGCGGGTGAAGAGGGACTGCTGGCCCTCGCCGGGCTCGGCCGCTACGGAGCGGCCGTCGGCGGGATCCTCCTCCTCACCCGGTGTGTTGGGCCTCGGGCGGTAACGGGCCGCCGCAGGCTGATCTCCACCAGGTCGCCGCCCAGCCGGGCCAGTCCCGCGTGTGCGAGCGCCTGGGCGACGGCGCGGGCGAGCCTGCGGCGCGGTGCGTCCCCTCCGACGGTAGTGGAGGGGGACGACGATCCGGGTTCCACTCCCTGTACGGCCTCCTTGGACCAGGCGCGCGGGTAGCGCTCCACGATCCCGGCCGCGACGTCACCGAGCCGGTCGAGGCCGACCGGGATCCACCCGGCCACCGCCGCCTGTTCGTTCTCCTCGCCGGCTCCGGGAGCGAGCAGCTCCGCCATCGTCAGCAGGGCGATCCGGGCGGTGGTGCCGTGCCCGGGGAACAGGTGATCGGTGAGGTACCCCTCGGGATCCACGGCGAGGACGCCCTCCGCGCGCGCCTCCAGCCGCATACCGGTGAGATCCTCCAGCAGGTCGGCCTCACCGCGCAGGTGGGTGCGCAGCCAGTCCCACTGCTCGGCCGACAGCTCGGACCTCGGCACCACGGGGTCCTCCACCAATCGGCGGCGGACCAGGTGGCGGTCATCGGTTCCGGGCGCGCCCGCCTCAGTGCGCGCCGCGTGGTCGGGTGCCGCCGGCTGCGCCCGCTCATCGGCCG